>CAZFYG010000007.1:0-13334 GCA_964523375.1 uncultured Gammaproteobacteria bacterium | reverse complement strand
TTTCTTAGCCACTGTTTTTTTAGTTGATTTTGTTTCTGTTGTTTTTTTTACAGGCATTACTTAATTTAGTTTTTTTAGGGTGGAGAAAATATCAGATAGAGGGCATATTTACTAGCCTTTTCTTAATTTATTTAAAATTTGACTATATTTCTCACTAGAGACCCGAGGCCCAAATGTTGTAACAACAAGCGATGAAGCAAAATTTGCAAATGATGAGCATTGTGACAAATTACTACCTTCTAGATAAGCATGCATGAACGAACCAGCAAACATATCTCCAGCACCATTGGTATCAATTGGGTCAATTTTTTCAGCAGCAGTATTAATCACTTTTCCAGCTGTGACAACAGAGCTTCCATCTGCACCTCTTGTGACTGCTGTAATGTATTCCTTTTGTTTATAGAAAGAAATAGCTTCATCAATAGATTGGGTCTGTGAAAAAGCAATAGCTTCATCATCATTGCAGAAGATCATATCAAGCCCATAAGACTCTATTTTATCAAATCTGTCCTTAAAAATTTTTACAAGGCCAGCATCAGCTAAAGAAAGGGCTTTAATAATATTTTTCCCCTTTAAGTGCTCAAGAACTGAAATAACAGCATTAAAATTCTCCTCGCTTGTAACCATGTATCCTTCAATATAAAAAATCCTAGAGCTTTCGACCACATCATAGTCAATGTCTTCTTCACCAAGGAATTCACTTACGCCTAACATACTAATCATTGTTCTTTTTGCATCAGGTGTTACAAGGATTAGGCATTTTCCAGTCGGAAGGTCACCATTTCTATCGCTTATTCCTATATGGGCTACTCCTGCCTGTTTGAGGCTATTAATATACATATTGCCATCTTTATCGTCAGACACTCTACATACATGGTGGCATTTTGATCCATAGTTGGATGCGGCAACTAAAGAGTTTGTTGCAGAACCTCCACAATCCGATACTGATTCATAATTCAAGCTCTTGAGTCTTTCAAGAATTGGTTTTTGATCTTCTGCAGAAACAAGTACCATTTGATTAGCTTCGAGGTCAAATTCTTTAAGAAAGTCGTAGTCCACCATAAACTGAGTATCAACCAATGCATTTCCAAGCGCACTTATATCGTATGACATTTAAAATTTCTCCATAATTTTTTCAATTTTTGAAAGTGTTAAATCAATAACGTCATTTGAATGAGTTGTAGAAATGAAACCTGCTTCAAACTTAGATGGGGCAAAATAAATCCCGCTAAGCATGCATTGAGTCAGGAATTTTATAAAAATAACATCATCTGTTGCAGCAACTTCATTGAAGTTTTTAGGAAGTTTTTCTGCGAAGAAAAAACCAAACATCCCTCCAATTTGGGCGTGAGAAAACTCTATACCTTTTGATTGCATGATCTTGGACATTCCACTTAAAAGGCTTGATGATTTTTTTTCAAGCTCATCATATGGATCCTTTTCTATCAAGAGTTCCAATAGTGCAGACCCGGCAGACATAGCCAATGGATTGCCCGATAAAGTACCAGCTTGATATACCGGGCCTTCTGGAGCAAGGTAGTTCATTATTTTCTCCGAACCTCCAAAAGCTCCAACTGGAAGACCTCCGCCAATAACTTTACCCAAAGCAGTAAGATCAGGTTTAATGTCAAATATTTCCTGAGCGCCACCCAGCGAAACTCTAAAACCAGACATGACCTCATCAAAAATTAAAAGTGAGTTATTCTCACTAGTGATCTTTCTTATGGTCTTGAGAAAATTTTCTGATCCAGGAACAAACCCCATATTGCCTGCAACAGGCTCAACTATTACTGCGGCAACATCATCCTTAATTCCTTCAAATATATCAGTAAACGCATCTATATCATTATAAGGAACACTATAAGTTAATTTTGCCAGATCCTTAGGCACACCGGGGGAATCTGGCAAACCGAAAGTCGAGACACCCGAGCCAGCTTTTATTAAAAGGGAGTCAACATGACCATGATAGCAACCATCAAACTTTATAATTTTTTCTTTGTTGGTAAACCCTCGTGCTAATCTTATTGCACTCATTGTCGCTTCTGTCCCAGAGTTAACCATTCTAATTTTTTCAATACTTGGAACTGCTTTTTTGATCAGTCTTGCCACATCTGTTTCTAATGCAGTGGGGGCACCATAACTTGTACCAAGATCAACCTGCCTTTTAACTGCCTCTATAATTTTTTCATGAGAATGGCCCATAATCATTGGCCCCCATGATCCTATGTAATCTATATATTTGTTGTCATCAACATCATGCAGAAATGGCCCTTTTGCACTTTTAAAAAATATAGGACTACCCTTTATATTTTTAAATGCACGCACAGGTGAGTTCACACCTCCAGGCATTAATTGTTTCGCTTCTAAAAAAAGCTTTAATGATTTTTCTATTTTATTCAATTTATATGTGTCCTTAGAAAGGTCGTTATCATATCAAAAAATGAACACACATAAAAAAGCAATTTAAAATTTATACACCGCAGCAAAAATGCCAACTATCAAAAATAGAACAGGTAATTCATTGAACAGCCTCATTTTAAAAGAGCTCCATTTAAGACTATTGCATTCAAGCTTATTTATTATTTGATAACAAAAAAGTTGGTACCAAATGAGACCAAAAACAATGCTAATTTTTAACATTATCCAGTCTTGTGATAAAAAATTAAGGAAATTCCCTGATAGATATGCCATAAGAAGTCCAAACACAACAGATAAAATACCAAGTGGTGTAATAAATCTTATCAGACGCCTCTCCATTCCTAATAACTGATTTTTAATATCCTCATTAGAAGCCTCAATGTGATTTACAAAAAGACGAGGTAAATAAAATATCCCAGCAAACCATGCAACCATAAAGAAGATATGGAAGGACTTGAAAATGAGATATAGATTCATATCTAATATTTTATACTGTTATGAAAATTTATTCTGTTAAGTAATAAATATTATAAATGTAGTATATTAAGGATAATTATGACTACTGAGACCAACAAATCTATTGATCTTACAGATGCCGCGATGAGTAGGATTAGAAAAGTTATGTCCAGTGGAGATGGCTTGCAATCAAAATTTAGAGTTTATGTGACCGGAGGCGGTTGCTCCGGTTTTCAATATGGATTCAAATTTGATAATGAGGAGGCATTTGATGACGATATTATAAAGTTTGGGGATTTCTCTGTACTTTTAGATTCAATGTCCTACCCATATCTATATGGCTCAACGCTAGACTTCAAAGAAGACTTGTCAGGTGCTAAATTTATAATTAATAATCCAAATGCCAAAACAACTTGTGGCTGTGGGGAATCGTTTACTATTTAGAGCTTGTAAGTGATCCTAGCAAAGCTTTTTTTACAATTTTATTGCTAATTTGAACCATAGATTGGATATTATTTAACCTCCTAAAACCAAACCAAGCAAAAGCCATTGACTCTATAGCTTGAGAGTTAAACCCCTCATCCTCAGAAGTGGTGACATTAACATCTAATAGTTTAGAAATTCTTTCAAGTAAAAACTTATTCTTTACACCTCCACCACATATAACAATGTCATTTGGCAGGAATTTATTTTCCTGAACCGCAACTTGAATTGATAGGGCTGTAAGCTCAGTAAGTGTAGCCAGTATGTCTTTTGGGGACTCAGATAAAAGAGATTTACCAATTAGCTCATAGTTAAATAGCTCTTTACCTGTTGATTTAGGAAAAGGATCGCTAAAAAACTTCAACGATATGAGTCGCTTTAATTCTTTCTCTAAAACAATTCCCTTTGAGGCAACAGCACCATTCTTATCAAAAGGCCTATCAAGATTTTTTTGACAATACGCATCCATTAGCGCGTTTCCAGGACCAATATCGCTTCCAAAAAACTCACTTCTATTTTTAATGTATGTGAAGTTAGATATTCCTCCAATATTTACAATAAGAACCTTTTTATTTTTCTTGTAAAAAATATCATGATGGAATTCAGGCACAAGCGGGGCACCATGACCTCCAGTCGCAATATGCATACCTCTTAAATTATCAATTACTGGTATATTCAAATCTGCTGCAACTATATTTGGATCTCCAAGCTGCATTGAAAATCCTTTGCCTTTATTAATTTCATGCCAAACAGTCTGTCCTGATAGAGCAATTCCTTTTATATCTTTTTTTTGTAGCCCACTTAGCAAAATAGATTTTTCTATTGCTCGAGAGTACATCTCACCAATATCTTTATTTATTTTACCCAATGTGCTCAAGGAAACTTCATTAGATGTGATTAAATTTTTTATTTCAGTTTGGGTTTTTTTTGGAATCTTGATGCTGTGGAAGAATTCTAAACTCACCTTTTTGGATATTGATATAAAAGATATATCTATTGCATCGCAGCTTGTTCCGGTCATGACACCTATATATATAGATTTACTCATTCTTATCACTGGTGTTTTGATTTACAAATTTACTCATATCATCCAACATTAATTTATTTTTTTTAAAAAGGATATCAAAATCCAGCTTTAATTTACTAGACAGTGGCTCTGCTGAAGGAAGCTTTATCTTTACTGGATCTGTGTGTCTATTGCCAATTTTGAACTCATAATGAAGATGAGGTCCAGTAGCTAAGCCTGTGCTACCAACATATCCAATAACCTGACCCTGCATAACTTTTTTGCCCTTTTTAACCTTGCTTTCAAATTTGCTTAAATGACAGTACCTGGTTGAGTAATCATTTGTATGCTTCAAAACAATTTCTTTGCCGCAGCCATTTCGTACCCCAGCAAATTCTACGCTTCCAGATCCAGTGGCTCTAACAGGAGAGCCTGTTGGGGCTGCATAATCAACACCATTATGAGCCCTAATTGTATGAAGGACTGGATGCATTCTATTTGGATTGAAGTGGGAGCTAATATAAGAAAATTCTAGAGGCGCTCGAAGAAAAGCCTTTTGCATATTCTCACCGTTTTCATCAAAGTAGCCTTTTTTATTATCTTGATCTATAAATCTATTTGCCACATATGTTTTATCCTGGTTGGTAAATTCCGCTATTAAAATATCACCATTCTTTATTTTTTCCCCTTTAGAGTATGGAGTTTCATAGATCACAGAAAAAGTATCACCCTCTCTAATATCAAAAACAAAATCTATATCCCAGCCAAAGATGTAAGCGAGATCCATAATGACACTATCAGGCATGCCAGAGGCCAAAGCATCCTCATAAAAAGAACTGGAGATAGTTCCTCCTGCATAAGATGAAATTGTTTCAACAGCATTTTTAATCTTTCTGAGTTCTATTTTTTGTCCAATCGATATCTCTATTGAGGAAAGCTTATCTTTAACTATTCCAATATTAGTAAGCTTTTCACCAAAATAAGAAAATATAATTTTATTGCCAGGCCTTATATTTGTTACTAAATTAGCATCCTCTAGACTATAGATTTTGTATTGGGTATTTAAAGGAACCTTAAATTTTTCAAATATGATCGAGAGAATTTCACCATCTTTCACTTCATAGGTTTGTTGCGAAGCCACTTCAAGTGGAACATCTTCAATATTCTCACTGTATATGATCTCTTCTTCAGCAGGAGGCTGGCCTGAGTTTAGATCCAGATAAAGAAGCAAGATAAGGACGATTAGAAAGAAAAATATTCCAATGACCAACTTTGTTGGAACTTTTCTGAAGCCTATCATTCCTTATTTTGGAGATTAAGCAGTTCTGTATTGCCCCCAAAAGCCACTATGTTTTTAGAAACCACTTGTTCATTAACAAATTGAGATAAATAATTTGGGCCACCGGCTTTGCATCCAGTTCCTGATAGGCCTTCTCCACCAAATGGCTGGACGCCAACAACAGCACCTACTATGTCTCGATTTATATAAACATTTCCTACATTTGCAGTGCGAGCTATCTCATCTGCCCTAGATTCAACTCGTGTATGAACACCAAGCGTAAGGCCATAATTAAGTTTATTTATTTCCTCTACCACACCCTGGACGTTGCCTGCCTTAAATTTCATAATATGAAGAATTGGACCAAACTGCTCAGACTCCAATTCTGACAATGATTCGATCTCAATTATTGTTGGCGGAATATATATATCATCAATATAGTCATGCGGTTGTATGACATTCTTACCATCAATTGAAGCAACTTCTATATAGTCTTTAAGCTTACTAAATGCATCTTTTGATATTATTGGACCAATGTCATTATTAAAGTTTTCAGTTGGCCCAATATCTAGAACCTCCATTGCCCCAGCTACCATGTCTACTACATCTTGATAAACATCTTCTTGAACAATAAGGACTCTCAATGCAGAACATCTTTGGCCAGCACTATTAAATGCTGATCGGATAACGTCATCTGTTACTTGTTCCAAAAGAGCGCTTGAGTCTACTATCATGCAGTTCAGGCCTCCAGTTTCCGCTATAAATTTAACTATCTCCTTGTGGTTATCAAGAAGGCTGGATTGAATTTTTCGAGCAGTGTCAGTAGATCCGGTAAAAGCAACACCTTTTAGACTCTTGGATTTGGTTAAAGTTGCACCATTCATGCCATCACCAAGGACAAGTTGAAGAGCACCCTCAGGAACTCCTTGGCTGTGAAAAATATTAGTAATTATGCTTGCAAGAATTGGGGTGTGCTCTGATGGTTTTGATATCACATCGTTGCCTGTTGCAAGAGCAGCACTGATTTGACCAATCAAAATAGCAACTGGAAAGTTCCAGGGGCTAATACATAAAAATCTTCCTCTTGGATGATACGTAAGAATATTCTCTTCACCTGTTGGGCCATTTAGCTTGTTTGATGTGGACTGTAACTTGATTGCCTCATCACTGTAGTACCTTAAAAAATCTACAGCCTCTCTTATTTCATCAACAGCATCTTCAATATGTTTTCCCGCCTCATGTATTAAATAATAAAGAAGCTCGTTAGGATTATTTTCTATGAAGTCTGCAATCTTTTTGAGAACCTCTGCTCTATAAACAACAGAAGTTTTTGTCCAAGATGATTTTTTATAATATGAAAAAGCTTTTTCAATACTCTCGCAAGAATCAAAATATACTGAACCTATATCAGTGCCGTTCGATAGAGATTTTGATATATGCTTTTTAGAGTTTCCTGGGTTTCTACTGTCGTAAACTGATTCAGCTCTTTTTGTTTTACCATCAAAGTTTTTAAGACAATCTTTGAGCTTATCTAAGTTGGCTTGCTCAGAAAGATCTAAACCTTTTGAATTTAGGCGATCATTAAAAATGTTAACCGGCATTGGAATTTCTTTACTTTCTTCAGCAATCTTTTTAACTGGACTTTCTGCCAACCATAAAGAGTCGGTCTCTGGGTCAAGGAGTCTATTAATAAAAGAGCTATTTGCACCATTTTCTAAGAGTCTTCTTACCAAATAGGGGAGCAGGTCTTTGTATTTGCCTATAGGAGCATATATTGTAGTTTTGTTGTTTTTACCAAGGACACTTTCTGCGCTCTTATACAAAAGCTCTCCCATGCCATATAGGCGCTGATATTCAAAGTTAGCTTGACCACCCATCTGATGAATTGCAGCAATAGTATGCGCATTATGAGTAGCAAATTTCGGTAAAAGATTTTTAATGGAGAGCATTTTTTCAGCACATGCCAAATAAGAGATGTCTGTATGTGCTTTTTTGGTGAAAACAGAATACCCCTCATGCCCAAAAACTTGAGAATTTTTTATCTCATAATCCCAGTAAGCGCCTTTTACAAGTCTTGCATGCATTGGAGCTCTTTTTTCAAGCATTGCTTCAATCCAGTCAATCAAGTCCAATGATCTTTTTCCATAGGCCTGGATAGCAAGCCCAATACTTTCCCAGTCTTTAACTCCCTCAGACATTAATACTTCTTCTAAAATCTCTATGCTTAATGAAAGCCTATCTTGCTCCTCAGCATCAATTGTAATCTCAACATTCTTTTTTATGGCGCTATGAATAAGCTTTAAAAGTCTCTTTGATAAGAACTCTCTTACCCTTTCTATCTTCCTTGTTTCATACCTTGGATAGAGTGCAGATAACTTTATAGAAACCCCATTTTTATTTCCTGTTTTTTCATTAATTTTGCTAACCTCTTCAATTGCTTCAAGGTAAGCTTCAAAATACTTTTCAGCTTGATGATCTGTTCTTGCTGCTTCTCCAAGCATATCGAAAGAATAAGTGTCTTGATCAATATTCTTCAGTTTAGATATATCGTTAAAGTCTCTTCCCATCACAAATTCTTTACTTAATATATGCATGGCGGCAAGAACTGCATTTCTTATTGGCATTTCGCCAGACTTTGATATGAGACCACCAATATATTTTGCTGGATTGTTGTTGGATAGCTCAGATGGCTTAACCAGGGTTCCTGCTAGTAAAAGGCCCCATGTAGAGGCATTAACAAAAATACTGTCTGCTTTATTAAGATGTTCAATCCATCTACCCTCTGATAATTTTTCTGAGATAATAAGATCTCTAGTAGATTTATCCGGTATCCTTAAAACTGACTCAGCGAGGCACATTAGTGCAACACCTTCATTATTAGATAAACCATATTCACTCAAAAATGCATCCAGCATTGTTCTTTCGGACTTTGCAACTCTGCACTCATCAATGATCTTCTTTGCGTTATCAACTATCTTTGAATTACTTATAAAATTTGAATCTTCAATCATTGACTGAATTAGTTCACTTTCTGATTGAAATTTATTACGAGATATCGACATAGGTTATATTTTAATCTTAAAAAGATAAGTAGCAAGATTGTGATTTTCTTAATGCATTAAAAATACTATGATATGCAGATGATTGATGCTATTTCTATTATTAAGCGCGGAACAGATGAAATTCTGACAGAGGCAGATCTCAAGAAAAAGCTTGATTCTGGGAAGCAACTTACTATCAAGGCAGGGTTTGATCCTACTGCCCCAGATCTTCATTTGGGTCATACAGTTCTAATAAATAAATTAAGACATTTCCAAGATCTTGGTCATAAGGTGGTTTTTCTTATCGGAGACTTTACAGGCCAAATTGGTGATCCCTCAGGTAAAAACAAAACCAGACCAACCCTCACTAAAGAAGAGGTTATAGAAAATGCAAAAACCTACGAACAGCAAGTTTTTAAGATATTAAAAAAAGAGTTAACAGAAGTCAGATTTAATTCAGAGTGGTGCAAAGACTTAGGAGCTGAAGGGCTAATAGGGCTTGCATCTAGATATAACGTTGCCCGAATGCTAGAAAGGGATGATTTCAACAAACGTTACTCATCCAATCAAAGCATAGCCATTCACGAATTCTTATATCCATTAGTTCAAGGCTATGACTCAGTTGCACTAAAGGCAGATGTGGAGTGCGGAGGCACTGATCAAAAATTTAATCTATTAGTTGGAAGAGAGCTGCAAAGATCTTTTGATCAAGAGCCGCAAGTTGTTTTAACTGTTCCTATTTTAGAAGGCTTGGATGGCGTCAATAAGATGTCTAAATCTCTTAATAACTTTATTGGGGTTGATGAGGCTCCAAATGAAATGTTTGGCAAGGTTATGTCTATTTCTGATACTTTGATGTGGAGATGGTTTGAGCTTTTAAGCTTTCTTTCAGAGAGCGAGATTGGTTCCTTAAAGAAATCTGTTGATGAGGGAACAAATCCAAGAGATGCTAAGTTTTTATTAGCAATTGAGATAGTTGATCGATTCCATGGAGATGGAGAGGGAGAAAATTGTAAAAACGCTTTTCTAAAAAGATTCCAAAAAGGGGCCTTGCCTGATGACATAGACGAAGTGGAATATGCGATTGATGGGGAATCTATTCCTCTAGTTAATTTACTTAAAGAAACTGGAATGGTTGCTAGCACATCTGAGGCTGCCAGATTAATTAAGCAAGGCGGCGTCAAGATAAAGTCTCAAAAGGTTGATGACCCCAAGAAAAAAATTGAACTAGGCACAAAACAAGTTTATCAAGTTGGCAAAAGAAAATTTCTAATAATCAAAACTTAAAATGAAAAAAATATACTTATTCCTCACATTACTTTTAACTATTGGCTGCAATCAAGACAGCCCTAACATTACCCAAATACAAAACATGCAATATTTTATAGATAACAGCCAAAACCCAGACATTATTGAGATCGAAAATGGGCTTCAGTATTCAATTATCCAAAGCGGGGATCTTAACAATCCAACTGCCAACCTAGATGACATAATCACAGCACACTTTCATGGAACTCTTACCAATGGAGAAGTATTCTGGTCCTCTGTCGATATGAATGAGCCATTAGAGATACCTCTTTCTGGCTTGATTGAAGGGTGTCAAAAAATTATTTCACTGATGAGAGCTGGGGATAAGTGGAAGGTCTTTATTGACCCTAGCATGGCTTATGGCGATGAGGGTAGGCCGGGCATACCATCAAACTCAATTCTTATTTTCGAAATTGAGCTCTTAGAAATAGCTAGCCTTTAATCTCGGATAAAGCATAACCATATATTTCAGAGATCTGATCTATAACCTTACTTTTTGGTGTTCCAGCTCCATGGCCAGCTCTGCTCTCAACTCTTATTAGAACCGGATTATCGCAACCTTGTAGCTCTTGAAGTCTTGCTGCAAACTTAAATGAGTGCGAGGGCACAACTCTGTCGTCTCTGCTTGCGGTTGTAACCAATGTTTTTGGATAACACCTATTTTCTAGAACATTATGGTAAGGCGAATAAGCAAGTAGGTTTTCAAACTCTTCTTTATTATCTGGGGACCCATAGTCGCTTTCCCATGCCCACCCAATAGTAAATTTATGGAACCTGAGCATATCCAAAACACCAACCTGAGGAATAGCTATCTCAAATAAATCTGGATTTTGCAGCATAGTTGCTGCAACTAATAGACCCCCATTAGAACCTCCAATGATAGCTGTTGTTTTTGGAGACCCAATATTAGATGAATGAAGAAACTTTGCGGCATATGCAAAATCATCAAAGACATTCTGTTTATTAAGAAGCATACCTTGCTCGTGCCAACTATCACCATACTCGCTTCCACCTCTAAGATTTACAACAGCAAATACCCCGCCCTGACTTTTCCATGCTGCATGACTTTTGCTGAACCTAGGCGTTAAAGATATATTAAATCCTCCATAGCCATAAAGCATTACAGGAGTATCCTTTGTGATATTTGTAGATTTTTTATAACTTACATGTATTGGAATTTTTGTACCATCTTTTGATTCAAAAAATTTAAAATCAGATACATAGTCATCTTCAGAATAGGTTTTTAGATCCTCTTTCCAAAATAATGAAGTCTCTAATGTCTCCAAGTTAATTTTATGAATCTCTCTTGGTTTAACAAAACTAGTTACAGAGAGAAATGAATCAGTATCATCGATATCTCCTCCAAAGCCAGATACTGAAGCCTCTTTAAAAACATTTAATTTTTTTAACAATACCCCATCTAATGAATAGAAAACGATTTCTGAAAATGTATCCACCATGTAGTTAATAACAAAATTATTATTAATAATATTTACACTGCTGATATTATTTTCCGTTTCCTCAATGACCTCATTCCAAATAAATTTGCCATCTTCGATCTTTAAGGAAATAATTTTTCCATTAATCGCGTTCTCTGTTGTGTAAAACCAGAATATTTCATCCTTGTAACCTATTAGAGAATATGCTGCTTGGAGCTTCCCAATAATTGGTTGAAATTCCTCATTATCGTTCAGTTTTACATAGAGCCTATTTCTCTCATCAGTTCCCTCAGAGATCGACAAGAATTTAATATTGGTATCTTTTACAACACTAATACCCCAACTCCACCTTGGCTTTGATGCATTTTCATACATAACTGTATCTTGCTTTTGATCACTGCCAATTCTGTGGAACATTAACTTGGGAGCTGTATTAATATCTTTAAGCAGCTCATCTTTTGGCTCATCATACTTTTGGTAATAAAATCCAGAGCTATCATTCTCCCATGTCGGAGTAGAAAATTTTGACCAAGTAATTTTATCTTCTAGCTCATTGCCACTGTCTATATCTAAAAGCAACCAAGTCCTCCAATCAGAACCTCCATCTGAAATTCCATATGCAAGAAGCTTCCCATCATTGCTTATGCTAATCCCAGAAAGTGAAACTGTTCCATCTTCAGAAAATTTATTAGGATCAAGTAAAACTTCAAATTCACATTCATCGCATTTTTGGACCATTAATTTGCTTTGCTGCCATGAACCATCATTGTAGTAAAAAAATGTTTTTTCTTTTACCTTAAAAGGAGTGCTTTGAGAGTCTGAATCCCATATCCCGCTCAAGTATTCAGCTATTGGTTTTTTGTATTCAGAATTTTCTATAAATTGATTGGTGAACTCATTTTGACGCTTGACCCAATCCAGGCTTTCTTCACTGGTAAAATCTTCAAGCCATCTATATGAGTCTTCAACATCATAACCATGAATATTCTCAACAAAATATTTTTTATTTGAATCCGGGTACTCCATTTGGCTCGTTTCCTTGCTGCAAGAAATTATTAACACTAGTGACAAAATTATAGGCAATCTATTCATATCAAAGCATAGTACTTTATAATCCTTCCATGAATCAATTCTTGAGTGCGTGGAAATTTACTTCTGACCATCTTGGTTACCTTGTTGCGCTGGCATTGCCAGTAGCTTTTATGGAGGTATCGGTAGCCTATTTACTTCTGCCTATACAAGATGCTACTCAACCTGAGGATTTAATAGAATATATAAACTCTAATGGATCATTGTTTTTCCTAACTGCAGCTTTGGCCACTATTATTCAAATGGGTTTTGTTGGTGGTATCTGGATTGCCTTCACAAGCATCGAGAATGATGGCGATGTATCACCTTTAGACGCTCAAATTGCAGGCATTAAAAAGTTTTTCCCACTACTAGGAGCTACTATTATTATTGGCTTCGCTTCATTAATAGGGTTTATTTTTTTAATACTACCAGGGATTTATTTAATGGCTAGGCTATCTCTTGCCTTCGGCTATATCGTGCTTGAAGACAAAGGTGTTTTTGAATCAATAGGCAAGTCATGGGAGTCAACAGATGAGCATGGCGGAAGACTATTTACTCTTACACTATCTTTTGTTTCTTTAACCTTATTAGTGTCTTTAGTAGTTGGAGCTGTTATTGAGCCTGGTTTAGTCAATCTAGCATTGTTAGCTATAGGAGAGTATCTTCTAGCACTTCCTCTCGCATATATATATTTCACACTCTATAAATCACTTAAAAATCTTTAAAGAATAATTGTCCAAATTGGATTCTAAAGGTAGAATGCACATTCCCATTTTTATGGGTCTGTAGCTCAGCTTGGTTAGAGCGCACCCCTGATAAGGGTGAGGTCGGTG
>CAZFYG010000006.1:0-76218 GCA_964523375.1 uncultured Gammaproteobacteria bacterium | reverse complement strand
TGGAAGTGCTCAGAAAGTCTTAAAAAGAAGCGCTTCTTATTTTTTGGCTAAATATTTTGAGAAGTTTCGAAACGTTAACTAGATTTAAACAATGTGTTTTATTTTGATAAATGGTTATGGCATTATTGAGGTTCATTTTTTTAAATTGGAGAAAGTGTGAAAAAAGA
The DNA here is from genome assembly GCA_964523375.1 of uncultured Gammaproteobacteria bacterium. Lineage (GTDB taxonomy): Bacteria > Pseudomonadota > Gammaproteobacteria > Magnimaribacterales > D2472 > CAJQGY01. Next base: position 76,051 of record CAZFYG010000006.1, on the reverse strand, counting down.
ATCCTTTTTTTTAGTATTTGTTGCTATTGGTGTATTTTCTGTTTCTTTGGGATATGGAATTTTACCAAACCAAACAATGCCTTTTTTGTATGATATTGAAGTAACTAATATTAATTTATTAAACATTTTAAGAGCGATCTCGGGTTTATATATAGCCTTAGTAATTTTTTGGATACTCGGAGCATATAACTCTAATCTTCAATTATCTGCTTTATGGAGTTTAACAATTTTCATGACTGGGATAGCTTCAGGAAGAGTTGCAAGCATCTTAATTGATGGTCTACCAAGCCCAATTTTTATTTTTTACCTATTTTTAGAAATTATTTTTGGCTTAATAGGCTATACACTTATAAAAAATAAAGGGTAAAAAAATACCATGGTCATATAATAATTAATGGAAATACTAATATCTGTCTTTACTAATATATGGCCTATGCTTTTGCTTTTTGCTGGTGCTTATATTTTTCACAAATATCAATAAAAAGTAAGAACAAGAAATGAAAAAGATTTTATATCTATTGCTCACACTTCCATCATTAGGTTTTAGTTCTAACACGATTTTAGAAACTAATAACTTAAAATTAGGAGAGGTTTTAAACCATAGTTATTTCTTCGAAGAAGCTAATAAAGAGCAAAGCTATTCTTTATACATACCTAGTTATTATGATAGTTCCAAGACCTATCCTCTTATTATTCTTCTTCATGGACTTGGAAGTAACCCAAATCAAATCATTAACTATAAGGGAATTATTACTGAAGCTGAGAATCGTGGCTATATTTTAGCTGCTCCATATGGTTATAACGAACGAGGATGGTACGGAAGTCGAGGAGAAGGCAAAGATGGAATTGGCTTTGGAAAAGATGATGACCCAGATAACCTTGGCGAGTTAAGTGAGAGGGATGTTTTAAATGTTTTAAAAATAATGAAAAAGAATTTTTCAGTTAATCCTAACCAAATCTATATTGTTGGACATTCTATGGGTGGGGCAGGTGCATTACATTTAGCTTCAACTTATCCTGACGAATGGGCTGGAATAGCTTGTTTAGCACCTGCTTTTCATTCTTATACAGGCGACTATTCAAGCTTAAATAATCTAAAAGACCTTCCTGTATATGTTGCTATTGGTGATAAAGACCGTCTTGTTCCAGTAAGATCAGTAAGGTCTTGGGTCAAAGAAATGGAACAGCTCAATATGAATGTGAAATACAATGAGATTAAGCGGGGTCGTCATTTTCGAGCTATTGCACGTAATCCTGAAATGATTTCAGATATTTTTGATTTCTTTGAAGAGTAAAGCTATTTACCTGAGGGTATATCTTTGTATGGGACACCCTTATCAACTCTTTGATCTTCTGGGAGTCCTAGAACTCTCTCAGCAATAATATTTCTTAGAATCTCATCGGTACCACCGGCAATTCTGAGACCGGGAGCACCTAACCATGCTGACTGAAAGTCATGAATGTTACTATCTTCAGTTTGTAACATGCCAGCCATATCCATTGAATCCATTCCAAAATTACCTATTGCTTGTAATTTATTTGCACTTACAATTTTGGTAATTGATGCTTCAGGTCCAGGAGTATCTCCTTTTGAAAGAGCAGACATTGTTCTTAATTTAGTGTTCTTCAATCCATTTGCCTCACAATACCAATCAGCAATAGACTCCCTTACTGCCATATTCTCAATCATTTTACCGCCCATATCATCCTGGCCTTTTGCCCACTTAAATGCCTCATTAACATCCGCACCATTTGCATCACCTACAGCAAGCCTTTCATTCATAAGAGTTGTAATTGCAACTTTCCAGCCATCACCTATTGCACCAAGTCTTTGACTATCTGGTATTTCAACGTCATTAAAATAAACTTCATTAAAACTTGAGCCACCTGTAATTTGTTTAATAGGTTTGATATCGATACCGGGTGATTTCATATCAACAAAGAAAAATGTCATTCCCTTATGTTTTGGTAAATTTGGGTCATGCCTGACCACAAGGATTCCATAATCACTATAGTGTGCTCCAGATGTCCAGACCTTTTGACCATTTATAACCCATTTATCACCTTGCTGCACCGCCTTAGTTCTCAATCCTGCGACATCAGAACCAGCTGATGGCTCTGAAAATAATTGACACCATATTTCCTTACCTTCTGCCATAACAGGAAGATATCTTTCTTTCTGTGCTTCAGTTGCGTATTGCATCATCACAGGCCCACACATTCCTAAACCTATGTCATAAATTCCTCTAGGAACATCAAACTTTGCTTCCTCTGAATTCCAAATAATCCTCTCAATAGGTGAAGCAGCTATTCCACCATATTCTTTTGGCCAATGTAACATGGCCCAGCCGGCGTCAAACTTCTTCTTCTGCCAATCTTTTGCTGCTTGAAGGTAGTCGCTGTTACTTGAATCAGATTTTTTTAATTTTTCTGATTTTAAAGAAGCATTAGCCTCAAGCCAATCCCTGCATGTTTGTCGAAATTCCGCTTGTTCTTTTGTATCATTGAAATCCATATTTTTACCTCTAGCTTGCGTTTGATTTTTCTAGACCCGTCACAAGTCTATTTTTCCAATTAGTTACTGATCCTAAGTTTAAAGAAAGTAACTTCGATCTCCTATAGAATAAATGGCAGTCATATTCCCATGTAAAACCATTCCCCCCATGTGTTTGAATATTTTCTTTTGAACAAAATTGAAATGCTTTTGTCGAGCTTACTCTTGCTGTTGCTGATGCAACTGGTAGGTCAGATGATTCAGTGGATAGCGCCCATGCAGCATAATACGCATTAGATTTCGCCAATGTTATAGAGATATACATATCAGCAAGCTTATGTTTTATAGCCTGGAAAGAGCCTATCTGTCTTCCAAATGCATACCGTTCCTTGGCATAACTAAGTGCCATCTCCATAGAGGCCTGAGCGCCACCTAGCTGCTCGAAACTAAATAATACAGCTGCATGATCTATGAGCCTTTCATAGCACTCCCAGCCATTTCCCTCTTCACCAATCAATTTGCTGGAAACATCCTCAATTGCTAAAGAAAAATGACCTCTGCTCTCGTCCACACTATTGGTATGGGCAATGGTTATTCCATTTGACGAGTGATCGATTAGTCTCAGATCCACACCTTTATCTGATTTTGCAACAATTATAGAATGTGTTGCAACTTTTGCATCTGGAACTGCTATTTTTACTCCAGAAATCCTATCATTTTGTACCTTTGTAACAATATTTTCAGAAGTAGGAGCATTTAATTCCTCAGTGACGGCAAGTGTTCCAATAACTTCGCCTGATACCAGCTTTGGCAGAATATCTTTTTTTATATCTTCACTTGCAAATTTAATGATTGCTTCAGTGAAAAGATAAACAGATGATGAAAAAGGAATTGGTGCAAGGGTTCTTCCCATCTCTTCTGCAAGAACACATAGCTCCAAATGACCTAACCCCAAACCATCATAGCTTTCAGGAATAGTAATACCGGTCCAGCCAAGGTCAACTATTTTTTTCCAAAGGTTTACATCTGTATGAAGTTTGTTTTCCAGTGTGGTTCTTGCTGAACCCAAAGCATTTTCTTTTTTAAAAAACTTTCTTGCTTCTTCTTTTAAATATTTTTGATCATCTGAAAAATCTAAATTCATAATTAGTAATTAGTTATGTAAAATGTAAGTATAAAGCAAAGCATGATTTATTTTAATTAATATGAACTCAGAAATAAAAGTTGAGAAACCATCTCCATCATATTTAAAACGGTCCAATAACGGAGGGTTATTTATTGGCTTAATTTATGTTCTTGTTTTGATGTCTATTTTATTTCTTGCTCTTTGGCAAAGCTCAGAAATCCAAGATAAAAATGCGTCTCTAAAAATGCTTGATGATCGCATTTCTGTTCTTGAAGAACAGCTCAACCTGGTTGATGAAAGCAACATGGATTCTATGAGTGGAATTAGCGCCTCTTTACAATTTTTAGACAAGGAAGTTAGAAAGCTTTGGGACTTAAGTAATAAAAGAAATAAGGTGGATATAAATAAATTAAAAGATATTGACGAAGCCATAAATGCGGACCTCAAATCTCTTGATATTCAATTAAATAAAACTACGAAGCTTTTAGAATCTCAAACCAATGCCTTGGCAAGTTTGAAAGTTGAATTTAACTCTCTTAGTGAAGGCTATGAAAGCTTAAACAAACTACCTCAGGATATAAAATCTCTGGAAACTCAGTTAATGTTAATAGACGATTCAATAAGAGCTTTAGAGTCATACAAAAAACAAATTAATCAAACCATGTTTGAAATTCAAACAGAAGTTACAAGCCTTAAACTATCTTCTGAATCGGTATTAATTGATGACGTTTAAACTGCATTTGACTTTAATGGCGATTAGTAGTTCTATTACTTAATGAATAAGATAGCACTTCAGTTATTTCTGGTACTAGCATTCATTCCTTTGGCGCTTTTAATAGGGTACGGGATTGTTGTTTTAGCTCCAATATTCTGCTGTTTTTTAGCAATTAACTCATACAAATTTAACAATCACAAAGAGATGTATTTTTGGATGTTTATTGGATCTCTATCATTCCTATTAGCCTTATATCTTTTAGGTGTGTTGTGATAATTGCTAGGCTAATTCTAGGATTGTGTGGATTAGGGATGTTCTTGATTGGTTTTTTAACTATTGTCACACCTGATATAAATCACATTTATATTCCTTTTGATGTAACTTCAGACCCTATGGCTATATTTGTTAGAACGTATGGTGGCTTCTTCCTTGCAGCAGGATATTTAACCATAAGGTTTATCTACTCGTCATCAAAAGTTCAAATTGGCAATATTCTTATCTCTATCATTGGTTGCATGATGGTTGCGAGAGTTTTTAGTTTTATTTATGAGGGCTTTTACCAAAACTCTATTTACACTTTCTTAGTAATGTTAGTACTTTTTTCTTGCTTGTATTACCTTCAAAAGAAAAGAAGAAATGAAATTTCCTACGACCTTTAATTAAATAAAAATAAACCTTTCCAAAGCTTATTAATAATATATATAATGCCTTTGCGTGTGGGGATGTGGTGGAACTGGTAGACACGCTTGGCTTAGAACCAAGTGCCGCAAGGCGTGGGGGTTCGACTCCCTCCATCCCTACCATATATTCTTTCGTGTGCTATCGTACAAACATCAATCTATAACTCATTTGAAACAATTATTATGCAAAAGACTATCAATCCATTTTCGACTAATAATTTTTTAAATGACCAAGATGCGATCGACAAAATATTTACACATATAGATAATGGAACTACTGATTTGGGTTCCGAGGTTTGGAAAGAGCCAGTTGAAAATTATCATACTCAAAAACGTTTTGATTCAGAAATTGCTTTATTAAGAAGATTGCCAATCCCATTTTGTCCATCTGCTGCGTTAATTGAAAATGGTAGCTATATTGCTCGCAGAGCTTCAGGAACACCTCTTCTTGTTGTTAGGGGTGAGGATGGAAAAGTAAGGGCATTCATCAATGCTTGTAGGCACAGGGGAATGAAGGTTGCAAGTGGCAATGGTTGCAAAAAGAAAGCTTTTGTATGCCCTTATCATGCATGGTCATACTCTCTAGATGGCTCCTTAAAAAACATTCCAGGGCAAGGCGGATTTCCAAATCTAGATTCTAAAGATAATGGTCTTGTAGAGGTAAGTACAGTTGAGAAGGGAGGGCTAGTTTATATTCAACAAGAGGGAGTCATAGACAGTAATTTTATAAATAACTCTCTTAATTACTTTGGACCAGATGCAGTGTTATTTGATCAAGGCGAAGTTACAGATGAAACAAACTGGAAATTACTTACAGAAACATTATTAGAGGGATACCACATAAAATCTTTACATAAAAATACTTTTTATCCTTATGGTTTAAATAATGTTAACGTTGTAGAAACTGATGGACCTAACTCAAGAATTATTTTCCCGTTCAAGAGAATTGAAAAAATTAGAGATATTGAGCCTGAAAAAAGAAAATTAAACGGAGTAGCAACTTCCGTGTACCATCTTTTTCCCAATGCTAGTATCTCTCTTTTATCCAAACATACAAGCTTAACAATAATGGAGCCATTGTCTCCATCAAGCGTAAAAACAGTGAGCTACCTTGTTTATAATAAAAAAAGTGGCGCTAACAGTCTTTCACTCGAAGAAGTGAAAAAAGATGCCCAATTTGTAAATGAATCAGGTCAAAGCGAAGATAGAGAGGCTGCATGTGCTATTCAGGAAACAGTCACTACAGCTGCAAACACCCACTTAACATTTGGGCTATTTGAAAAAGCAATTGTAAATTTTCATAAAAACCTAGCTTCAAGAATAAATAATTAGTATTTTTTGGGTTGTTTACAAAGTTTTTTTTATAGCTATACTAAATCCGATGATTAACACAAATACACAAACAAGACGGGTTCCGGCAATATAGCTGGGTCTCTTCTATTGTGAATTAGACCCAGCCTTTGCTGGGTTTTTTTTTATTTAAATAAAGGCAATTATGAAAAATTTTATTTCTACACATGACTGGTCAAAATCAGACTTGCAAGAAATTTTAGATTATGCAAAAGATCTAAAAACTAATAAATTCCAAAATAATTTAAAAAATAAATCTATAGCATTGCTTTTCTTCAACCCATCTATGAGAACAAGAACAAGTTTTGAGCTTGGTATACAAGAGATGGGAGGGCTTGCAGTTGTTCTCCATCCTGGCAAAGATGCTTGGCCAATTGAGTTTAAGTTAAACGAGGTTATGGATGGGGAGGCCGAAGAGCATATTATAGAAGTTGCAAAAGTGCTGTCTTCATATTGTGATCTTATAGCCATAAGATCTTTTCCTAAATTTAAAAATTTAGAAGAAGACTTGTCTGATAACGTTATTAAAAGCTTTGCTAAATATGCCTCTGTCCCAGTTGTAAATATGGAAACAATAACGCACCCATGCCAAGAATTAGCCCATATCTTAACTATGCAAGAACAATTAGGAGACCTTTCTGGAAAAGACTACCTTCTTACATGGACCTATCACCCTAAACCATTAAATACAGCAGTTGCAAATTCATCAATATTAATTGCTAGTAAATTTGGAATGAATGTAAAACTACTATGTCCAACAAATGATTATCTTTTGCACGACAGCTATATGAATACAGCAAAGAAAAATTGTGAACTAAATGGAAGGTCGTTTGAGGTAACAAATGATATTGAGCATGGTTATAAAAATGCTGACATTGTCTATGCAAAAAGCTGGGGCTCTCTCAATTATTATGGAAATCCTAGCGAAGAAAAGCTAATAAGAGATAAATACAAGCATTTTATTGTTAACGAAGAAAAAATGGCATTAACAAATAATGCGAAGTTCAGCCATTGTTTGCCTTTAAGACGAAATATAAAAGCCACTGACGGGGTTATGGATTCTAATTATTGTGTGGCTATTCAGGAAGCAGACAATAGAATGCATGTTCAAAAATCACTACTAACAAAATTATTAGAGGAAGAGAAATGAAAAAAATCGTTTTAGCGTTTTCAGGTGGATTAGATACTAGTTTCTGTGTTCCCTATCTAGTCGAACAAGGCTTTGAGGTCCATACCATTTTTATTAATACTGGTGGAACCTCATTAGAAGAACAAAAAAAAATAACAAAAAGAGCAATTGAACTTGGTGCAATTAAGCATGTTAATAAAAATATTGACAAACCTTTGTGGAAGGAAATTATTAAACCCTTAATTTGGTCTGGATCTTTATATCAGGACAGGTATCCAGCACTTTGCTCTGACAGATACTTGATAGTAAAAGAAACAGTCGCATTATGTAAAAAATTAAAGACAAAGAATATTGCACATGGTTGCACTGGAATGGGTAATGATCAGGTAAGGTTTGATTTATCTATACAAGCCCTTGGGAATTTTAAAACCATCACTCCAATTAGAGAAATCCAAAATACTACCAAAGATGTTAGAGAGTATGAGAAAGAATATCTTATCAAAAGAGGCTATAAAGTATCATCTTTAAGTTCAAAATATAGTATTAACGAAAATATTATGGGTGCTACCGTTTCAGGCTCGGAGATAGATGAATGGAATCAACCATCTGACCAAAGCTACATTTTGTGCAAAAAGCCTAGCCAATATCCAAAAAAAGACAAAAAAATAACAATTGATTTTATTAAGGGAGAAGCGAAAAAAATTAATGGTAAGCCTTTAAATGGACCAGATTTATTAAGGCACTTAAATTCATTGGGTGGAAGTTATGGTGTGGGGAGAGAAATCTTTACTGGTGATACGATCATAGGTATTAAAGGTCGAATTTTGTTTGAAGCTCCAGGTATAACTATTCTTCAAAAAGCCCATAAAGCGCTTGAGGAGATCGTTTTTACAGATAAACAGAACCACTTTAAACCAAGTATTGGAAAAAGATGGATTGAATTAGTCTATAGCGGTTTTTACTTTGATCCATTAACCAAAAATCTGGAAAATTTTCTTGAGGATATTCAATCTTCTGTCACTGGAACAGTTGAGATTAATTTAACTGCTGGAAGAGCAGATGCGGTTGGGGTTGATGCTAAGAAGAAGCTTGTAAAAAAAGATGCTGTATATGCTCAATCTGCATCATGGAGCTCAGATGAATCAACTGGATTTATAAAACTGCTTGGACAAAGCACCGCAACATGGGCAGAAGTAAACAAAAAATAAGTCATGAATAAAACTTACACAAAAAATACTTTTATAAAGCTACTTAGTGGGATGAGTAGCGAAAAAGAAATTAGAAAATATATAGAGAGATTTTCATCAGATGATTACAGGTTTGCGCTTATCAAAGTGGGCGGAGCGATACTTAAAAATGATATAGATAATTTAATCTCATCAATTGGGTTTCTAAACGAAGTGGGTCTTATTCCTATTATTGTTCATGGTGCAGGACCAATGCTAAGCGAAAGACTTGAGAAAGAAAAAATTGATTTTTCTTTTATTGATGGCCAGAGAGTTAGTTCTGAAAAGGTTCTACAAACAGCCTTAAAGGTCTTTGCCGAAGAAAATACTAACTTAGTTAATTTATTAAATGAAAATAATATTAATGCAGTTTCTTTGGTAAATGATATTTTTAATTGTGAGATAAATAATCCTGAATTGGGTTATGTTGGAGATGTAGTAGGAGTTAAAACAGCAATGATTACAAAGGCGATAAGCAAAGGTATTGTTCCTGTTATATCACCATTAGGCAAGACCAAATCAACTCAAGATGTCAATATAAATGCAGATATGGCAACTTTAGCTTTAGCTAAAGAAATTATGCCTGATAAGGTTGTCTTTCTATCTGAGGTTGGAGGTATATTTAATGAAAACAACCAACTCATTACGAATATAAATATTAATGATGATTATGAACAATTAATGAGTGAAAGTTGGTTGCACTCAGGCATGAAACTAAAGCTTCAACAAATAAAATTACTAACCGATGTCCTTCCATCCAAAAGCTCTGTATCTATTACCACCTCACTTCATTTAAGTAAGGAGTTATTCACTGATGCAGGATCAGGCACACTGGTTAAAGCTGGTCACAACATCTCTAGATATGATTGTATTGATGAAAATCAAACCAAATTCTTAAAAAGCATTTTAGAGTCATCCTTCAATGGCAAACTTGCGCCAAATTATTTCAATACTGGTAGAAAAAGCTACCTAATTAGTGAATGTGAAAGATCTGCAATTGTTCTATCAAATGACCATTCTGTTACTTACATGGATAAGTTCTCAGTCATCCCCTCTGCAAAAGGAGAGGGTCTTGGTAATGCGATGTGGAAGAAGATGATAAAAGAAAATAGAAAAATATTTTGGAGATCTGCATCAACTAATTCTATTAATAAATTTTATAAAGATGTTGCTGATGGGTTTCAAAAAATAGATAAATGGCATATTTTTTGGATAGGAATTGATGATTTAAATGAATTAGTGTCTTGTATACAGTTTGCATCAAAGCAGCCAAGGACAATTATCTATGATTAAGAATTTTAATATAGCGCTCTTTGGTGGGAGGGGCTATGTAGGTCAAGAAATCATTCAATTAATTAATATACACCCTAATTTTTCTCTAAATCGAGCTTATTCTTCAAGCTCTGCTGGAGAAAGAGTTTTAAAATATACTAAAAATAAAGACCTAAAATACTCACTACTCACAATAGAAGATATTAATCTAAATAATATAGATATTGTAATTCTGGCTCTTCCAAACGAACAGTCTTTTAAATATGTCGAGGTAATTAGAAAGGTTTCACAGTCAATTATTATTATAGATTTAAGCTCTGATCACAGGTTTGATGATGAGTGGGTTTATAGGATTCCAGAAATACATAATGGTAGCCCAAATCCAAACATATCCAATCCTGGCTGTTATGCAACCGCTATTCAATTATCCGTGGCTCCCATTACTAATCTTATTAAAAATAAATTAGTTTCTATTGGTATTTCAGGCTATAGCGGAGCTGGATCTTCTCCAAATGATAAAAATGACCCTAAAAACCTTTCAGACAATATTATTCCTTACAAACTAGCAGATCACATTCATGAAAGAGAGGTTAGGGCTCATAGCTATAAAGATATATTTTTTAGCCCTCACGTTGCTAATTTTTTTAGAGGCATTCTTATCACATCACATGTAGAGCTATCAGATGAAGTAGATCTTGATTCATTAATAAATCTATATAAAATTTTTTATAAAGATAAAAAGCTTATTACTATTATAAACAATGAACCTATGATCAATAACGTTGCAAATACTCATAATGCAATTATTGGAGGCTTTTCAATAGATTTATCAAAAAAAAATATAGTTGTATGTTGTGTCATTGATAATCTTCTTAAAGGTGCGGCAACTCAAGCAATTCAGAACTTAAATATTTCTTGCAACTTAGATAATTTAACAGGGATTAAACATGGCTAAAAAAATATGGAATGCTAACCAAGAAGACTCTTCTTCTGAAATTAGTTTGTTTTTATCTTCAGAGGATATTGAGCTCGATAAGTTTTTATTGCCATATGATATCGATGCAACATCAGCTCACATAACTGCTCTTCATAACATTGGCGTATTAAAGAAAAGTGAATTGTCTAAATTATTAAGATCATTAAGAAAGCTAAAAAAGGAATATCTTGCAGATAAATTCAAGCTTTCAGAAGAATATGAAGACTGCCATTCAGCAATAGAGTTTTATCTTACTGAGGTCCATGGCGATTTGGGTAAAAAAGTACATACTGGTAGGAGCAGAAATGATCAAGTTGCTGTAGCTATGAGATTATTTGCTAAAGAAAAATTAAAAGAACTTAATGGCTTGAATAAAGATATTGCCTCTGCTTTTCTAGATATGGCTATTAAATATGAGAACGATCCAATGCCTGGATATACTCATCTTCAAAGAGCTATGCCTTCCTCGTGGGGCCTTTGGTTTTCTGCTTATGCTGAATCATTTATCGATAATTATGATCTTATAAAGGCCACATATGATTGGATTGACTCGAATCCTCTTGGAACAGCTGCAGGTTACGGTGTAAATCTCCCTCTTGATAGAGAATCTACCAAAAAAGATTTAGGTTTTAATAGATTGCAGCTAAATAGTATGTATGTTCAAAATAGTAGGGGCAAATACGAAACACAAATTTTGAGTACAATTAAACAGCCTATGATGGATATCAGGAAGTTTTCTTGGGATATGAGCTTGTTCTTATCGCAAGAATTTAACCTTCTTTCAATTGATAAAAGGTATTCAACAGGCTCATCAATAATGCCTAACAAGCACAATCCTGATGTTATTGAAATTATGAGAGCAAATTATTCTATTATTGCTGGATATGCATCAGAATTAGAAAACTTAATATCTCTACCAAGTGGTTATCATAGAGATTTACAGCTTACTAAAAGAGGTCTCGTTAGAGGCTTCAATACAGCTCTTACAACATTGAGCATTTTGCCTGATTTAATATATAGTATTCAAGTTAATAAAGAGCAGTCTATAAAGTTCATAGATGATGATATGAAAATGACTGATAGAGTTTATGAATTAGTATCTAAGGGAATGGCTTTTAGAGATGCTTATAATAAAATTAAAACCTCTAAGAAAGATGGCCAAGAAATTTCTGGTAAATTAATTAATTCATCACCTGGTTCACCAGGAAATTTAAATTTAAAAAACCTCAAAAAAAGACTCAAGAAGCAAAAGTAACTTTTATAAGTTAATATTATTTAACTTATGTTAGTACCTGAGAGATACAAATTGGTTGCTATGTCTTTTTTGGCAGTATTTATTTGTTACATAGACAGAGTGAATATCTCTGTTGCTATTATTCCAATGCAAGAACAGTTTGGTTGGACCGAGTCTCAAGTCGGTTTAATACTTGGCTCATTTTATTTTGGGTATATGTTCACGATGGCGCTTGGGGGTTTACTAGCTGACAAGTATGGAGGCAAAATTGTTTTAGCCTATGGCGTATTTTTTTGGTCAATTTTCACTATCCTCACCCCAGCATTCGCATATAGTGGGTTTTGGTTATTAATCTTTATAAGAATTCTTATGGGGCTTGGAGAGGGCATTACATTTCCCTCATGGCATGCACTTTACGCTAGATGGATCCCATTCAATGAAAGAACAAGAGCTATTGCAACAACAAATAGTGGGATTTCTGCTGGTACAGTTTTTGGTTATTTAGCAACAGCGCTGATCATTAGAGAATATTCATGGGAGCTTGTTTTTTATGTATTTGGTATGTTTGGAATTGTCTGGGTTTACTTTTGGCACAGATCCATTACATCTAAACCAGAAGATCACCCAAAAATTTTAAAATCTGAGTTAGACCTAATCCAGAAAGAGGCCCCAGCAAAATCTACTGCAGATAAAATTCCTCTATCAAAGCTTATATGCAATGGCCCATTTATAGCTATAGTCATTGCTACATTTTGTAATAACTGGGCGCTATTTACTTTTCTTTCCTATCTTCCAAAGTTTATTAATAGCCCAGTTTCTATTGGTGGTCTTGGTATAGACCTTGGATCAAATTTATTCATAGCCATCATTCTGTTACCAAGCATAGTATCTGTAATATCTTTGGTTACAGGAGGCTATATTGCAGACATATTAATTAAAAGAGGCGTAAAAACCATTATTGTTAGAAAAACGGCAAATAGTTTTGGTTTTTATGGAGCAGCACTCTGCCTATATTTAATTTCATTTCAAGAATCAATTTTCAATATAGTTGTACTTCTTTGCCTAACAAATCTTTCAAGCGGAATTGGAGCTGGAGGTTTTGGTGTCAATCATGCAGATCTTGGGCCTAAATATACTGGATCATTGGTAGGTATTTCTGGAGGTCTTGGAATGATTGCTGCAATTTTAAGCCCTATTGTCGCTGGATTAATTTTAGAAAGTACAAATTCTTGGGATTTAATTTTTAATATTTGTTGTGGTGCTCTAGTTTTTGGGGGTACGTTTTATCTATTTTTTGCTAGCTCCGATAAACAATTTAATTAGACGCATTAGCTTCTAAACAAATTAGAACCCTAATATAATGAGATATGGATACTAAATTAGAAATTGCAAAAAATTGGCTACCAAGATATACAGGAATGCCACTTGAAAAATTTGGTGATCATATTTTGATTACTAATTTTAAAGACTACATCACTAAGTTTGCAGAAAGATTTTCTGTAGAGATTTATGGAGAAGGAAGAGCCATGCAGGCTTCTACGAATAATGATGGGCTTACCATAATTAATTATGGGATAGGCTCACCAAATGCAGCAACAATAATGGATCTTTTAGTTGCAGTTAACCCAAAAGGAGTTTTATTTCTTGGTAAATGCGGAGGTCTAAAAGATTCCTCTGAAATAGGCAATTTTATTTTACCTATTGGTGCAATTAGAGGGGATGGAACCTCAAATGATTACTTCCCACCTGAAGTTCCTGCATTACCTTCATTCAAATTACATAAGTTTGTTTCAGATATAATAGTCCAAGAAAAAAGTGACTATAGAACAGGTGTTATATTCACAACAAATAGAAGAGTCTGGGAGCATGATAAAGATTTTCTTGAAAGACTTAAAAAAACAACTGCCATAGGTGTTGATATGGAAACTGCCACAGTATTTTCCGTTGGTCACTACAATGAAATTGCAAGAGGGGCGCTTTTATTAGTTTCAGATGTGCCCTTAACACCAGAGGGAGTAAAAACGGAAACCTCAGATAAGCAGGTTACACAAAAATGGGTAGACCTCCATCTTGAAATTGGCATCAAGGCTATGACTGATATTGGAAAAAGAGGCGAAGAGATAAAGCACTTCAAGTATTAGATTTAGTTTTACTCAGCAAGATCCTGAAAATAATCAAATACCTCTTGCTTCCCTCTATCTCTTGCGGTTGTCCACTCTTTTGTTGATTCCTTATTGAGAATAATTTTATTTTTATCAAAAACTAAGACTCTAGGAACACCTTTTTCTTTAGGTATTCCGAAGTAGCTAATTAGGTCCATATTTTTGTCATACCTTCCAATATCAATGTGCATGATTTGATATTTCTCTTCCATAAATTTTTTAATAGTAGGAAGTTGTAATGTGCCGTCAAGTATTCTGCAGTCTGGACACCAATTACCGCCAAATATAAGAATAGGTTGCTTGGATTGTTCTATGGTTTCATCAATAAATCCATTCACTTGTTCAGGAGAATATTCTACTCCGTTATAAGGCAGAGGAAGAGGCAGCGAAAGCGTATCTGTATCATTTAACAAAATATTTGCACTCATATTAATTGGCATCAAAAATAAATTAACCCAAAGAATTTTATATATATTATTTATCACTGGTTGTAGTAAAGTAGATAATAGATTGTAAAAGATATTAAGGTAAATATATATGTTAGTTTCGTCATTAAGAGCATTTTTATTATTTATGGGATTTACTTATCTATCAATAGGTATTTGGGCGATATTAGATCCAATTCTTAGAGCACTTGAGCTTGGATATCCATCTTTTTTAGAGGCTGTTGGGTTAACAGTAACTTCAGAAATAGGCTATTCAGAGATTGCTGGATTGTATGGGGGCCTTAATATATCTATTGGCATAATGTGCTTCATAGGCATTTTTAATAAAAATATCTCGCTATTTATAATAAGATTTTTGGCAATGCTTGTTGGCTCCATAGCAGCTGGAAGGGTAATCTTTTCATTATTTCCATCAACACCTAGCTTTCTAAATTCCTTTTTTGTTTTCGAAGTTGTTGGCTTCATAATCTGCGTAGTTTTGATAAAGAAATACAGATAGCTAAATAATATTACTCACAAGTAAAATATAAAGAAGGTATCCTGAGACAAAAAATACCCCAATAAATTTTGTTGCTTTTACACTAGAAAATTTTGAGGAGTACGTTGTAGCAACGACGATAAATAATATAGTCGCTGCAATCATGGTTAATATATCTCTTGATAAAATATTTTGTGACAAAGTTACATTTGAAAAAAATCCAATTATTGGTACAACGAGAGTTATATTTAAAACATTTGAACCAATAACATTACCAACAACCATATCATTTTTCTTTTTAAGAATTGCTGAGATTGTCGCTGCTAACTCAGGAAGGCTAGTGCCAATTGCAACAATAGTTAAACCGATTACAAGTTCTGAAACACTTAACATAATGGCAATTTCTCTAGCATGCAGAACTGCATATTTTGACCCTAGAACTAATGCAATCAAACCAATTACTAGCATTCCTAATGTATTAGATGTTTTTAAATCATTTGCATTATCCACCTCTTCTAGAGAGTTATCGTCATCACTTCTAAATTTAAAAGTAATATATGTAAAAATAATGAATACAAAAAGCAAACTAACACTTTCAAAAATACTGATTTGAAGGTCAAACATCGCAAAGGTTAAGACGAGAGCAGATAGTAAAAACGCAAAAAATTGAATCGGAGGAGTTCTTTTAGGAATTGCTGACAACCCAATGCATGACACTCCAAAAATAAGAGCAATATTAGATATATTAGAGCCTATTACTGTTCCAAGAGCTATTTCTTCTGTTCTATTAAGAACAGATGAGATTCCAACAAATATTTCTGGAGCTGAAGTGCCCAATGCAACAATAGTTAAACCAATTGTAAGCTCACTGAGGCCCAGTTTTTTTGCAATTAATGCCGCATTATCAACAAATTTATCTGCACCCCAAACAAGTACTCCAATTGAAAATATCAAACCTATAAGGTGCATTAAAAACATAATGTATTTTACAACACTTAATTGTTTATATATATTGAGTTCTTTGAAAATTTAACTAAGAGGCAATATGAAAATCAACGATCTTTTTAATGTAGCTGGCAAGACTGCTGTTGTAACTGGAGGATCAAGAGGTATCGGTGAGATGATTACAGCTGGTCTATTAGCAAACGGAGTAAAAGTTTACATTACAGCAAGAAAAGTTGGACCTCTTATAGCAAAAGCTGAAGAGCTTTCAGAATTATATAATGGTGAATGTATTGCTCTTGGCTGTGATCTGAGCTCAATGGAAGGAGTTGAAAGTTTTACAAATCAAATCAAGGAAAGAGAAGATAGCATTGATTTTCTTATTAACAATGCTGGTGCAGCATGGGCAGAGCCATTTGATACTTTCTCGGAAACTGGCTGGGATAAGGTAATGGACTTAAATGTTAAAAGTTTATTTTTCTTAACTCAAAAAATGAAGCCACTTTTAGCTTCAAATGCTTCGTTAGATGATCCATCTAGAGTCATCAATATAGGCTCAATAGATGGTCTAAATATCCCAATGTTTGAAACATTTTCATACTCAACATCCAAAGCAGCTGTCCACCACTTAACAAGACATTTAGCAAAAAGATTAGTTGGTGAAAATATTCTTGTGAATGCTATTGCTCCTGGACCTTATCCAAGCAATATGCTTGGAGCAGCTGTTGCTCATGATTACTCAGAAATAGCAGTTAGAAACCCACGTAAAAGAGTTGGAACTCCCGAAGACATAGCTGGGTTAGTTATTTTTCTTTGTTCAAGAGCTGGGGCTTATACTGTAGGTGAAACTATCACCAGTGATGGAGGTATAGTTAAAACATCCGGTCATAATTTGGGCTAGTCTTGTTTTTGAACGTCGACAAAGGCATCGATTATTAGTTTTTTCATCCATTCATGCCCGCCATCACCTTCATCATTTTTATGCCATGATAGAAAATACTCCATTTGGGGTAGTTCTGCAGGTATCTCTACAAAGGGCAAACTGTTTTTTCTAGCAAAACTATGAGTTGCTAGCAGAACTGCATCTGTCTCTCTAATAATATCAGGGGCTATCAAGAAATGCTGACACCTTAGGGCAATTTCTCTTCTATGGCCAATTTTTTCTAACTCTAAATCAATCATATGCAAGCCTTTTCTTCGATTAGAAACATTTATAAATTTTTGAGCAAGAAGATCATCGACTGTTAAGTTATTAATTTGATCAATTGGATGGCCTTCTCTATGAATTACAACAAAATGATCTTGAAAAACTTTATAAGAGTTTATTTCATCCGAATCTGGAATTACTGGATCAACAACAAAATCTAAGTTATTTGTTGCTAAAGCGTGAACTTGATCTACTCGCCTGTAATTGTAACTACCAACAGAAATATTTGGAGCATTTTTGTATATCTCTTTCATCATAAAAGGTAAAACTCGACCCTCTGTAATATCTCCAAGAGATAATTTAAAATTACGCTCAGTAACTTTTGGGTCGAAAGAGTCTGGTTCATTTACACTTTTTTGCATTAATGATAATGCGCTTTGTATATCAAGAATTATATTTTCAGTTTTTTGTGTTGGAACCATGCCGGAACCAGTTCGAACAAAAAGTTCATCATCAAATTTTTCCCTTAACCTTGATAGAGCATTACTTACAGCAGGCTGAGTTATGCCAACAACTTCAGCAGCCTTTGTTAGACTCCCTTCAGTGTAAATAGAATTAAGAATTACAAAAAGATTTAAGTCAAAAGAACTAATTTTCATATTTAATTATGCATGGGTTGTGTTGATTTTTACTGCTTTTCAGTTAATGTATACATAATATAATAACCGTTAAAAGTAACTATTCATAGGGCTTATAACGCAATCAAACTAATCAATATAGTAGCAGGGGAGCCACATGATTGAACTTAGACCACAAGCAGTAGATTTAATTAAAAGAGTTAGAGACTTTATTGATGAAGAGATAGCGCATAACGAAAATTTATATCACGAGCAATCCAAAGATGCGAATGGCAAATGGTTAGTACCTCCTATTATGGAAGAAATGAAAGCCAAAGCAAAAACCGCTGGCCTGTGGAATCTATTTTTGCCTGAAAGTGAGAATGGTGCTGGCTTAACTAATTATGAATATGCCCACCTTGCAGAAGCTATGGGAGCTTACGGAATATCCTCTGAAGTTTTTAATTGTTCTGCGCCAGATACTGGCAATATGGAAGTTCTTGAGAGATATGGTAATGATGAGCACAAAGAAAAATATCTCAAACCATTACTCAATGGTGAAATTAGATCTGCCTTTGGCATGACTGAACCTGGTGTAGCTTCATCAGATGCAACTAATATAGCATCTTCAGCAGTTCTTGACGGGGACGAGTATGTCATCAACGGAGAAAAATGGTGGACATCTGGTGCTGGTGATCCGCGATGTGAAATTATTATATTCATGTGTGTTACTAATCCCGATAACCACAGACATCAAAGACAATCACAGATTTTAGTACCTATGAATGCAGAAGGCATTGAGATAAAGAAAATGATGCATGTTTTTGGATATGATGATGCGCCACATGGTCATGCCCATATTAAATTTACAAATGTTAGAGTACCAAAAGAAAATCTTTTGCTTGGTGAAGGTAGAGGTTTTGAAATTGCACAGGGAAGATTAGGGCCTGGAAGAATTCATCATTGTATGAGAGCAATTGGACTTGCGGAGAGAGCTCTTAAAATGATGTGTGAAAAAGGTATGGAAAGAGTTGCCTTTGGCAAGCCAATTATCCAACTTGGTGGCAACATGGATATTATTGCTAATTCTAGAATTGAAATAGATCAGGCAAGACTCTTAACATTGAGAGCAGCTCACATGATGGATACAGTGGGCAATAAAGTTGCAGCAAGTGAAATTGCTCAAATTAAAGTAGTTGCTCCAAATGTTTGCTGTGATGTAATTGATAGAGCCATACAGATTCATGGAGGCGCTGGTGTTTCACAGGTTTACCCTCTTGCAAACATGTATGCTCACATGAGAACTCTAAGGCTTGCAGATGGTCCTGATGAAGTCCATAGAAGAGCTGTAGCACGTCAAGAGTTAGGAAAATATAAATTAAACGAGCAAGGTAAGGTTGAATCTTCTTATGTGTCTAGGAGCTAGAAATCTCTAACTTCAACCTTGTCTTTTATGATACCGAAACAACAGGTATTCAAAAAGATTTTAGCCAAATCATTCAATGTGGATCTGTTCTTGCTGATATAGAACTTAATAGGCTTGAAGAGCAAAATATTGGTTGTGCACCTTTACCTTGGACTATACCCGCACCAAGGGCAATGCTCACTAACAAAAAAATTGAACTTTTAAATTCTAATATATCTCACTACCAAATGATGGTAGACCTTCAAAGAAAATGGAAGCAATGGTCGTCTGCCAAGCCGTCTATTTTTGTTTCTTATAATGGGCATGCCTTTGATGAGGAGTTGGTAAGAAGACAGTTCTGGTTAAACTTGTTAGAACCCTATACAACAAATACAAATGGTAATGGCAGATTAGATCTGATGCTCATGATTCACAATATCGCATCTTTCTTTTCTAAAGAAATATCTATGCCCTTGTTTGATGGTGGCCCTGGGATATCATATAAACTAGAACATTTAGCAAAAGAGCACCAAATAAATGCTGAAGATGCTCATGATGCTATAGCAGACTGTAATTTAATGATTAGTTTATGTGAAATTATTAAAGATAAGCTCCCAGATGTTTTCCAATCATTTGTAAACACATCGACTAAACAAGGTATTAAAGAACTTTTATATTCTGATTCATTTTTAGCGCTAGGTGAGATTCACAGAAGGCATACATTTCAATATCCTGTTGTATTTTGTGGCTCAGACCCATCTAGGCCTAATGAAATTGTTCTTTTTGATCTTAGCTATGATCCTGAAGATATTCTTGACTTAGATTACTCTGAAATAAGTAAATTAATTCAAGCTAAAGGCAGAGATGGCCCTTTAAAAAAATATAAAATAAATAAAACTATTCCAGTTTGCCCAAGTCAATTGGTTAAAAATAAAGAAATTTTTGATATAAGCTTCCAAGAATTGCAAGAGCGAGCAGACAAGGTTACAAATGACAAGGATTTTCAGTCTAAAATCTCGCAGGCAATGGAAGACAGGATGATGAGTTTTCCTGAGCCTGAGTTTATTGAGGCATCAATATATTCTGGAGGTTTTCCGTCACAAAGAGATAAAGATCTGATGCAAGAATTTCATCTCACTGAAAATAAAGATCATCTTATAAAAATCTCAAGAAATTTCGAAGATGATCGATTTAAAATCTTTGCAGAAAGGATAATATGTGCTCAATATGCGCCTGATGTGCCTGAAGATATTAATGTTAGATATAATGAGTTGCTGCAAGAAAGAACAACAACTGATGGAAAGTGGGGCTCCATTACTAAATCTATTATAGAAATAGATGAAATGCTTGAGAAAGATATAAGTGATGAGGACTGTAAAATACTCAAAGCAACAAAAAATAAGCTATCTTCTATGGTTGTTGGTGATTAGAGGTTGTGAATAGCTATTTATTTATAATAATTAATTCTATTTAAAAAAGTTCAGTAGAAGATATTTCTAAATTCTGTATAATTTTTTTGGCTTAACCTTTTAAGTTTATTTGCGTCCATAGCTCAGTTGGTTAGAGTACCTGCTCGACACGCAGGGGGTCGCTAGTTCGAATCTAGCTGGACGCACCAATTTGGAAAATATCATGGAAGATAAATTAAACCTCAAACAATATATAAGAACTGTTAATGACTTTCCTATTCCTGGAATAAAGTTTAGAGATATAACTAGCCTTATAGAGAGTCCTGAAGGCCTAACTAAGGCATGTAATGCATTTATTGATCTTACTGAAAAGTTCAATGCAACAATGGTAGCAAGCATAGAAAGCAGAGGTTTTATATTTGCAGGCCCAATATCTAAAGATCTAAGCCTTCCTTTTGTTTTAGCTAGAAAGCCTGGGAAACTTCCAAACGAAACATATAAGAAAGAATTCAAACTTGAGTATGGCAGTACAAGTATTGAAATTCAGAAAAATACCAATATCACTGAAAGAGAAAGAATTGTAATAGTTGATGACTTGGTAGCGACTGGTGGAACGGCTTTAGCTTGTGCAGAGCTTATATGCGAGAACTTTAATGTTCCAAGAGATAATATTTTGATTTTATCTGTAATTGACCTACCTGAGTTAGGTGGCTCCAACAAAATAAAAAAAAATGGTTACCATTTAGAAATATTGGTATCGTATTAATCTAAAGAAAAAAAAATTATGCAAAAAAAAATTACCTCATTCTTATTTTCCTTAATAACTTTTATTAGCTTCAATAGTTATACTTCTAGCAACTATTTTCCAACTGATGTCTGGGAATCCTCCTTGCCAAATGACCAAGGAATTAGTCAAACCAAAATAGATAGCTTAATTGATTTGGCCTATGAAGATAAATCTACTATGGGAATTGTTGTGATTTCGAATGGTAGAGTTATTGGTGAGAAGTATGCAGATGGATATAACTCTTCATCACATGGAACATCATGGTCTATGGCCAAAAGCTACTATGCAGCATTGATAGGTGTATCAATCGATCGAGGAGAGATAGCTAGTTTGGATGATAAAGTAAAAAAATATCTATCTTATTTCGACGATGAGAGATCAAAAATCACCATAAGAGACCTCCTAAATATGTCTAGTGGGCTTGATTTTCCAGAGCATGAGCATGAAAGGATGTTTTTTCAAAAAGATCATCTGGATTATGCTCGAAAGGTGGGTGTTGAGAAAGATGCTGGTATTAAATGGGAATATAACAATGTTAATTCAATGATTATTGGTGATATTCTTTATTCAGCAACTGGAAAGAAAGCAGATATCTTACTTAAAGAAAGAATCCTCAAACCTCTTAATATAAGTAGTTACAAATTGTGGAAGGACGAGACTGGCAATGTTCTTGCTTATTGCTGTGTTGATATGTCGGCAAGAGACTATTCAAAAATCGGGCTTTTATTTGCAAGAGATGGTTATTGGAATGGAAAAAAAATACTATCTAAAGATTTCATCGATGAGACTTTTCAAGTTGTGTGGGGGTTTTCAGATGACTCCCCTAGAAGCGGGTATTCACTGCATTGGTGGGTTGGTAAGCATGATGATAAATCAAAGATATTCCATACTGCTGGTAAATTTGGTCAATACACTTTTATTGACAGAGAGAATGATATTGTTGTTACTAGAATAACAAAATATCAACAAAAGGATCATGGTGATATTCAAAAATGGGGGCCTTTAGGTTATTTTAGATGGCTAGGAGTTGAGCAAGCAGTAAAAACAGCTCGTATTTTACTAAACTTTGGGTTAGTAGAAGAGGGCATAGATGTAATAACTCCTACAACTGAGGAAGAGGGTGAGTCAAAAGAATTTGTTGTAAACTTTGAAAAATTTGTCGACCAAATTGCTAACCTAAGCAACTAAGATTAGTCTTTAATAATAGAAAGATTGGTGTCTTTTTTCCACTCTTCAAAGTAATAACCATCATTACCCTGTTTATTAAGATATCTTACAAACACCCTGCCGCTAACATCCACAAACCCTTCTTCAAAGGGCTTTCCAGTTACTTGATTTGGTCTTTTATATTTATCGTCTAGGTCCATACAAATAAAATCATTGGAATTGAGATTGTTATTATTAAGAAGTCTAAAGGTAAGCCCAATCTCCAATAGTCTGTAAATTTATAATTACCTGGACCCATAATCACTGTATTACATTGGTGTCCAATTGGGGTTAAAAATGCACAACTCGCACCTACAGCAACAACCATCAAAAATGGTTCTATGTCATAACCTAATTGAGTAGCAATGCCAGCAGAGATTGGAGCCATAATCACCGCTGTTGCAGCATTATTAATTATGTCAGTAGTCGCCATCGTTACTACCAAAATAAGAAACAATAACCAAAATTGACTTAAATTAACTGCATATAGAGAAATTTGATTTGATATTAAGTCGCTCAAGCCAGTTGTTTGTAATGCACCACCAATCGGTATCATAGCAGCCAGCATTATAACAATAGGCCAATCTATATCTCTGTAGAAGTTTCCATCAATAATTTTTATACGCAAGAATGCTAATACACATAATAAAAAAGCAGCAGCAGTTGTTAAATAATTAAATGCTACTAAGGCAATAGAAATAGCAAAAAATATCATTCCTTTAAGCAATCTACTCCTACTAGGTATTGTTTGAAGCTCTCTTTGTCTAAGGGGCATTAATCCAAGATGTTTTATTTTATTGGTTACATCCTCCTCTTCAAGGTCTTTTACTCCAAGAAGCAATACATCACCTGCTCTAAAAGTTTCTCTGGTGAGTCGTGTTCTATATTTAGAACCCTTTCTCCAAAGACCAAGTAAATTTAATTCTTCATATGCAATTTTATAAAAAAAATCATGTTTTCTTCCAATTAACCTAGATCCTGGAGTAATCATGACTTCTATCTCCTCTAAATCATCTTCCTTGAAGAAGTGTAGTTCTTCTGGAATTGAGAAATCAAATGTTTCTAAAAGGGATGCTAAATCATCGGGTGGTGTTTTTAATACAAGAATTTGATTAGCCTTAACCCTGGTATTATTTTTAACCTTACTAACAGCTCCAGATTCATTCACAACACCAATCACATCAACATCTTCCCCAGCCAACCTTTTAAATGCCGCCAAAGTCATGCCAATAGAATTACTATTTTCATTAACTTTAACTTCAAACAGATAGCCTTTAAGATTAATTAGAGATGCATTATTGTTTGCATCATCCCTTAATAAAATAAAATTACGACCTATAAATGTAATAAAAAATATACCTAAAAGCGTTACAGCCATCCCAACATATGAATAATCAAAAAAACTGAAAGGACTGCTTGAAATGGTAGCCTTATATTCTGAAATTATTATATTGGGTGGTGTACCAATGGTTGTATTCATACCCCCCAAGATGCATGCAAATGCTAAAGGCATAAGGAATCTTGATGGGTGCCAATCCATTTTTTGACACACGTTAAGGGTTATGGGTAACAAGATTGCTAAAGCACCAATATTATTTATAAAAGAAGAAAGAAATGCTGCTATTAATAACAATGAAATTAAAAACTGAAGTTCTGTAAACTTTCTTGTACCAATAATTTTTCCAACCAAGCCGGTTAAACCAGAGTTTTTTAAGCCCTGACTAATCACAAGAACAAGAGCAACAGTTAGAACTGCTGGATGAGAAAATCCTAAAAAAGCATCTGAAGCAGGAATTACTCCTAAGGTTATGAGTAGCATGAGTGCCGCTATTGTTAGAGCATCGTATCTGAATTTTCCCCATATAAAAGCAAAGAGGAGTCCTGCAAGAGTAAAAGAGAGAATTAACTGATCACTCATAATAATTCTTAGCTAGGCATACTTTCAACATATAAAGAGGTTGATGGGTATGCAAATTCTGACCCATCTTCTTTTACAATTTTCATAATGTTAAATATCAATTCTTCTTTTATTCTATTAAAGTCCGCAAAACCAACAGGGTCGGCATAAGCTACAATCCTTACATCTATTGAGCTTGCACCAAGCTCTACAACTCTAACTACTGGATCTAGATCTGGGTCCGAAACAAAATTATTGCTTTTTAAAATATATTCTTTTATGTGTGATCTAATATTCTCCAATTCTTCTATAGATGTTGAGTAAACTAAATTTATAGTCCAGTTAATTCTTCTATTTACCATTTCACCATGATTAATTACTTTTACATCTGAAAGATCTTTGTTAGGTATAGCCATTGGAGCTGTATCAAATGTTCTTATTACAGTAGATCTAAAACCTATTGTTTCAACTATTCCATGCAGCTCTCCGATTACCTCAATTCTATCTCCAGGTTGGAATCTATGTTCTCCAATAATCAATATTCCTGCTATTAGATTTTTAAAGAAGTCTTGCGCTCCTAATGCTACTGCAACTGAAAATAAACCCAATCCAGCTACCAATGGGCCAATTTGAATTCCAAAAATATCTAAAATAATTGCAATACCTATAACCCATACAATGAATCTTGAGGCTCTTTCGAGCCACATTTGCATTGATGCTGTAAGCCAAGAGCTTGTAGATAAAGCTTCAAATATTGGTTTTACAGCACTAGAAAGAGCACTAAATATAGTAAATATTACAAAAGCCCTAACTATATTTGTAGCTATATCTCCAACAATTCCAGAAATGGGCAATATCAAAGTGCAAATATAAAGAGCCACTGTTATTGGAACTAATCCCAATGGCTTTTTAAGCGCATTAAGTATTTCATCATCAATATTTGATTCAGTACTCTCAGCAAGCTTACCTAATGAGTTTAATATTACCGATATAACAAACCCTCTAAAGAGAAATGCTGCAAGTAATACAAGCAAAGAAGAAATTATGGACCCAAGGCCTATACCTAGAAAACCTGAGTTCCAAACATCTTGAACTAAAACAATAAAGTCATTCATAATAATTTAAATAGTTACCTATCATTATTTTATATCTATTTTTAATTAATAGGTATAGAGATCACTTCTTACTTCGATCCATAAAATAGAATGGAATATAGAGTAAGTAAAACATTATTAATGCTATTGGGGTTGTAATTAATAGATGGAAAGGCGGATCCGGAAATAAATCAAAAAGACTCTCGCCATCTGGTTTTTTTGCAAGATACCAATAATTTGCTGGATCGCCTAGAGCAGTATTAATTATCCATATAGCAGGAAGCAAGACAAAAAGAGTTATTAAAGAAACTAAACCAACATCTTTAAAGAATGGCCTATTGCCTAGAGTTATGGTGGCATACAGAATTCCTAGAACTATCATCCCATGGCCTATATAAAAATAAACATACTCAACATCAAACTTTTGTATATCAGGAGTTATCATTGCAAGAGTAGCACCAGCCATTCCCCAAAAAAATGCAATTTTATAACAAATTTTGGGTCCTCCAAGTAAAAACCATGCAACAAAAATTTCAGAAAGATCGCACATGTGAAAAGGTAAGACTTCTCTCCAGTCATAAGGGTTTTCTAAGTAAAAAAGATCCTTGAAAGGAGAGGACACTACATGAGCCAAAATGACATATGCTATTAACTTTGAGATATTTTCAGTAGATCGCTGTGTCGCATTTTTCATTTTT
Organism: uncultured Gammaproteobacteria bacterium; assembly: GCA_964523375.1. Classification (GTDB taxonomy): domain Bacteria; phylum Pseudomonadota; class Gammaproteobacteria; order Magnimaribacterales; family D2472; genus CAJQGY01. The sequence goes on along the minus strand of CAZFYG010000006.1, from coordinate 49,561 downwards.
AAAGGAATGATTACGCATATCAATGTAACAATTAATAAAGTTAACAAATGAAGGTTGGAGAATAGAACAAATGTATTGTCAGACATAAAGCCTCAAAAATTTATTTGGTCTATTATAGTTTAAATTTAAGAATTATCTAATTTTTCAAGCAACAATGACTCTGTAAGAATCGCAGGAAGAATATCAGGTTTCAACATTCCAGGCTTCCAATATATATATAAAGGAACTCCGCTCCTGCCATAGAAATTTAAAGATTTTAAAATATCGCTATCTTTATTGGTCCAGTCTGCAACTATGTAATTTATATTATTTGCAATTAGATACTCTTTAACAAGAGGTCTAGAGAGAGCAATTTTATCATTTGCCTGGCAAGTAATGCACCAAGCAGCAGTGAAGTTAATGAGGTATGGTTGTTTTTTGGCTTGCATCTCATCTTCAATTCCAAAATACCATTGCCCAATATCATTTTTATTTGAGCTTACGGCAGGACTGGAGTTTGAAATATTATTTATCGAGATAAGTTGAGTAATTATAGAACCCAAAACTATTGTAGTTATTAAAATAAGAAAAATAGTATTTTTAAAAGTTTTAAAAACCCAAATAAGCAGGCCAGTTAACAATAAGCAAACCAATAAATTTATTAGCCCATCTATATTAGATTGAATACTAAATACCCATATTAACCATAATGCAGTTGCAAACATTGGGAATGCAAAGAATTCTTTTAATGTCTCCATCCACTTACCCGGTCTGGGCATGAGAGATATTAGCTTAGGATTTGCACTAAGCAGCATGTAGGGTGCTGCAAACCCGAGCCCAAGTGATGCAAAAATAGGCAACGTAGTGCCAGAAGGCTGAACCAATGCATATCCAATAGCAGCACCCATAAAAGGAGCTGTGCAAGGAGAAGCAACGATTACAGCAAGTACGCCCGTTAAGAAAGAATTTAAGTATCCAGAATATGACTCATTATTAAAATTTGATCTAGTCAAAGAGCTTCCTATGTTGATATCTGTCAATAAAATAAGACCTATAACAAACATTACAATCGCTAAAGAGGATACAATTAAAGGAGATTGAAGTTGAAAACCCCAGCCAAGATAATTTCCAGACTCTTTCAAAACTATCAAAAGAATGGCAATAGCTAAAAATGAAATTAATACACCCAAGGAAAAGCTTAAGGAATGAAGTCTTATCTTATTTTCAGATTCTCCACTCATTGATACAAAACTTAAGACTTTTAGAGATATTACTGGGAAGACGCAAGGCATCAGATTTAAAATCAATCCCCCTATAAAAGCAAAAAATAAAGCTTCAAGTATTCCAAATTCATTACTTTGTTCAGCGCTTAGTATTAAATCAGAGTCTATTAAATAGACACTATCGTCTATCTCAATTAAACCTTTAATATTATTACTATCTAGTTGGCCATCTAACAGATCGACCGAAAGTAGATAGGAGTTTTCATACTCAATTAGATTTTGAGCAGCAGCATGATCAACGAAGTCTTGAATTTCAGAAAAGAAGTAAACGTTTGAGACATTAGAAGTTTTAGAAAACCTTATCTCTAAAGTTTTCTTATTTATATTTGCTTCAACTGGAAGAATGGTTGAAGGTATGTCTGACTGAATTTTTATTAGATTACTATCAAATTCGATATTGTTTATTGAGGTTTTTATTAAGGCTTTTTCTGGAATACATACATCTGCGCATATAAGGAAGTCCACAGAAACTTCAATAGATGAATCTAAGCCAGTATTTTCGTAATCAAGAACTTTAAAAGGAAAAATAACTTCTTTATCATAACCATATGTCATCAGAGGTGGATATGGTATTAAATGCGGAGTAGGCCAGCTAATTTGACTTAATTCAAGATTATCCGGCATATTCCATTTAATCTCTAAAGGGCCGCCTGAGTCACCAGGGTTCTTCCAGTAAGTATGCCAGCCGCTGTTAAGATCAAACTTTATACCAATAAATGATTGGTTTGCAATGAGATTTTCTGCGCTCTTCACCAAAGATACTTTTGCATGACCAGTATTTACTTCATTGGAACCTATTCCAATCATTGGGATCAGAATTAGCAGTAATAATTTATATTTCATAGCCTAATATTATCATTATTTGATTATTGAATAGAGATTTGTGGTCTAATGTTTAATATTGGTACAAAGAGGTTATTTACAATAGCAAAAATTTATTTATGTATTTTACTGGAGTAATTATTTTGAACTATTTCCCAATTTATATGTCTTAACTTTATGAAATTAATATTTTTTATAACAGCATTTCTATCCTTATTTACATATTCAGAAGAGACCACTGATCCGCTAATTCAACCGGAAGATATATGGGTCTTAGATACGCATAGCAGCAGGTTTTCAGGGAATGGGCAGGTTCTATATATGATGCCGCAAGATGCGCTGCACACTTATAGAGGAAGAGAGTATGGCGATTGGAATCAGTTTTCATATATTGATTCAAGGAAATTAGTAAGACTTAAGAAGGGCTATAGAGTAAAACTTATTGAGCCATTTTTTAGTGGCGACATATACAAGGTGAGCCTTTTAGATGGTTTTAGTAAAGATAAAACATACTACTTAATCACAGATGATTTAAATCGAAAATATAAAAAAATGGAGCAGATAGATGATAAAAAATAAATTTTCAATAATTATACTTTTAGGATTATTTACAACTAGTTGTGTAAATATTTCGCAACAGCCGACTACAGTATCTAGAGGTGACGTTCAAAAACAACAGAGCATAACTCTTGGAACTATTTTAGACATTACCAATGTGACCATTGAAGGTGACAGAAGGCTTGGAGCAGCAGCAGGAGCGGCAATTGGAGGCGTTGCAGGTAAAAATACAACAGATTCTGATACTGAATCAGATATTGCTTCTGTTCTTGGTGCCCTTGCTGGTAGCGCTATTGGAGCGAATATAGGTTCAGCAATGACTAAAAAAAATGGGGTCGAGTTATTAATTGAGACAACTTCTGGGAGACTGGTATCCATTATTCAAGAGTCGAGTGATGTTAGGTACGAAAAAAATCAGAAAGTAAGAATAATAAAAAGAAATGGAAAATCGAGAGTTCTGCCAATTGATTGATGATAGAAGAACCTGTTGAAATTTATAACAAATCTTTAGATATTTTATCTCGAAGAGAGCATTCAAAAAAAGAAATATTAGACAAGCTTTCAAAAAAATTTTCTAATTTAGATTTGATTGAATTAACTATCCAAAAGCTAGAAGATAATAATTTAATTAACGACGCAAGGTTTTCAGAACATTATGTTGCTGCCCGAAAAAGGAAAGGGTTTGGCCCTAAGAAAATCTCTTACGAGCTTTTATCAAAAGGAGTGGAAAGCTTTATAGCAAATGAAGCAATATCAGAATCAGGCGAATGGGAAGAATTAGCACATCAAGTGTTTAATAAAAAATTCAGAGACGGGGTGTCAGTTGATTTCAAACTTAAAGCAAAGCAAAAAAATTTTTTAATAAATAGAGGCTTTTCTTTTACAGAAATCGAATCAGTTTTTAACTAGGTCATGTTATGATCAGCCCATATGTCATATGAGGTTTTAGCAAGAAAATATAGACCATCCAACTTCGAGGAAGTTGTAGGCCAGTCGCATATAATTCAAGCAATCACAAACAGCATTGCTTCAAATAAAATACACCAAGCTTATATATTTTCAGGAACTAGGGGCGTGGGCAAGACTACATTGGCTAGAATATTATCCAAATGCTTGAATTGCTTATCATCTGATAAACCTGTTACAAAACCATGTGATAGTTGCACAGTATGTGATGAAATAAAAACAGGAAGGCATTTAGATTTTCTTGAAATTGACGCAGCGTCAAAAACTGGTGTCGATGATATGAGAGAGCTGCTTGACACAGTTCAATACAAGCCATCATCAGGAAGATATAAAATCTACTTAATAGATGAGGTCCATATGTTATCTACAAGTAGCTTCAATGCACTTCTCAAAACCTTAGAAGAGCCACCAGCACATGTTATATTTATTTTTGCAACAACAGACCCTGAAAAAATACCTAAGACAGTTCAATCAAGGTGCCTTCAACTTAATCTTAAAACTATCAATAGAGATAATCTTGAAACTCACCTGCAAAATGTAGTTAATTCTGAAAAAATTCAACATGATAAAAATTCTTTAGCTTTAATTTCAGATTCAGCTCAGGGCTCTGTAAGAGATGCGCTTACGCTTTTGGATCAATCTATAGCCCATGGTAACGGAGCTCTAAATGAAGCTGATGTTAAAGCGTTACTTGGAACAATTGATGACTCTCTCGTTTATGAATTAATTGATGCTGTTGTAGGCGGTGAGGCTGAGAAGGCATTTAATATTTTTTATAAGATAGAAGAGCTAACGCCTGAATACGAAAATGTGCTTAAGCATATTATCAGTTTTATTCATAAAGTTTCTTTAGAGCAAGTCCTTAAAAATTCAAATAAAGAACCTGTAAGAAGCATTGCTCAATCTGTAGACAAGGAATTTATTCAATTAATATATGAAATAGCTGTGAACTCATATTCTAAATTTAGTATTCACCCTAATCCAAAAGAAGCATTAGAGATTTGTATTCTTAGAATGTTGGCTTTTAATCCTTTAGCAAGTATTCATGATAAAACAAAATCGTCAAATGAAACTGTGAGTGAAAAAAAAAACTTAATCCAACCTGTTAGCAGCTCTAAAGAAACTGTATCAGTTGAAATTAAAAATAATATTGCCGAACCAGTCTTAAAGAAAAGCCCTGCTCAAATCCAGCCATTAAAAATACTCTCTAATCATGACTGGATAGCTTTTTTTAGAGAGCTTGAGATGAGTGTTTTTGTAAAAAACTATTATGGAAATTTTACTTTTTTAAAAATGGAAGGCAGTGAAATATATTTAGGTGGAGACCTTAAAAGGAATGACATTCCACTGAATGTTAAAAAGGAATTTGAAAACATTTGTACGGAGGCCTTTAAGACAAAAATAATAATTAAACTAGAGCAATCAATTACTACTGACGGCCCCTTGCAGCAGGAAGAAAAAGAAAATAAAGTAAAGCAAGAAAACGCGGAAGACAATATTAAAAATAACGAATCAATCAAAAATTTTATGACAAAATTTGATGCAACTATAAAAGAAAAATCTATTAAACCAATCAATTAGCATGCAAACTGATTTACTAAATGATTTAATAAATTCCTTAACTATTTTGCCAGGTGTGGGAAAAAAGTCAGCTCAGAGAATGGCTTTATATCTCTTAGACAAAAATAAAGATGGAGCATCTTTGCTATCAAAGACCCTTCAGGGCGCAGTAGAATCTATTGGTAGATGTAAAAGATGTAGGATGTTGACCTCTAATGAATACTGTAAAGTTTGTTCAGATACATCAAGAGACAATCAAAGTATTTGTGTTATTGAAAATCCATCAGACATGTTGGCTATAGAGTCAACGGGAGGTTTTCGAGGTAAATATTTTGTATTACTTGGCAGATTGTCTCCAATTGATGGAGTAGGTCCGGAGGATCTAGGGATAGACCAACTACTAAATTTAATTAGCAAAGAAGATGTTAAAGAAATAATTCTTGCTACTAGCTCAACAGTTGAGGGTGATGCAACAGCAATATTTATTAAAGATCATATAAAAGATATTAAAGTTTCTAGAATTTCATATGGTATACCTATTGGTGGAGAGCTAGAATATGTTGACGGAAATACTATTGCGAGAGCAATTCAAGGGAGAACTGAAATAAATGTCGATTAAATCAGATAAATGGATAAAAGAAATGTCTACTTCAAATGGGATGATAGAACCTTTTTCTGAAAACCAAGTTAGATTGGATTCAAGTGGTAATAAGCTTATTTCTTATGGCGTATCCAGTTTTGGGTATGATGTAAGGTGCTCAAATGAGTTTAAAGTATTTACTAACATTAACTCAGCTGTTGTCGATCCTAAAAATTTTGATGCTAATAGTTTTGTAGATGTTAAATCCGATGTTTGTGTAATTCCTCCTAACTCTTTTGCTTTAGCAAGAACAATTGAATATTTTAAAATACCTAGAAAAGTGTTGACTATTTGCCTTGGAAAATCGACTTATGCTCGATGTGGAATTATTGTTAATGTAACGCCTTTAGAGCCTGAGTGGGAGGGTCATGTAACACTTGAGTTCTCCAATACTACAAATCTACCAGCAAAAATTTATGCAGGCGAAGGCGTTGCCCAAATGATATTTTTAGAATCTGATGAAGATTGTGAAGTTAGTTATAGGGATAGAGGCGGAAAGTATCAAGGTCAAACTGGGGTAACACTACCCAAGACTTAATATTTTTTCCAAGGAAAGTGTTTGGTTTTTCTTTGGATCTAGATCAACATCTTTTATTTTTACGAACATATAACCTAAATCTTTTGCGATTAAGTAAATTGTTTTTCTATCATCATATTTCCTTAGCCTTGTAACTTCGATGCAAGAATATTTATCATCTCCAACATAACAATCTACATTTTCTGATGTAACTTTGTAAAAATTAGGCTCAATAGTTCCATCTTTCATTTCTATGATATCAATAGAAAAGTCTTTATACCCATCAAGAACATTCATTCTTACTTGTATTTGAGCATTTAAGGGGTCTAGGACTGATTTTGATATTGTATTAGCAGACCATTCATATCTACCCTTTGAATTTATTGAATTCTCAATATTATTAAAAAATAATTTCTGGCTACGATTGACCATTGTTGGCTTAACACCAACAGAATATTCTTTACTCTCAACCTTCTTATTAAGAAATTTAAAATCAGTTTCAATATCAAGTTTTATAAATGATTTATTTGCTTTAAAAGATAGCGACGAGGCACCATTCTCTTCAATAATAAGCTTACGAACACCTAAGATATCTCGATCAGATGATTCCCATCTATATTCAGCAACATAATTTTCTATGCTAAATACATTAATTGACAAAAACAGAATGCTAAATACGTAACTAAATTTCATATTTTTTTTGAATTGAATCATTAATTGTACCCATATTTTTAAATATAACTTTTTTTGATTTCTTGTCCCAACGTATATTTTCTAAACATATATTTTCTATGACAAAAGGAAACATTGAATGTTCAATAATATGAATCTTTTCTTCGAGCAACTCCTTTGTTTTAATTTCCTTAACGTCAAAAGCAGCTTGCGCAATTAACGGCCCAGCATCAAGTTTAGATGAAACATAATGTATTGAAATTCCATGATTTTTATCATTATTATTTATTACCTTTTGATGTGTGTTCAAGCCAGGGTACAAAGGGAGAAGGGAAGGGTGAATATTAATTATTTTTCCATCAAAATAATCTGTTATTTTTGAGGTTAGTATTCTCATAAACCCAGCTAAAACAATCAAATCTGGTGATAGTGAGATTAGTTTTTTTAAAAGAGCAGCATCAAAAAGATCGCGATTTTCATATTCAAGATGGTTTAAGGTAATAGTATCTAAATTCTCTTTTTCTGCTCTTTTTAGACCAAAAGCTTGAGCATTATTGGAGATAACAGCAACAATGACGCCATTAATATTGCCAGCATTGATCTTATCAATAATAGCTTGAAGGTTAGAACCATTACCAGAAAGCAAAACTACTATTCTTTTCATATAAATATAATTTGATATTTATATATAGCTAATTTGGGATTTAGCATTTTTTCCGACAGAACCAATCTCAAAATTCTTATAACCATGATCATTAATTATTGACTGAATTGAAGACACATCTTCACTATTAACAATAAGCACCATCCCAATACCGCAGTTAAAAATCCTATACATATCTTCCTCAGTAATATTGCCATTATCTTTAAGCCACTTAAACTCTTTTGGTAAATCCCAAGATTCTTTATAGATTTTAACAGACAAATTTTTAGGAATTGATCTTGGAAGATTTTCGGTTAGACCGCCGCCTGTGATGTGACTCATGCCTTTAATCCTTTGATTTTTTGTTAAATCTTGAACTACCTTTGGATAGAGATGTGTAGGTTTTAAGAACAAGTCAACCATTTCATTTTTTTCATCACTTGGGCATTTGCTTTGCTCCAAAACCTTTCTTATAAGAGAATATCCATTTGAATGCGCGCCACTTGACTCAATTCCAATAAGAATGTCTCCATCTTCAATGTCATCACCTTTAATGATTTTATTTTCATCTACGCAACCAACTGAAAAGCCTGCTAAATCAAAATTATCATTAATATAATGTCCTGGCATCTCAGCTGTTTCACCGCCTAAAAGCGCACAGCCTGATGCTCTGCAAGCTCTTGCTATGCTACCAATGATCACCGATGCCTCACTTACATTTAATTTAGATGTTGCAAAATAATCAAGAAAAAATAGAGGTTGCGCGCCACATGTAACTAAATCATTCACACACATCGCAACTAAATCTTGCCCAATATATTCTAAATTATTATATTGCTGTGCTAGAGCGACTTTAGTTCCAACTCCATCTGTACACGCAACCAAAACCGGGTTTTTAAAATCTTTATTTAGCTTATACATACCAGCAAAACCACCAATACCACCTAAAACATTTTCCCCCTGAGTTTTTGTAACATCATCTTTAATGAGTTCAATTAAATTATTTCCAGCAGAAATATCTACCCCAGCAGATTTATACGGATCATTATCTATATTTTCTTTTGTCATTTAGAATACCTATTGTGATGAATTATTTTAGTAACAATACCAATTATATATTTCTTTTAATAATTATCTTTTCTAATGTCTCCTTTGGAAAGGAGTTTGATGAACTTTTTAATATAAATAATAAAATTGAGATTGGCAATGACATAGATACTTCTTTAAATAGATCATTTGATAGCATGGTTTATAGATTGAGCGGTTCTACAAAACCATCAAATATATGGAAAATAATTAATGCTGGTAATGCTCGAAAAGACTTTATTACAAAATACTCTATAAAAAATATTAGTGGCACTCCTTATATTTTTACAGAATTCAACCAGACTTTATTAGAACAAACTTTTTTTGATCTTAAGATACCAATTATTGGTAAATCTAGACCAGTTTATATGATCTTGCTTGAAATCGACGATGGCTATAATAGTCCTTACTTCGTTTCAGAAACTTCATCAAATAAATTAGATATACTTCTGCAAGATAAAATTAATCAGCTCGCCTCGAAAAGAGGGGTATTTATCGATCTACCATCATTTGATTTAAAAGACAGCGAAAATATTCTCACATACAACTATCTCATTGAGCCAGAAAAGTATGTTGAATCTAAATATGATCATGATCACCTAATAAGCATTAAAGTTGTAAAAACTGGTATCAATGAATGGAAGGCAACAGGGGACTTGGAAGCAATACTTGAATCAAAAAATTTCAGTAAAGATTTTTTAAATGTATTTTTTAATATGCTTGATGAAGAAGTTTCATCCTCATTGAATCTTAAAACCATTTCTTATGAATCCAATAATAGCTATAGTCTTAAAATTGAAAATATTAATACCGTAAATGACTATGAGCAAATAAAAGATCTGCTTTTTGGAATCATTGGCTTAAACAATATAAAGGTTAATAAGTTTTCTAATAATACACTGTTTTGTGAAATAAATTTTTATGGAGAATTGGAGACTTTATTAATAGAAATTGTTGAAAATACTTACTTAAATTTATTAAATACTACTGATTTAGGAGACAATATTTCTATAGAATATAAATTATGAGCAGATACTTTATATTTATTCCAAATTTTTTATCAATCGTAAGAATGGGCTTGGTATACCCAATTTTAAATAATATAAATAATGCTGATTATCTTGAGGGTTTGATATTTTTTGCTATAGCTTCCATAACTGATGCCTTGGATGGGTTTTTGGCAAGAAGAATGTCCTGGCAAACAGACTTAGGTAAAATTCTAGATCCAGTTGCAGACAAACTGCTTTTATCAGGCTCAATTTTTATTTTATGGATAAATGACCTTTTACCTTTTTATGTATTCTTTATTTTATTAGCTAGGGACATAATAATTCTTTTAGGTGCATCAATACATATGACAATAATAGAAACTGGAACACCTTTGCCAAATTTTGCTGGAAAAATTACAACAGTTTTGCAGGTAATTTATATTATATTAATTCTTATATTTAAAAGTTTATCATTGAATTTCAGTCTAGAATGGCTGGGGTTCATTGTCTCCATATTTACTCTTATTAGTCTATATATTTATTCACAGTCGTGGTTCAGAACACTTAAAAAAAATCACAATGACTAATCCAAAACAATTAACTTTTCCATGGGAAAAGACTTTTAAATCCTCTTTTAGTGGCTTCTTCTGCGATAACAAAAATGCTAACTTAGTAAATAATTTGAGATTAATTGAGGGCGATGATATTTTTATATATGGGCAATCAAATATCGGCAAAACTTATCTATTACAGGCACTAGCAAGTTTATATAGCGATTTAAATAAATCCCCTTTATATATTCCGCTTTCGGATATCAAAAATTATGAGACTACCATTATAGATGGGGCACATGAAGCAGATTTAGTATGCGTTGACAGTATTGAAGAAATAGCAGGAATCATGGATTGGGAAGTAGCTCTCTTTAATTTAATTAATAATGCATCCCTTACTAATTGTAGGTTGGTATTTTCAGCTTCCATTAATATTGGAACACTCAATTTTTCACTACCTGACTTTGATTCTAGAATCAGAAAGTTTAACTCTTATGAAATGTTCTCAGTGCAGGATCAAAATCTCAATCTTGCCCTTATGCATATTGCAAATTTTAGATCAATTAATCTTGGCGAGAAGGAGGCTAACTATTTGCTTTCTTATACAAAAAGAAACTTGTCTGACTTGGTTGGAATAATCGAGAGACTTGATAGCCTCTCGATGGAACTTAAAAGAAAAATAACAATCCCTTTGATTAAAGATTATCTATAGCGTCACATTCAAAACAATAGGCCATGATATTTTCATCTTCTAGGCTAATAATTTTTGAATACTTGGATGTTGTATCTAATAGGATTTTTAGGTTTGGATCAACTTTAACTTGGTAGTCAATATTTTCAAGAATCTCTTGTAAAAATATATCTATAGGATCTAACTCTTTTCTGTATGTTTTAACAGAATAATCTTCAATTTCTGCCATGTTAGCTGCAGATGATAAAGCGTCTTCAAGATCACCTATTTTATCAACAAGGCCTAATTCAAGAGCTTTTACTCCTGACCAAATTCTTCCACCTGCAATAGGAAGAACATCAACGTAAGCCATGTCTCTGTTTTCTGCTACCTTGGTCACAAATTTTTTGTATATGTTATCTATGTTTGATTGGATCATATTTTTTACATAGTCTGGCATAGCTTCTCTTTCATCCCATTCACCAGCTTTAGTTGAACTTACTCCATCCACTGATATGCCTGCCCAATCATATAAACCATCCATAGTAGGGATAATTCCATATACACCAATTGAGCCAGTTAGAGTGTCTTCTTCAGCCCATATTTCATCAGAGTTAGTTGTTACCCATACTCCACCAGATGCCGCTACGTCACCCATTGAAGTTACTACTGGTCTACCAGTATTCTTGAATTCTTCTAATGCATTTGTAATTAGCTCACTTGCCCAGACATCTCCACCGGGGCTATTAACTCTTAAAACCATTGCTTTAATATCTTCATCTTTAGTTGCAGACTGAATATTTTTTACAATAGTATCTGAGCCAGCAATACCATATGCTGCTTCTCCAGTCATGATTGCCCCTTCAATATTAACTATCGCAATCTTATTAGAAGACTTGCTTGCATCAGCTTCGATAGTATCTAGATAGTCATATATAGATATGCTGTCTGGAAATGCATACTTATCATCTTCTTCGTTAGGGAATTGTTCAAACATGTAATTTCTAATTTCTTCTCTTGTAACCACCTTATCAACTAAGCCTAAATTTAACGCAACCTGAGCCGCTTCTGGGTTTTCAGTGAACAACACATGCGCATTATCACCATAGTCTTGAATTGTACCCTTTGATAATTTTCTACCTGATTCCATCATTGACGTCATTTTTTCCCACATTGGCTCTGCGAATGCATTCCAAGCAATCTTATCATTTTCACTCATTGAATCTCGAGTGTACGGCTCAGGCCCAGACTTAAAGTCCCCAGCAGTAAAAACGTTATAGTTTAATTTTATATTTTTATATAAATCAACGTAGTACTCTCTCTTCCTTGAAAAGCCAAATGCTTCTACTCCCCCATACTCATTCACCAATACCTCGCTAGCTTGCGAGCTTATAAGGTAAGCATTATTTCCATAGCCTTCAGCATATGCAATTACTCTTTTGCCACTATCTTTAACATTCTTAACTGCTTCTGCAATTTTAAATGCAGACGCCCAGTACATTCCAAGCTCAGAAACATTTACATACACAGCGCTTAAACCATCATCAGTTGCAGCTGCATTAAGGACATCCAAAAGATCTTGTAATTCATACTGTTCAGCACTTGAGCCACCGTTTAACAAACCTTCAATTGACACATTATTAGAACTCACAACCTCAGTGTCTACAACCACACCAATTGGTTTAAACCATAAAACCTTATTTTCAACTGTAACCTTTTCAGATTTTCCAAAAGAGGTAAAAATACCACCTAGAAATGAGAAGGTTAGTGCTATTAAGACTATAGCCGTCACACCATTTACAAGTATTTTTCTTGTCATAGCTAAAAAACTATCAGCCTGTTTCCATATTGAATTTGATTTGCTCATTTATAACTCCATAAAATTGTGAACAAATGATAATGTAAGAGATATTAAATGTAAAGGTTACTTTACAGTGTTAATTTTCCTAGGGCCAAACAAGCAATGAATAAAAAGATATATTATAAGAATCAGCTCAAACAAATCTATATAAAATAAAGTCATTCCAAAAACTCTTAAAGAAACAAATAGAAAATAGATTAACAAGATAAAACAAAAAACTTGATAGGCTTTTGCCGAATTTATTGCCGCCTTAACTATAAATATTGCTATTGGTATAGACCAGATAATAAATGTTAAAAGACTAATCCTTCCTGTCGTATATATTAAAAACTTAGTAATTATCAGCAAAAAAGATAAGCAGATTGTTATATTTTTATATTTATTTAAAGAAAGACTCATTTAGTCATCTTTATAATTTGATTAGCCAGTCTTGCCCCTGATTTTTTAGCTATTTGATACTCATGTGGTGTTAGTTCTGAGCTAGAATTAAAACTCTCAACATGTGACGGCCCATAAGGTGTTCCACCTGATTTAGTGTCATTAAGCTCATTGAAGGAGTAGGGAGTTCCTTGAATTATCATTCCATGATGCAGCATAAATGTTATTAAGTTATACAAAGTTATTTCTTGGCCTCCGTGCATTGAGCCAGTAGATGTAAATGCAAGCCCAGGCTTGTCTTCAAGTTGATTTGTAGCCCAAATATCTCCAGTAGAATCTAAAAAATATTTTAAGGACGATGCCATCGAACCAAATCTTGTTGGAGATCCAATAGCTAACCCTGAGCATTCAATGAGATCTTCTTTACTGCAATAAATTTCATTCTCAACCGGAACAGATGGTTCTATTTTTTCAATATTAGATGAAATTCTTGGAACAGTCCTTATCTTTACTTTCATTCCAGTCTCTTCCGCACCATCAGCTATTGCATGCGCTAGCTTTTTGGTTGAACCAGAAGTGGAATAAAACAATATTAATAAAAATCTCTTATCCATATATAAAACTTTAGTTTAAAATGATTTGTATGAAAAACTTAATTATATCTTCATTATGTATATTGTGTTTAATTGGATGTCAGAAAAATGATATCGAAGTTCATAATGGAGACAATACATCACTGCCCAAACTAACTGAGTCATGGTTGGTAATTAACTACTGGGCTGATTGGTGTCCACCATGTCTGAAGGAAATGCCAGAGTTAGTTGAGTTTGCTAATCAAAATAAAGATATAAATGTTTATGCATTTAATTTTGATCAACTAGATATAGAAGATCTTGATCCACAGATAAAAAGGTTTGGTGTCGATATACCTTCTATGTTGACATATCCTGGAGATATTTGGGGTATGGAATCTCCACAGACACTACCTGCTACATATTTTATTAGCACAGAAGGGGTTGTTGTTAAATCATTGTTCAAGCCACAAACAGCTGAAACCCTCAATGTAATTCTTTCTGAGGTTAGAGATCAGAAATTGTTGTAATAATATTTTTATTTAAGAATAATTCAGGATTAACCCTTTCTTTATTTAGATAAACAGTCCAATGAAGATGTGGTCCGGTAACCCTTCCGGTTGAGCCAACCAAGCCAATTTCTTGACCTTTTATAATTATCATACCTTCTTCAACAAGAATCTCACTCATGTGGCTATATGAGGTTAGCAGACCCATGCCATGGTCGAGCAATACATACTTACCACCATAGAAAAAATCACCAACAAGAACTACCTTGCCATCAGATGGTGAAAAGATAGAAGTTCCCTTTGGTGCGGCAATATCAAGCGCCATGTGTGGTGATCTAGGGATATCGTTTATATATCTTTTCTTCCCAAATCTGCTTGAAATAATACCGTCTACAGGCAAGTTAAAGTCTAGATCTGATAAAGACTTATGAGAATATAAAGCAATATTTTTTTTGATTAAAAGCGCCTCTTTTGTTGCCCTTGCGGCATTCTCTTTGCTCAACATGACCTTGGATGAATCAGTTATGTTAATTCTAGATTCACCATAATCTTTTGGGAGTATGGTAATTTTACTATTTCCAATACTTATAATTTTTTCTTTATGAGAATAGGGCATACCAATGATTGCATACCTTATTCCATCATATTCTGCATACAAAACTTGTTCACTGTCAGAATTAATTTTAGACAAAGGCGAGATGATAATTTCACCCGATATACCAATAATTTTATTTTCTGCAAAAATTGTAAAACTAAATGAAATGCAAATTAGAAGAAATATTTTTTTAATCATCTTCAATTTCTTGAATTTTTAACTTTGCTGAACCCGTTCCAAATCTTGCAAGAACCTCTTCACCTAATTTTACACTTGAGCTAGCTTTCACTGCTTCACCATCTTTATTCTGGATAATTGAATATCCTCTATTTAATATTGCTAAAGGATTAAGTATTTGAAGGTTTTTTTGAATTTGATCAACTCTGTATTTTTTTGAAACAGAAATATTTTTCATATTTACATGAAGAGTTTGATAATAAGAATTAGTTTTTTCCAACAGTTTTTTTATAAGGTTTGCAGGAGCTCTTTCTTGTAGCACCTTTGTAAGAAATTTAAGATCTTGAGCGCTTTTGTAAACAGAGCTTTTTAGAGACCTTTTCATTTGCAGCTCTAAATTATCAATTTTTTGTATTTTTTCTCTTAAAATAGAGACTGGGTTTTTAAGATTAGCTTTAAGCAACTGAAGAGACTTCTCCTTCCTTTCAATCAATGCACCATGCCTTGAGATACAATCATCCTGGAGATTGTTTAATATATCACTCAGCCTAAAATAATCTTCGGTTATTATTTCAGCTGCAGCAGTTGGAGTAGGCGCTCTCATATCCGCTACGAAGTCAGTGATTGTAAAATCAATCTCATGGCCAACTCCAGAAATGATTGGAATCTCAAAGTTATATATGGCCCTTGCCAAATCCTCGTTATTAAAACACCATAAATCCTCTATAGACCCACCACCACGAGTAATTATCACAGCATCAACTTTATCATTATTTAATTCATTAAATTTTTGAATTCTTTTAAGAGCGCTAATAATTGTTTTTGAAGCAGAGTCCCCTTGAACCACTGCTTCGCTTATAGAAATATTAGCAAAAGGGCATCTTCTTTTCAGTGAGGAAAGAATATCCTGAAATGCAGCTGTTGATGAGGAGGTAACAATACAAATATGTTTTGGGAATCTTGGAAAAGGCATTTTTTTTGTTAAATCAAACAAGCCTTCGGTATCTAATTTATTTTTAAGCATCTCAAATTGCTGCATCAAATCACCGGCTCCGGCTAAACGCATTGATTTTGCTATTAATTGATAATCACCTCTTGCAGCATAAATGCTTACTTGACCAGTAAGTATGCATTTGTCTCCATTTTTTGGAGAAAATTTAAGCCTAGAGTTAGCATTTCTAAACATTGCACATCGAATTGATCCACTTTCATCTTTTAAAGAGAAATAAATATGACCAGATGAAGGCTGAGACAGGTTGGATATTTCTCCCAGCACAGAAACGTTATTAAAGTTATGTTCTAGAAGTCTTTTAGCAGCATTATTTAATTCACTTACTGAGATAATTTCATTATTCTGTTCTACAATGCTTTGATCCATTCAACGATTATACTTTATGCTTTTCAATATTCATCGAGCTAATTACTTTTTATTACTTGCATTAGGGGCGACTTTAATTGGCTTTGCTCCAATTTTTGTTAAATGGAGTGATTTATCACCGTCGTGGATACTTTTTTACAGAATGCTCTTAACACTTCCTTTTCTTGTACTTTTAAATTTATTTATTAACAAAAGGTTTTCATTCAAGGTACGAAATAAATCTACAATTATTTATACAGCAATAGCGTCAGCAGGGTTCACTATTGATTTGATCTTATGGCATTGGAGCATGGGAATAACTTCTGTATCTAATGCAACAATTATTATTAATTCCGCGCCTATTTTTGTTGCATTTCTGACATTCCTTATTTTTAAACAGCGTTTAGAGAAAAATTTTTTAATCTCATTTTTAATAACATATGCAGGAATAGTAGGACTAATATTTTTTTCTAACAACTATGCTAATGGAAAAGTTATTGGAGATCTAATGTGTTTGCTTGCAGCCTTCTTTTATGCAATTTATCTTCTTGTCATATCAAGACTTGGTAAAGAAAGCTCTTTAACTGTAATCTTTTATACAACTTTTTTTTGTTGTTTATTTTCTTTGCCATTTGCCTTTATTGAGTCGGGCTTATCCATGCCTTCAACAAAATTTGAATGGACTAATTTATTGTTGCTTGCCTTATTGTGTCAATTTGGAGGTCAGTTTTTAATAACATATGGTATATCTAATATTTCAGCATCTGATGGATCAATAGGACTTTTACTTCAACCATTAACGGCTACGATTTTAGCTGCATATATTTTTAATGAGTTGATTAACACTTCGCAATTAGTATTTATATTTATAGCTCTGTTTGGCATATATTTAGCAAGATTAAATATTGCTAAAAAGTAGCTTAAATATAGTCTATCCAAAATATATTAGATCATAAAAAAACAATAGACAAAATAAATAAGGTTTCTATAATGCTCTATAGTTTATGGCTATTTATAAAAAAAGCTATGAACATAGTGGGGTGATTAGCTCAGTTTGGTAGAGCATCTCGTTTACACCGAGAGGGTCGGCAGTTCGAACCTGTCATCACCCACCATTTTTGGGTTGCACTTTTATCTAAAATAGATATTATTCATCTCAACGGTTTAGTGGTCTGGTAGTTAAACGGTTATAATTCCGCCCTGTCACGGCGGTGTTCGGGGTTCGATTCCCCGTCGGACCGCCATTTTAATATGAATATAATAATATTAAGTCTTCTAATCCTAAGCTACTCTTTAGTACTTGGAATTATATTTGCTCAAGTTTTACTGACAGCACCAGTTGTATTTAAGGTGCTTGATGATGAGAGTGCATCAAAGTTTTTAAGAAAAATATTCCCTAGATACTATTTATTGATCTTACTAATTTCTTTAATTTCAAGCCTGATATCATTTTTATGGTTTGAGCTATTTGACCTCTACATGGCTTTATCAATTTCAATCTTAGCCTTTATTGGCTATGCGATTATCCCTATTACTAATTTTGCTCGAGACAGGGGTTGGGATAATTTATTTAAATGGATGCATAACTTGAGTGTTGCTAACACCATTATCATTCTTCTCATATCCCTTACACAGCTAGTAAGGATAATAAATTCATAAGCTCAAGCTTGAATTTTCCCAATTAATACTTAATTACTTTATATACCTAAGGAAATAAATATGGCTAAAACAAAAACTAGAATATTTCAGACTGAGACAAAGCAGCTTTTAAAGCTGATGATTCACTCCCTTTACTCTAATAAAGAAATTTTCATTAGAGAACTTGTATCAAATGCATCAGATGCTCTTGATAAATTACGATTTGAATCCGTTGGCGACGAGAAGCTTTCCTCGTTCAACAAGAATCTTAAAATCGATATAACAATTGATACAAATGATAATAAAATTATTATTTCAGACAACGGTATTGGCATGAATGAGGAGGAGGTCGTTAGTAACATTGGAACCATAGCTAGGTCTGGAACAGCAAATTTCCTTGAGAATATAAGTGGTGACAAGCGCAAAGACTCTAACTTAATAGGTCAATTTGGTGTAGGTTTCTACTCAGTTTTTATGGTTGCAGACAAAGTTCAGGTTTGTTCAAAGTCTGCTCATGAGCAATCTGATATAGGAGTTATGTGGGAAAGCACAGGTGAAGAAAAATACAAGCTCAAAGAAATTGAAAAATCATCTAATGGTACCGATATAATTATTTACTTAAATGAGGAGTCAAAAGAATTCTCAGAACCAGGAAGAGTAAAGTTTTTACTAGAGAAGTATTCACAATATATAAACTTTCCACTAAATATAATCGATGGCGATGGAGAGTCGCAGCGTGTGAATGAGGCCGAAGCGCTATGGCTAAAACCTAAAAGATCTATCAAAGAACAAGAATATAAAGATTTTTATAAATTCATTTCTTTTGACCAAGATGAGCCTTTGATGTGGGTTCACAACAAAGTTGAGGGTAAGAATGAGTACTCGAATCTTCTATATATACCTAAAAAGCCTCCCTATGATTTATGGAATAGAGAGTCACCTAGGGGAGTTAAGCTTTATATACAAAGAGTCTTCATAATGGATGATGCAAGCCACTTTCTTCCACTTTATTTAAGATTTGTCAGAGGCATTATTGATACAAGTGATCTGCCTTTAAATGTTTCTCGTGAAATACTACAAGATCATGTCTTGGTAGATACCATTAGAAAAGGGATTACCAAAAGATTGCTTGATAGCTTGAAGAAATTAAAAACAGATGATTTTGAGAATTATCAGAATTTTTGGAAAGAGTATGGTTTGGTGCTTAAGGAAGGCCCTGCTGAAGATTTAGAAAACAAAGAATTAGTATCTAGCTTGATGTTATTTTCTTCTACTGAAAATAGTAACCCAACTCCAGATCAAACATTAGATTCCTATCTAGAAAGAGCTTCTGATGATCAAGATAAGATTTATTATTGTGTTGCAGATACATTTGAAGCGGCAATGAACTCACCTCACATAGAAGGTCTCAAAAATGAAAATAAAGAGGTCCTTCTTTTAACAGATAGAATAGATGAGTGGCTCATGGCCACACTAATGGTGTACAAAGGCAAAGAGTTAGTGAATGTTGCTAAGGACATTCAGGAATTTGACTCTAAGCCTGAAATATCAGAATCTGATCAAGATTTTATAGGAAAAATTCAAAAGCAACTTGAGGATAGAGTGTCCGACGTTGCAATTAGCTCAAGGCTTGTTGACTCAGCATCTTGCTTAAGACTGCCAAACAATGAACCAGGTGCACAGTTAAGAAAAATTCTTGAAGCATCTGGCCAAGATCTTGGTGAGTACAAACCTATATTTGAAATTAACCTAAAGCATAAACTTTCAAAGAGGCTGAAGGATTTAAAAGGCAAACAATTTAATTTGTTTGTTGATTTTCTATATGATTATGCAGTTATAGCGGAAGGTGGGTCTCCAAAAGATCCGGCTAAATATCTAAGGCAGCTTGATAAATATCTATCATAATGGATTTAGATAATCAGAGTATTGCAGTTCTTGGAGGAGGGAGTTTTGGCACTGTTATTGCTAATATCGCAGCATCTAACGGAAATAAAGTATCTTTATGGGTAAGAGATTCTGAACAAGCTTTAAGAATTAATTCAGAAGGTGCAAATACTTCATATCATCCTGAATTAAAGTTATCAGAAAATATAAATGCATCTGATAATCTTGAGAGTGTAGTGAAAAATGCATCTATCATTTTTATTGCAACTCCAAGCTCAATATTTGAAACAATTGTTATAAGAATAAAACCGTTAATTTCAAATAATACAAAGATTATTTCCTGTACAAAGGGTATAAAAAATGACCCCTTTAAAACAATGACTGATTTAATTAGCGAGCATCTTTGCTTTAACAACTCAAATAGCGTAGGCGTATTAAGCGGGCCAAATCTTGCTAAAGAAATAGCTGAAAAGAAAGTTTCAGGCACCGTCATCGCAAGCAAGAACATTGATTTACTTGAGTGCACAAAAAAAATCCTCTCCTCAGATACTTTTAAGATATATTCAAGCTCTGATATTTACGGTGTGGAGCTTGCTGGTGCGCTGAAAAATATTTATGCAATCATATGTGGTATTGCAGACTCATTAGGTGTCGGTGAGAACGCCTTAGGGCTAATCTTAACAAGAAGTATGGCAGAAATGAGCAGATTTGCTGTTGCCAAAGGCGCCAATCCAATTACATTCTTAGGACTTGCGGGTATGGGGGATCTTGTTGCTACCTGCACATCATCACTTTCAAGAAATTTTCAACTCGGAGTGAGCCTTGGTAATGGGTTAAAACTTAATGAAGCAAAAGAAACAGTTGGCCAGGTTGCCGAAGGAGCTAGAACGCTGGATGTTGTTAGGTATGAGTCAATGCGTTTAGATATAAATATGCCACTTGTAGACTCTTTATATGAAATTATTCATAACGGAGTCAATCCTAAGACTTTAATTGACGATTTGGTTAATAATTCCAATGAAATTGATGTAGAATTTGTTAACAGGGACAATATATGAAAAATATAGATAGAGAAGAGATTTTAAATACAAGTAAATGGATTAGATTCTTGTTTATGCTTGGCTATGCATTCGCAATTAATTTTGTAATATCTATTTCAATTGGGCTAGCATTTATCCAGTTCTTATTCTTTTTATTTACCTCAAAACCTAATACTGCAATAGCTAACTTTAATGCTCATTTAATAGAATTTGTGAATGATACATTGGCATTTCTCCTGTTTACAACAGAAGAAAAACCTTTCCCATTTAAGAAAGAAGATGAAGAAGTTGTGTCAGATAATGAAATAATTGAAGCAGAGATTGAAGAATCAGACCATATTGAGCCTTCTGAAACCAGCGAATCTAATAGTTAATCATTAGTTGTTTTAATGGCTGATTGAAGAGTATGCAGTATTAATGTATTAATTGTCATAGGGCCGACACCGCCTGGAACTGGCGTGAACGCCGAAGCTCTTCCTTCTACTCCATCAAGATCAATATCACCACTTTTATCAGGATGGTAGCCAGCATCAATCACTATACAGTTATTCTTTATCCAATTTTTTTGAATAAACTTTGGTATTCCTACCGCACCAACTATTAGGTCTGCATTGCTGATAATTGATTCAATGTTTTTAGTCCTTGAGTGGCAAATAGTTACTGTTGCATTTTTATTTAGAAGCATCATTGCCATTGGTTTTCCTAGAATAGGGCTTCTTCCAACAACAACAGCATTAAGCCCCTCAACATCTAAATTATAGCTTTCAATTAATCGAATTATGCCAGCTGGTGTGCAAGAGCCATAAGCATCTTGGCCCATTGCCATATTTCCAAATCCAAGACAGGTCACACCATCAACATCCTTCTCTAAAGAAATTTTATCAAAACAAGCTCTCTCATCTATATGACTTGGAACAGGATGTTGAAGTAATATTCCATGTATATTTTTATCACGATTAAGAATGTCAATTTGATTGATTAGCTCTGCAGTAGTTGTATTGTCATCTAGTTCCACTGCAATAGACTTCATGCCAACTCTGGCACAAGTATTCCTCTTCATTTTTACATAAGTCTCTGAGGCGGGGTCATTTCCAACCAGAATAGTTGCAAGAGTTGGAAAAACTCCTTTACTTATAAGGCTTTGAACTTGTTTTTTTATGTCAATTTCTGATTCTGATGCCAATTTTTTGCCATCAAGTAATAATGCACTCATACAAATATTATCGCATTTTTAAATATTTATTCACATCATCATTGCTTATTTATTATATAAACTTTAATATTTGCACCCACGGGGTATAGCGCAGTCTGGTAGCGCACTCGCTTTGGGAGCGAGTGGTCGTAAGTTCGAATCTTACTACCCCGACCATGCGCCTGTAGCTCAGCTGGATAGAGCAACTGCCTTCTAAGCAGTGGGTCAGGAGTTCGAATCTCTTCAGGCGCGCCATTTTTTATATATAATGTATCCATGTATAAAGTAGCAGCACTCTATAAATTTCAATCAATCGCAAGTCCTCAGGAAATTCAAGTTTTAATTAGAGGGTCCTTAAAAGAATTAAATATAACAGGGACCATTCTTGTAGGTGGTGAGGGTCTCAATGGAACAATATCTGGAAGCCCTGATGCTATTGATAAAGCTATCACTTTTCTCAAATCAGTTGATGGTTTTTCTACACTAGATGTTAAATATTCAACATCTATTGAAAACCCATTTATTAGACTAAAAGTAAAATTAAAAAAAGAAATTGTAACCATTGGAGATATGACAGTCGATCCAAATAAAGTTGTTGGCGAATACATAGAGCCAAATGACTGGAATGCTCTCATTACAGATGAGGATACTATTCTTATTGATACAAGAAATGATTATGAATACTCAATAGGAACTTTCAAAAACTCTATCAATCCTAAAACTACAAAATTTAGAGATTTTCCAGATTGGGTCGAGAGTGCTGGTTTTACAAATGATGATAAGAAATCTAAAAAAATTGCTATGTTTTGTACTGGTGGCATCAGATGCGAAAAGGCATCCTCATTTATGAAAAACAATGGTTTCAATGATGTCTATCATTTAAAAGGCGGCATATTAAAGTATCTTGAAAATATTCCAGAAAATGAAAGTATGTGGCAAGGCGAGTGTTTTGTGTTTGATGATAGAGTATCTGTTAATCATAAATTAATGCCTGGCACTTATGATATGTGTCATGGCTGCAGAATGCCGATTACAGATAATGATAAATTGTCTCATAAATACATTAAAGGCGTTGCCTGTCCAAAATGTTTTGACACAACATCTGAAGAACAGAAATCAAGATATAAGAGTCGTCAAAAACAAGTTGAGCTTTCAAATTCTAGAAACGAAAGACATATTGGACCTAAGTAAAAAATTTTTAACTTATAATTTTATGAAATATCCAGTCTTATATTCATTCAGACGATGCCCTTATGCCATGCGAGCAAGAATGGCGATATTGCTCGCCAATTTTAAGTGTGAATTAAGAGAAGTTCATCTCAAGAATAAACCCCATCAAATGCTATCTATATCCCCAAAAGGAACAGTCCCGGTGATGGTTAATGAGTCTGATATTATTGAGGAAAGTCTTGAAATTATTGATTTAGTTATGGCTTCAAAAACCATCTTTAAAAATAATCTTAGCGAAGATCAAATCAATCAAACCAATGCAGTAGTAAAACTTTTTGATGAAAGTTTTAAATATAATCTTGATAGATACAAATATGCTCAAAGGTTTGATGCAAAACCATTACATTATAGAAAAATTTGTGTTGACCACCTTAAAGAAATTGAGATGTGTATTAAAGGGGATTGGTTTTTTGGAAATGACATTCAAAAGATTGATATTTGCATTTTACCTTTTATCAGGCAATTTAGGATTGCTGATATAGAGTGGTTTGATAATTTTAAAGAAATACCCAATATCCAAAACTATTTAAATAGTTTTCTATCATCAAGTATTTTAAAAAATGTTATGCAAAAATACGATCCTTGGGAAGAGGGCGACGATTTACTTATATTCCCTAAAGACCAATAGAGTCATATGACATGGCAATCTTTTCAATAGCAACTTTATAAGCAGCTGTTCTAAAATCAGGGTTTTTCATTTGCAAATACTCTTTTTTAACCTCACGAAATCCATCTATCATCATGTCGTCTAAGCCAGATCTAATTAAATCTATTTCATCAATTCCATCCATAAAATTAGATTTAAATTTTGCAGGCATTTCTTTTCCAGTCATTGTCTCTATAGCCTCAATAATGGTATTGAATTGAATATTGTTTTTTCTTTTTTCGAGCCTTCCAAATCTAATATGCCTTATGTTTTTTACCCATTCAAAATAGCTGACCGCAACACCTCCAGAATTTGCAAGAATGTCAGGGATTATAAAAACTTTATTTTTTGCGAGAATCTTATGTGCATCAAATGATATCGGGCCATTTGCTGCTTCAATAATTAATTTTGTTTTAATATCAGCAGCATTTTTTGAAGTAATTACATTTTCCCTAGCTGCAGGAATAAGAACATCACACTTTCTTTTTAGTAAAAGACTGCCATCTTTAACAAAATTACCTTTAGGGTAATTTTCAAAACTACCATGCTTAACAAAGAATTTTTTAGCATGATTAACATTAAGGCCATTTTCATTATAAATTCCTCCATTATATTCAGCTATACCAATTAGCTTCATGCCGTCATCCTCGGTAAGAAATTTTGATGCGTTATAGCCAACATTTCCAAAACCTTGCAAAATAAAACTTTTTTTAGAAATACCGTTTGGATACTTAATTGAACTAACTAAGTCATCGTGCTTGAAAAATTCTCTTAATATATATTGAACTCCTCGACCTGTTGCCTCCTCTCTTCCAATCAATCCATTTTTATTGGCAGGCTTGCCTGTAACGCATGCTGAAGCATTTATATCAGTAGGGGACATTTTGCGATATTCATCTGCTATCCAAGCCATCTCACGTGAAGATGTGCCTATATCAGGAGCGGGCACATTCTGCGATGGGCTAATTAAATCTCTCTTGATAAGTTCTTGCGAAAACCTTCTGGTAATTTTTTCTAGCTCTTTTTCATCCCAGTCCTTTGGGTTAATTTTTAACCCACCCTTTGAACCACCAAAGGGAACATTAATAATTGCATTTTTATATGACATTAAAGCTGCCAAAGCTTCAACTTCCTCAACATGTGTGGATATGTCAAATCTTATTCCACCCTTTGTAGGCTCCATATGTTCAGAATGAACAGATCTCCACCCTTCAAAAGTGTATATGTCATTTCGCAACCTAACTCCAAAACGAACAGTGTATGTAGAGTTACAAGTAATAATTTTATTTGCTAAGCCTGCTGATATAGATGTAAGTTTTAATGCCTTATCTACAAACCTATTTGTATCAGTTAAAAAATTGTTCATAAAAATCCCCTATTTAGAAAAATTATAGTTTTTTTAATCTATAATGTCTCGTTTCTTGGCGGGCGTAGCTCAGTTGGTTAGAGCGCTGGATTGTGGCTCCGGAGGCCGTGGGTTCGAACCCCATCGCTCGCCCCATTTTATATAGGTAAAAATATGTCGAGCAAATTAAAAAAATTAAAGGATCTCGAGAGAGTTCTTACAGTCTCTATACCTTTAGACGACTACAAAGATAAGTTTCAGTCAAAGATTAATAACATCAAACGTAGCGCAAAACTTGATGGGTTCAGGAAAGGTAAAGTTCCTAATGATGTTCTTGAGCAAAGATATGGAGCATCAATCCATGCTGATGTTGTAAATGATTTAATTCAGTCATCCTATCCTACAGCATTGACTGAAAATAATTTGAGACCCGCTTCGCCGCCATCAATAACATTAGACTCTGAAGATGCATCTAAGCCTATAGTCTACTCAGCAACCTTTGAGGTTTTTCCTGACATTAAACCAAAAGTCTCAAGCTGGTCCAAATATGAAAACTTTTCAATCACTATTTCTGACAAAGATGTGGATTTAGCTGTTGAAGATATCTGTAAGAGGTACGGTGATTGGAAAGATGTATCTAGAAAATCAATAAAAGACGATCAAGTCATAATTGATTTTAAAGGTTCAATTGAAGGTGAGGAGTTTGAGGGGAATTCAGCGCAAGATTTTAAGTTGGTTTTAGGCTCAAATTCAATGATTCCTGGTTTTGAAGATGAAATAATAGGAAAGGAGCCATCAGAATTTGTTATAAAAGCTAATTTCCCTGAAGATTACTTTAAAAAAGACTTAGCAGGCAGCGAAGCTTCATTTGAGATAAACCTTAAAACGGTTCAAGAGCTCACTCCAGCAAAAATTGACGAAGAGCTATTTACAAAATTAGAAATGGAGATAAAAGATTCGTCTAAATTTAAGGCTGAAATTTTGTCCAGAATGGAAAAAGAAGTTTTGTCACAAGAGAAAGATTTAACAAAAGAATCTATGTATGAAACTTTATTAAAAATAAATAGCTTTAGTGCACCTAAAGTTACTATAAAAGAGCAAGCAGAATTAATGCGAAAAGATTCTTTAATGAGAATCGGGCAACAAGATAATGAAGCAGTTGATGATCTATTTCCTCTTGATGCATTTATGGAAAATGCCGAAAAAAGGGTCAAGTTAGACCTTCTTTTTGCAGAGCTTATTAAGCATTATGCAATTGCTGTTACCCAAGAAGACCTTGATAATTTTATAGAAAAGGAAGCAAAGAAATATAAAGATGCGGATCAATTTAAGAAGTGGATTGCAAACCAACCCCAGCAAGTCGAACAATTTAGAATGATTGTTCTTGAAGAAAAATTAATAGAAAATTTGCAAAATGACCTTAAATCTAAAGATAAAGTGATAGAATTTTCTGAACTGGCAAAAAAATAAATTATGAACGAAATTAAATCAGCACTTATACCGATGGTGGTTGAGCAAACCCCGCGAGGAGAGAGATCATTTGATATCTATTCTAGACTTTTAAAAGAAAGAGTTATTTTCTTATCTGGACCAATAGATGACAATATATCTAACCTTGTTGTTGCTCAGCTTCTATTTTTAGAATCTGAAAACCCAGAGAAAGATATTTCAATATATATTAACTCTCCGGGAGGTAGCATATCGGCTGGTCTAGCTATATATGACACTATGCAATTTATATCCTCTTCAGTTTCTACCCTTTGTATTGGTCAAGCAGCAAGCATGGGTGCTCTTTTATTAGCAGGTGGTGATAAGGGTAAAAGGTTTGTACTTCCAAATTCTAGAGTCATGATTCATCAGCCTCTTGGAGGATTCCAGGGTCAGGCCTCTGATTTTGAAATACATGCTAAAGAGATATTGCATATGAAAAAAATAGTCAATGAGATTCTTGCAAAGCATACTGGGCATTCGGTGAAAAAAATTGAGAAAGATACGGATAGAGATAATTTCTTAGACGCTGACGCAGCTATTAAATATGGTATTGTTGATAAAGTGTTAAACGAAAGGGATCAAATAAATGGCAAATGATGCTAACGACAAATTAAATTGCTCTTTTTGTGGAAAAGTTCAAGATGATGTTAAAAAGCTAATTGCTGGACCAAGTGTATACATTTGCAATGAGTGTGTAGATTTATGTAATGACATAATTGAAGAAGAAATTAAAGGCGATGAAGATACAGCATTAGAAGAACTTCCTTCACCTAAAGAAATTTTTGGTCAATTGGATGAGTATGTTATTGGTCAAGAAAAAGCAAAAAAAGTACTTTCTGTAGCCGTTTACAACCATTACAAAAGGCTTAAAAAGAATTCAAAAGCCTCTGTTGAGCTTCAAAAAAGCAATGTCTTGTTGCTAGGCCCAACTGGGAGTGGTAAAACACTTTTAGCTCAAACTCTTGCAAAAATTCTTAATGTTCCTTTCACTATTGCTGATGCAACAACATTGACTGAAGCTGGTTATGTTGGTGAAGATGTTGAAAATATAATACAAAAGCTTTTACAAAAAGCCGACTATGACCCAGAAAAAGCCCAGCTTGGAATAGTTTACATAGATGAAATTGATAAAATAGCAAGAAAGTCTGACAACCCATCGATAACAAGAGATGTTTCTGGAGAAGGTGTTCAGCAGGCGCTTCTTAAGTTAATCGAAGGTACTGTTGCATCTATTCCTCCGCAAGGTGGAAGAAAGCATCCGCAACAAGAATTTATTCAAATAGACACATCAAATATATTATTTATATGTGGCGGAGCATTCTCTGGTTTAGACAAGGTTATATCCCAAAGGAACAGCAACCTAGGTATTGGTTTTGGTGCAGAGGTTGGCACTAAAACAAACGTTTTACCTATTAATAATCATGTTGATAATTTAGAGCCTGAAGACTTAGTAAAATTTGGCTTAATACCCGAATTTGTAGGTAGACTTCCTGTTATATCCAATCTTCATGAGCTTGATGAGAATGCGCTTGTCAGAATTCTAAAAGAACCTAAAAACGCATTAGTTAACCAATATAAACATTTATTTGATATTGATAATGTCGAACTTAATTTTCGTGATGAAGCTCTCGTTGAGATAGCCAAGAAGGCCATTAAACGTAAAGCTGGTGCCCGAGGACTAAGATCCATAATGGAAGAGCTTCTAATGGAGACAATGTTTGAACTACCAGATGATAATCTCGAAAAAGTTATCATTGATGAAAATACAGTCATATCTAATTCTGACCCAATCAAGCTATTAAAATCAAAAAAGAAAAAATCTTCATCAGCCAATTGATAAATAAGTAATAGTCCTTATCTATTACCTATGACAGATATAAAAAAAGACTTACCAATAATCCCATTAAGAGATGTGGTTATATTTCCAGGAATTGTTACTACACTGTTTGTAGGACGTAAAAAATCAATAGAAGCGTTGAATGTAGCAATGGCTTCTAATAAAAAGCTTGTACTTGTGAGCCAGATTGATCAGTCAATTAATGAGCCTGGGTTTGATGATATTTATAAAAATGCAACTATAAGCAACTTGCTACAACTCATAAAGCTTCCAGATGGAACTATGAAAGTTCTTGTTGAAGGATACAAAAGATGTGAGATCGAAAAACTTTCTGAAAAAGAAAATTATCTTTCAGTTACAGTAAAAGAGCTTGACGATGGCAATCTTCAAGAGGCAGACGCTTCTAATCTTGTAAGGTTTATTAAGGCAAAATTTGAAGACTACATTAATGTAACAAAAAGAATACCGCCAGAAATTGTTTCAACTGTAGATTCTTTAGATGACCTTTCTAAACTAATTGATACTATCACTGGCCACCTCCCAATTGAAACTAAGAAAAAACAACACATTCTTGAAACAGCTGACCTTAAAAATAGGGCTGAAAAGATTCTTACATTTATAGAATCGCAGCTAGATGTTGTTGATGTTGAAAAAAAGATTCGTGAAAGAGTTAAAAAGCAAATGGAAAAATCTCAAAGAGAGTACTATCTTAATGAGCAAATTAAAGCAGCCCAAAAAGAGCTTGGTGAAATAGGTGAAGAGGGCGATGAGATTGAAGAGCTTGAGAGCAAGATTAGCTCTGTAGGTATGCCCAAAGAAGCTCTAAAAAAGGCCAAGAGTGAACTATCTAAGTTTAAGCATATGGCTCCTTCTTCAGCAGAGGCCTCAGTTGTTAGGTCTTATTTAGACTGTTTGGTTGAAGTTCCGTGGAAGAAAAAATCATCTATTAAAAATGACATTGAAAAATCTCTTTCTATTCTCGAGGAAGACCATTATGGTCTTGATGAGGTAAAGGAAAGAATAATTGAATATCTGGCAGTTCAAAAAAGAGTTAAAACTATGAAAGCGCCTGTTTTATGTTTAGTAGGACCTCCAGGGGTTGGTAAAACATCTCTAGGTGAATCGATTGCTAGGGCAACTGGAAGAGAGTACGTTCGTATGTCACTTGGTGGCGTTCGAGATGAATCAGAAATTAGAGGCCATAGAAGAACCTATATTGGGTCTATGCCTGGAAAGATTATTCAAAAGCTCTCAAAGGTTGGAGTAAAAAATCCATTATTTCTATTAGATGAAATTGATAAAATTGGTATGGATCATAGAGGAGACCCTGCATCTGCTTTGCTAGAAGTTCTTGATCCTGAGCAAAATACATCATTTAGTGATCACTATCTAGAAGTAGATTATGATTTATCAGAAGTTATGTTTGTTTGTACTGCAAATAGCTTGAATATACCTTCACCCTTGCTTGATAGAATGGAGATCATAACTATTCCTGGTTATATTGAAGATGAAAAACTTAATATTGCAGAAAAATATCTTCTTCCAAAACAGATTCAAAGAAATGGTTTAAAAGATGAGGAACTTAAATTTAAAAAAGAGGTACTACTTTCTTTGATTAGATACTATACAAGAGAGGCGGGTGTTAGAGGTCTTGAGAGGCAAATAGCTAAAATTTTAAGAAAAGTAGTTAAAGATAGATTATTAAGCAAAAAAGACAACTCTAAGCCTACTTTAATTTCTAATACTAAATTAGAGAAGTATTCAGGTGTAAAGAAATTTAAATTTGGTGTTGCAGAAAAAGATAATTCTGTTGGACAGGTTACAGGCCTTGCTTGGACTCAGGTAGGAGGAGAGCTATTAACAATTGAATCATCTTATGTGGATGGTAAAGGTAGGATTATTAAAACTGGATCTTTGGGTGATGTTATGCAGGAATCTATTCAGGCTGCCCTAACGGTTGTAAGATCTAGGGCAGAATCACTAGGCATCAAATCAGATTTCTATGAAAATTTTGATATACACATTCATGTTCCCGAAGGAGCAACTCCAAAAGATGGCCCAAGTGCTGGTGGAGCTATGGCAATAGCATTAATCTCAGTTCTTACAGGCATTCCTGTAAGAGCGGATACGGCCATGACAGGTGAAATTACACTCAGAGGTCAAATACTTAAAATCGGAGGTCTGAAAGAGAAGCTTCTTGCTGCTAAAAGGGGTGGGATAGCAAACGTTATCATTCCAAAAGATAATGAGGCTGACCTTCAAGATATACCTGAACAAATTAAAGATTCTTTGAACATTATCCCAGTTGAATGGATTGATGAAATTGTGTCAAAGGCACTCGAAACTGAGCCAGTTCCGATTAGCAAAAGTACTAAATCTAAAAAATCTAAGGCACCTAACAAAGAAGACGCTAAAAATCAAGATAAACAAACTCACTAAAAAGCCTTTATTTACTTGACTTTTAGATGTAAAAGGCTTTTCATAGAAGGGTATTTATCAAAACAATTTACATGAGGAGTGTTTAGTATGAATAAATCAGACTTAGTAGATGCAGTTGCATCAGGGGCGGATCTTTCAAAAGCTTCAGCTGCTAGAGCAGTTGATTCAGTATTAGGTGGCATCGGTGATGCTTTAGGTAACGGTGATTCAGTGTCACTAGTTGGTTTTGGTACTTTTTCAGTAAGACATAGAGCTGCTAGAGAAGGTAGGAATCCACAAACTGGTGAGTCAATGCATATCGCTGCTTCTAAAGTACCTGGATTTAAGGCTGGAAAAGGTCTTAAAGATAAGGTTAAGAACGGATAAACTTACTAATCTTTTAAAAAAGGGTGCATCCGCACCCTTTTTTTATTTTATAATTACAACACTATGATGGATTCACTTAGAAATTTTTTAACCGGTTACAGACTTGCAATTATTATTGGTTTGTTGGCCTTACCTTTTGTCTTCCTTGGAACTTCAAGTCTAGGCACTGTATTTGGAGGGTCATATGGCTCTGTAAATGGAGAAGATATATCTGAACTAGATTTTTCTGTTGCAGCAAATATGCGCGCAAATAAACTTAAAGAAACATACGGAGAAGAGTTTGACTTTAATGAGCTAGATGCTCAGATTCAAACAACCTTGATTAATCAAGAGTTAATTTCTCAAAAAGTCTTTTTGTCTGAAGTAAGATCCCTTGGTCTTATAAATAACGAAGAGACTAGCGTTACAAAAAAAATTATTATTAATGACCCAAGATATAAAAATGAATTGGGCAATTTTGATGAAGCTATCTTTGAATCATTTGCTGGTCAAAATGGCTTTTCAAAAAATGAATATATTGAATTAAGCACTAATTTAAATGTGGTTGAAAAATATAAATCAGCTCTATCAGCATCTACATTTCAGCTCCCATCAGAAACTAGAGGCTTGGCTTCAATTCTTGAAAAAAAAGTTGATATTAATTTTATTAAAATAGATTTCCAGCAACTTAAAAACACAATAAAAAACTCATTAGAGGATCAAGTTGCATACTACAACGACAATAAAGAGCTCTTTTTGTCAGATGAGTTAAGAAGCTTCAATTATTTTGCTCTTACAGTCGATGACTATAAAAATAGAGTTGCTATTCCTGCTAATTATGCAGCCGATTATTACGAAGACTATTTATTAAAAGCCAATGCAAGTGAGCAAAAAAGAATAGCTCATGTAATGGTGGACAAAACTAATTACGAGTCTATTGTTGATGCGCGAAACAAGATTGAAGCTATCAGTGCCAACATGCAAGATGGTAGCTCTTTTGAAACAATAGTAGCTGAATATAGTGAAGATATTGTTACTAAAGAAAATGGAGGTGATCTTGAATACTTCGATGAAGAAATATTTCCTGTAGAGTTTGGTAATGCACTGAATGGTCTTAATGAGGGCGATTTAAGCTCAATCATTGAACTTGAAGATAGCTTTCATATCTTAAAAGTAACTGAGGTTCTAAAAGATAAAGTTAGAGACTTTAAAGATATCGAAGAAGAGGTAATTGAAGAATTGATATTCTCCGAATCTCTTGCCTTATTAAATGATGATTACAGTCAATTGGATGATTTGGCCATGGAAGGACAGTCATTTAGTGATTTGGCAGAATATGTAAATGCCGACACTCTATTTATGAATTTACAATCAAATTCAACTATTAGCGATCTTGATGTAAAGGTTAAAAATATAATTTTTGATGAGTTTATTGAGGTTAATACACCGCAAGTAATTGATCTTGATGGTTCTATTTATGTGGTTTCTGTTTCAGAAATTAAAACACCAGAGTTAAAAATATTTTCAGAGGTTCAAGCAAATGTTAATAACAATTTAATTGATATCAATGCATCACTTAAAAAATCAGAAATCGAAAAAGAATTCAATCTTTTAAATACTGCTGAGGAAAAAAGACTTTTTGAAGAACAGAATAGCTTTGCTTCCTTTGAAACATTTAAAGATATTAAAAGATATTCATCTCTTTTACCGCAGGAAGTTATCACAGAAATATTCAATGGCTCAACTGGCCTTGAATTATCTATAGCTTCTAGAAATGGAGATCACTATTTCGTAAATATAAGCAACTTTAATCCGCCATCTCAAGAGGAAATAGATGAGGCTTCAGAGCAATATTCTTCGTTTGACACTGAAAGACTTATTAGTCGAATGAATGGTATTTTAAGAGATGATCTATTTGATAAGGCAAAAGTTAATTTGAACGAACAAGTAATTAATTAAAGGAAATCTTATGAAGAAGTTAGTAAATATTCCAATCCTAGCTGGTTTACTATTTATTTATTCCTGTTCTGACACAATCAGCCCTGTTGATTCCGGTCTTGAAAACAAAATATTCCATTTTGGCAATGGTGCAGAACCCCAAGGCTTAGATCCACATATAGTAACAGGTGTTCCAGAACATCACTTATTAATCGGTCTTTGTGAAGGTTTGACAACATCAAACCCAAAAGGTGGTTCAAGCGTTTCAGGTGCAGCTGAATCATGGGAGATAAGTGAAGATGGAACTACATATACTTTTTACCTTCAAAAAAATGGTAAATGGTCTAATGGAGATCCAGTAACTGCTGATGATTTTGTTTGGTCCTGGAAACGAATTTTAACACCGAGCCTTGGCTCACAATATCCTGATATGCTCTATTATGTAAAAGGCGCAGCTGACTATCATACCGGTAAAATTAATGATTTTAATGATGTTGGTGTAAAAGCATTGGATACCCTCACATTAGAAGTTACTTTAAATAACCCAACTCCATTTTTTCTTGGCTTATTAAGTCACTACAGTACTTGGCCTGTTCATAAAGAAACTGTTTTGCAGCATGGCGCCATAGATGACAGAAATGGTCAATGGACAAGACC
This sequence comes from uncultured Gammaproteobacteria bacterium, assembly GCA_964523375.1. Classification (GTDB taxonomy): domain Bacteria; phylum Pseudomonadota; class Gammaproteobacteria; order Magnimaribacterales; family D2472; genus CAJQGY01. The sequence continues at coordinate 15,494 of CAZFYG010000006.1, read as the reverse complement.
TGGTAACTTTGTATGCAATGGTGCTTTTAAGCTCAAAACCTGGGAACTCAATAATAAAATTATTGTAGAAAAAAATGAAAACTATTGGGATTCTAAAACTGTTCAATTAAATGAAATACATTATTACCCTGTAGCTAATCAAATGACTGAAGATAGAATGTTTAGGGCAGGGCAGCTTCATGTTACTAGTTCACTGCCATCCCAAAAATGTAGTTCTTATATTGAAGAAAAAAACCCCAATTTAAGAATTGATCCATATATGGGTACATATTTTTATCGTTTTAATGTTAATAATCCAGCTTTGGTAGATCCAAGGGTTCGAAAGGCATTAGCTTACTCGGTTAACAGAAAGCAAATTGTAGAAAAAGTCACAAAATGTGGTCAAATTCCCGCTTACTCATTCACACCTCCAGGGTCAAACGGTTATGAGCCTGATACAGAAATACCATTCAATCCAGAGCTAGCAAAAAAACTATTAGTCGAAGCTGGCTATGATGAAAGCAATCCTTTCCCAAAATTAGAAATTTTATTTAATACAAATGAAGACCACAGAAAAGTTGCACTAGCTATCCAGCAAATGTGGCAACAGAATTTAGGTATAGATATTGAGCTAGTCAATCAAGACTGGAAAGTTTATTTAAATAGAGAAATGATTGGTGATTTTCAGGTTTCTAGAGCTGGCTGGATAGGTGACTATGAAGATCCAAATACATTTTTAGATACTCTTAGACCAAATAGAGGCAATAACAAAACTGGCTGGGAGAACCCTGAATACGATCAGCTTGTTGAACTTGCAAACTCAAATAACAATCAACAGGATAGGTACGAACTACTTTTAGAGGCTGAAAGGATTCTTATTAATGATATGCCGATTGTCCCTCTCTATACATATGTAAGAGTTTATCAGCTATCTAGTGATGTGAAAGGCTACTACCCAAACTATCTAGATCATCACCATCCTAAATATTGGTATTTAGAAAGAGACTAAACTTACATGATTACAATTATTCTAAAAAGAATTTTGTTAGCTATTCCTGTACTAATAGCTGTAGCGACTTTAACTTTTTTTTTAATTAAACAAGCTCCTGGAGGCCCGTTTGATGCTGAAAAAGCAGTTTCACCTCAAGTTCTGAAGAACCTGAATGCTGCTTACAATTTGGATGCATCTGAGTGGGAGCAATATACAGATTACATGACTGGAATTGCACAAGGTGATTTTGGTCCATCTTTTAGATACCCGGGCAGATCAGTTACTGAGATGATACTTACGGGGTTACCAGTAACATTTGAGCTTGCAATATATGCCATATTAATTGCACTTATAATTGGTGTATTCTCTGGAGTTTTGGCTGCTCTTAAAAGAAATACCATTCTTGATTTTATTCCCATGGCTATAGCAATGATAGGAATTTGTGTTCCGACATTTCTAATGGGCCCTTTGCTTGTTCTTATTTTTGGTATAAATCTTGAGCTTCTCCCTGTATCAGGGTGGAATCAAATCCCTGGTGATAAACTCCTCCCGTCCTTAACTCTGGGCTTTGCATATGCTGCATATATTGCAAGATTAAGTAGAGGCGGAATGTTAGAGGTTTTAAATCAAGATTTTATAAGAACAGCTAGAGCAAAAGGGCTTTCTGAAACTGCTATTGTTACAAAACATGCCATGCAAGGCGGTCTTTTACCTGTTGTGTCTTTTTTAGGTCCTGCTATTGCTGGATTGCTCGCAGGGTCTTTTGTTGTTGAGACAATTTTTCAGATACCTGGTTTAGGAAGGTTTTATGTTGAGGCAGCATTCAATAGAGACTACACAATGATACTTGGCACAACTATATTTTTCTCAGCAATGATAGTATTTTTTAATTTAATGTCTGATATTGCAGCTTTATGGCTTAACCCAAGATCAAGAGACGAGTCATGAGCAATAATTCCTCATTATGGTCTGATGCAATAGGAAGGCTGTTAAAAAATAAAGCTGCTATGGTTGGCGCAATAATTTTGTTTTTATTAATTGGGTGTGCAATCTTGGCCCCCGTAATTGCTCCATACTCATATTCATTTCAAAACCTTGATTTAGGTGCTTCTCCACCTTCAAGTGAACACCTTCTCGGTACAGATATTTTAGGTAGAGATCTGTTAAGCAGAATCCTTTACGGTGCACGAATTTCATTATTAGTTGGTTTTGTCGCTACTGGTGTTGCTTTGGTAATTGGAGTGAGCTGGGGAATTGTTGCTGGTTATTTTGGCGGAAGGGTTGATCAAATAATGATGAGAATAGTAGATGTTCTTTATGGACTACCATTCATTATTTTTATTATCTTATTAATGGTGATATTTGGAAGGAATCTCTGGCTTCTATTTGGTGCTATTGGAGCCGTTGAATGGTTAACAATGGCAAGGATAGTAAGGGGGCAGGTTATGAGTCTTAAAAATCAAGAATTTGTTTTAGCAGCCCAGGCAATGGGGGTTAGCAACCTATCTATGTTTAGGCGCCACCTGCTTCCAAATATCTTGGGTCCTATAGCCGTTTATGCAACTCTTACAATTCCTCAGGTTATGTTATTAGAAAGTTTTTTAAGCTTTCTTGGTCTTGGAATTCAACCTCCAATGAGTAGTTGGGGAACTCTTATAAAAGATGGTGTTGAGTCAATGGAGGAATATAGTTGGCTGCTAGTTTATCCAGGCATTACTTTTACCATTACACTGTTTGCTCTCAATTTCTTCGGTGATGGTTTGAGAGACGCTCTTGATCCTAAAACATCAGATAACTAAAAAGCCCTTATAGCAATTTTAATTATCTGACCTGGTTTTAACCTGTTGTCACTAAGTGCATTTATTTCATTAATGCTTTTAACGCTTACATCAAATAGGTCTGCAATTTTATAAAGGTTATCTCCTTGCTTTACTGAATAAAGGATAGTTCTTTTCCTAGATTCTATATTTCTATGAATATTTTTATTACCAATGCTTAATTGTTGTCCAAGTTGAAGATATTCATTTGACGAAATATTATTCATTCTAGTTAGATCTCTCATCTCAATTTTATATTTATCAGCAATACTCCAAAGGGTATCTCCCTCAGATACAACATGCATTTCAAAGGGTATAAAGTTATTAGATTCAGATTTACTAAGAGGAATTAAAAGAGTCATTCCGATAGTTAATAAAGAATCATCTAGGTAATTAATTTGCTCAATAATAGTTACTTCAGTGCCATATTTTTCTGCTAATTTCCATAAGCTATCTCCACTTTGGACAACATGAGAAATCCAATTAATTTTATTAATGCTGTTAAGGGGGTTATTAGGGTCATCAAGCAAACTGTTTTTTTCAATAGGTATGTAAAAGCTACTCATTTCTGTTGGTGCTGATGCCCATTTTGTATATCCGGCATTAAGTTTATAAATAAGCTCTGGCTTGAGACCAAGGTGCTCACTTATTGTTAAAATCTCTACCTGCCCTGGTATATCTATTCTTATAACACGCGGCTCAAAAGGAATATCGGGTAACTTAATGGCATATTTCTCACTATTAATGACTAGCTCCCTTAGAGCGATAAACTTATAAACATAATCCGTCGCTTGGTTTGAAAGGTTAAGAGACCAAAAATCAGTGCCTAGGCCCCGCCTTTTATTTCTTTTTATCTGTCTATCAAGATATGTTGGACCACCATTATACGCAGCAATAGCTATATATATATCACCATCAAATCTTTTCAATAAGTATGAGAAATAGCCAACTGCAGCTTCAGTAGACTTAAAAGCATCATGTCTATCTTCACTCCACCAAGATTTATTTAAATTAAATAAGCTTCCAGTTGTTGGCATGAATTGCCAAATACCCACCGCTCCTGATGGTGAGATTGAGAAAGGATCATAATCACTTTCAACAAATGGAATAAATGCTAACTCAATAGGAAGATTTTCTTTTTCAAGCTCTTTAATAATATGAAAAATAAAATATTCTGATTTATTTAGATAAGTTTCAAAAAGCTCCAAGTTCTGTAAATGCCTATTCATGTATTTAAGCGTTTGCTCATTAATCTCTACATCATCATAATTAGATTTCTGCTTAAGGTATTCCCATATATTTACTGGCTCTGGAACAACTTCAATTATTTTATTTACTTGCATCGTAGATACGGCATTGGTTTGATTTATGACTTTGTCATTAAATACCAAATCTTCAGGCACAGAATTACATCCATAAATAAATAGTGAAATAATAAGTAACTTAAATTTTAAAATGCGTCTTTCCAATTTCTTACTGCTTCAAATATTTCAGTGTCATTTCCTTGCACATTATATTTGTTAAATATGGATTCTCGTATGTTTTTTTTATCGCATCTAAGAAAAGGATTTGTTTTTAATTCCTCACCAATAGAGCTTGGCAAAGTTATTTGGTCATGCCGTCTCTTTTCTTTAACTTTTTTCAGTCTATGTGTAATATCTGCGTTAGATGGTTCAACGCAATTAGCAAAGTTAAGATTCTGTTGGGTATATTCGTGCGCACAATAAATTTTAGTATTAGCTGGCAACTCTTTAAGTTTTAGTAAAGATTTATACATTTGATCAAAAGTTCCTTCAAATATCCTTCCACACCCTCCTGCAAATAGAGTGTCTCCACAAAATAAAATTGGACTACCATCATTCTCACAATAAAAAGCAATATGATCTAAAGTATGCCCAGGTACTGAAATTACTAAAAACGTTAACCCAATTACCTCGATTACATCCCCACCATTTACTCTTGTTTTTATTTCTTTGATATGATTATTTGGCCCTATAACTGAAATATCCTTATTTTTATTTAAAAGATCAGCCAGCCCTCCAGTATGGTCATAGTGATGATGAGTTATTAAAATACTATTTAAATAAACTCCTTCTTTTTTGAGATAATCTGACACAGGCTTAGATTCACCTGGATCAATTACCAATGCACCTTCATTTGTTGTCACTAACCAAATATAATTATCAGTGAATGCTTTTATGGGTTTAATTTTTAACATACGTAATTTTAATTTAATTTTATGAAAACAGTAAATATTTATACAGATGGCGCTTGCAGAGGAAATCCTGGTGTTGGTGGGTGGGGTGTACTTATTGAATATGAAAATCACAATAAAGAAATGTTTGGTGGAGAAAAAATTACTACCAATAATCAAATGGAGTTAATGGCAGCCATACAAGGTTTAAAAGCTTTAAGTGAAAAATGTATTGTTAATCTAACTACTGATTCAAAATACGTTATGGATGGTATAAATTCTTGGATAATTAACTGGAAGAAAAATAACTGGAAAAACTCACAAAAGCAGAATGTAAAAAATAAGGATTTATGGATTCAATTAGACAAATTAAATAGCCAGCATGATGTAAAATGGTACTGGGTTAAAGGCCATTCTGGGCACCCACAAAATGAACTAGCAGACCAATTAGCTAACAAAGGTATAGACAACTTATAAATGAATAAAAAATATATTATTCTTGATACTGAAACCACAGGCTTAGAGGTTCATCAAGGACATAGAGTCATCGAAATCGGAGCAGTACTTCTTAATGATAGAAAAAAATCAGATGAAAACTTTCATTCGTATTTAAATCCAGAACGGGTGATTGATGAGGAAGCTTCTAAAGTGCATGGGATTACAAATGCTGACCTTGATGATAAACCACTTTTCTCAGAGATAGTCGAAGAATTTCTTGAATTTATAGAAGGCTCAACACTTGTTATACACAATGCACCATTTGACGTGGGCTTTTTAAATAATGAAATTAACTTAGTTTCTTCTAAGCTGCCTAAGCTTGAGGATATCTGTGAGATCGAGGACTCTTTGTTGATCGCAAGAGATAAATTTCCTGGCCAAAGAAATTCTTTAGATGCATTAGCAAATCGTTTTGAAGTAACTGGTTATGATAGAAGTTTTCATGGTGCTTTGCTTGATGCAAATATTCTTGCAGATGTTTTCATGATGCTAACAGGAGGGCAAAGTAAATTTGAATTTATGAATGATGCCTCTGTAGCAAATTTAGCTAAAAAAAATGCTGAAAATGGTTTTAGTATTGAAGGAATTAATTTGGTTAAGCTTCAATCAACTAACGAGTACGATAAAGAGCACTCAAAAAGGCTTTTAGAAATTTCTGAAAAACATTCTATTGAAACAATTTGGAGTAAACATTGAAAGTAGTAACAAGATTCGCACCCAGCCCAACGGGAACACTCCATATTGGTGGTGTTAGAACTGCATTATTTAATTATGTATATGCAAAAAAAATGGGCGGATTATTTTTAATTCGCATTGAAGATACTGACAGGCAACGATCAACTAAAGAGTTTGAAAAGAATATATTAGATAGCCTTAACTCTATAGGTTTGAGTCCTGACTTAGTTCCAATTAACCAATCAGAACGAACTGACATTTATACTGAAGCTGCAGATGAAATTTATAAAAGCGGCAAAGCTTATTATTGCAACTGTTCAAAAGAAAGACTGGATGAAATGAGATCAGCTCAACAACTTAATGGTCAAAAGCCTCAATATGATGGAAAGTGTAGAAACTTAAATATAGAAAAATCTAGTAATACGGTTTTAAGACTCAAAACACCACTCGACGGCCAGGTATTGATGAAAGATTATGTCAGAGGTGATATAACTTTTGAGAACTCGGAGCTTGATGATTTGATAATATTAAGAAGTGATGGAACACCTACATATCATCTATGTAATGTAGTTGATGATTATGAGCAAGGAGTTACCACCGTTATAAGAGGTGAGGATCATATATCTAATACACCTCGCCAAATTCATATTCAAAAAGCACTTGGGTATCCAGAGCTTGAGTATGCCCATCTTCCATTGGTTCTTGGGGCTGATAAGAAAAGGCTTTCTAAAAGACATGCTGCAACTAGTCTCGAAGAGTATAAGAATGAGGGTTATCTTGATTCTGCTATTTTGAATACCCTGGCAAGACTTGGTTGGTCTAAGGGAGAGAAAGAGGTTTTTTACTTAGACGATTTGATAAAAGATTTTGAAATTACTGAAGTCCAAAAAGCAGGTGCGATATTTGATATGACCAAGTTAGATTGGTTAAATACCCAGCATTTATCAAATCTTTCCTTAGAAGAATTTAAAGATTATTTAAGGCCGTTTTTATCTTCAATCGATATAAATTTAGATGATCATCCAAAGTGCGATTTGCTTGTTGATGCAATGAGATCTTCCGAATCCAACTTGCTAAATATCGCAAAAGGATTAGTTCCTTACTTTAAGGGCGTAACAGAATACAATCCAAAGGCTGTTAAGAAGTTTCTTGCTGATTCGGGTAATATGCTTTCTTCAATAGAAGAGATATTAGAGAGCCTAAACGTTTGGGATGAAGAAAGTATTGATCTTGCTTTGAAGAATTTTCAATCATCATCTGATCTTCCAACTCCTAGAGTAAATCAACCTATACGCGTAGCAGTGACCGGTGGAACAAAATCTCCATCACTTGGCCTGACTCTGGAAATTATAGGCAAAGAAGACTCATTAATGAGGATTAAAAAAGCTCTAGAGTTTATTGGTTAAAGTTTTTACAAATTCTATAAACTTTTTTGATTCTTCACTAATGGCTTTTGATTGATTGTTAAGTAGAACTATTTGATAGGGGAGATCTTCTTCAATTTCAAACACATCTACCTTGCTTTTATCACAGTTATTTGCAGTATAAGAATCAACCAGAGCACTTCCCACCCCAAGACTTACAAGCGAGGCAGCCCCGCTGTATGAAGAAACCTTACCCGCTACATTTCTAATAGGCTGTTTACTAAAATGTTTAGTTAAGGAGTTAACACCATAAAAAGAAATAAGGTTTGTAATTTCTATAAAAGGATCGTTTAAAAAATGCTCTAGCTTAGAAGCTGCTTTGTTATCATAAAGCCCTTTAGGTGAAATCATTACATGGGATCCTTTATGAATAATATGTCTAGAGAATATGCTGGCATCAAGGTGATTAGATCCTCTATTAGATATTGCTGGATCAAAGCAGATAACAATATCTAAGCTTTTATTATCCAACCTGCTTAATAATTCGTTGCTATTAAGGTTTATAAAATTGAAACCAGCTATCCCAATTTCTTTATAAGCCTTGAGTATTCTAGGCATTAGCGTGAGCATGATAGAAGGGGTTGTGCCGATATTAATATCCTTCGAATCAAGCGGCGTAAGTTTCTCAGCTGTTTTATTAAAGCTTTCAAGTTGAAATATAACCATTGAGGCATATTCATACAGCTCATCTGCTTCGTATGTTGGTAAAAGTTTTTTTGAATCTCTATTAAAGAGCTTAAAGCCTAGTTTTTTTTCGGTATATGAAATTGATTTACTTAGCGCAGGTTGCGATACATTTAGCAACTTGGCTGCTTTTGTTATAGAGCCTTCTTTATAGATATGATAAAAGATCTCGATTTGTTTAGAATTCAGCATACTTACGATACTATACATAACCTTAGGTTATTATTATAGGTTATTTTATTATGTACATTAATATAGACAACTTTGTAAATGAAGTTTTATAATCAAGGTAGAAATTTATATACACAATTCATGGGGGATTATGAATGAAAACTATTAAATCTTTATTGGTATTAGCATTGGCTATGCCGTTTGCAATTCAAGCTCAAGATGATACTGCTGCAGCAGACGTTGAAGAGGTTGTTGTTGTTGGTTCGCAAATCAAAGGTGCAAACATTGCTGGAATATTGCCAGTAACTGTTATTACCGCAGAGGATATAGAGGCTCTTGGAGTAGATTCAGGTGATGAGCTTTTAGAAAATATTGCTGAACAGGGGCTAAACTATTTTAATGAATCTGAAATGGCTTCCGGTGGTGTTAATGCTGCTAGGGGAGACATGGGTGCATATAATCTAAGAAATTTAGGTGTTGGTAATACGCTTACTCTTTTAAATGGAAGAAGGCTAGTAACCTCACCTGGTTATCAGACTGAAAAAATTGGTGGAGATTTTGTTCCTACTACAACAGTGAACTCTCAATTAGTTCCAGTGTATGGCCTTGAAAGACTAGAAATTTTAAGGGATGGGGCTTCAGCTATTTATGGTGCTGACGCAGTAGCTGGTGTTGTTAACAACGTTATGCAAGCCGACTATGAAGGTTTGGTAGTTAGAGCCAAAATCACAGCTTTTGATCACTTTGAAACAGAGGATGAAACTATATCTGTTAAATGGGGTAAGAATTTTGGTAAAACAAATATAAGCGCTTTTTTTGATAGCTATAACAGAGGCTCAATTCAAGCTAGTGAAGATCCAAGATGGGCAGACTCTGATCACAGAAAATGGGTTCCTGAGGATTCACCATGGTTTGGAAGTAGCAGCTTTCTAAATAATTCAACTAACTCTTTATACGGACAGTTTGATATGGTCGGCAGTGCAACAAGTATTGCAGGCACTGCATATGACAAAGTTTGGACTGATAGTTCAGGTGAATTTGAAATATTCCCTCTTGGCGACCCAAGATGTTCAAATCGCTCAAGTCAAGACGGTGTTGTTTTTGATACTGGATATGGAACTTGTATAGCTGAAGATGGAAACGGCGTAGAAAGATATAACTTATGGGGCCTTACAGAAAAAAGAGGAAAAATAGAAAGACAGAATTTATTAGTTTTCATAAACTCTGAGCTATCTAATGGAGTTGAAACATTTACTGAAATAGGTTACTACACTTCAGATAGTGAAAGAAGAAATCACCCATCATATGCATTCACTTCATCTAAGCATAGAGTTGGCCCTGATAACTACTGGTTAAATCAAATGACAACTCCAGATGGGACAGCAATTTTTGCTGGGAAAGAACTATATATAGATAACTATAGATACGCTGAAGTTCCAAGAATGACTTTTGTAGATAAAGAAACTTATAGGTTCCTTCAAGGATTTAGAGGCACTACAGGTAATTGGGATTGGGAGACTGCTTTAGTATATTCAAAAGCGACATCTGATGACCTTACAAAAAATAGAATATCTAATACACTTCTAAAAGAAGCTTTGTATGATGATACGCCTGCTGCATATAACCCATTTAGTGCCGGTGTTGCTTCTAATATAGAAAGAGTGCTTGTAGATGTTACTAGATTTGGAACAAGTTCTTTAACTTCTTTTGATTTTAAAATGGTTAACCCTCATATGTTTACTTTACCTGCAGGTCCTGTAGCAGTATTACTTGGCTTTGAAGTAAGAGATGAAGTTATTACTGATAATAGAGATGATAGGTTAGACGGCACCATTGATTATTGCGATTATGAAAATGATTGTTATCCTCTAGTCGCTGATGTTTTAAACTCAAGTCCAACTGGTGATGTATCAGGTAAAAGGCAAACAACATCATTGTTTGTTGAATTAAATGCACCTATTACAGATTCAATATCTACACAGCTAGCTGTTAGACATGAGAGTTCTGATGATTTTGCTTCAGCAACAGTTGGAAAGTTTGCTATTGGTTGGGAAGTAAACCCAAGTCTTTCACTTAGAGCATCTGCATCAACTGCATTTAGAGCTCCTAATATAATTCAACTTAATGAGGGTGGAGTTGTTAGATCTGGATCAAATGATGATTGGGTTGTTCAAAGAGTTCAAGACGTTCTTAATGAAGCCGGTGGTTATGATGGTGATACTAGTATTACTGATTCAGATATAGATTCTTATTACACTATTCAAAGAAGGGCAATTGGTGGAAATAAGCTAGATGCTGAAGAGTCAACTAATAGCTCCATAGGTCTTGTATATACCCCAGAAATGGTCCCTGGCTTAATGGTTACTCTTGATCAATGGTCTATTGAAAAAGAAAAAACTATAGGCTTATTTGGTCGTGAAAATCAAATTGTTAATGACATGCTTTTAAGATTTGAAAACGGTTTAAATAACTGTGGTTCATTTATTGGAGATCCATTAGTTGTTCGTGAGGCACCAGATGCGGGTGAGGCCGGTTACTATACAGCCGCTGGTATTTGTCCAATTGGAGTAGTGAAGTACGTTCAAAACGATTACACAAACATGGCTACAAGAAACTTAGCAGGAACAGATATTGGTGTTTATTATGACATTGATACTAAGTTCGGAGATTTTGGATTTAAATATATCGGTAGTAAAACTGATGAATTTACTCAAGATGCTTCAGGTGAATTTGCTTTCCTTCAGTCACAAAAAGAGGCTGGTTTAATTCCAGCAAACATTCCGCTAGATGGATTTGGTGACTTGCTGGGAATGGATGGTAATTATGACACTAAACATACAGTAAAGGCCTCATGGAGAATGGGTGATTGGGGAGCTACTATGTCTATGCTTCAAAAAGGAGAGTTTTATCAGAACTCTTTAACTTTGAGCGATGGAACAAGGTATGTAATTCCTGAAATGACTACTATTGATGCCACTGTTTCATATTCATTTAGAATGAATGGCAATAAAGCTAGATTAAGATTTGCTGTTAAAAACTTAGAAGATGAAAGAGCGCCATTAGCAGATAGATACTACGGTTACTATGCTGATGCTCACCAAGATTATGGTAGGAACTATTATCTTGATCTTAGAGTTACTTTCTAAAATGGTATAAACTTTAAAGGGAGCACATGCTCCCTTTTTTATAGGAAAATATTATGCAAGCATATAAAAATAAAGGTTTCTGGATTGGTGTATTTGCCTTCAGCATAATCGTATTTATTGGTTATGCTAATTTTTTGCCCCAAAGTTTGCTTGCATTAGAAGGCTCCCCATTTGAAACTAACAAAGGAGTGCAGTACATAGATAGCAAATCTGCATGGTTTGTCCTGGCCGTCCTAGTCCTTATGGCAATTTGGTGGGCAACAGAAGCTCTTCCAGTTGCTGTTACATCTTTGCTTCCTTTGGCATTATTTCCATTAATGGATGTTGCTAATTTTCAAGAGGCAGCAAATCCATATGCTAATAAAAATATATATCTTTTTTTAGGAGGCTTTATCTTGGCTTTAGGTATTGAAAGATCGGGTCTGCATAAAAGAATAGCATTAAAAATGATTACTGCAGTTGGATCATCTGGAGAGAAATTAATCGGAGGTTTTATGATTGTTGCAGCTTCACTAAGTATGTTTGTAATGAATACCTCTACAACATTAATGCTTCTTCCAATTGGGTTAGCTGTTTGTGCCGTCATCTCATCCACAACCCCAGATATTAATGATTTACAAAGAAAGAACTTTGATACTGCTTTGATGCTTGGGATTGCTTACGCCGCAACCATTGGTGGTATGTCAACAATCATTGGAACAGCTCCTAATATTGTATTTGTAACATTCATGAGTGAGACATATGGTGTTGAAATTGATTTTTTGAGTTGGATGAAAATTGGTGTTCCAGTTTCATTGTCTATGCTTATAGCGGCTTGGTTTATTCTTGCTAAATTTGTATTTCCTACTAATTTTATTTCTTCCAATGAAACAAAATTACGGTTAGATCAAATGTTACTAGACCTCGGCCCTATTAAAAAAGACGAACTCAAAATTGCTCTGGTCTTCGGTCTTGCTGTTATTGCATGGATGACAAGCAGAGTCATTAGAACTAAATTTGGAATAGGCTTGGAAGATGCTGGTATTGCAATAATCATAGCCATAATTCTTTTTATAATTCCCTCTGCAGATGGCAAAAAAGATCTTATGGTTTGGGACGAGACATCAAAACTTCCATGGGGTTTATTGCTGTTATTTGGTGGTGGTCTGTCTCTAGCTGCTCAAGTTTCAGGAACAGGTCTTGGTATATGGATTGGGCAAGGACTTACAGTATTAAAAGAAGTTAACCCTATCATCCTAATTTTTGCCGTTGCAACTCTAATAATTTTTTTAACTGAAATGACAAGTAATGTAGCCACGACAAGCACCTTTCTTCCTGTAATCGGATCTTTAGCTATTGCTATTGGGGTAATACCAGTCTCATTAACAATACCTGTTTGTTTAGCAGCTAGTTGCGCATTTATGCTTCCTGTTGCAACGCCGCCTAATGCAATTGTTTATGGATCAGGGAAATTTACAATAGCAACTATGATGAAAGCTGGGTTTTTTATAAATATTATTGGCATCTTAGTTGTTACTCTTTTCTCTTACTATTTAGCACCATTAGTTTTTTAATATGAAAAAAATTGTTCTAGTATTTATTTTTATTACTCAAATTAATGCACAGCAAAGTTATATTGATTATGTTTCCCCATTCCATCCAGTAGTTTCTTCTAAAGGCATGGTTGTATCCCAAAATAACCTTTCATCAGATATAGGGAGAGATATATTGAATATGGGAGGAAATGCTGTAGATGCTGCAGTAGCTGTAGGTTTTTCATTAGCCACAACACTCCCGAGAGCAGGTAATCTTGGAGGTGGTGGTTTTATGCTTGTGTATATAAAAGAAAGAAATGAAGTCTTTTTCATTGATTATAGAAGCTCGTCACCTCTAAATTCCAACATTAAAGATATTTTTAATAAAAAACTTCCAAGAGATTACAAAAGAACAAATTTTGATCTTGTAAAAAAAGGATATAAGGCCTCAGCTATCCCAGGGAGTGTGGCTGGATTATTAGACGCACATTCAGCATTTGGAAAGCTGCCACTTAGCAAAATTCTTGAACCTGTAATTAAACAAGCAGAAGAGGGCATTTCCGTTACTTATGATTTGCATAAAGCAATTGAAAGCAGTGATCAACTAAGAGAAGATGCAGAATCAAAAAAAATCTATTTTATTAATGACCAACCTTTACCAGTTGGTTCGTTGATGAAAAGACCAGATTTGGCATCTACCTTTAAAGAAATTTCTAAAAGTGGAAAAAGTGGTTTTTATGAAGGAGTTATTGCTCAAAAATTTATAGATGCTATGAAGGCTAATAATGGATTTTTTACTCTAGAAGATTTTAAGACCTACAAACCAGTTATGACCTCACCAATAGTTGGTTCATATAGAGAAAATCTAGTTTTTACAGCTGGCCCACCCTCTGGAGGAGGCGTTGTTCTTTTGACATCTTTAAATATGCTGAGTTTTTTTGATTTATCTAAATTTGGAAGCAATTCAGCAAAAACATATCATTTATTAGGAGAGTCTCTTAGAAGAGGCCATAACAATAGATCCCATCAAGTAGGAGACCCATCCAAATATAATGTTCCCATAAAGACTTTGCTTTCAAAAAATAGAATGAAAGAACTTGCAAAAGGTCTGAATATGACAAAAGCAACACCATCTTCCAAAGTAAAACCATTAAGAGTAGTAAATGAAAGTAGAGATACAACTCATTATTCAATAGTTGATAGTGATGGTAATGCTGTATCAAATACATACACTCTTGGATACTCATTTGGTTCAGGTGTAACTATTCCAGGAACAGGAATACTTATGAACAACCAAATGAATAATTTTGCATATCGTTATGGAGATTCGTCAATTCAAGGCAGAGTCGCAAGCCCAGGAAATAAATTTGAACCCGGAAAAAGACCTATGAGCACAATGGCACCATCAATGGTTTTTAATAAAGAAGGCCAGCTAACATTAATAACAGGTTCTCCTGGTGGGTCATATATACCAGCTGCAATATTGAGAGTTATTTCTGGTGTTGTAGATTTTAATTTAAATATAGGCGAGGCTACAATGCTTCCAAGAGTTCACAAGGACTGGCCATATACTGGTCTTGACTATGAAAATACAATTAGCTCAGATGTTATCAATATTCTTGATGGAATGGGGCATAAACCAGAATCCAATAAAACTATGGGGAGTACCCAGAGCATCCATATTGTTGATGGAGTTCGTTATGGTTATGCTGATTTACGAAGGCCAAATGCCGCTGTTTCCATTCAGTAATTAATTTATTCTATAATCCAATGGTGGTAGCCGGTCACCTAGAAGAGCCTTGTATTCAAAATCTTTACCAACTCTTTTTTGTAGCTCGGCTTTTGCAGCTACTATCAATGACTCATCTTTGTAAATATCTATGGCTGTTGAGGCTATTGTTTTAGCAGCAAGCTCAGCTCCCTTTATACCAATGGATGTTCCACCAGCTGATACAGCTTGCCATGAATGTGCTGCAGTGCCAGGAACCCATGTAGCTGTTCTTACTCCTGCAGTAGGAACGAGCCAGCTTACATCACCTACATCTGTTGAGCCATAACTATGAGAAGTCTTATATGGCTGAACATTTTCTTGTGAACCAATTTCATTGGATGGTTTTATAAACGTTTTATAAATAGTTTTAGCATAATTATTTTCAGCCTCCGTGTAACTAATGCCTCCATACATTTGTAAGTTTGCGTGCATTTTTTTTTGTATTACATCATTCGGCAATAATGAATAATTACCATGCATAACTTCATAAGTCATTGAGGTCTCTGTTCCTTGAGCTGCTCCATTTGCTGCCTTTACAACTCTTTGAAAAAGCTCGTCAACCATTTGCATATTGGGGTGTCTAACATAGTAATAAACTTCTGCTAAATCAGGTACAACATTTGGAGCTAG
>CAZFYG010000005.1:0-81896 GCA_964523375.1 uncultured Gammaproteobacteria bacterium | reverse complement strand
AAATAGTTTTAGATTCATCGCCGACCATTAAAGAAATCAATTTCTCACCTTTCTTGAGTGTTATACCTCTGACTCCTCTTGCAGTTCTTCCCATTGGTCTAACGTGTGACTCAGAAAATCTTATCAACTTTCCAGAAGATGATGCTAGAAGAATCTCATCATTACCAGATGTTATTGCAGTCCCTATTAATACATCGTCGTCATCAAGATTTATTGCCTTGATACCAGACTTATATTTTTTTGCGAATAGACTTAAATTAGTTTTTTTAGTTGTTCCTTTTTTTGTCGCCATAAAAATAAATTTATCTTCGGTGAATTCTTCTACAGGAAGAATTTCACTTACCGACTCATCATCGTCTAGATTAAGCATATTCACCAAAGGCCTTCCTTTAGAGATTCTTGATGCAACTGGGATTTCATATACCTTTAACCAGAAAACTTTTCCTTTGGTGGTAAAGCATAGAATTTGAACATGACTACTTAAAACATATAGGTTTTGAATAAGGTCTTCCTCTTTAACACTAGCTGCTGCCTTACCCTGCCCTCCTCTTCGTTGCTCACGATACTCATCAAGAGGTTGGGTTTTTGCATAACCACTTCTTGAAACAGTTAACACTCTTGTTTCCTCTGGTATTAAGTCCTCGTTAGTTATTCCTCTTCTGGTATCATTGATAAGAGTCTTTCTTTCATCACCAAAATTATTTTTTATCTCATTTAGCTCATTAATAATTAAAGCCTTAAGCGTAGCCTTATCATCTAAAATATTCTGCAACTCTAAAATTTTAGCAATAATGTCATTAAATTCATTATTAAGATTGTCTTGTTCTAAGCCAGTTAATCTACCAAGTCGTAACTCTAATATTGCCTTAGCTTGCAATGCTGACAGTTTATACTTCTTACCATTGATCCCCACATCTTTTGGAAGATCTTCAGGCTTGCAAGCGTCTTCTCCAACTTTTTTAAGGATTGCTGATAATGGTCCTGCGTCCCATTGTTTTTTGCATAACTCTTCTGCAGCAACTTTAGGATCTTTTGATTTTTTAATAATAGAGATAACTTCATCAATATTTGCAATTGATACCATCAACCCTTCAACAATATGACCTCTGTCTTTAGCTTTTCTTAGATCATATTTTGTTCTTTTGATAATGACATCTTTTCTATGCTCAATAAAAGCTTCGAGAATTTCTTTCAAATTAACTTCTTTTGGCTGGCCTTTTGATAAGACTGTTAAATTGATACCAAAAGATTGTTCTAGCTGAGTCTGTGCAAATAAATTATTTTCTAGAACCTCTACCGACTCTCCTTTTCTGACCTCAATAACAACTCTTAAACCATCTTTATCAGACTCGTCTCTAATTTCAGTTATGCCTTCAACTTTTTTATCCTTAACAAGCTCTGCTATTTTTTCTAGCATACGAGCCTTATTTACCATGAATGGTATTTCGTCAATTATTAAAGATTGTTTGCCGGATTTATCTTCTTCAATAGATGTGTTTGATCTAATATGAATAATTCCTCGGCCTGTTTTATATGCATCATATATTCCTGCTCGTCCATCTATAGTTCCTCCAGTAGGAAAATCAGGGCCTGGAATATCTTTAATAAGATCATCGATGGTCAAATCAGGATTCTCTATAAGATTAATACAACCAGTAACTACTTCATTTAAGTTATGAGGAGGGATATTTGTTGCCATACCTACAGCTATTCCAGAGGAACCATTAATGAGCAAATTGGGGATTTTGGTTGGAAGAACGTCAGGTATGAATTCACTACCATCATAATTTGGTGAAAAAGATACTGTTTCTTTTTCTAGATCACCTAGCATCATATCTGTAATCTTTGCCATCCTGACTTCTGTGTATCTCATGGCAGCTGGGGGATCACCATCGATAGAGCCAAAATTACCTTGACCTTCGACTAGCGTGTATCTTAATGAAAAGTCTTGAGCCATTCTTACCATTGCGTCATAGACAGCAGAATCTCCATGTGGATGATATTTACCAATAACATCTCCCACGACCCTCGCAGATTTTTTGTAAGGCTTGTTGTATGAGTTCTTTAAATCATACATAGCAAATAATATTCTTCTATGCACAGGCTTTAGACCATCTCGTATGTCAGGAAGGGCTCTTCCATGGATAACACTTAGAGCATAGCTCAGGTAAGATTGTTTAAGCTCATCTTCAATATTTATTGGGATAATTTCTTTAGCAAAATCTGTCATTCTTAATGTCCAGTAATCGTATAAAAAGCTTAAAAATATTAAGCATAAATTAGCTTAATATTTTATCACGTTTACAGGGTATAAAAACTAATTTATTGAGGGGTGTAGAAGTCTAATCTTTCAATGTCTTCTTCGCTCACTTCTTCGCCATATTGAATCTCAATTAAATGACAAGGCTTATCAAAAGGATTTGTAATTTGATGCCAATCACCAACTTTTGCGAGATATTTATCAAACTTTTTGAGGGTAACTGTTTCTCTATTTTCTGGATTATTTTTACTAAAATTAACAACACAACAGCCCTTGCTTACTAACCATATCTCACTTCTAAACTT
Organism: uncultured Gammaproteobacteria bacterium; assembly: GCA_964523375.1. Taxonomy (GTDB): domain Bacteria; phylum Pseudomonadota; class Gammaproteobacteria; order Magnimaribacterales; family D2472; genus CAJQGY01. The sequence continues at coordinate 79,331 of CAZFYG010000005.1, read as the reverse complement.
ATGCCTCTGAAAACTCATACCCTGCTTAGGGGCAACAATTAATTCTTTTACTTTTACATCACCATCTTTGAATAAATTATAGTAAGAGCCCCAGACCCTTTCCTCTTGAAAGTATTTCCATTTTTTGAGTATCCATGATGAAGAATTCTTTTTATCATCACCCCCAACTCCAAATAAAAACTCAACTCCTTTCACTGACATTTCAGGAATATTTTCTATATTCCTATCACCACCATTGGCAAATAAAATAGTGTCTTTTGGGTAGAGTTTTTTAACATGCTCAAGTGCATTAATTGCAGTGCCTTCAGCATCGTCTTGAAAACCAATTACTTGATCTACACAAGATAAATTTTCTATGATTATTTTTCTTTCGATGAAAGGCATGAAATATTTTTCTTTTTTGTTTTCAAGCCATGTATCGCTATTTAGACCAACTATTAGCTTATCTCCAAGAGCTTTGGCGGACTTTAGATATGATATGTGGCCAGAGTGAATTGGATCAAATCCACCAGTTACCAAAACAATTTTCATTTTCAATTACTTTAATTAATAAATAATATTATAAAATATATTAGAGCAACTAGGATAAAAAGTGTCTTCTAGTCCTTGAATTCTGAAACAACTCCACCAATTGATTCTTTTGCATCTCCAAATAGCATTCTTGTATTTTGCTTAAAAAACAAAGGATTTTGAACGCCAGCAAAACCAGAGGACATCGACCTCTTTAAAACAAAAACTGTTTTTGCATTATGAACTTCGATAATAGGCATACCGTATATAGGGCTTCCTGGCTCTTCGGTTGCGGATGGGTTGACAACATCATTAGCACCAATGACGACTGCAACATCTACCGAATCCATAGATGGGTTTACATCATCTGGTTCAGCTAGAACATCATAAGAGACATTAGCTTCCGCCAATAAGACATTCATATGCCCAGGCATCCTGCCTGCTACAGGGTGAATGCCATACTTCACTTCAGTACCATTTTCTTCCAAGAGCTCTCCAAGCTCTCTTACAACATGCTGTGCTTGAGCGACTGCCATTCCATAGCCAGGAACTATAAGAACTGAGCTTGCGTTTTCTAAGATTAAGTATGCATCGGATACATTGATGGGATTGACCTCTCCCTGTTCCTCAGAACTTTTTGAGCTTGTGGCGCTTGCATAACCTACAAAAAGAATATTACTTATAGATCTATTCATGGCTTTAGCCATGATGATTGTGAGTATCAATCCACTAGCTCCAACCAATGACCCTGCAACTATTAGCACATTATTAAGCAATATCAATCCAGCGAAGGCTGCGGCTATTCCCGATAAAGAGTTAAGAAGAGATATTACTACCGGCATATCGCCTCCACCTATTGGAAGAACAAAACCAATTCCACCTAGAAGGGTTAAGATTAGCAAAACTGTAAAAAACTCAAAGTTAGTTACCAGTAATGGCGTCACTATTGCTGAATACAATAAAAATACCAATGAGATATAAAAAATTGTTGTAAATAATTTTGTGATAATTGATGTTTTTGCTATTTGAATTTTTTCAGACAATTTGGCATAAGCTACCAAGCTTCCCGTAAATGTAATCCCGCCGACATAAACAGTAGTCATAACCAATATATATTGAAATAGATTGTCTGGAGTTGAATTAAACTCTGACCAAGCTATTAAAAAAGTAGCCAGGCCACCAAAGCCGTTAAATAAAGCAACCATCTCTGGTATTGATGTCATTTTAACTTTTAAAGCTATCAAAGAACCGATAAAGGCCCCCAGGCCTATCCCTGCTATAAGTATTAAGGGATTAGAGATATTAATAAAAGTAACCAAAACAGCTACAAACATTGCAATGGCTGAGAGGAAATTACCTTTTACTGCTGTATCTTCTTTCCCGAGCATCTTGATGCCAGTAATAAATAGTATTGATGAAAAAATGTAGACAATGTTTTGTATTAATGAGATTTCCATAATTATTTCTTCTTAAACATTTTGAGCATTCTATTTGTTACAAGATAGCCTCCAAAAACATTTATTGATGCAAAAGTTACAGCTAAAAATGCAAGAGCCGTTTGTAATTGGCTATCAGCAGTTAAAAGGAGAGCACCAACTAATGCGATTCCAGATATTGCATTGGCACCAGACATAAGGGGAGTATGGAGTGTGCTTGGAACTTTAGAAATGAGCTCCAATCCAAGATAGATAGATAGAATAAGAACAAAACCCAAAAGAATGTATGTTTCCATTTATTTAAACCTCTCGTTAAGTATTTCACCCTTGTGGACAAGAACGCTACTCTTAATAATTTCATCCTCAAAATTAAATTCAATTATCTTTAATTCTTTATTGTAAAAATCGCATATCCAATGGTTAAAGTTATTAGAAAGAGCAAGGGATGCATGCGAAGAAACAGTTGAAGTTAAGTTTGAAATCCCAATTATCTTTACACCATTTTTAATAACCACTTGATCAATTTCGGAGCCCTCAACATTACCTCCAGACTCAACTGCCATATCAAATATGACGCTGCCAGGTTGCATTTGAGAAATAGTTTTTTCGTCAATTAATCTTGGAGCAGGTCTACCAAAGAGCTGGGCTGTAGTTATTACAATATCGGAACGAGCACAGACTTCCGATTGAAGGTCTTTTTGTTTTTGTATTTGTTCTGGAGTCAACTCATTGGCATAACCTTGATCATTTTGCCCAGTTTCACCAAGGTCTATTTTTACAAACTTGGCTCCAAGTGAATTAACTTGCTCTTCAACAACATCTCTTGTATCGAAAGCTTCAACTCTCGCTCCCAGCCTCTTTGCTGTTGCTATGGCTTGCAATCCTGCAACACCAACGCCAATCACAAAAACTCTTGCGGGCTTTAAAGTGCCAGCAGCTGTCATCATCATAGGGAGGCCTTTTGATAGGTGTTTAGCAGACTCTATAACAGCTGAATATCCTGCTAAATTAGCTTGTGAGCTTAATACATCCATTTTTTGAGCTCGAGTAATTCTAGGAATAAATTCCATGCTCACTAAATTTATGCCTCTTTTTTTACACTCATCAATGTGTTCTTGGTTATAAAAAGGATTAACTGTGCCAAGAATGGTTGAGCCTATAGTTACCATATCTAACTCATCATTTGATAAAGGTTGAAGGGTTATGATTAAATTTGCTTTTGATAAACAGTCATTCCTGCTTGCAGCATTGAGACCTAACTCTTTAAAAGCATTATCATCAGTATAAATTCCAGCCCCGATCCCCTCTTCAAACATTATTGAGGTCTCTAAAGATAGGATTGAGGATATGGTCTCCAAATGTATTGGAGATCGTGTGTCTGTAGTTTCTTTAGATTTTAATGCTGAAATTATCACTATAAATAAAATAAAATGTCTTGTAGTGAAGTAAATAATAAGTAAATTTAAAAGTCAATTGAAATTACATATGCTTTATTTATAAGGTTTGATCAAATTAATTTTGTAGCTTTACTACATAAATATTTAATTTGAAGATAGATAATATTATGAAAAAAAAATTGTTAAACTGTGCAGATGAATATTGATCAAAATGAAGTTACCAAATTTGCGGAGCTTGCCGATAAATGGTGGGACAAAGAGGGTGACTTTAAACCTCTTCACAAAATTAACCCACTAAGGGCAAACTACATAAATGATATTATCCATGTAGAAAATAAAGAGTATTTAGATGTTGGTTGTGGGGGTGGAATCCTTGCGGAGGCAATGTTCGATAAAGGGGCTATTGTAACGGGAATAGACGCAGCTGGGCCTGGTATTGAGATTGCAAGAGCACACGCTAAGGAGAATTCTAAAAATATTAATTATATAGTTGGAACTGCCGAAGATTTTTATAAAAGTAATAATGATCGTTTTGATGTTGTATCGTGCTTAGAAGTCCTAGAACATGTCCCAGATCCAAAGTCACTAATAAATGTTTGCACAAAATTGTTAAGGCCTGGCGGCGATTTATTCCTTTCTACAATAAATAAAAACCCAAGGTCATGGGTAACGGCTATTGTAGGGGCTGAATATATTTTTAAAGTTCTTCCTAAAGGAACACATGAATACAATAAGTTTATTAAGCCTTCCACACTTGCATCATATGTTAGAGCTGCAAATGCTGAGTTACTTGATACCAAGGGAATGTTTTACAATCCAATAACTCATAATGCAACTCTTAATAATGATCTTGGCGTTAATTATATAATCCATGCAAGAAAACCCTCTTAATAAAACAGAGCTTGTTTTATTCGATCTTGATGGAACGCTGATTGATACTGCGCCTGATTTTTTGATCTCATTAAATAATGTTCTTTTAGATAACAATAAACATTGCCTCGAGCTTGCTGATATCCGTCACCATATCTCAGATGGAAGCGGAAAGCTTATCAAGGTTGGATTTGGTATTAACGAAAGTGATTCTAGGTTTGAGGTATTAAGAAGTGATTTGCTTAAACAATACAAAAAAAATCTTATAAAAAGCTCTTATTTATTTGACGGTATAAAAGAAATGCTTAATTCTTTAGCAGATAACAATATTTCTTTTGGGATAGTTACTAACAAACCCTATGAATATGCAAAGCCTTTAATTGATTCCTTTAATGAGTTAAGTAGTTCATTAATTTTAATATGCCCAGATCATTTGAAAAGTGCAAAACCTAGTCCGGAAGGTATTCTATTAGCGTGCAGTGAGATCGGAATAGATCCTATAAAAACATGCTATGTGGGGGATCACAATGTGGATATTGCAGCTGGTAATGCCGCTGGAATGATAGTGGTATCGTGTGAGTATGGTTATGGAAATCTTCCCACAAACATAGGCAAGAAAGAAATTAGAATTGACCATCCAATAGAACTAGCCAAATACATAGGTAAATAATAAAAAGCTGTATATGCAAAATAAAAATATTTTAATTACTGGAGCAAATAAGGGAATTGGAAGAGAGCTTTCTTTTGGAATGAGCGCAAAAGGAGCTAATATAATTCTCTTAGGAAGAGACTCTAGGAGCCTAAATGAGACATATGATCATATTAAAAAAAACCACAATACCAAACCTCTAATTATAGAATGTGATTTAGAGAGCTTAAGCCAAAACCAAGCAACTGAAATTAATAACGAAATCATTCGTTATTATGGGCACCTTGATGGATTAATTAATAATGCATCTATTTTAGGTAAAATGTCGATGCTATCAGAGTACGATCATGAAACATGGAGTAAGGTAATTAATGTTAATTTAACTGCTTCATTTTTATTAAGTAAAAGCCTCATTCCAGCTTTATCGGGCTCAGCTTTTCCAAGAATAATATTCACTTCATCGGGAGTTGCCAATAAAGGAAGGGCTTTTTGGGGAGCATATGCAATATCAAAAGCTGCAACTAAATCTATGGCAGAAATATTTAGAGATGAGCTAGAGAGCACCTCAAGCCTAAAAATATTTAATTTTGATCCAGGGGCAACTAGAACTTCAATGAGAGCTTTTGCCTACCCCGCCGAAGACCCTTCGACGCTTAAAGACCCTCAAGAACTTCAAAAATGTTATGAATGGTTTTTTTCCAAAGAAAGTGAAAGCACAAGCACTCATTATTTTACATTTGATTCATTTAAAGAGCTTTGATCCCGCCCATAAATACATGCAGAAATATGTTTTATATGGGCCATATAGCTTGAATACATCCTTGTTCTTTTCTAGGTCAAAAAAGTACATTAAACTTTTTTTAATAACCAGATCTTCTGGAAGCCAAATATCCTCATCATGTATATAAAACATTCTTATTACATTGAGTGTCCATGGCCCAATTCCTTTAATTTTTAAAAAAATATCTTCAAGCTCTTTCTCTGAACAATTTCTTAAAAACGATCTGCTATATTGATTTTTTGAGAAATAGTTAAATGTTTCTTCAACATAGATTTTTTTCATTTTAGACAGGCCTACATTTTCTAAATCAGCCAAATTTAGACTATCGCCAGCTACAACTGGTTTAACTTTATTCCAAACCGCATCTGCAGCTTTCACAGAGACCTGTTGCCCTATTATAGTTTTTATAATAAATAGTTTTAAGGGCAGGTCATGATTAGATCTATCACTTAATTTAATAGGGTCTAGTAAATCTAGTAATTTTAAAAACTCTAAGTGATTATTTTTTAAAGCTACATCAATAAATTTTTTATGAACAAGCTTACTTTTTAAAGCCATACTTGGATAACTCTTCAATCTCAGGCTGCGATAGTAACTTAGATTTTCCTTTTGACAGGGTTGATGGAAGAAATATTGGTCCAAATCTAGTTCTTTTTAATCTACTAACGTCCATATCAAAATGATTAAATATTTTTCTTACTTCTCTATTTTTACCACTTATTAGACATACAGAGAACCATTGGTTTGTTCCTTTTTTTTCTCCCTCAACAATATCGGTAAACTTATGGAGGCTTCCCTCAATTTCAATTCCTTTTAGCATTCGCGATCTAATATCTTGATTGAATTCTCCTCTAGCTCTCACTAGATATTCTTTATCAACCTTATAAGAAGGGTGCATGCATTTATTTGCAAACCCGCCATCATTAGTAAATAGCATTAGTCCAGATGTATTAATATCTAATCTACCTATAGATATCCAGTTCCTTTGATTCCCATCATCTGGCAAGTAGTCAAAGACAATGGGTAGTTTTTTTTCTCTAGCATTTGATGATAAGACGCCCTCGGGCTTATTAAGGATAACAACCTTGAGCTCTTCATCCGCATTTTGAATAATTTCTTCTTTATACTCAACCTCGTCTTTTGATGAAACAGTGCAGCCAACCTGAGCAACTTTACCATTTACTTTTACTAAGCCTTGCTTAATTAAATTTTCACAGTAACGCCTAGAACCAATTCCAGATTTAGCTAAAAACTTTTGAAGTCTTTCTGTCATGAGAGCGCTAAATTACTTCAGAAAGAAAGGCTTCCGAGTCTTGCTCAACGATTTCAGGCAATAAAGGCAATGATGAGATATTTTTTACATCAAAGTCATCTAGAAATTGCTTTGTGGTCACGTATAAAGCAGGTCTTCCTGGAACATCTCTAAATCCTGAAACTTTTATCCATTCTCTTTCAAGCAAAGAACGAATGCTTGAGGTGCCCACATGAACGCCTCTAATATCTTCTATGTCACCCCTTGTTACAGGTTGCTTATATGCAATTATTGATATGGTTTCCATCAGCGCCTTTGAAATTCTAGGTGTACTTTCGTTCCATAAATGAGAAAGGCAGCCAGAGAAATCTTGCTTAATTTGAAGTCTATAGCCCGATGCTACATCTTTAATTTCGAGAGAGGTACCTTCATATCTAACTTCTATTTCATTAATAGATTGCTTAATTGATGCCAAGTCTTCTGTTATGCCGTTATTCTCTAAAAGAGATCTAATTTCAGATAACCTTAAAGGACGCCCTGCCCCAAATAGTAATGCTTCGATTGTATTTGTTGAAACTTTATTACTCATTTCCTATTCTCCCTTTAGATTTTAAAAAGATTTCATTTGATTCATTTTGAATAAGCTCTAAATGACCATCTTTTGCTAATTCTAATGATGCAAGAAGAGTGACTACCACGCCCTGTCTTCCTTCTGATTTTCGAAGTGTTTTTGAAAAACTTATTATATTTCTTTTTGCTAAGATACTTAAAATAATCTGGATTCTTTCTTGAGTAGAAAGCTCTTCAAAATCTATCTGATGATTTGATTTGAGATCAGGCCTGCTGAGCACCTCATGAAGAATATCTCTTAAGTCTTCAGCAGTAACGTTAATATCAGGTGTGACTACTTCAAATTTTGGCAGTGCAGTAGAAGCAACAAAAAAATCTCTATCAACCCTTGGAAGGTTTGCAAGATTTTCTGAGGCTGTTTTATATCTTTGATATTCTTGAAGTCTTTTAATCAAAGCAAGCTTTGGATCTTCCTCTTCTTCATCGAACTGCTCTTTGGGCAACATCATTCTAGATTTAATCTCAGCCAAAGTTGCTGCCATAACAAGATATTCTGCTGCTAATTCAAACTTAAGGATATCCATTAACTCAATGTACTGAACATATTGTTGTGTTATTTCCGAGACATCAAGCTCGAGTATATTGATATTTTCTTTTTTAATAAGATAAAGCAAAAGATCCATTGGCCCAGAAAAAGATTCCAGACAAAGCTCAAGTGCATTTGGTGGTATGAATAAATCATCAGGGAGGGTCTCATATGGCTGACCCATTACCATCGGAAATTCTAACTGTTTTTGTGTGACATTTATCATAGTAAACACTACATAGTGTAAGGTTTAGACATATTTAATACAACATATAGTATTTATAAAAAAAAGCATTAATTTGGCTAGAAATATTGGAAATATTTATAAATAAAAAATAGTTTATTTTTTACTACTTTTTATATTAATTTTTGAGCATTGATTTAATATGGTGGATTAAACAATAAATTGATAAGCCATGAATTACCTCACCGACAACACAAGAATAATTGATAGACAAAAGGTTCCTGCCCCTTATGAATTAGTTAACAAATACCCCCTTAACGATGAAATTTCAAGATTGGTTTATGGAACAAGAAATGAAATTAGCCAAATTCTCCATAACGCAGATGATAGGCTTTTGGTTGTGACAGGACCTTGTTCAATTCATGATACTGATAGTGCCCTAGAGTATGCAAAATGGCTTAAAGAAGAAAGCTTAAAATATAAAGATACTCTTTTGCTAGTTATGAGGGTTTATTTTGAGAAGCCCAGGACGACTGTCGGATGGAAAGGTTTGATCAACGATCCTGATTTAGATGGTAGCTATAAAATTGCAAAGGGCATTGAAAAGGCTAGGAAATTGCTTATTGATATAGCGGAGCTGAATATGCCAGTAGGTACAGAGTTTCTTGACCCTATCTCACCTCAATATGTAACTGACTTGATATCATGGGGTGCAATAGGTGCTCGAACTGCAGAAAGCCAAATTCATAGAGAGCTAGCATCAGGCCTTTCTTGTCCAATTGGCATAAAAAATGGCACTAACGGAAGTTTAAAAGCAGCAATTGATGGAATCCAAGCTGCAAATCACTCTCATGTTTTTCTCGGTGCTACAAAAGAAGCAGAGATAGCAATGTTGAAAACTGCTGGCAATAATGATGCCCACATTATATTAAGAGGTGGGAAAGAGCCTAATTATGACAACCATTCAATCAAAGAAACTCTTACTGCTCTCAAAGAAGCTGAAGTTAATGAATCTATCATGGTGGATGCTAGTCATGGAAACAGCCAAAAAAAGTTTAAGCAACAAATTAATGTAATAGAGGATATAGGCAAGCAAATTACCCTTGGAGACCACAACCTTAAAGGCGTTATGATAGAAAGTCACATACACGAAGGTAATCAGAAAATATCTTCTAATTTAAAATATGGGCAAAGCATTACTGATGCGTGCATTAACCTTGAAGATACTTCGGTATGTTTTAATACTCTTGATAAAGCAGTTCAGCAACGAAGAGATTCATAATTAAAATGGCAGATGATAAGATTTCATTTTCCAAAGAAGTTGCAGAAACTCTAAATATAGAAAGTGCAATTATTCTCGATAAATGCAATCAGGATATATTTAAAAAAATTAGATCTAAAGATGTTTTAATAGAAAGACTTTCGAATGAGCTTACCTTTATTAAAAAAGAGGATATTAAAAAAAGTCTTGATGAGTTGCTAAGGTTCAATCTTATAAAAAAATACCAACAGGAAGATAGCAGGTCAAATCTTAGACTTCCACGAGCTAAACCATTCGAAAAGCAGGATATGGGCAATGGCTGGCTTCCTTCTAGTGAGGCTATGGATGTTCTTGAGATGGGCTCGATAGAGGAAAGCTTTATTTCTAAAAAAATACCAGAGTTTAGGATTTATTGGATGGAAAGAGGTCAGCAAAGAAATAATTGGAATAGTACATTTATTGACTATATAAGACGCGAATGGGCCAAAGAAAATAATTCAAATAAAGGATTGCCCTTTCCTATAAGCAAGAGCTGGGTGCCAAGTGATGATGTATATCAAATACTATCATTATCAAATATTACTGAAGAAGATGCGTCGCCTTATTTAGCCGAATTTATACTATACTGGACTGATAACGGCAGTGCTTTCAATACTTGGAACTCAAAATTTATTGATCACGTTAAAAGAAGGCATCTTGTAAGTAATAAAAATCAAAATGAAAAAAGTAAAAACCATTCTGAACCTGGAACCTTCAAACAGGGCTTCGACGAAAGAAAAAAAGATAAATCCTGGGCAGAAGAGATCAACTTTGAGTAAGAATGAATTTGTAGATGCAATAGATTCCTTATTCTTAAAACTTGAGCTTGCTTACCATTATCAATTCTATAAGGTTTTTGGAACAGACCAAAGGCTGAATGAGGGTAAAAAGCTATGGGCATCTAGCTTAAAAAAATTTGATGCTACTACAATATTAAGTTCAGCAGAAACTGTTGTTGATAACCAGCCATATCTTCCTACATTAACTGATGTTATCAGAGCATGTAATGATATTTTGAGCTTAGATGGGTTTCCATCTGTTGAAGAAGCTTATATAGAAGCAAGAAAATCATTTTCTCCTAGGGCATCTTATAACTGGTCACATCCGGTAGTTTATTTCTCTGGAAAAAAAATAGGTTGGAACCTCTTAGATGAGAGGGACTCTAAAGAATTATTTAGTGCGTTTTCAAGGACATATATAAAGATGAAAGATCTTGCTATCAAGGGTGAAAAATTTGTATTGCCGTCTGAAGAATCTAAAAAGTCTGATTTAAAGCCTTTAGATCAAAAATTACTTGAACAGCTAAGAAAAAAACACAATATATAAAGTATGAATAAAAACATAAGAATATCACTAGCAATTTTTATTATTGCTGCGCTTGCTTTAATTTCTGGAAGATTCGAAGAAGTGGTTGAAAAAGAGGTTATAAAAAAAGAGCTGTTTACTGTAGCAACAATGAAGAGTGTTGCTATTCCCTATCAACCATTAATTAAACTTAAATCGACTACGATTTCAGAAACAAGAGTTGATGTAAGAGCTAAAACATCTGGAGAGGTTGTAAGCATTGGAGCAAGGCAAGGTAATTTTGTTGAAGGGGATTCTGTTCTATGCAGCCTTGGTATTGTTGAACTCAATAGAACAGAGGTCAAAGCGCCCTTCTCAGGCTATCTTGAGAAGATTGTTAAGCCAGGAAATTTCTTAGAGAGAGGTCAGGTATGTGCAACTATAATTCAGCTAGATCCCATAACATTTGTTGCAGAGGTGCCAGAGTCGGATATCAATAAAGTAAAAGTAGGTCAGACTGTTAATTTAAATTTAATTACAGGTGAAAGAATTGATGGTAGCTTAAGCTTTGTTTCTAAGAGCGCATCAAGTCAGACAAGAACATTTAAAGTTGAAGCTGAAGTTAATAATATAAATGGTCAAATACGAGATGGTATTACTTCAGAAATGATAATAAGGACTTCGAAAATAATGGCTCATAGAATCTCTCCATCAATTCTTATGTTGAATGATAAGGGGCTTCTTGGTATTAAAGTGATTGAGAATATCGATATAGTTAAATTTAAAGAAGTTAGAATTCTTGAAGACTCTGAAGAGGGTATATGGGTAATGGGAATACCAGAAAATGCTGACTTAATTGTTCAGGGCCAGGGGTTTGTGGAAGATGGGCAGCAAGTTTTAGTAAGTAAAATATGACATCAATAGTAGATTTTGCTCTTCAAAAGTCAAAAACCACATTAACAATTGCTTTTTTAATAGTAATTGCTGGCTCCTTTGCGAGGCAGGCTATTCCCATATCCGCATCACCAAATGTTCAGTTACCTTTTCTATCTATATCAGTCTATCTAGATGGAGCATCACCCAATGACACATCAAGATTAATAGCAAAACCTCTTGAGAATAGGCTAAGAACTGTTCCGGGGCTTAAAAATGTTTCATCAACAAGTTCTTTGAGCTACTCCAGAATTTTTACAGAATTTGAGGTTGGCTATGACATGGAGAAGGCTCTTGTAGATGTGAAGCAAGCGGTTGAAGAGACTAAGTTTGAATTACCAAGAGAGGCAGAAGATCCAGTTGTTAATGAATATAATGAGTCTAGCTTTCCAGTGATGAATATTAGCGTCGTTGGATCAGGATCAATCCGTCAAAAAGTATTCTATGCTCGCGATTTGAAAGACAAGATAGAGGCATTAGAAGAAATACTCCAAGCAGAAATGGCAGGAGCTCCAGACGAGGTTTTGGAAGGAATTTTTAATAAATCAAAATTAGAGTCATACGGTGTAACGCTTTCTGACATTTATTACTCTGTAGCTAATAATAATTTAATAATCCCTGGAGGCACGCAAGATACTGGAAGAGGGAGTTTCAATATTGAAGTTCCAAGCATTATTGAGTCAGCCCAAGACGTATATTCAATACCAATAAAAGTAACTAAAGACGCTATTGTTACCTTAGGGGATGTTGCGGATATAAGAAGAACGTTTAAAGACTTTTCATCTTATGCAAGAGTTAACGGTGAGGATGCGGTCACGCTGGAAATAGTTCTTAGAGAAGGTGCTAATGCTATTGATGCCTCTCAAAAAATCAATAATTTACTATCTGATTTTAGAAAGACTCTTCCAACAAACCTTCGCCTGGTAATCACTGATGATGATTCAGTTTATTCAAGAGAAATGGTGAAAGAGCTAAATGGCAATATTATCACTGCTGTTGTTTTGATAATGATTCTCATAATTGCAAGTTTAGGACCCAGAGTATCTATGTTAGTTGGGCTTTCAATTCCTTTTTGCTTCCTTCTTACATACCTTGCGTTATATGCTGCAGGTGGTGAAGTAAGTTTCCTTGTAATGATGGGTCTACTCCTAGGAATGGGAATGCTCATTGATGGGGCAATTGTAATCACTGAATATGCAGACAAAAAGATATCGGAGGGCATGTCGCGCTACGAAGGATATAGGTCTGCATCAAAAAGAATGTTTTACCCTATTCTTGCCTCAACAGGAACGACCATGGCAGCATTTATTCCAGTAATGCTATGGCCAGGTTTTACTGGAGAGTTTATGAAACTTTTACCAATTACAGTGTTTTTGGTACTAATCGCATCTCTTTTTTATTCACTAATTGTAATTCCAGTTCTGGGATCTCTATTTGGACAAAAACAATCTGCACTCCATATTTCTAGCCAAAATAACACATCTTTCTTTGCTAATTTAGCTGAAAAATATGGAAACTATGCCTATAAATTCGTAAAAAATCCTATCGAAACAATACTATGGGTTTTTACAGTTCTTGCTGTAATAATTTTTACATATACAAATTTTGGCAAAGGAACTGTTTACTTTGCTATTGTTGACCCTGTTCAGGCAGAGATAACTATTAGAGCAAGAGGTAATTTTTCTGCATTGGAATCAAAAGAAATAATTGAAAGTGTTGAGGAAAGGTTTTTACAAATTGATGAGTTGAGCAGTGTATATCTTAGAGCTGGTTCTAATTGGTGGGATAGAGGTGCTGATAAAATTGGAAGTGGCTTTATTGAGGTTGCACCACCTTATGAAAGATCTATCTCTGGACTTGAGGTTATGAAACTAGTTACGAATTCAACAAAAGATATAGCTGGCATAATAGTAGAGGCAGAGCCCGTTTTGGGTGGACCATCTTTTGACTCACCTATTGAGATTGCTGTTTATGCAAAAACTGAATCTGAAGTTAATAATGCTGCCAATGTTATAGAAAAATATCTTACTGAAAATGTTCCGGGCTTAATCAACATCTCATCATCAAAAGCCTATCCATCTGTTGAGTGGAGTGTTGAAGTTGATAAACAAAAAGCAGCTCAACTGGGTGTAAACATCAGTGATGTTGGTGCTTTAGTGCAAATGCTTACCAATGGCTTTAAAGTTGGTGAGTATAGGCCTGATGACTCTAAAGATGAAGTTGAGATAAGGGCAAGATTTCCTGAGGCTGATAGAACCCTAACAGGCATAAAAGATCTTAATGTTACAACCAAACAGGGCTTGGTTCCTGTGAGCTCATTTATTACTGTAGTACCAAAAGAAAATAGACAAACAGTTAGAAGAAAAAATGGGCGATATCACCACAGAATAAGAGCTGGAACAGAGGATGAGTCTAAAGTAGCTGAAAAAATTATTGAAATACAACAATGGGTTAACACAAGTCCTCTTGATTCTGGTGTTGAAATTGTTTTTGAGGGAATGCAGGAAGAAACTGATGAAGTTAATAACTTTATGGCAGGAGCAGGAATAGCTGCAGTATTTATAATGCTTATAATGCTTTTAACTCAATTCAATAGCTTTTATCAATCCTTAATTATATTGACCTCAGTAACGATATCTATTGTTGGTGTTATGCTGGGTTTATTGATTACAAATAGTCCATTTAGTACAACAATGACTGGTTTATCTATAGTTACATTAGCGGGCATTGTTGTGAACAATAATATTGTCCTAATTGATACTTTTAATAAGATGAAAGAGGAGTCTCCAAATCTCAAAAAATCAAACCTTATTGTTAGCGCATGCAAACAAAGACTTAGACCAATTCTTTTAACTTCTTTAACAACAATATTTGGTTTATTGCCTTTAGCAATGGGTGTTAGTGTTGATTTGATAGGAAGAGAAATTTTAATAGGAAGCAGGATAGTTGATTGGTGGTCAAACCTAGCTGTGTCTATTGTTTTTGGATTAGGGTTTAGTACTTTTATAACTTTAATACTTACTCCTGCTGTTCTCGCTTTGCCATATGGCATAAGAAATGATCTAAAGAAATATATAAAAGCATCAGATTAATCAATTACAATAAGCTATGACTAAAGATAATGAAAACATAAATTTTGAATTAGCCCTATCTCAGCTTGAAAAAATAGTATTAAAGTTAGAGGATGACAGCATCAATCTAGAAGATTCAGTCAAATCATTTGAGCAGGGAATAGAACTTGTAAAAAAGTGTCAAAAACAACTTAAAGATGCCGAGTTAAAAGTAAGCAAACTACTTGACGATGGGACAGCTACAGAAGAAGTTTAGAAAAACAAATGTTGCAAGTCTTCCTTTCATCCGTTCAGACTGAAGTTAAATCAAGAATAAAAGATATTATTGGTGAATCCAACCTAATAGAAAAATCTATGGCGTACACCTCTATGCTTCCCAGTAAAATGGTTAGGGCAGGATTGGTTATTGCATCAGGAGAAGCAAATGCCAATATCGATAAATCAAGCCTTGTAAATATGGCATGTGCAATTGAAATGATGCATAGTTACTCGTTGATACATGATGATCTTCCCTGTATGGATGATGATGATATTAGAAGGAATAGCCCATCTAATCATGTTGTATTTGGGGAAGCTAATGCTGTCTTAGCTGGTGACGCGCTTCAAGCCCTTGCCTTTCAGGTTATTGCTGAAGATGAAAAATTGAATGATGGGCAAAAAATTAAAGCCATTAAGTTGCTGTCTAGTGCATGTGGCAAAAATGGAATGGTTTATGGGCAGCATCTAGACATTGAAAATGAAAATAAAAAACATATCACTCAGCTAGATCTTGAGCAAATACACCATTTAAAAACTGGAAGGCTAATTGAGTGCTCAATCTTAATGGGGCAAATTGGTTCAAATATTAATCTTGATGATCAAAAAAAATTGGAATTATTCAGTCAGAAAATAGGTTTAGCATTTCAGATCAAGGACGATGTGTTAGACATAATAGGTAGCAGTGAAAAACTAGGCAAAAATAAACTATCAGATTTAAGAAATGATAAATCTACATATGTGAAGATTGTGGGCTTGGAAAATGCAATTGAAAGATATGAGGCACTTACAGAAGATGCTTTATTATTATTGAAAAGTGTTTCTTATGACAATAACGAGCACACTGATAAACTAGAAAACCTTGCCAATTTTATAATTAATAGAGAAAGTTAAAAGTGAAGATTTTTAATAAGATACCTAATGAAAAGCCAGAATCTAAACTTTTATGCAATATTAATACTCCAAGCGATTTTAGATCATTTTCATCTCAAGAATTAGAGTTATTGGCTGATGAGTTGAGGGAGTACCTTTTATATTCAGTTGGTCAAAGTGGTGGACATCTTGGGGGTGGACTTGGTGTTGTGGAGTTAACAGTGGTGCTTCATTATATTTTTAACACCCCATCTGATAATTTGATCTGGGATGTTGGGCACCAAGCCTACCCTCATAAAATATTGACTGGCAGAAAAAAGGAAATCCAAACTATTAGACACAAGGGTGGCTTGGCTCCATTTCCCAACATTACAGAAAGCGAATATGACTCTTTTGGAGTAGGACATTCTAGTACCTCCATTAGTGCTGCTCTTGGTATGGCAATGGCAGCTAAAAATAATGAAAGAACTGTTGCTGTAATTGGCGATGGAGCAATGACCGCTGGAATGGCTTTTGAAGCCCTTAGTCACGCAGGTCACCTTAAACCAAACATGCTAGTAATACTTAATGATAATGATATGTCTATATCTGAAAATATTGGCGGATTATCTAATTACTTTTCAAGAATATGGGCATCAAAAGTATACAAAGGCATAAAAAAAGGAGGTGCAAGCTTCTTGAAGCCGCTCCCGCAAGCTTACCATTTGGCTAGAAAGGTTGAGACACAAATGAAAGCTATGGTTGCTCCAGGTTCAATATTTGAAGAACTTGGTTTTAATTATATTGGGCCAATTGATGGGCATAATATTAATGAAATGTTAGAAGTAATTGGTAATTTAAAAGACTTTGAAGGTCCACAGTTTTTACACATAATTACAAAAAAAGGTGCGGGCCTTGATGCTGCAGAGGCTGATAGAATTGAGTTTCATGCTATAGGAAAAATTAATAGCATTAAAAGTAGTTCATCTGACAGTATAAAATATCAAGATGTTTTTGGAGAGTGGGTTGTCAATCAAGCTGAGAATGATGAAAAGCTTGTTGCGATAACTCCGGCAATGAGAGAGGGCTCAGGACTAGTCGAGTTCAGCAAAAAATTTCCTGAAAGATATTTTGATGTTGCAATTGCAGAACAGCATTCTGTAACTTTTGCAGCAGGGTTAGCAAGGAAAAATAAAAAACCAGTAGTGGCAATATATTCAACTTTTATACAAAGAGCTTATGATCAAGTTATTCATGATGTAGCAGTTCAAAACCTTGATGTTACTTTCGCATTAGATAGATCTGGTTTAGTTGGTGAGGATGGTCCCACGCATTCTGGGAATTTTGATATAGCATTCTTAAGATGTATTCCTAATATTATTATTATGGCTCCATCTGATGAAGCGGAAACACAAAAGATGCTTTCTACAGGTTATAACTTTAATGGGCCTGCGGTTATAAGATACCCCAGAGGGTCAGGACCAAATGCAAAAAGAGATAATTTACTCACAACAATAGAAATTGGGAAGGCAAAGCTCATTAAAGAAGGAAGGAGTGATATTATTTTTCTTAATTTTGGAGCTCTACTATCTGAGGCAATAATAGTTGCTGAAAAATTAGGCCTTACTCTAATAGATATGAGATTTGTAAAGCCTCTTGATGAAGGGATGCTTCTAAAGCATCTAGCGAATGCTGATATGTTTATTTCCTTAGAAGATGGATCGATCATGGGCGGTGCAGGAAGTGCAGTTCAGGAATTTTGTTCTCATAAAAATATAGAAATAAAATCAAAATTATTTGGAATACCAGATACTTTTATAGAACATGCTTCAAGAGAGGAGATGATTGAAGATGCTGGAATTAATGCTAGCCAAATATTAGATTCATTAAACCTATACTCATAGCAGCAGCTATAAACCCAGCAACAACATCATCAAGCACAATACCAAGTCCGCCTTTGATATTCTTATCAATATATGAAATTGGATATGGTTTAGTAATATCAAATATTCTGAATAAAATAAAAGCTAAAACAACAAATGCAACCCTTTCATTTTGAGAGCTATAGTAGATTGCTGGGTACGCTGCGATCCACATGCCTGCAAGCTCATCAATAACAATGGCTTTATGATCTTTTTCAACAAGATCTTCTGAAACTATTCCAGAGATATAAATTGCATAAAATGTAATACCTATAATTAATATTTCAATATTGATGCTTTGATGAGAAATGAAGATAAATAATAATAAGGCAGCCAAAGAACCCCATGTTCCTGGTGCATATTTAGCATTACCAATTCCGCCTAGTGTTGCAATAATATGTGTTGGTTTTTTAAGGTTTGGAAAGTTGCTCATTAGAAATGCTTATATCCATTAATTTCAACATCATAACCTTTTTCAGAAATAAGTTTTATAGATTTATTTTTTGTAACCTTGCCAATTATGTAAAAACTATCTTTTAAGTAGTTTTCTGGAATGGTGAAACAAAGATCATAATCATCGCCAGCATTTATATCATCAATATTCTGTGTAAATGGTATTTCATCTAAATATATCTCAGCCCCAACATTTGAGCTATTTAATATATGCTTTAAATCTGCAAGCAAGCCATCTGAAGTATCAATGCAGGATGTAGCTATTTCAGAAATTTCTTTGCCGAGATCTATCTTAGATTCTGGTCTCAGGTAATCATCTATAAAACTTGAATTTGTTTTACCTAATTGAAGATCTTTCAAACCTTTTTTTGCCCTTCCAACCTGCTTTGAAATACAAATAAAATCTCCATCATTCGCACCACTTCTTTTTAAAATTTTATCCAAAAAAGGTTCTCCATACACAATTATATTGATATTAAGCTGCCCTTTTGTGAAATCACCCCCTATAAGAGGTATTTGGTAAATTTTTGAAATTTCTTTAACTCCGTTGGAAAAATTTCTATACCAGTCAATATCATTTATTAGGCTTGATATGGATATGCTAAAAGCAATTGGCCGACACCCCATTGCAGCAATATCACTTAAGGCAACTGCAATAGACCTATAGGCTATCTGAGATGGCATTATATTTTCGGGAAAATGCACTCCCACAACAGAAGAATCAACAGAAGTTATAATAGGTTTTTTTGATTGAAAAACAGCACAATCATCCCCTGGAGGGATAATTATGCCGTTTTGAGAATAAAACTCAGAGCCGATATCTTGGAATAGATCTATCAGCTCAAATTCAGATGCCAATGATCAGCTAGGATATCTTTCGAATAACCCTGAAGCTCCCATTCCTCCACCAACACACATTGTGACTACTCCAAATTGTGCGTCTCTTCTTACAAGCTCTCTTGTAAGGTGACCTACACATCTTGATCCAGTCATTCCAAATGGATGGCCTATTGAGATTGATCCACCATTAACATTAAGTTTATCCATTGGAATTCCCAGTTTATCTCTACAGTATGCCACTTGAACAGCGAATGCCTCATTGAGCTCCCATAGATCAATATCACCCATAGACATGCCATAGTTTTTGAGCAACTTAGGTACTGAGTAGACTGGGCCAATTCCCATTTCATCAGGCTCACATCCCATTGTTGTAAAGCCTCTAAAATATGCTATTGGTTTTAAACCAAGCTCAAGAGCTTTATCTTCGGACATAATTAAATTAACAGATGCTCCATCTGATAGCTGAGATGAATTTCCAGCTGTGACACTTCCATTTTCAGGGTCAAAAACAGGTTTCAGACCGGCCAAACCTTCTAATGTTGTAGTTGGTCTATTACATTCATCTTTATCAACTGTAACATCAACCTCTTTAGATTCTCCTGTTTCCTTATTCATAAGTAACATTTTGGTATCCATAGGTATAATTTCATCGTCGTATATACCTGCTTCTTGAGCAGCCGCAGTTCTCATTTGACTTTGAAAAGCTAACTCGTCTTGTGCCTCTCTTGAAATCCCATATCTTTTTGCAACAACCTCTGCAGTCATCCCCATTGGGTAATATATCCCTGGAGATTGCTCTGCAAGCTTCTCATTAACAAAATTATCAGTATTCATTTTCATCATTGAGATAGTTTCTGCACCACCAGCTATTACAGTGTCATAACAACCGGCCATAATTTGGCCAGCAGCCATAGAAATTGACTGAATTCCAGATGAGCAATATCTATTAATTGTAGTTCCACCAGTAGACATAGGAAGATTTGAAAGCACCGCTGCATTCCTACCAATGTTATGTCCTTGTGCACCCTCTGGATTTCCGCAACCCATAATAATGTCTTCTACTGCCTCAGGCGGCAAGTTAGGGTTTCTTTCAAGCAAAGCATTTATGATATGCGCCAGCATGTCATCTGGTCGCGTCATATTAAACCCACCACGATGAGATTTTGCCAACCCAGTCCTTACACTATCTACAATAACTACATTTTTCATTTTTTCTCCATTAGTAAAAAATTTACAGGATTATTCTAATCTATCCTCTTCACTTCTTAAAGTCTTATACCACTTTGGTATTAAATCAATCTCATATTCATCAGCTTTCTTTAAGATATAGGGAATAGTAACTGGGCTAAAAGGTAGAATAACTAATACTCCGAGACCTATACTTTTTAAAACTTGAGTGAGTTGTTCGTTTGCAAAGTCTAACTCATTTTCTGTTACAGACCCTTCAATGTATTTGACATAGATATCTAACATTTTTTTATTTTCATCAGACTCTTCTAAAAAGCTTTCCTTAATCTTGAGCAGATATTTTTGTATTTTTTTTGTATTCATATTTAACATAATATTATGCTACATTTCTTAGTATGAAAAAATCTGAAAGGGCTATATTTATATTAAAAACTCTAGAGGATCATTATCCTGAAACACCTGTTCCTTTGGAGCACTGTGATCATTTCACACTTCTTGTTGCAGTTTTGCTATCAGCACAGTGTACAGATGAAAGGGTAAACAAAGTAACACCCATCCTTTTTGCAAAAGCTAAGAATGCTAAGGAAATGTCTATTTTGTCTGAAAAAGAGATCTATAAAATAATCAAGCCATGTGGATTAGGTCCCAAAAAATCAAAAGCTATAAAAAAGCTTTCAGAGATTCTAGTCGAAGAGTATGATTCAATTGTCCCTTCTGAAATTGAAAAGTTAGAACAACTTCCAGGCGTTGGCCATAAAACAGCTTCGGTTGTAATCAGTCAAGGTTTTGGTGTTCCTGCTTTTCCTGTTGACACACATATTCATAGACTAGCTCAAAGATGGGGCCTATCAAATGGAAAAAATGTTGTTCAGACTGAAAGAGATCTAAAAAAAGTTTTTCCAAAGAATAGATGGAATAAGTTACATCTCCAGATAATATTTTGGGGAAGACAGTTTTGTTCTGCTAGAGGATGTTTTGGTCTTGATTGTAAAATATGCAGAGGCTGTTATCCAAAAAGAGTTAGGCGTTTTGTCCACAACCAGCCTTAGATGATTTAAAATAAGTCGATAATTAATACTTCTGGAGAAAAAGTTGTTTAATAAGATTAAAAACGGTTTGTTTAGCTCTACGCAAAAATCTTCGAGAGCAGACTCAATTTTTTCAAATACTGAAAATATTGAGAGTTATGATGATGAGTTATGGAGCTCTTTTAAAAATGAATCTCAAAGGCAAGAGGATCATGTCGAGCTAATAGCATCAGAAAATTATGCTAGCAATAGAATTTTAGAAGCCCAGGGTTCAATCCTAACTAATAAATATGCCGAAGGCTATCCATCAAAAAGGTATTATGGAGGGTGTGAGCATGTTGATGTTGCGGAAGAGCTTGCAATTGAAAGAGCTAAAAAGCTATTTGGAGCAGCATACGCAAACGTTCAACCACACTCTGGCTCTTCAGCAAATGCTGCAGCATTTTTAGCCTTACTAAAACCAAATGATGTTATTTTGGGTATGAGCTTAGATCATGGTGGCCACTTGACCCATGGTGCAAAAGTTAATTTTTCAGGTAGAAATTATACAAGTTACCAGTATGGCCTTCATCCGGAAACTCATGACATAGACTATGATCAAGTTCGTGAAATGGCAATTGAACATAAGCCTAAATTAATCATTGCAGGGTTTTCTGCTTTTTCAGGAATAGTAGACTGGAGCAAATTTAGGGAAATTGCAGATGAGGTGGGGGCGTATTTCCTTGTAGATATGGCGCATGTTTCTGGCTTGGTTGCAGCAGGGCTATACCCCTCTCCAATCCCATATGCCGATGTTGTAACCTCAACAACTCATAAAACTTTAAGAGGACCAAGATCTGGAATAATATTAGCTAAAGAAAATCCGGAGCTTCATAAAAAACTTAATTCTGCTGTTTTTCCTGGGTCTCAGGGAGGACCTCTGATGCATGTTGTTGCTGCAAAAGCTATTTGTTTTAAAGAGGCCTTAGATCCTGAATTTAAAAAATATATTAAGCAAGTTATAAATAATGCAAAAGTAATGAGCCAAACAATTATGTCTCGTGGTATTGATGTTGTTACAGGTGGGACTGAAAACCATATAGTTCTAGTTGACCTTAGAAGTAAGAATATTACAGGCAAGGACTTGGAAAGAGTTTTAGGTGAAGTAAATATTACAGTCAATAAAAACTCTGTGCCAAATGATCCTAAATCTCCTTTTGTTACATCTGGAGTGAGGCTTGGAACTCCTGCAATCACAACTAGAGGGTTTAAAGAAAAAGAAGTTAAGTTAATAAGCAATTGGATATGCGATATTATCTTGAATATGGATGACAATAAAAAACACGAAGAAATTAAAAAGAAGATAAGTGCTCTTTGCAATAAATACCCTGTTTACAGCCTATAGATGCACTGTCCATATTGCCAAGCTGAAGATACTAAAGTAATAGACTCTCGTCTTGTTGCAGATGGTTCCCAGACAAGAAGAAGGCGTTCATGTGAAGTTTGTCAATCAAGATTTACCACCTTTGAAACTGCTGATCTAGCCTTGCCTAAGGTAATAAAAAGTGATGGTGAAAGACAGCTGTTTGATGGATCAAAACTTAAGAAAGGAATGTTGAGGGCTCTTGAGAAAAGACCACTTTCTACTGAAGAAGTTGATGCTTGTTTTAATAAAATACTATATAAAATTAGAACATGTGGAGAACGAGAAATTAAATCTCTTCGCGTAGGTGAATTTATAATGGACTCTCTAAAAGAGGTTGATAAAGTTGCTTATGTAAGATTTGCTTCAGTTTATAGAGACTTCCAAGATATTAAAGATTTTTCTGCGGAGATAAACTCCCTCAATAAAGAAAATCCTAAAAAGAAATAAGTGATGACTCAAGAAGGTTATATGCAGGAAGCTATAAGCCTTGCTCTTAAAGGTTCATATAATGTGCATCCAAATCCAAAGGTCGGATGCATCTTAGTTAAAAATAATGAAATTATTGGAAGGGGTTACCATAGAAAATATGGTGGTCATCACGCAGAAGTAAATGCTATTAATTATTGTATTAGAAAATACGGCAAGGCTAAGGCGGCTAAACTTCTCTTTGATTCTACTGCATATGTCACTCTTGAGCCCTGCTCTATATTTTCAAAAACTCCACCATGCACATCTTCTTTTATAGAGCATGGTGTTAAGAATGTATTTTGTGCAAGCCTTGACCCAAATAAAAAAATAAATGGAAATGGGGTAAAAATTCTAAAAGAAAGCGGTATTAATGTTGAGGTGGGGTTACTTGAAAAACAAGCTATCAGTATCAATCATGACTTCTTTTTTAGGCATAAAAAAGGAAGACCATTTATAAGAATAAAAATAGCTCAGTCTTTAGATGCAAAAATTGCATTATCTAATGGAGAAAGTAAATGGATAACCTCAAAGAAATCTAGAGATGATGTGCAACAAATAAGGTTAGCCAGTGATGGTATTTTAGTTGGGTCAGGCACTATTTTAAAAGATAATCCTAGGCTTAATATAAGAGAAAATATTAGTAACTCAAATAGAGGACAGCCAAAGAAAATTGTTTTGGGTTCCAGTTTTTTAACTGGTCAAGATGATATTAAAATTCTAAAAGGGGCTGGTGAAGTTATTGTATGTTCGAGGAAATTTTTGTCGCATTCAAAAGATGGGAACCTTACAAAAATTCCAATTAAGAAAAGTTCAACCTTGCATGATACTCTCAAAGAATTAGCCAAGCATGAATTAAATTCTATATTGGTTGAAGGAGGCTCAAATGTATTTACTTCTTTTCTGGAAGAAGGTCTTGTGGATGAGCTAATCCTCTATATATCTCCAAAAATTTTAGGAAAAAAATCCATAGACAGTATGTCTATTAAGCCTCCAAGTATTTTAAGTGATGCAAAGAAATTTAAAATATATGATTCAATGCTCGTTGGTGATGATATTAAGATTATAATGCGTAAAAAAAATAAATATAAATGAATTTTAATAAAGTCGAAGAACTAATCACTGATATCCAAAATGGCAAAATGGTTATCCTGCTTGATGACGAGGATAGAGAGAATGAAGGAGATCTTGTATGTGCATCTCAGCTAGTAACACCTGAAATTATTAATTTTATGATATCTAAGGCCAAAGGTTTGGTTTGCCTTACTCTAGATTCAAAAAAATGTGATGAATTAAATCTCCCCATGATGACAGATAGCAATAAAGCAAATCATGGAACAGCTTTTACCGTCTCTATTGAGGCTGCATCTGGAATAACTACAGGAATTTCAGCAGCTGATAGATCTCATACAATCAGAACAGCAGTTGCAGAAGAATCTGATCAAAATGATATTGTCCAACCTGGTCATATTTTCCCATTAAAAGCTATGGATGGAGGGGTTCTTAATAGAGCTGGACACACAGAGGCGGCATGCGACTTATCAAGACTAGCTGGATTAGAACCTTCGGGAGTTATTTGTGAGATCATGAATGATGATGGAACAATGGCAAGAAGAGACGACCTAATGCTGTTTGCAGCAAAGCATGATTTAAAAATTGGAACGATCGCTGATCTCATTCAATATAGAGCTGTTAAAGAAAAATCAATTACTAAAGAATACGAAAGAGAGGTTCATGTAAGAGGCAATAAATTAACTCTTACCGCATGGAAAGATACTATCTTTGGTAAGTTACATCTCGCATTTACAAAAGGTAACTTGAGCTCAGAAGAAGCCCCTATTGTGCGTGTTCATGCGCCAAACTTAATTCATGATTTGGTTGGTATAGATGAATTTGGTTCCAGGCTTTCTTTTCAAGATGCAATTGATAGAGTATGTAAAGAAGAAGTGGGAGTTTTGCTGTTAATTGGCAATCAAGAAACTCCCGACGAACTAATTGGACATTTGCAAGGTTCTGAAAAAAAATGGGTTCCCGACACAAGAGTTTCTGGAGTTGGGTCGCAGATTTTAAGAGAGCTGGGGTTGAAGAAAATTAGACTTCTTGCCGCACCTCTTAAATATCCTTCGTTGTCTGGTTTTGATATAGAAATTGTGGGGTTTGTGAAATGAAAACACAGGATGGGTTTCAATATGGCGATTTAACAAATTCATTGATTGGTAACAAAAATATTTCAATTGTTGCTAGTAAATGGAATGATGGGATTGTTACAAAAATGGTTAATGAATCTTTAAAACACTTAGGTAGTTTAAATGTTACCAATGTCGAAGTATTAAGAGTTCCTGGTGCATGGGAAATACCATTCGGATGTCTAAAAGCTATAGAAAGAGGTGCGGATGGAATTATAGCCTTTGGAGCAATAATAAAAGGTGAAACACCTCATTTTGATATTATTTCCAATACATCGTCTCAGGCCTTGATGGATATTACGTTAAAAAGTATGGTTCCAATAGCTAATGGTATCTTAGCAACAAATAATCTTGAACAAGCTGAGGAGAGAGCCTCGCCCACCTGTCTGAATAAAGGCAAAGAAATTACTCAATCTCTATTAGAGATGATGGAGATATAATTGAAAAATTTAGCGAAATATAAAAATATTATCCGTACAAGGGAATATTTAGTTCAAGCAATCTTTCAACTTCTTTTTAATGATCAAGATGCGGATAGTATTTTAAAGCAGTTTAAAAAAGAACATGCAAAGAAAAAAAATGTAGATTTTGCTTATTTTAATAGATCATTGACATCAATAAGCGAGCATCAAGATGTTATTCAAAAGAATCTAGAGGATTTAAATATAAAAAATTCTGATATGGAGTTGATCGATAAATCTATTCTTTACTTTGCAATAAATGAATTTAAGGCGATGGAATTAGATGGGCCTCTAATAATTGACGAGTCATTAAGGTTATCAAAGAAATTTTCAAACCCTGAATCTTATAAATTTATAAATACTTATCTTGATAAATATTTAAAATTACAAAAGTAAAGCCTTACCTAGTTATTGTTTGATCTCTTGAAGGGCCAGTTGAAATAATTGATATATCGCAACCAACATACTTTTCAATAAATTTAATATAAATTTTTGCTTTTTCTGGAAGTGCATCAAATGAAGTAATTCCTTCAGTTTTTGACATCCACCCCTCGAAAACCTCATAAATAGGTGCGCCATTTTCGTATGCTGTGCATATGGATATGTCTGTAAAGGCGTCTAGAACATCTAATTTAGTTAAGCATATATCTGTAACAGAGTTTGTAAAAACCGCCTTTCGTAATGCTACTAAGTCCAACCAACCGCATCTTCTAGGCCTTCCAGTTGTTGCGCCGAATTCATTGCCTTTTTTAGCTAAGTTTTTACCATTGTCATCAAATAATTCTGTAATAAAAGGACCTTCTCCAACTCTTGTTGTATAGGCTTTAGTTATACCAATAACTTTATCAATATATTTAGGGCCTATGCCAAGACCAGTGGATACTCCTCCAGCTGTTGTGCTTGAAGAAGTAACATAAGGGTATGTACCTTGATCAATGTCTAATAAAGTCCCTTGAGCTCCTTCAAATAATAAGGACTTATTGTCTTGAACCCATTGAAGCAAAAGATCTTGTGTATCATTGCAAAAATTGTCATATAAATATTTAAACGAAAGAATTTCATCAAGAACTTCATTAACTGGAACTGGTTCCTCATCATACATTTTAGAAAGCACTTTATTATGATAGTTAACTAGCTTAGTTATTTTTTCCTTTAAGGTGTCCAAGTCTGCAAAGTCTCCAAAACGAATAGCTCTCCTGGCTACCTTATCTTCATAAGCTGGTCCAATGCCTCTGCCAGTAGTCCCTATTGACTCTCCCCTGTCTCTAACTTGATCAATTTTTATATGTGTAGGGAGGATGAGGCAAGAGGATGAACTAATAAAAAACCTGTTATCAAATGAAATACCTGCATCTATGAGCTCATTAATCTCTTTGTCAAGCGCTCTTAATGAAAGCACAACTCCATTACCAATAACGCAATTGGTGCTAGGATGAAGGATACCAGAGGGTGTTAAATGGAGAACTGTTTGTTCTCCATTGACTTTTATAGTATGACCGGCATTATGGCCGCCTTGAAATCTGCAGACGGCGTGAACATCCTGACTAAGAACATCAACTATTTTACCTTTACCCTCATCGCCCCATTGAAGCCCAAGGATTAGAGTGTTCTCTGCCATAGAAAACCTATTTAGACTGAGTTTGTTTTTTCAGATATTTAAAAAACTCTGACTCTGAGTCAATAAGCATTACATCAGATTTGCTTTTAAATGTTTCTGTATAAGCCTTTAAGCTTCGTGTAAATTCATAGAATTCTGGATCTACAGAATAAGCATTTGCATATATTGCGGTTGCTTCTGCATCACCCTCACCTCTTAGGAGCTCAGATTTTTTATATGCTTCTGCCAATATAACAACTTTATCTTTATCTGCTATGGCTCTAATCTCTCGGGCAATCTCTTTACCCTCAGATCTTAGCTCTTCTGCCAATCTGTTTCTTTCTGTTCTCATTCTTTCATAAACTGAATTACTTAGATTTGAAGGAAGATCTATTCTCTTAACTCTAAAGTCAATAATTTCAACACCAAGATCCACAACTGAGTCATTTAATTGAGTAAGCATAGTATTCATTAACTCATCTCTTTCACCCGAAACGACCTCTTTAACAGTTCTTTTTCCGAATTGATTTTTTAGTACAAATTCAGACCTTTGGCCTAGAAGGCTGTTTAGACTATTAAAGCTTCCATTATTAGCTTTGTAGAATGTTAATACATCAGATACCTTGTATTTAATGAAAGAGTCAACTAAAAGATATTTACTCTCAACAGTTAAGATTCTGTCAGGAGCTTCATCAAGTGTTTGTATTCTTGCATCATATTTTTTCACTTCTTGAATAATAGGTAGTTTAAAAGAGAAACCAACTTTAATATCTGTTCTGACGGCTTCACCAAACTGAAATACAATTGCTTTTTCTTTTTCATCAACAATAAAAAAACTATTAAATGCTATACCAACAATTAGTGCAGCAAATACTAATAAATACGAACTCTTATTCATCGTCGTCTCTCCTTAAATTATTTCTATTGTAATTATCTTGCTTCTTGTTTTCTTCCATGATTTTATCCAGCGGTAGGTATAACAAGTTGTTACCGCCTTCAACGTCAACCATTATTTTAGTTGAATTAGTCAAAACAGACTGTAATGCATCTAAATAAAGCCTGTCTCTTGTTACCTCTGGGGCCTTGCTATATTCTTGCAAAAGCTGGCTAAATCTTTCGGTTTCACCCTCTGCATTAGCAACAACCTCTAATTTGTAACCTTCAGCATTTCTTATTCTTGCCTGCGCTTGACCTCTTGCTTCTGGCACAATGGTTAAAGCATATCTTTGTGCTTCATTTTGAAGCCTCTCTTTATCTTCTCTTGCTGCTACTACATCATCAAATGCATTTTTTACTGCAGCTGGTGGATCTGTTTTTTCAATATTAACCTGTTGAACAAGCAATCCTGTTTGGTATAAGTCTAAATATTCCTGAAGTCTATTCTGAACTTCGAATGCAATATTTTCCCTTCCTACAGTCAAAGTTTGGTCAAGAGTATTATCTCCAACAACATGTCGTAGAGCGCTTTCAATAGCATTCCTTAAACTTCCTTCAGGATCTTTTACATTGAGCACAAAATCTTTCAGGTTAGCAATCCTATATTGAGCTGACACAGTAACATCTACTATATTTTCATCTTTTGTTAACATGCTATTTGTTTGGGTATATCTTCTAGTTAGCGAAACATTTTCTATATACCTATCATCTATGCCTGCAAGTCTAAAATTCAATCCTTCAGTTTGCTCTTCATGAAACTTTCCAAGCCTTAAGATTACTGCTCTTTCAGATGCATCTAATTGGTAAATACATTGAGATGCATAAACAATAGTAAATGCAAAAAAGGCATACAAAAACATTCTTCCAGAAGACATATTAAAGCCACCGCCAGAAGAATTAGAACCGTTTGAGGATCCTTCTTTTTTTGCTCCCATGACGGAAGCGAATTTTTTTAGGAGATCATCAAAATCACCTGAATTATTTTTGCCGCCCCATGGGTCTTTATCTTTATTTTCCCAGTTCATGTGAGATACCTCGTTAAATAATATTAATTTATTATATCCCTTATGTATGGTCTTAAGAAAATATTTAAAGCCATCTAGATAAAGTTTCTGATACTTTTTTCTATTTCGCGCTGGGAATTAATATTAAATATATTTAAATCATCCCATGATCTAATCCAGGTTATTTGTCTCTTTGCTAATTGCCTTGAGGCATATAAAGCCTTGTTAAATAAATCCTTTCTATCAATCAAGCCCTCGAGATAGTTTATGGTTTGCTTATAATTTACAGCACTTAAAATTGGATGTTGTTCCTTAAGGGTGTATCTATTAACAAGCCCCTTAACTTCTTCAATGAGACCGTCATTAAGCATGATTGAAAGCCTATTCTCTATTCTTTTATGTAGCATTTCTCTATCTTGATCGTAAATTGCTATTTGATGAATATTATATTTATTAAAGAGGGTTAAATTGGAGCCAGAATTGATTTGTTCTGACATTTTCTCTCCTGTTGTATTTATAACTTCTAGTGCTCGGATTATTCTTTTTTCATCATTTGGTTTAACTACTCTTGCATAATCTTGATCCTTTAAGAAAAGTAAATTATAGAGATAGTGACTATCCTCTGATGCTTTCAACTTCATAAGCGCCTCCCTGTAACCATCATCTCTTTGTGGTAATTTATCAATTCCCCTTAAGAGTGATTTGAAATACATCATTGAGCCTCCAACAAATAAAGGCACTTTATTTCTTGAATGCACTTCTTGAATTAATTGCAATGAATCACTACAAAACTCTGCAACAGAATATATTTCATTTAATGATTTATTATTAACAAGATGATGGGGATAATTAGAGAGCACATCGTCAGTTGGTTTTGCAGAGCCAATGTTGGCACCCCTATAAACCATCACAGAATCAACACTTATTAATTCTATATTAAATTTTTCAAATAGATTTATGGCCAGCTCAGTTTTTCCTGAAGCAGTTGGGCCCAATAGGAATATAATTTTATTTTTTGGTATTTTGTTAATAGTATTTAGAGAGCTTCTTCGTCTGTTTCACCCGTTCTAATCCTAACAACTTCTTCAATTGGAGAAATGAATATTTTTCCATCACCAATTTTACCAGATGCCGCGGCTTCGATAATTGACTCCTTCACAGGCTCAACCATATCATCAGAAACCGCTATTTCTAACTTAATTTTAGGAAGGAAATCTATTGTGTATTCGGCCCCTCTATACAGCTCTGTGTGCCCTTTTTGTCTTCCGAACCCCTTAACTTCCGTCATTGTCATTCCTGAAACCCCAATTTTTTCTAATGAAGCCCTTACTTCCTCAACCTTAAATGGTTTGATGATTGCTGTGACTAATTTCAAGATATGCTCCTAATTTTTTAATAATTGTAATATTTTATTTGCCTGCAGCTTTGAGGAACCTTTGTTTTGCGTAACTAGAGCTGAAGCATTTATTTTTTCATGCTGATCTTTATCAGTCAATATTGTTTTCAATGATTGTTCTATTTCTTTGTATTCAGTTATCTGGATACAAGCATCTGCATTTAAAAATTCCTCTAAAATATCCTGGAAGTTATACATGTACGGACCTACAACAAAAGGACATCCAGCCGCAGCTGGCTCTATTATATTGTGACCCCCCGAGCTTCCAAGCAAACTTCCTCCAACAAAAGCAACGCTAGCTTGTGAGTATAGAGAACTCAGCAGTCCAATAGATGCAATTACAATTGCTGATTCTGAATTAAAATTGAGTGAGCTGTTATAGCTCAAGGAATTAGAAATATTTTTTTTATTTAAAATTGATGATATAGAACTTGCTCTTTCTGGATGCCTTGGAACGATTATCAGTTTTGTATTTGGTATCTCCTGGTTTAAATTGATAAAGGCGTCTATTAAAATTTCATCTTCTCCAGGGTGAGTGCTTGCAAAAAGAACAATTTTTTCGTTATTTGTATTATTCATAGAATTAATGAAAATTTCTTCAGAATCAAATTTAACAGATCCTACAACCTCTGTAGTATTAACATCAGCACCTAGTTCAATAAAGCGAGTAGCTTGCACTTTACTTTGAACAAATATTCTTTTTATTTTCTTAAGAGTATCCGAAGTAATATTTTTAAAACGAGCGTATCTCTTAAAAGAATTATTTGACATTCTTCCATTGCAGAGAAAAACAGGAATATTATTTTGGTATGCAGTATTTATCATTGATGGCCAAATTTCTGTCTCAAAAATAACTAATGCTGAGGGCTTTATTTTATTAAAATAGCTTTTAATGAATAAGTTAAAATCCCATGGAGCATATGCAATTTCAACACCTGCACCATAGATTTTTTTAGCCTGCCTGAGCCCTGTTGGGGTCGAAACAGTTAAGAAAATTTTTGAATGTTCCAGGAGTTCTCTTACAAGCTTTTCAGAAGATATGACCTCTCCTAGACTCACTGCATGAAACCATATCACGCCCTCCGGGCCATCATATGATAAGCGGCCCAGTCGCTGAGTTAAATTCAGCCTGTAGTCCGTATCATATTTACTTTTAATTAATATTCGAGCAAGCATGAAAGGCAGGAAAATAAGAATTAATAAGTTATAAAAAAGTAGTCTCATATAATCAACCATTGCATACATTAATGTAATAATACATTCTAAATCTATATGAAAAATAATTTTTTATCACTTCTAATAATTTTTTGGAAACTGTCTATTTCTATTCCAAGAAAATATCAAAATAAGCTTAGTTATCTTGTTAGCCTAATATTTAATATATTTTTAAAAAAAAGAAGTGCTATTAGTAAAAAAAATATAGAAGTATGTTTTAAGGATTTAGAAGAGCATAAAAAACAACAATTAATAAAAGAGAATATTGCCCAATCTGGTTCAGTTATGTTTGATACAGGAGTGGCTTGGTTTTGGAGCAATTCACGAATCAATAAAGAGATTGATTATTGCATTAATGGATTGGCTGAATTAAAAAAAGAACAAGAAAGTGGTTATGGCGTTCTGCTTTTCTTTAAGCATTCCCTTCATTTAGAGCTTGATGCAAGGCTTTTGGGTATGAGTATTGATGTTTATGGGGTTGAAAGAAATCATAACTCTGACTTTTTTGATGTAATCCAAAAGGATGGCAGATTAAAAGGAGTTAAGGGTTTATGTAATAAAAATAACCCTTTTAAATTTATAAAATGGCTCAAATCTGGAAAAACTGTTTTATATGCTACTGATCAAGACTATGGCTTGCAGGGGGCAGAAATTATTGAATTCTTTGGTCAGCCAGCTGCAACATTAAGCGCTCCTTACAAAATAATAAAAAAGACTGACTGTAAAACATATTATTTAGATAGCTACATAAAAAATGGTAAGTATATAATTGATCTCAAAAAGTTAAATCTTGATATGGCCTCTTCATTTAAAATGTCTACTGATTTGAATAAAATTTTTGAAAAATCAATAAGGGAGTATCCTTCAGAATATTTGTGGCAGCATAGAAGGTTTAAATCAACGCTTGGTAAGGAAAATTTTTATAAATGATTATTGAAAATATTGAAAGTATAAAGGGTTTTATGCCAATTCATGAGGGAGAAGCTCTATATAAATGGGCTAAAAATTTCTGCTATAAGGGCCCTGTTATTGAAATAGGGACATACTGTGGCAAATCAACCATCTATCTTGCCCATGGTGCGATCGAGGCTGATGAAGTGGTTTATACAATTGATCATCACAGTGGCTCAGAAGAGCATCAGCTGAAAGAGGAGTATTTTGATAATGAGGTATATGATCAAGCAAACAGCAAAGTTAATACATTCCCTCTTTTCTTAAAAAACATCAAATATTATAATTTAGAAAATATAGTGCCAATTGTTGCTTCTTCTTTAATGGCTTCAAAATCTTGGGGTACATCTGCTGGTCTTGTTTTTATTGATGGAGGACACTCAATGGAATCTGCTTTAAATGACTATAATTCATGGGCAAAACATGTCATAAAAGGAGGAGCTTTGGTTATTCATGATATCTACGAAGATCCTGAGAAAGGTGGTCAAGCCCCATATGAAATATATAAAAAAGCTTTGCAAAATGGTTTCATAGAGCATGAAAGAGTAGACACAATAGTATGTTTAATAAAGGTCTAATTGATTTTTTAAAAAAAGATCAGACCCTTTAGTAAACTCAAATATAGCATCAGCTGCAAGCAAAACTGCAGCCGAGGTCCAGGTGGGTCTTTCATCTGGCCAAAAAATATTTTGAACATGCTGCCACCCCATATATGGAATATTTTTATCATCAGACATTCTTAGAGATTCATTGAGTATTTTTTTGGCTAGCTTTTTATTATTTGCCATAACAAGCGCAATAATAAATTCATTAGTCTCAGCAACTGTTACCCATGGCTCTTCTTGAACACACCTTATCCCCAACCCTTCATCATAAAAATTAACTAGAGTATGCGTGATATGTTTGTCTATCTCATCATTAGATAGACAACCAGACAGTATTGGATAATATGAATCCATTGAAAAATTTGATCGATCTTTTTGAAGGTCGAATAAACCAGATGGGTTTTTTATAGCTGTTGAAAGAAATTCATATGATTGTTTCCATTGCTCTTGATCACTAAATCCAAGAATCTTGCTTATAGCCATTGCGCATTCAATTCCTTTAAGGATAGAACTAGATCCAGTTAACAAATAATCGTCTTCAATATTTCCATTTTGATCTACAGACCAAGGTATAGTTCCATTTTTATTTTGCAGTGACAGGCTGAAATTTAATGCTTTTTCAACAGTTGGCCATAAATTTTTTAAGAATTCTTTGTTCAAAAAAATCTTATAGTAATGCAAAAGACCAATAGAAATATAAGGTGAAAAGTGAGTAGGCTTATTTTTTTCAAGAATGTCTCCATTACTTGAATATTTTGCATACCAACTTCCATCATCATTTTGATTTGCCTTTAGCCACAAGAAAGCTTTCTCTGCATTGCCAATATCACCTATAAAATTAATAGCAGTAATTGACTCTATAAAATCCCATGGATCAAATGAACCATCTGCATTTGATGGAATAGTTCCATTGTCATTCTGCGATTCAAGCACATAATTCCCAATAATATTAAAAATTAATTTATTGTCCAAAGCATCAACATTATGCAGTTTTTTTTCTGGATAATATTTCATACTTTTTTTTCGAAATACAAGGCTAAGCTTTTTCCAAGAACAGGATTTAAGACTTTATCAACTAAATCAATATAGAAGGGATTTTCAAGGATATGTTTTTCTAAAATTCTCTTATAAATTCTTATCAAAATATTACTATCCTGATTATCCCAAAATAAGCATCTAAGCCACCAGTATGGGCTGTGAATGGAGTGGAATCTTTCGGATGTTTGAAAGGTGAATCCCATTTTTTGCACATCATCAATAATACCTTTTTTCTTAAATATTCTTACATGGCCACCTGGCATATTTTGATATTCATTCGATATCATCCAGCAAATTTTTTCAGGCCAATAGGATGGAACACTAGCAAGAAACTTACCTCCGGGCTTTAAGACCCTGTAAATTTCCTCTAAAGCAAGATGGTAATCATCAAGATGTTCTAAAACTTCTGAGCAAATCACAAGATCAAGAGTGTTTGATGGAATAGGTAATGAGTATGCTGATCCTTTTATAAAGCTAGCGCTTTGATTTGATATGGATTTAAAAAACTCATAGCCCTCTCTAGCCTTAGCAATCGATGAGTCGTCCATGTCTAAGCCAATGCATAAAGTATCTTTAAAATTTTGCATTACTCCAAAAACATGCCGCCCTTCACCACAGCCAATATCAAGCATAGTGCTATTGCTTTTGGGTAAAGTTATTTTATTAAAATTAAATGTCAGCATTATGAAAGTCTCTAATATTTTCAATAATTATGTCTTCGTATTCTTTAGAAATTTTACTCCAATTAAAATGACGAATTACATGTTTTCGTCCTTCCTTTGCTATTAAGTCATATCCATCATAGTGCCCTATGATATATTTAACACAAGCAGCAAGAGAATCGCTATTTTTAGGCTCAATTAAAGTGGCATGATCTCCAACAAGCTCGGGTATTGAAGAAGTTTTTGCAGCAATTAAAGGTATCGCGCAGCTCATTGCTTCTATGACTGGATAACCAAACCCTTCATATAAAGAACTTACAATGGCTATGGAGCTTTTTGCATACTCAATTGATATTTCCTCTTTTGTTAAGTTTGTTTTAAAAGACACATTATCAGATATACCTAATGTCTTTATCAGTCTTGCTGTGTGGCCATCTTTTTTCATTTTACCAATGACTAGCAAATTAATATCCATGCCGCCATTTTTCAGTTCACTAATGGCTCTAAGTGTATAGTCCAACCCTTTAAGTGGAGTATCTGCACTGGCAGTAGAAATTAATCTGTATTTATCTCTTTTTATATTTTCATGTGGCTTGAATATACTTGTATCTAGCCCATTGTGAATTACAGATATATTGCCTTTATTGCATCTGAAATCTCTTACTATATCTTCTTTAGAGTTAGCAGATGGAGTAATAATTTTTCTAATATTAGGGGCAACTTTTTTTTGCATATTAAGAAATGAGTACCATCTTTTCCTTGAAAGCCGGTATAAAAATTTATTATTTGCTTCAAGATCATGCTTGAGATCCATAGTAATTGGATGATGTATTATTTCAATTAATGGAAATCGTTTTTGAATACTAAGGATTCCATAACTAAGAGATTGATTATCAATAATAATATCGTATTCATTGTTATCAAGTAAAAACTTATCAACTCTCTTTCCAAAAGAGCGCATTTCAGGGAATCCTCCAAATAGAGTAGAGATAAATTCCTGAGTATTTGCAAAACTTTTGCGGTTATTTAAAAATTTCTTTAGCCTGTCTTTAAAGTTAAAAGTTTCAAAGAGGTTAAGTCCGGGCAGCTTGATAAGTTTTACATTAGGAGGTAATTGGGGGTAAGGATTTCCAGATATTACATCAACTGAGTGCCCAAGAGACGAAAGAGCTTGTGAGATATCTCTTACATATATACCTTGACCGCCTCCAAATGGAGCAGACCTGTAGCTCAGAATTCCAATTTTTAACTTAGTCACTGGCTTGAGGATTAACATACGTCAACCACGAGCTATATTTATCAGAATTTCCGGAAATAGCATCGGAATAAATACTTTGGAGTTTTCTTGTTATATCACCTCTTTTACCTGAACCGATAGGTTTAGCATCAAGTGTTGTTACGGGTGTTATTTCTACAGCTGTTCCTGTAAAAAATGCTTCATCAGAATTAGCTAGATCCTCATATGTAAGATCTTTTTCAATAACCTCAAGCCCTTCATCTGATGCAATAGATATAACAGATTGCCTTGTAATTCCATTCAGACAATGGTCTGTAGTTGGGGTATAAATTTTGTTTCCTTTAGCCATAAATATATTTTCTCCACTACCCTCAGAAATATAGCCATTCTTATCCATCAACACAGCCTCGTCTGCGCCTTTTTTTAACGCCTCATGAAGCGCCATAGTTGAGTTGATGTAAGTGCCAATTATTTTATTTCCAGAATGAAGAGGATTTGAATATTGCTCATGTGATGATTTTATTATTGAAACTCCCTTCTCTTTAGCTTCTGGATCCATATATGATGGCCACTCCCAAGCTGCTACTGCAACGTTTACAGACAAATCAAAAGCTCTAATTCCTAAGGATTCTGCTCCAAGATATACAATTGGTCTGATATATCCCTCGTCTAAATTATTTTTAATAAAAATTTCTTTTTGCACATTGTTTAGAGCTTCTTTGGAAAACGGAATATCAATATCAATTTTCTTGGCTGTATTAAAAAGCCTATCGGTATGATCATTTAATCTGAAAATAGCCGGTCCATTACTTGTTTTATATGCTCTTACGCCTTCAAAAGCACCGGTACCGTAATTTAAGGTATGAGACATTAAATGGACTAAGCTTTCATCCCATTTAACAAATTTCCCATTGTTCCAAATTGATTTATTTTCGGTGTTGTTAAACATATGCGTGAGGTTATAATTTACGAAGATATTATGACAAACAACTACTTATAACAAAAGAAAAAAATGGAAGTAACCAAATCAATATTTAGAGAAAATGACATAAGGGGAACGTACCCCGAGCAATTAAATGAATACACTATTGGTGAAATTGGTAAAGCAATTGCTGCTAAATGCAGGAAAGAGAATATAGATGCCATATCAGTTGGAAGAGATGGAAGGCTTTCAGGAGAGTCCCTGCTAGATGCTTTCTGTGATAGCTTGGTCAACTCGGGAATCAATGTAACAAATGTAGGCTTGGTTACAAGTCCAATGCTTTACTTTGAAGCTAAAATCAATGACTCCAAAAGTGGAATTATTATAACTGGAAGTCACAACCCTAAAAATCATAACGGACTTAAGATGGTGATTGATGATAAACCAGTTTCTGGAACAGAAGTTCTAGCATTAATTGAGGGTATGAAGAGTGAAACGTTTAGAAGAGGAACTTTGCAATTCAAAGATATTAAAGAAGAGTATTTAAGAAAAGTTACTGAATCAATTTCTATTTTAAACCCTGAAAAATATAAAGTTGTTATTGACTGTGGAAATGGAGCTGCTGGTTGTATAGCTCCTGAACTTTTCAAAAAAGTAGGTTGTGAAGTAATAGAGCTATTTAGCGAGGTTGATGGTAATTTTCCGAATCACCATCCAGATCCAAGTAAATTAGAAAATATGGAAGATTTAATTAAAAGTGTAAAAAATAATAATGCTGATTTAGGTCTTGCTTTTGACGGTGATGGCGATAGGGTTGGTTTAATAACCAATACTGGAGAAAATATATTTCCAGATAAATATATGATGATGTTATCTGAAAATATTTTATCTCAACAACCTGGGCCAATAGTTTTTGATGTTAAATGCTCTAACCACCTTGATGAATTAATTGCTAAAAATAATGGGGTTCCTGTGATGGCTCCAACAGGACATTTTCATATTAAAAGGGCGATCAAAGAAAATAATGCTCTACTTGGTGGTGAGATGAGTGGGCATATTTTTTTTAATGACAAGTGGTATGGTTTTGATGACGGCCCATACTCAGGTGCAAGAATTATTGAAGCTTTGTCAGAATATCAAGGCAATAAAAGTATATCGGATATTATGAAGACTTATCCAGAATCCTTTTCAACTCCTGAGTTAAATATTGATGTTACTGATGAGAATAAATTTCAAATTGTTGAAAAATTTATTAGTGAAAATAACCTTCAAGGCGAAGAAATTACTATTGATGGACTAAGAGTAAATTATAAAAATGGCTGGGGTTTAATAAGGGCATCCAATACCTCACCCAAGCTAGTATTAAGATTTGAAGGAAACACTATTGAAGATATGAACAACATACAAAGCGAATTTCTTTCTGAGCTTTCTCGCATTTCGCCTGATATTGTTATAAATTTAACCTAGCATGGATAAAAATCGCAAAAACATTATTTTGCAATCACTAGCAGGGCTTCTTGAGGAGGCCTCATCTACAAAAATCACTACAGCTCTTTTGGCTAAAAAATCTAATATTACTGAAGCAGCTTTATATAGACATTTTCCAAGCAAGAGATCTATATATGCAGAGCTTTTTTCATATTGTGATGAGGCTATATTTTTAAAGAGCTCTGAATTGAAAAAATCTGATTTAAGTTCAAAAGACAAAGTAATGAATATATTTAAATTTTTTATGCTTTTTGTTGAAAAAAATAAAGGTTTTGCAAGGCTTCTTTCGAGGGAAGCGCTGTCTCCATCCGAGAAAAATGTTTCTGACTCTGTTAATCAATTTTACGAAAGATTTGAATTAACTATCAAACAAATTCTTGCAGAAGATATTGATGGGCTGATATCTCAACCAGGCATATCAGCTCAATTAATTACAACTTACTTGGAAGGGAATGTTTCAAGATACATTAGATCAAAGTTTAAAGATTCTCCAAGCAACTATATTGATAATGCCTGGGACCTTTTGTCTGTAAATCTATTTAAATCTTAGTCTTTAATATTTTCATCTAAAAATAGCTCAAAATATGTATTTTTTGCTTCCTGAGATTTATCAACCTTTCCAGTTGCCTTATTTACTTTTACATAACTCAAATTTGAGGGGATTGTTATTGGTCTTATCTGCAAATCATCCAATGCTACAGACATATAATCTAGCCATATAGGCATA
Source organism: uncultured Gammaproteobacteria bacterium (assembly GCA_964523375.1). Classification (GTDB taxonomy): domain Bacteria; phylum Pseudomonadota; class Gammaproteobacteria; order Magnimaribacterales; family D2472; genus CAJQGY01. The sequence continues at coordinate 39,675 of CAZFYG010000005.1, read as the reverse complement.
GAAATTGTTGATCCGTACTCATTTTCTCCAAGGGATGTGAAGTCATCAGTTCCCACCCAAACCGTTGTAACTAAGTCGTCATGAAAGCCTGAGAACCAAGTGCTTATTGCATCATTGGTAGTTCCTGTTTTGCCGCCAATATCATCTCGATTTAAAAATGCTGACTTTCGCCCTGCTGTACCATTTTTCATAAAATCTTTAAGAGTGTCTTTTATTAAATAAGCAACTCTTTCATCAATAACTTTGTCTGATCTATTTATGGGCTTTAATAGGTAGTATGGTTTTTTAATATCCATTTCTAATGTATTTAGCCATGGGAAAGCTATTAGATCTTTACTTTCTTGGGAGGTTTGCTGCGATGAAAAAATTATATTACCAAATCTATCTTCAATTTTATCAATATAATATGGGTCTGTGATATATCCTTCACTAGCAATAACACCAAAAGCCCTAACCATCTCAGCAGGAGAGAAGTTACCAGAACCAAGTGCCAGAGATAGATCTTTTGGTAGCCTTTCTCTTTCAAAACCAAAGTTTTCTATAGTATCGCTTGAAGTTTGAATCCCTACTTCTCTTAGCAATTTTATAGAAACAATATTTATTGACCTAATCAAAGCACTTCGAAGAGGCGTTAAACCATAAAATTTACCAGTGTAATTCTGCGGCCTCCAAACGCTCTCAAGGTTATCATCCTTGAAAGCAATTGGGGCATCATTTATTAATGATGAGAGATTGTATTCATTAGATAGGGCTGATGCATATATAAAAGGTTTGAAACTCGAGCCAGATTGAGGATAGGAGAGTCGCACCCTATCAAAATTACTCTTATCGAAATTTGAACCTCCAACGTAAGCCCTAATTGCTCCTGTATTTGGGTCTGCAGATATCAAAGCAGATTCAGCTATTGGCAATTGATCTAAAAATAATAAATCACCAATCTTAATTAAATAAATAAAATCACCAAAATTTAAAAAATCATCAAATCCGCTTGGGAGCCGGTCTTTTGTGTTGATATTAATTTGTTTCCTAGCCCAGTTATAGCGCGAAGACCAATTGATGGTTTGAATATCTAAGTTTTCATCAATAAAAAGTAGTTCATTGTCAGATATCCCAGCAACTATGCCTTTAACATGAGATTCATAATATGGGTAAGATGAAAATACATCACTAACCCTGCTTCCAATGATGTTGCTGTTATTATTAAAAGATGATGCTTGCTCTATATCTTCTTTTAAAAAACCTGATGACCCTTTTGATAAAAATTCCATCTGCTGGTTACTAAAAATATTTTTATAATTATCTGCTAATCTCCAACCGTGACGTTTGTCATAGTCAGCAAGATGTTTCTGGACACTTTTATTGGCTGCTGTTTGATAAGAAGAGTTAATTGTTGTGTATACATTCCATCCTTCTTTGTAGGCCTTGAGACCAAACCTCTTAATAATCTCCTGTCTTGCAAGCTCGGCTAGATACTTTGCATCTACTTCATATAAATCTATATTTTTTACAACTTTCACTTCATCGCTTATGGCTTCAATATATTGACTTTTAGATATTAAATTAAGTTTTAGCATCCTTGATAAAATCCAATTTCTTCTTTGTTTTGTCCTAAGTGGAGATTTAATTGGGTTTATGACTGAAGGAAGTTGAGCTAAAGCAGCTATGGTTGCAGATTCTGATAAGGTTAATTGATCAACAGACTTATTGAAGTAAGTATTTGATGCAGCTTGAATTCCATAGGAGCGATTACCTAAAAAAATTCTATTAACATACAGCTCAAATATCTCTTCTTTTGAAGCCTTTCCCTCAAGCTCATAAGCAAGATATATCTCTTTTAATTTTCTTATTATCGTCTGGTCTCTTGTTAATACATAACCCCTTACCACCTGCATTGATATAGTTCCGCCTCCTCCAAGGCACCCATTAGGGCCAATACATCTAATGAAAGATCGAATAATTCCTGTATAACTTATACCTTGGTGTTCAAAAAACCTATCATCTTCTGCAGCTAAAAATGCATTTTTTAAATCATTGGGAATTTCATTAAATATAACTGGTCTTCTTTTTATTTCCCCATATTCTCCGATCAGCATCTTGTCTTGGGTATAAATTTTTAATGGAAGCTGTAGCTGAGATTCGTCAACCAAAGAAATTTCAGGCAAATTAGGTTTAAGATAAAAATAAGTTGCTATCACACTAGACATTGCTATGGCACACGCCAATAATGATGCATAGAAAATTATTTTAATTAATTTAACCATAAGCCGATTGTATTCCAGTTATCTAGAATACAACTTTTAAGCACTAAAAAAATCTATTTTAGATAGTAAGATGCTAAAATTGTGTACATTAAACAAAAATCAATCATGAATATTTTTATAGTTGGTCCGATGGGATCTGGAAAATCAACAGTAGGCAAGATTATATCAAGTGAATTATTTCTCACTTTTTATGATACAGATGCTGAAATTGAATCAAGAACAGGAGCTTCCATAGACTGGATTTTTGATCTTGAGGGTGAAGAAGGTTTTCGCAAAAGAGAAAGCGGTATTCTTGCAGAACTTGCTGAACTTAACTCAATAGTATTGTCTACAGGTGGTGGAATTATTCTTTCAGACACAAATAGGGATATCTTGTCATCAAGGGGTACTGTCTTTTATTTAGCTACCCCAATTAATGTCCAACTAGAAAGAACTTCTAAAGATAAAGACAGGCCACTTTTAAAAGATGGTGATCCTGGAAAGATTCTTGAGAAGCTTCATGATGAAAGAGTTTCTCTTTATGAGGAAGTTGCAGATTACGTTGTTAATACTGAGAACCTCTCTAGCCAAGAAGTGGCCTCAGAGATTATAAAGCTCGTTAAAAATTATGGCTAAAATTATTCATGTTGGCAAAGGTAGCTCTAGATATGAGGTTATTGTATCTTCTAACTCACTAACCAAATCTAACCTTAAAGCAGTTACCAGGTCTTCAAAGAAAATTCTTATAATTACAGATGCTGGCATACCAAAATCCTATCTAAAAAATTTAAAAGATAAGCTTAGTAAAGACATCAAGATTTACGTTCATAAAATACCAATGGGTGAAACATCTAAGTCGTTTACAGAATATGTAAAAATTATAGAGAAGCTTGCAATACAAAAATTTGATAGATCTGATCTCCTTATTGCTCTTGGTGGTGGGATGGTTGGAGACATAACAGGTTTTAGTGCCTCAACTTATTTAAGAGGCATTGGTTTTATTCAGATACCTACAAGCCTTTTGGCTCAGGTTGACTCTTCAGTTGGGGGCAAAACAGCAATTAATATTGAGCAAGGTAAGAATTTGGTAGGCGCATTTTATAATCCAAAATTAGTGCTCGTTAGCACTTCATTCTTAAAAACCTTAAATGATGATGAATTTAATTCTGGGTTAGGTGAAATTGTAAAATATAGCTATTTAGGAAATAAAAAAATAAAAAGTATCTTAAAAAATAATCCAACCAAAGTCACCAAAAGAGAGCCGAGGTTAATGGAAGAACTTATAGTTGAATCAATAAAAACTAAATCTAAGATAGTTACTGGGGATGAAAAGGAAAATGGTATTAGAGCAATTCTTAATTTAGGCCATACATTTGGGCATGCTATTGAAGCAAAATGTGGGTATAGAAATATATCTCATGGTCAAGCTGTAATATACGGGATGCAAATAATCGCTAGAATTTCTTTTTTGGAAGGGTTGATTGAAAAAGATAATTACATTGAAATGGATGAGATTCTAAACTCTTTAAACCTTGATACTAATTTCCAAAAGTTTAAATATGCCGAGCTTCGACGCTACCTAATGAATGACAAAAAAGTTAGTGGCGGAAAATTGAATTTAATCTTATTAAACAAGGACTTAACTGGTTATAAGACCGATAAGTTTAATCCCTCTAACTTTTCAAAAGCATTCAAATTAAACTAAGCTGCGTTAGATCTCGTGGCTTTTAATAAATCTTGAATATTAAGCGCTGCTGGCGAAACAAGCCAAAAATGAGGTTCAAACCTGTCAAAATCTTCGTATATTTGTTTTGATTTTGGGCTTTTAGTATTTTTGTAATGTTTCTCAATAATTTCTTTAAGATGCTTTCTGTGTGGCTGCATGTCTTCGGTTGTTATTCTTTCAATGTTAACCATGCTTCTATTACACTTATCAAAAAATGTTCGATCTTCATCTAAAACATAAGCAAAACCACCAGTCATACCTGCTCCAAAATTAGCCCCAACAGAACCTAAGACTGTTATATGCCCGCCTGTCATGTATTCACAACAATGATCACCTGAGCCTTCAATTACCGCATTTGCCCCTGAGTTTCTTACCCCAAACCTCTCACCTACACGACCGCCAACAAATAATTCTCCACCAGTAGCTCCATACAAACAAGTATTGCCTGCTAGAACAGTATTTCGATCATTTAATGCAAAATTATTATCATTTTTAATGATTATTTTTCCGCCATTCATCCCCTTTCCAACATAATCATTAGCGTCGCCATTGATTGTAAGGTTGACTCCATTTGCATTCCAGCAACCAAAGCTTTGCCCTGCTGATCCATCAAAATTAATACTAATAGGGCTGGAAAGACCTGCCTCTCCCTTTTGAGTTGCAACATAGCCGGAAACTCTTGCTCCTATCGATCTGTCTGTATTTCTAATGTGGTATGCAACTGTTAAAGACTCATCATTATCTATACTATCTTTAACATCACTTAATATTTTTTTAGCAAGCAGTCCTTTATCCCATGGTTTATTGTGTTTTTCAGTACAGAAAAAAGGCTCACTTGTTTCAATATCTTTATGAAGCAGCCCACTAAGGTCTATAGATTTATACTGAGGATCAATAGTATTTAATTTCTCTAGGTATTGGGTTTGCCCTATTAAATCTTCAAGTTTTATAACCCCGAGAATTGATAAATAATTTCTTACATCATTAGCTATAAACTCAAAATAATTTATTACTTTTTGTTTTTCACCAACAAAATGATGTTTTATCAAATCGTCTCTTTGTGTCGCAACACCTGTTGCGCAATTGTTTAAATGGCATATTCTTAAATATTTACAACCCATTGCAATCATAGGGCCTGTTCCAAATCCAAATGATTCTGCCCCTAATATTGCAGCTTTTATAACATCCAAGCCTGTTTTCATTCCTCCATCAGCTTGAAGCCTAACTTTATGCCTCAAACCACTATCTCTTAAGCTTTGATGTGCTTCTGCTAAGCCTAGTTCCCAAGGCGAGCCTGCATATCTAATTGAAGTTAATGGGCTTGCACCAGTGCCGCCATCATGACCAGATATTGTAATTAAATCAGCGTATGCCTTTGCAACTCCTGAAGCTATAGTTCCAACCCCTGGTTCAGATACTAGCTTCACAGACACAAGAGCCTTGGGATTTACCTCTTTTAAATCATATATAAGTTGAGCTAAATCCTCTATTGAATAGATATCATGATGAGGTGGAGGCGATATAAGGGTCACTCCAGGTGTTGAATATCTTAGTTTAGCGATTAACTGATTTACTTTTCCACCGGGGAGTTGGCCGCCCTCTCCAGGTTTAGCTCCTTGAGCTATTTTTATTTGAAGCACTTCTGCATTCACTAAATAATGAGGGGTTACGCCAAATCTACCTGAAGCAATTTGCTTAATCTTTGACATTTTTTCAGTACCATAGCGCTCTACTGCTTCTCCGCCCTCTCCAGAATTAGACCTGGCTCCAAGGTGATTCATTGCTTCTGCAAGAGTTTCATGAGCTTTGGGAGATAAGGCACCAAGACTCATTCCAGCAGAATCAAATCTTTTTAAAATCTTTTTAACTGGCTCTACTGCTTTTATGTCCTGTGGATGTTGTATTTTTTTTAATACAAGAAGGTCTCTTAACATTGCTGGAGCTCTGTTATCAACTAACTCTGCATATTGTCTATACACAGCCTCTGATCCAGAAGAAACAGCTTCTTGCAATTTCTTTACAATTTCAGGGTTATAAGCATGATATTCGCCACCATGTATATACTTCAAGAGTCCTCCAACATTGATATCTGCTAAATTTGATCTTGCATACTCATCCAAGGATCTGAGCTCAACATCTAAATCTTGAAAAGACTTACCCTTTATTCTACTAGTAGTATTTGTAAAACATTTTTGTACAATATCGTCTCCAAGGCCAACTATTTCAAATAGCTGAGAACCTCTATAGCTTGAAATTGTTGATATACCCATTTTTGAAATAATTTTTAATAATCCCTTATTAACGCCTTTTCTATATCTTGCACAATTTTCATGAGCCGAGCCTTTAAGCTCCTTTCTCATAGATAAATCAAGAATGGTTTGATACGCAAGAGTTGGGTAAACAGCGGTAGCTCCAAATCCTATAAGACATGCAATCTGATGAGTATCTCTAGCTGAAGATGATGTGGTGACTATATTTGCATCAGACCTTAAGCCAAGAGAGACGAGTTCTTGATGGACGGCGCCAACAGCAAGCAGTGAGTTAATTGATAAATAATTCTCATCTGGCATTTCTTCGACAAGGTGAATAATAGAATTACCCTTCTTAACAGCTGAGACAACCTCTGCTTTTAAGATATCTAAAGCGGCTTCAAGCGAAATATCACTATCAAAAACTAAGTCAAATTCTTTTACTTTAAAATATGGATTATTTAAAAGTGATTGAAGTTTTTTATATGATAAAACTGGGGATGTTGTAACAAGCCTCCTTGCATGAGCTGGAGACTCTTCATATATGTTCAATTCAGGACCAAAACATGTTTCGAGCGACATTACGCCGACTTCTCTTAAGGAGTCTATTGGAGGGTTTGTAACTTGAGCAAATTGCTGTCTAAAAAAATCATAAATTTGCCTATGCATTTTGCTCATGACTGCTAAAGCAGTATCGTCTCCCATGGAACCGGTCCCTTCTTGTGACTCAACTGCCAAAGGTTTTATTACTGACGTTCTTTCTTCTTTAAATAAAAGAAATTGTTTTGTTGTTTCTATAAATTCGCTTTGATTAATTGATTTGAGTCCAGGGCCTTCATAGGAGTCTAAGCTTGATTCAATGTAAAGAGCATTTTCTTTTAACCATTTTCTGTATGGGTTTTTAGTCTTTAATACGTTATCTATTCTATCTTGGTTATAAATTTCACCTGTATCAGTGTTAATAGCAAGAATGCCACCAGGCTGGACTCTTCCCTTAGATTTTACCAATGAATTTGTAATAGGATTTACGCCTGTTTCTGAGGCTATGGTAATAGTATTATCATTATCTAGCTGATATCTTGCTGGCCTCAAACCATTTCTATCTAATATACATACAGCCCACTTACCGTCTGCCATAACAATGCCAGCCGGGCCGTCCCATGGCTCCATATGCATTGAATTATATTCATGAAATGCTCTTATATCCGCGTCAAGCGTCTGAGTATTTTGCCATGCTGGTGGCAGCACCATTCTAATTGCCCTGAAAAGATCAATACCACCTTTTACCAAGAGCTCTACCATGTTATCCAACGATGAGGAGTCTGATCCTTTCTCGTTTACCAGCTCCTTAAATGATTGTATTTTTGGAATATGTGGTGTTGTAAATTTATTAGATCTTGCCTTTACCCAATTACGATTACCTCGAATAGCATTAATCTCTCCATTGTGTGCAAGCAACCTAAATGGCTGAGCAAGGTGCCATCTTGGGCTGGTGTTTGTTGAAAACCTCTGATGGAAAACACATGTTGAAATTTCAAATTTGGGATCTTGAAGCTCTGTATAAAAATCTTTTAAAGCGTTAGGAAGCATTAAACCTTTGTACACTATTGTTTTGGGTGAAAAGCTGCACAAATATAAAGTTTCATCGTCTGCATAGATTTCTTCAATAAATTTTCTAGCTTGAAGGATATTTGACTCAAACTTTTGCTCATTAAATACTTCATCACTAGAGCCAACAAAAATTTGATAGATGTTAGGGCAACATTCAAGTGCAATGTCACCTAGAATATTTTTATTTACAGGCACTTCCCTTAGTGAGATTAATTTTAATGATTCTTGCTTTAAAATTTCTTCTAATTGCGGGACTAGTGTATCTATAGTTTGTGTGAGGAATAGTTGGCCAATAGCAAACTCTTCGTCAATAAATATATCTTGCTCCTGTTTAATTATGTTTCTAAAGTAGTTATGGTTGATATCAAATAAGAGTCCACACCCATCACCTGTCTTTCCATCAGAGCCTACTCCACCCCTATGCGTCATACTTACAAGAGCATCTATAGATTTAGTTAAAATAGAGTGAGATTTAATGCCATGAGTATTTGCTATGAGCCCAAACCCGCAGTTATCTCTAAAATCTTTTTTATTAAATAGTTGTGTCATATTTTTTCAAAATGATTCTACCACAACCGCCTACCATTTAAAGACCAAAAGTGTCATACTGCGTCATACAAAAATCCCAGCTATGCAAAATAAAAATAAACAATACAGAGTAGAAAAAGGGTTGCTTCTTTTTACTCAGCCCAAGTCACCTTATTTTTATGGAAAAATAAGATTAGATGGTAAATATATTACTAAGTCTTTTGCTCCTATATCCGATTTAGATGAAGCAAAGGTGGAGTTATTTAAATGGCGTGATTCATTAAAAAATAACTCTATACAACAAGCCAATTCACATCCACAACAACAAAATTTAAGAGATGAGTATATTGATCACCAAGAAATTGAAAATGATTTTCAATTTCTTGAGGTAGGAAGATTTGATCCTACAAAAAAACCAATTGAAGAGAGAAAAATTAGTTTTGTAGAAATCTATAATGAATATAATCAGGTGGAGGCATCAAATCAATCGCATAGATGTCTTGATTGTGGAAATCCTTATTGTGAATGGAAGTGTCCCGTCCATAATTACATACCCGATTGGTTAAAGCTTGTTAATGAAGGAAATATAATAGAAGCTGCAGAGTTATGTCATTCAACAAATAGTCTCCCAGAAGTTTGTGGAAGAGTTTGTCCACAAGACAGGCTATGTGAAGGCGCATGCACATTAAATGATGGTTTTGGTGCTGTTACGATTGGTTCAACTGAAAAATACATAACTGAAAAAGCTTTTGAAATGGGCTGGAAGCCAGACATGTCAATGAGAAAGTGGACTGATAAAAAAGTTGCGATTATTGGTTCAGGCCCAGCTGGAATAGCGTGTGCTGATGTTCTTACAAGATCTGGTGTCCATAGCCATGTATATGATAGAAATGAAGAAATTGGAGGGCTTTTGACTTTTGGTATACCTGAATTCAAGCTTGAAAAAAAGGTTGTCAGAAGACGAAGAAAAATTCTTGAAGAAATGGGCGTAGAATTTTTTCTAGGCAAAGAAATTGGAGTAGATATTCCATTTCAACAACTCTATCAAGACTATGATGCAGTATTTTTAGCGATGGGGACATATACGTCATTAGAAGGTGGATTTGAAGGTGAAAAACTTCCAGGTGTTTTTAAAGCGATAGACTACCTAGTTTCAAACACAAATAATTTATTAAACATAAAACAGCAAAACCACGGATTTATTAACCTTAAGGGCAAAGATGTGATTGTCTTGGGAGGGGGTGACACTGCAATGGATTGTAATAGGACCGCAATAAGACAAGGAGCAAAGTCTGTTACCTGTTTATATCGAAGAGATGAGGAGAATATGCCTGGATCAAAAAGAGAGGTTCAGAATGCAAAAGAGGAAGGTGTTGATTTTAAATTTAATATTCAACCCATTGATATAATTGGATCTGATACCGTTGAGGGAGTGAAAATAGTTAATACTCATCTAGGCGAGCCTGATCAAAATGGAAGAAGAGTTCCCGTACCTGTTCAGGGTTCAGAAAGAATTTATGAAGCTGATGCAGTTATAGTTGCATTTGGATTTAGGGCCAGCCCCTCAGATTGGTTTAAAGATTTTGAGATTGAGACCAAAAAAAATGGCCTTGTTCTCGCTGAAGAAAAACAGGAATTCAAGTTTCAAACCACGAATAATAAAATATTTTCTGGAGGTGACATGGTAAGAGGCTCGGATTTAGTTGTCACCGCTATATGGGAAGGCCGCGAAGCAGCCAAAAGTATTATAAAATACGTCTCATGATAGAAAACTCTCCCTTTATAAAAGCATTAAAAAAAGAACCTTTAGAAGTACCGCCGATCTGGTATATGCGACAAGCCGGCAGGTATATGCCTGAATATAGAGCTGTAAGAAGCAAATTTAAAAATTTTTTGGACATGTGCAAAAATCCTGATGTCTGTTGTGAACTTGCAATGCAGCCCATTGATAAGTTTAGGCTCGATGCGTCTATACTTTTCTCAGATATCTTAACTATTCCTGATGCATTTGGACTTAAAGTTGAATTTGTAGAAGGTGAAGGTCCTGTATTTAGGAATCCAATTAGAAAAAGATCTGATATTGAATCTCTTCCTGAGTTTAATCCAGATGATTTAGATTATGTATATAAAGCAGTAAGTAACATAAGATCTGCACTACCTTCACATATACCTCTTATTGGTTTTTGTGGAAGTCCTTGGACCTTAGCAGCATATTCAATTGAGGGGGGCTCATCTAAAGACTTTGCATTTACAAGAAACTTTGTAGCTGAAAATGCTGACATATCTGAAGTTTTTTTAGAGAAACTTACTAATGCTTGTTTTATATATTTAAAAAATCAGGTTATTTCTGGTGCAAATGTTCTTCAAATTTTTGATTCTTGGGCAAACCTTCTTTCGGAAGCAGATTATTTCGAATATTCTCTTAAACACATCAATAAATTAATACATATGATCAAAAGTGATCCTGTTACTGCGGCTATTCCGATTATTTTATTTGCAAGAGAGCCTAAATGTGAACCCATTGTTCTTGCAGATAGCTCAGCTGACTGCTTGAGCCTTTTTTGGTCCATGGACACAATAGATATAAATCAATTGAAATCAAAAATTTCTATACAAGGAAACTTAAATCCAGCAATTCTATTAGAGAGCAGAGATGCTATCAAAAGAGAAACTTACAAAATTTTAGATAGATACAAAAATTATCCTGGTTATATTTTTAACCTAGGCCATGGAATAACTCCCAATATCAATCCTGAGAATATAAAATATTTAACTGATTTGGTTAGATCGTATTAAGACTTACTTGGCCACTGCCTAATTAATCCCTCTTGAGCACAAGATGCAAGTAAAACACCAGCCTGTGTGTATATTGCTCCTCTTGCATAACCTCTAGCATTTCCAGATATAGGACTGTCTATTGAGTACAAAACCCAGTCATTAAGATCCAATTTTCTGTGAAACCACATTGCATGATCAAGACTGGCAACTTGTAAATTATCATTCAAAAAATTAACCCCATGAGGATTATTTGCTGCAGCTAAAAGCCCCATATCAGAAATATATAATAAAAAAGCTTGTTGTATTATTTCATTATCAGGAAGATTTCCTTCGGGTCTAATCCACGTATTCTTATAAGGAGGTGTTTTTTGTGGATTAGCATAATCCTGAACTTCAATTGGTCTCATCTCAACCTCGCGCTTTCTCAAAAATAAAGGTGCTATTTTAGGATCAATATCATTAGCCATTGCTTTTCTAATTTCATGTTCGTTTTTCAAACCATCTGGCAAGGGAAAATCTGACATTTCAATTTGATGCTCTAGGCCATCCTCATTCTTTTGAAATGAAACAGAACAACTAAAAATAGCCTCTCCATCTTGTATAGCTTTTACCGTTCTGGTGGTAAAGCTCTTTCCATCTCGTATTCTATCGACAGTAAATGTAATAGGTTTATCCATTTGACCAGGTCTTAAAAAATAAGAGTGAAATGAATGTGCAAAATGATCTTTGTTAACAGTTTTGTAGGCTGCAACCAAAGTTTGAGCCATCACTTGGCCTCCAAAAATTCTTGCCCACCCAACGTTTTTGCCAGTCCAGGTATAAATATCTCTATCAACTCTGTTCAGCTCAAATAGCCCTAAGCAATTTTCTAAAAGATTTTCTTTGTCGGGCATTCTGGTTCTCTGTCTAAGTTATAATGGTTTACATCTTACATTGTTTGATAAAAAACTAGAACTTTGATATATCAAAAGGTAGGATAATTTTAAAAAATAATGGGAAAAAAATAATGTCTAATTCTAATATTCAGCTTCCACAAAAACCCAATGCTGATTTTAAAGTATCAGAGGTATTTAAAATAAAATCTGATTTGATTGTTAAAGGTTATAAAGAAAAGACAGAGTGGGTTCCAGAAGTAGATAATAATTATGTTTTTGATCAAGAAACAACTTTGTCCATCCTTGCAGGATTTCAACATAACAGAAGGGTCATGGTTCAGGGTTTTCATGGAACAGGAAAATCCACACACATAGAGCAAGTAGCGGCAAGATTAAATTGGCCTTGTGTGAGAATAAATCTAGATAGCCATATAAGCAGAATAGACTTGTTGGGTAAAGATGTAATTAAACTTAAAGATGGTAAGCAAATTACAGAATTTCAAGAAGGTTTACTGCCGTGGTCTATTCAGAATCCTGTTGCATTAGTTTTTGATGAGTATGACGCCGGAAGGCCTGATGTAATGTTTGTAATTCAAAGAATTTTAGAGGTTGAAGGAAAGTTAACGTTATTAGATCAAAATAAAGTGATTAACCCTCACCCATCTTTTAGGCTTTTTGCGACAACTAACACAATAGGTCTTGGAGATGTGACTGGTCTTTACCATGGCACTCAGCAAATCAATCAAGGCCAGCTTGATAGATGGCATATTCTCTCATCTTTGAATTATCTAAGCCCAACTCAAGAGTTTAATGTTGTCTCTTCAAGGCTTAAAAAACTAAAATCTCAAAAAAATAAAACTTTAATTAAAGATATGATCCAATTAGCAAATCTTACAAGAGCTGGATTTATTAATGGAGATATTTCGACAATTATGTCCCCTAGAACTGTAATTTCATGGGCTGAGAACTTCACTATATTTAAAGACATAAGCGCATCATTTAAACTTAGTTTCTTTAATAAATGTGATGATACGGAGAAGCCTATAATTGCTGAGTATTATCAAAGGTGCTTTGGTGAAGATATCCAAGAGAAAAGACCAGATTAAAGACTTATTATGAATTGGAAAAAAAGAAGGGAAATGCTTCATGAAGCTGGGATTTCTTCTTTGAAAGCCATATCAAATAACAAAGAAATCGAAACAAAAATTGGCTCTCCTTCAAGGCCTCCACAATTTAATGAAGCAAAAATATCTCCCGTCCCAAGATCTTCAAAAAAACTTAATGCATGGAGGGCTGAATCAGATTTTCAAGCCTTCTGGCATACTTTCCATAAGGAGCTTATAAAACCCAATATCAATTCATTTGCAAAAGACATAATAAGTGAATTAGAAATATCTAGAGTTGAGATTTTAGGAAGTGCTCAATTTTATGGCTCAAAAAAAAATATTACTGAGTATTACAATGTCATTGCAGGTGAGCTTTATGATATTCATGAAAACCCTCCAATGGTGTTCAACTTATGGCTTAAGCAAGCAAGCAATCACCCTTTAAACCAAAAATCAAAAAAACTTATTAGCGAGCTAGAGAAAGAATATGCAAAAGATAGGCTTGATGAATACAAACAAGGCTTATTAAAATCTCTTGATAATCAAGATAGCTTTACCTCATTAGCAATTAAACTTTTAGAGTCACTCGACCTTATCAAGGTTGAAAGTGTAAGTGAAGATTCTGAAGAGATGGCTGATGACGTAAGTCAGTCGAATGAAACCACGCATGAAGATGACGCAGAAAATAGAAGTGATGACAGTGGTGATGATATTAATTCAGAAGAAATTCTTGAAGTAGAAATGGATATTGATGAGTTGCAACAAGAAGTCACAATTTCTTCAAGCGAAAGCTCGATTGATGAAGAAATTGAATTAAGCAATATCAATAACATTGATCTCATTGGTGCTAGTGAAAAAAATTATAAAGTTTTTACAAATAAATTTGATGAAGTAATCGAGGCGCGAGATCTAATATCACCAGAAGAGGCAATAAGACTGAGATCTCAACTCGACAATTTAATAAAACCCCATTTAACAACAATAGGAAAGTTAGCCAACAGATTGCAGAGGCTGTTACTGTCTCAACAAAACACAAGCTGGAATTTTGATCTTGAAGAGGGAACATTAGATACATCTAGGCTTCATAGAGTTGTAGCAGAGCCAGGCTACCCTCTTAGTTATAAGCAAGAATCTGAAAATAAATTTAAAGACACGGTAATAACATTATTGATAGATAATTCCGGCTCAATGAGAGGAAGATCTATAAGTCTTGCGGCTATATGCGGAGATATTATCAGCAGTACTTTTGAAAGATGTGCTGTTAAAACAGAAGTTTTGGGGTTTACTACCAAAAATTGGAAAGGCGGAAGTTCTAAACAAGAATGGGTAGATAAAGGTCAGCCTGCAAACCCTGGCCGATTGAATGACTTGAGGCATATTGTTTATAAAAGTGCAGATAATAGTTGGCGAAGAGCAAGAAAATATTTTGGCGCAATGTTAAGAGAAGGTTTGCTTAAAGAAAATATAGATGGGGAAGCCTTGCTATGGTCTTATAGCAGGCTAATGAAACGGCAAGAGCAAAGAAAAATTATTATTGTTATATCTGATGGTGCTCCAGTAGATGATAGTACCCTTTCAGCTAATTCAGAAAACTACCTAGACGGTCATTTGAAAGATAGTATTGAGTATATTGAGTCTTCAAAAAATATAGAGCTTCAAGCTATCGGCATCGGTCATGATGTCAATAAATACTATAAAGACGCTATCACTATTCATAGAGCCGAAGAACTTGGAGAGGTATTGCTTGAGAAATTAACAAAACTTTTCAAAACAAGCTAACTACTATAGAATGGATGTATGTTTACACTGTAAACATTGAATTACTAATAGTTGAGGTTACATGAAAATTAATAAGCAAGATGGTCCCCCTAAAGATTTACTATACTTTGATGATGAGCTAGATATAAAGCCTTCGCATGTAGAAGATGTGGTGGAAATATTTAACACGCCGCTAACAGGCGCATATAATTGGGACTACACAGTTGCTGATAATAGAATAAAAAAACTATATGAGCTTGGTAAGGAATTAAATTGGAACGGTTCCATAGATTTACAATGGGATTATAACCACCCTGCTGATGAAAAGCTTGTTGACCCTGATGAGCAGTTACCACATGAAACTTTAGCAGCCTATGAGGCCCTATCAGACGAAGATAAAATTAATTTTGATAGGCATACTACTGCGGAGCTTTTGAGTCAGTTCCTTCATGGTGAGCAAGGCGCTCTTCTTGTTGCTTCTCAACTTGCTAGTTGTGCTCCAACTTATAATGCAAAACTGTATGCAGCATCACAAACCTTTGATGAGGCAAGACATGTAGAAGTTTTCAATAAGTATTTACAAGATAAGATTGGAATACATTACCCAATCAACCCATCATTAAAGCTTTTATTAGACAAAATCTTAACAGATGAGAGATGGGATCTTAAATTTATAGGCATGCAAATTATTATTGAGGGATTAGCTCTTGCAGCTTTCCAGATGTTAAAAAGTATTACAAAAGACCCTCTTTTGAAGCAGCTTTTGCATTATGTAATAAGGGATGAGGCCAGACATGTAACTTTTGGTATCAATTATCTTGAAGACTTTGTAAAAACCTTAAGTCCAGAAGAAATTCAAGATAGAGCTGAGTTTGCATACGAAGCATGTGTTATTTCACGAGAAAGGCTGATCAATACAAAAGCTGAGCAAAAATATCTTAAAATGACAGCAGAAGAAGCTAGAGATTTTCAGATGCAAACCTCATCTTTTGAGATGTTCAGGAACTTTCTATTCTCAAGAGTCATACCTAATCTTTCTAGAATAGGTCTTTTAACTGATGAAATTAGACCAAAATTTGAAGCGTTGGGCTTGTTAGAGTATGAGAATGCCCCAGATGACTTTGAGTGTGACTGGGCTGAACTAAATAAACCTCTCGAAAAGTTTGATGAAATACCTGAAGCAAGCTAGTTTTTGCCTCTTACTGATTCATAGCACTTTATTATCTGCTGATCTAATTGAGGTATCACCAAGCACCGACCCTTACTCGGAAATTCAAGAAGCCTTAATACTCGCATCCTCTGGAGACATAATTAAGCTTTCAGATGGATACTACGAATTAGAAGATTCACTATCCATAGACGTTGACGGTATTACTTTGGTTGGCTCTAGTATGAATGGCACAATAATCTCATTTGCAAACCAACAAAGTGGTGCTCAAGGCCTTCTTGTTACTTCAGATAATGTCACTTTAAAAGAATTCACAATTCAAAATGCCAAAGGTGATGCTATTAAAGCAAAGGGTGTTGATAACATTAAATTTATTAAAGTTAAGACTGAATGGACTGGTGGCCCCAATTCAAAAAATGGTGCATATGGCCTATACCCAGTTGAGTCTACAAACGTTCTTATTGATGGTTGTGTTGCAATTGGAGCATCTGATGCAGGGATATATGTGGGTCAATCTCAAAACATTGTAGTCAAAAATAGTACTGCTGAATTTAATGTAGCTGGTATTGAAATTGAAAACTCTTACTATGCCGATGTGTATAACAATACTGCTACTAATAATACTGGTGGAATTCTTGTCTTTGATTTGCCCAGCCTTCCCCAGCAAGGTGGTCATCATGTAAGAGTTTATGATAATGATATTGTGAACAACAATACTGATAACTTTGCTCCAGAGGGAAATATTGTTGGAGAAGTTCCCAGAGGTACAGGCGTTCTTGTTCAAGCAAACTCTGATGTTGAAATTTTTAACAATAATATTGGTGGCAACGAAACTATAAATATTGCAGTGGTTACCTACTCCTATGAGACAGATGACGAGCAATACAATCCACATCCTTCTAGAATACAAATCCATGGTAATAAATTTTCTAAATCTGGGCATAATCCTGATCTTGAAACTGGAGAGCTTGCTAAAATTTTATATGAATTATCTGATGGGAATATGCCAGACATCTTCTGGGATGGAGTTGTTCCGGTATCTAAGATATTTTCTTCAAAAACTAAAAAAGAAACAATAATTTTAGGCGATAACGGAGATGCAACGTTTCTTACCATAAGCCCACTAAAGTATATGCTTCCATTATTTGATCCTGTTGTTAGGGATTATGACTGGTACGTTGGGGGAATTTCGCCTCTTGAAAGAGTTGTTCTAAGTGAAGAATAATAAAAGCTTATTTTTTCTCTTTCTATACTTTTTAACTATTCCAGGTCTAGTCTATGCAACAGTAAATGATTCTGTGGTTTTAGCTAGCAAAATGCCAAAGAAACTTTCTGATTTTGGTTTTTTCTCAAATATGAAGTTGCAGACACCGCAAGATGGTGTTTTGCCATATGATCTTGTAAACCCGTTATTTACAGATTACACAGATAAATTAAGATTTATTTACATTCCTGCAGGTGGAAAGGCTGAGTATAAAGAGAACCATGTTTTTAATTTTCCAGATGGATCTGCCCTGATTAAAACATTTGCATACCTAAACAATTCTAGTGAATCAGAATTAGAAGAGCAGCTACTTGAAACTCGTTTGTTAATTAAAAAAGGTAATGCTTGGAGAAATATTAGCTATGTATGGAATGAAGAGCAAAGCGATGCATTCTTAAATATCGCAGGAAAGACTATAAATACTTCATTTGTAAATGACAAAGGAGATATAAGAGAAGTCCGCTACAGAGTGCCCAACATCAATCAATGTAAAGAATGTCATCAATCTGGAAAAGAAATTAAGCCTATAGGCCCTAAGGCTAGAAATCTCAATCATGATTATGATTATCAAGATATAAGCATGAATCAGCTTAATAGATGGGCAAATGAAGGTTGGATAGATTCTCAAATAGACTATAGCACCATGCCTGATTGGTCTAATACATCTATTGATCTTGATTCAAGGGCTAGAGCATATTTGGACATCAATTGTGGTCATTGTCATATACCTGGAGGCTCTGCAGATACTACAGGTCTTTATCTTAACTTTGCTGAAGATAGAAGTGAGCATATAGGGGTTTATAAAAAGCCAGTTGCAGCAGGTAGAGCAAGCAATAATTTTAAATATTCAATTAAACCAGGCGCGCCCGAAGAATCAATTATGCCTTTTAGAATGCAGTCACGAGATCCGGGTATAATGATGCCTGAGTCTGGTAGATTTCTTAATCATGACGAAGGTGTAGCTCTTATAAATAAATGGATTAAAAGCATGTAAAGCCTTTTAATTTGTTTATTTGTTACTAGATAATTACTATATACATATTCATATAATTAGGAGAATATTAATGTCCAAACATTCAGCACTTAATACATTTGGTAGATCTGGTAACCCAGCATTTACTAGAAACTTCACATCGAATGATTCTACACTTGCTTCAAGTGAAAGAATGACCCTTGATGGAGCAGTCAATAAGACATCTATCCTACTTGTACTTTGTTTTCTAGGGGCTGGAGTTGGCTGGAATATGCCTGTATTGTCTTTGCCAGCTGGAATTATTGGTTTTATCCTAGGAATGGTTACAATTTTTAGAAGCCCTTCAAAGGCTGGGTCAACTGCACCATTATACTCTTTAAGCCAAGGTATTATGTTGGGTGGAATAACAATGTTTGCAGAGACCATGTATCCTGGCATTGCTATTCAAGCGCTAGGCTTAACTTTTGGAATACTTGCTTCTCTTTTATTTTGTTACAAAAGTGGAATTATAAAACCTACAGAAAACTTTAGATTAATGATTTTCTCAGCAACTGCTGGGATAGCATTGCTGTATTTAATTAGTTTCATAATGAGCTTTTTTGGAAATAGCATAGGGTTCATTCATTCTAATGGCCTTATGGGTATAGGTTTTTCTGTTTTTGTTGTTGGTATAGCTGCGCTTAATCTTGTCTTAGATTTTGATTTTATTGAAGAAGGTGCAGATAAAGGTATGCCAAAATATATGGAATGGTATGGTGCATTCTCTTTAATGGTTACTCTTATATGGCTATACATAGAGATTCTTCGCCTTCTCATGAAACTTAATAGTAGAAGATAAATGTCCTGGAACACTATTATATTTGGTGGAATGTTTATCCTTTCTCTATTTATTTTTATAAATCTTTCTAAATTTAAGGCTTCAAAAAAACAACTAGATAGGCCAGATAAAATCAACAGGTTTGGTGATAGAAAACCAGAAAATGACATCAAGATAATTCGAGATTTAGATGAAAACAAATAATATATTACTGCTACTGCTAGTTTCAACTAACCTGCTTTATGCTCATACAACACATCAATCAAAAATTGCCTTTGACGATAAGTTTCGTCAATTGGAAGAAAGATATCCAGACCCAAATCAATATAGACCTGCAACTGGAGAGCCTGGAAAAGAGTACTGGCAGCAAAAAGCAGATTATAAGATTTCAGTTTCTTTAGACGAAGATGAAAGATCGATTAAGGGCTCTGAAATTATTACCTATCATAATAATTCGCCGCTTGATTTAAAATATATTTGGCTTCAGCTTGATCAAAATATTTTTAAATCTGATTCTGTAAAGAATCAAACTATAACTCAATCAAGCACGAGCAGAATTTCTTTCAGCGAGCTTAGAAGAAATAATTTTATGGATAAGTTTGATGGCGGGTACAAAAATTTATCAATATCAATTGCAGGTAAAAAAGCAAAAGTAAATTTAGTTGGAACATTGGTAAGAGTTAATCTTGATACTCCTTTGGAGGAAAATAAATCAATCGAATTATCTGTAAATTGGGAATATAAACTTGTTGAAGAGAATGCTGTAAGAGCTAGAAATGGTTATGAGACATTTGAAGACGGTAATGATATTTTTCTTGTAGCTCAGTGGTACCCAAGAGTTGCTGCATTTTCTGATTATGAGGGCTGGCATAACAAAGAATTTATAGGCAATGGTGAGTTTACTCTTGAGTTTGGAGATTTTGAGGTTTCTATAACGACACCATCAGACCATATTGTCTCTTCTACAGGTGTATTGCAAAATGAGAAAGATGTTCTTACTAAATCACAAATTAAAAGGTTAAGAGAAGCTGAGAATTCAGAAAAGCCAATATTTATTGTCACCCCTGAAGAAGCTTTTGAAAATGAAAAAGAAAGGTCCTTGAGTAAAAAAACATGGGTATTCAAGGCAGAAAATGTAAGAGATTTTGCATGGGCATCATCAAGAAAATTTATATGGGATGCGGCTGGTTACAAACAAGAGTCTGAAAAGAATCCGTTAGTTATGGCGATGTCATTTTATCCATTTGAAGGTGAGCCATTATGGTCAAAATATTCTACGGAAGCAGTAATGCATACGATGGAGGTTTATTCTAAATTCTCTTTTGAATACCCATACCCAACATCTCAAAGCGTTAATGGCCCTGTTGGGGGAATGGAATACCCCATGATTACTTTCAATGGACCAAGGACTGATCTTGAGGATGATGGAACAAGGACTTATTCAAGAAGTGAAAAACAATTTCTTATTGGGGTTGTAATTCACGAGGTTGGGCATAACTATTTTCCAATGATCATTAACTCAGATGAGCGACAGTGGACATGGATGGACGAGGGTCTTAATACTTTCATGCAATATATTGCAGAGCAAGAATGGGATGTTGAATATAATTCAAGACGGGGTGAGGCTAGGTGGATCGTTGACTATATGAAGAGTGAGAATCAAGTTCCAATTATGACTAATTCAGAATCACTTCTTCAATTTGGAAACAATGCATATGCAAAACCTGCTACTGCTTTAGTAATTCTTCGGGAAACTATTCTAGGAAGAGAGTTATTTGATCAGGCTTTTAAAGAATATTGCTTAAGATGGAGATTTAAGCGCCCTACTCCATATGACTTTTTTAGAACAATGGAAGAAGCGTCAGGTGTAGACTTGGATTGGTTTTGGAATGGTTGGTTTTTTTCTACGGACCACGTAGATATCTCTATAAATAATATTTATGAAGCAACATTGGATACTCTAAATCCAGAAGAAAATCTTAAGAAAGATAGGCAGGACTTTAAAAATGAACCAAAAATGATATCTGATATTAGAAATATTGATGAAGGTATTATTGAAAGAGTTACTGTTAGGCCTGAGCTATTAGACATCTATGATCAATACGATAAATTCACCCCATCTGAGAGAGAAATGGGAGACTATGAAGATATTCTTGATGATTTATATGACAGAAACAATAGTGACCCTGAGTGGATGAAAAAAGCTCTCACAGAAGCTATTGCAAAGAATGAACTTTATTATATTTTAGAATTTGAAAATATTGGTGGGTTGGTTATGCCCCTGCCTTTAAAGATTAATTATGCAGATGGTTCAAATGAAGAGCTAAAAATACCTGCTGAAATTTGGAGAAAAAACCCTAAAAATGCAAGATGGCTCAAAAGATCACTCAAACCAATAAGCTCAGTGGTTCTTGATCCATACTGGGAGCTAGCGGATACAAATATAGAAAACAATTATTACCCTCAGAGAATGGTACCTTCAAGACTTAAACCAAAACCATATCGATCTAATCCAAAAAACTTAATGAAGGATTTAATGGAGAGAAATAAGCAAATAACTTCTCATAGATAATGCTTCTAGCAATAGATTTTGGAATATCAAATACTGACATTATTGTTAATGACGGAAAAGAGTATAAATTTTTTTCACACCCGACAAGTAAAAAAATTGATGAGCGATTCCTAGAGAAAATTTTTTCTTATATAGATCTTTCTGCTGATAAATTCTCATTGATTGGAGTGACAGGGGGTAAATCTAGCGATCTGTCTGATAAATATCTAAATATAAAAATATTAAAAGTTAATGAGGTAGATGCTATTGCAATGGGTGCAAAGTCTATTTTTAAAATAAAAGATGGTCTGCCCTTTATAGCTGTAAGTGCGGGAACAGGGACCGCATGTATTTATAACGATAATGGAGTTACAACTCACCTTGGAGGCATCTCAGTAGGAGGAGGAACCCTTCAGGGGCTATCTAAGAAATTACTGAATGAAGATTCCTCAGGTATTCTTGAAAAATTATCATTAGCTGGAAATAGAAAAAATCTTGATTCACTAATCGGAGAAGTTGTAAACGATATTGGCTCCTTGCACCCTGAAGTTACAGCATCAAACTTTGAAAAAGCTAGATATGGTGATGATCACTCTGATAGTGATATCGCTGCCTCCCTATCAAATATGGTTGGAGAAATAATAGGAACTGTTTCATATTTGAACGCTCTTCTTATGGGCGTAAGTGAAGTATTTTTTATAGGGCGAGTTGGTAACCTGGAAGTAGTCAGGAGTGGAATAACTGATAGATTGGCACTTGCAAATATAAAAGGTAATTTTGATAGTCAATCTGGGTTTGGTAACGCTCTTGGAGTGATGTTTTTCTTAAACAAGGAAAGTTGATATAATGTAATAAATTTACATCTTCAATTATGGTAATTACAGATAAATCATTAGTCATAACCTTTGCAATTCCTGTTTTTTTCTTATTGATTCTAATAGAATATATTTACGGAAAATATGTTGGTAAAAATACATACAGACTAAATGATACTTTTACTAGCATATCCATAGGCATGATAAGCAGGTATCCAACCATGTTAAATCTTGGTTTTCAAAGCGCTGTATTTATTTACATAAGCTCTAATCTCAATCTAAATATGCTTTCTAATTTAAATCCAGTCACTTGGATTCTAGCATTCCTTATGTATGATCTTTCTTACTATTGGATGCATAGAATGCATCATGAAATTAAATTTTTATGGGCTACACATAGTGTTCATCATCATGGTGAGGATTTTAATTTGTCCACTGCGTTGAGGCAGACTAGTACTGGCTGGTTATGGAAATGGGTTTTCTATTTACCTATGGTTCTTATTGGGATACCAGGAGAAGTATTTGTAACAGTAGCTGGTATAAATTTGGTATATCAGTTCTGGGTTCATACAAAACATATAGGTCACCTTGGTTTCTTAGAAAAGATATTTATAACCCCAATGAATCACGGCATACATCATGCCAAAAATAAAGAGTATATTGATGCAAATTATGGTGGAGTTTTCATAATATGGGATAGGATGTTTGGTACGTATACTGCCGAGCTACCAGATGTAAAACCGGTATATGGAACAGTTTCTGCTCTTAAAAGCTGGAATCCTATTTGGGCTAACTTTCAAGTTTTTTCAACAATGCTCAATGACTCAATTAAAACCAAAAAATGGAGTGACAAAGTTAAGGTTTGGTTTTCTAAGACATACTGGAGGCCAGAGGACTGTATAGAAGAAAAAGACGCAAAAGACTTTCATGCCAAATTCAACCCAGTAGTTACAACAGATGTACAAGTATTTAGTTTCTTTCAGTTAATTTTTACAATTGCTGTATCAGGGAGTGTATTATTTTTTATATCTGAATATACAAAAACAGAAATTGCTATTATTGGGGTGTTCATAATATCCCTAACTACCCTCACAAGCATGCTGCTACAAAGCCATAATGCCTATATTGCGCTATTTACACTTTCATGCATAGGTGCTGTTGGAATAACAAGTTTTGAGATCATTGATTATGAAGTACTATCATCAAAGCTTCTAGTTGCTCAGTTTGGTATTAGTGCATTTGGTATTGCAGTAATAGCTCTTTACAAGCGATTATTTGGAATTGAGTTAGCTAACGCTTAATTAAACCCAATCGGGACAAGGAAGATCGTTATTAATTAAAAAATTTCTATTATAAAGTTTGCTTAAATACCTGGAACCCGAATCACACAATATAGTAACAATATTACTTCCAGCTTCCATATGTTTAGACATTTCAACTGCTCCGGCAACATTGATACCGGCACTACCTCCAAGATATAAGCCTTCAGTTTCAACCATCTGAAACATAGCGCTTAGAGCATCTGTATCACTTATTCTTAAAGGGATATCAACCTTCAATCCTTCAATATTTTTTGTAATTCTTCCTTGACCAATACCTTCTGTAACCGAAGAGCCTTCTGATTTTAATTCCCCATCTTGGAAGAAAGAGTAAATAGCCGCACCATAAGGATCAGCAAGGCCGATTTTAATATCCTTATTTTTATCTTTAAGATATTGAGCTATTCCAGAAAGAGTTCCACCCGTTCCAACAGAGCATATGAAGCCATTTATTTTTCCATCAAGCTGATTATATATTTCTGGCCCAGTTTCATTGTAATGGCCTATCTTATTCGCCTCATTATCAAATTGATTGGCCCATAGAACGCCATTAGGGTTTTCGTAAGATTCTGCAACTTTTTTTGAATATTTCACATAATTATTTTCATCTTTATATGGCACAGCTGGAACTTCTATTAGCTCTGCTCCGCAAGCTCTTATGGTTGCTTTCTTTTCTTCAGATTGAGTATCTGGAATAACTATAACTGTTTTGAGGCCAAGGGCATTTCCTACAAGTGCCAACCCAATACCCGTATTACCAGCTGTACCCTCAACAATAGTCCCACCTTTTCTTATAAGGCCTTTTTTTATTGCGTCCTCTAAAATATATTTAGCTGCTCTATCTTTAACTGAACCGCCTGGATTCATAAACTCAGCTTTGCCAAAAATATTACAGCCTGTCTCATTAGAAAGATGTTCTAGTTTTATTAGCGGTGTATTTCCAATGTATTTAATCATTTAAAGGCTTGAATCTCCTGGATCCCAGTCATTGCTGGAAATATTTAATTTATTAACTTCTTTGGCGGGGATTCCAGCAACGGTTGTCTCATTTTTTACATCTTTCAGAACCAGACTTCCTGCTGCAATAACCGCTTTGTTACCAACAGTAATATTCCCTAAAATGGTGCTAGAAGCGTATATTGTTGCACCACTTTTAATATTTGGATGCCTCTTTCCAACCTCATTACCCTTGCCCCCAAGCGTAACACCCTGAAAAATTGAAACATCTGATTCGATTACAGCGGTTTCTCCTATAACAATTCCAGTTGCATGGTCCATCATAACTCCCCCTGCAATCTTCGCAGCAGGGTGAATATCTATGCCAAAAATTTCTGATGATCTATTTTGAAAAAATAGTGCCATAGTGTGTCTATTCTTATTCCATAGACAATGAGAAGCCCTGTATGTAGCTAAGCCAAGAAAGCCCTTATAAAACAATAATGGTGTTGAAAAGTAGTCGCATGACGGATCATTATCTTTAAAAAAGATAAGATCTTTTTCGATATCGCCCTCTATATTTTTACAATCATCAAAAACGTCAATAATAAATTTCTTGATATCCATAGCAGACAAAGCGTCACTATGGAGTTTAGATGAGAGGATGGATGCAACTGCGTTAGTAAGATTTTTTTGGGACAAAACTAGAGAATGCAAAAAAGAACCCAGTGATGGTTCTGCATCAACTCTTAACCCTATCTCATCTCTAATATTTTCCCATACACTTTTACTCATAACAAAAGATTATAAACTTAAACTATTAAGAATACCTATGGTATGCAAAGTAATATAAAATCATAACAAGATAAATAAAATATTATGAAAAAAGTAAAAATACTAACCTTTTCATGCCCTGATCAATCAGGTATCCAGGCAAAAGTTACAGGCTTGATGGATAAGTACAATGCCTTTTTAACAGATGTGCAGTCCTACTCTGATAAAGATTCGAATAGATTCTTTTCTAGAATTGTTTTCTTTATTAATGATATGGAAGTAGTAACAGAAGAGTTTTTTTCTGAATTTGAGGCTTTAGCAATCAAGCTTTCAATGCAATGGTCTATTGATGATGAATCTAGAAAAATTAAAACTGTTATAGCTGTTTCAAAAGAAGGTCATTGTTTAAATGATTTATTGTATAGAGCAAGATATAGAGATATGCCCATAGAAATAGTTGGGGTAGTTTCAAATCATGAAGTTTATAGAGAGATAGTAGAATTTAGTGGTATAAAATTTCACCATCTTCCAATAGAAAAGAGCTCTGAGTCAAAGAAAATGCAAGAAAATGAGTTCAGGTCTGTTGTTGCTTCCAGTGATGCGGAGCTAGTAGTACTGGCTCGGTATATGCAAATTTTATCTGACAATCTTGCAAATGAATGGTCAGGAAAATGTATTAATATCCACCATAGTTTCTTGCCTAGCTTTAAAGGGGCCAGGCCGTATCACCAAGCATTTCATAAGGGCGTAAAGATTATCGGAGCAACTGCTCATTATGTTACTGGGGATTTAGACGAGGGCCATATTATTGAACAAGATGTTCAAAGAGTTTCACATAATGACTCTCCAGAGGATCTAACAAGAAAAGGTAATGATATTGAATCTAGCGTTTTATCTAGAGCGGTTAGATGGCATGCAGAAAAAAGGGTTATTATTAATGGGTCTAAGACTGTTGTATTTAACAATTAGATAAAATGGTGGAGCTACGCGGGATCGAACCGCGGACCCCCTGCTTGCAAAGCAGGTGCTCTCCCAGCTGAGCTATAGCCCCATTTTGAACTGATAATTGTACTTTAAAAATAAAATATATCTACTCATATTTCTATAAATAAAAAAAGGATGGCTAGGCCATCCTTTTTTTTAATAAATAATAACTTAAGCTACAAAGTCATCGCCTTCCGCCCATGAGCAGCCAGTAAGGCCTCCAGCTTTTAATGCTTTAAGTGTCCTAAGAACCTCATCTGCATTTCTTCCAGTGTCCAAAGCATTTACTGAAACATGCTGAATTATTCTTTGATCATCGATAATAAAAGTTGCTCTATAACAAACACCCGCTTCAACATTAACAACACCTAGCTCGTTAGATAAGCCAAGGCCTGTATCTGCAGCTAATGAGTGTTTTATACCACCAATTAAACTATTATCGTTCTTCCATGCAAGCTTACAAAATTCGTTGTCGCCACTTATTCCAATAACTGTTGCTTCATCAACAAGTTTGTCCATTGCAGCAATTTCTGTTGGGCAAATGAATGTAAAGTCTTTTGGGTAAAAGTAAATTACGCTCCAATCTTTTTTTAATGGCTCGTAATTCTCTTCTACAGAAACCTCTACCAGCTCGTTATCACTATTAACTCCCTGAAGCTTAAAAGCTGGGAATTTATCACCTACTGTTAACATATATTTTTCTCCTAATATCTCAATCAACATTTCATGAGAAATATAATTGTACTATTTAATTTAAAAAAAAGGATGGCTAAGCCATCCTTTTTTAACACCTAAACTTAATTAGGCTATCTCTCCCACAAGATTAAAGCTTATAAGTAAACCCAACTTTAAGTGTTCTTGGTTTTTGTGATCTTGCGCCATCTTTTGGAGCTCTGGCGACAATATCTTCATGATCAAGAATATTTTCCATTACGAAATATACATCTGTTTTATCATTCAAAGGCTTTCTTAAATTTAAATCTATAAATGAGTGGGCTTCAATATTTTGATTCACGCCACAAGATGCTGTTGAGCAAGCGCTTCCATTCTCTACAAGCCTTATATTTCCACTCAACCCATTTGAATTAATAAACCCAACAACTAAAGCAAGAGAAGAGCTTGGAACATAAGGGACATCATCACCCGCAGCAACTACACCCCAATATTCTCCATCATCATCAAAGCTATTTTTAAATGTTGCATCTGTAGAGGTGAATGTTAGCCCAATTGGATATAGCATTCCCTCTGATCCATTGAATATATGAGATCCTGAAATCTCTATTCCAGAAACGTCTACTGCTCCACCATCAAAAATATCACCATCATTACAGTCTCCACCTTGTGAATTTTTACAAACAGCTTTTAAGTTTTTATAGTCACTAGCAAAATAGAATGCTTCAAGGCTTGAATCATTCTTAGCATACCTAAAACCAAGCTCCATGTTATCTGCCTTTTCAGGGTCTGTTCCAAACATTGCTGTCATCCCCTCGTGGAACCCAGCTACTAGCTGTAAATTTTCACTCATATCATAAGTGGCCCCAAAACCAGTTGTGCTGTGGTCGCCATCTTTTGTTTTTGGATACCCTGATGCGAGCATAGTCCTTGTTGGAACACCATCATCCCACCTATTCTCCACTTGGTCATAATCTTCAGATCTGTGACCAATTGTCAGAGCCAGTGCTCCTATCGTGATTTTGTCCTCTATATAAAAAGAAGTTGCTTTTGACACTCTTAGTCTATTATTACTTCCTGTATACCCAGAAGAACAAGCATATAAAGCAGAGTTAGTTCCATTAGCACTTTGATCAAAACATTCATAATTCTGGTATCTGCTTTCAGAGTCTTCCATATCTCTATAGCCAATTGTTATATTATGATTTTTTATATCTGTTGAAACTTTAAATTGGTAGCCTTCATTGGTATAGAACCTATTGTTATGCTTAAGCTTAACCTGAACAGCCAATGTACCATCTAAGATAGCCTGTGCATTTTCGTTACCAGCATTAGCAGCAGAAATAACAGTATTGATTCCATTTCCAACACCATGATCAGAGTTATTATTTGCTTTATCTACTTTAAACCAGTCTCTGTGATAATCATTGCTCCATGTCGATGCAATAACTCTAATTTTTTCAAAATCTCCCAAATATGTAAGAGACTTTTGATCACCATCGTTATTCATTTCATCGTACTGAGTCATTCCATACCTTACCCTTGGATTAGCATTAAAGCTTTGGCCTGACAAGCCAACATATGATTGATTGGATACCTCGTCTATATCAACCATTTTGAAAGTTACAGAATGATCCCCATTTTCATATCTTGCTTTAATCATTAGATCTGATTTATCAAAACCCGTATCGCCGCCAACATTTGCAACGCTATCAAACCCATCACTTTGATGTTCATGAATTTCAACTAATCCGCCAAAATTACCAGATACTCCACCATAATATGCATGAGTTCTTAGCATTCCATTTTGGCCAAACTCCTGAGTTAATTTACCAGAAGCTAGTTCAGTTATGGGTGTACTGATCATGTTTATAGCACCTCCAATCGTACTTGGTCCTTGACTAATTGAAGATGGTCCTTTTAGAACCTCTACTGAATTAATTCTTCCTGTAGTTGGAAAATAATATGCTGAAGAGGATGTATATGGAGCAGGTGCTACAAGTATGCCATCTTCCATAAGAGTAATTTTTGCTGACCTGTCTATTGATGTTCCTCTGATTGAGATATTAGGCCTAAGTCCATAACCATCTTCTGTTCTAAAATAAACACCTGGAACTGCTGATAAGATCTTATGAATATCTGTGTCCATTGCTTTCTGCAACTCTTCATTGCTGACAACTGTTCCAGAACCAGGAAGCTCTTTCACGTCTGCTTTAGTTCCTATAATGGTTACTGTCTCTACCTCTTGTGTATCTGCATAAATTTCAGATGTAACTGAAGCAGCTGATAACAATAATAAGATTCCAATAGCTAATTTATTTTGTTTTATAATTTTCATAATCTACCTTATATGTTTTTAAATGGGAGCTGGTGAATATATTTTGTATAAAACGAAGATATATAAATTCCATCACTTTTAGGGGAATATATATTCACCAACTCTTGTAAATGCAAATGATAATGATTCTCATTTACAAATGCAAGCCCAAAAGACTTTTATTTTTGATAAGTAGTTTTTTAGATTAGTTTTTTTAGTTGTTGCCTTTGATGGCAAAAAATAGACCAAGTGATAATAAGAATATCTGCTCACTCATAAAGAGCTTCTCTGTAATAAACCAATCTGGGTGTGCAATAGCGAAAGCGCCTATCATTATTACAACAACTGCTCCTCCAGACAATCTTGTGATGAGGTTACCTATTTGATTGAACAAAAGACCGCCTATGATTATGCCGACCCCTGCTATGACCTCGCCAAGTGCGACTAGGCTAGTAATTAATTCAGGCCAAATAATCCCTTTACTCTCAAACCATACCACCATTTTTTGAGGCGGTAGTGGGAATTTTCCATAGCCATGAAGAAAAAATGAAATTCCAAGAGATAGCCTTAGTATCCATGGAGCTATGCCCGTAAATGGTTTAGCAATTTTATCTAAAGTGTTATTAATACTCATTGGTTTAAGCCTCGTTTAATAAAAGTATATCCTCATCTGAGCAAATGTTAAAACCTTTGTTGATAAGCAGCCTATCCAACTCATCTCTTCCTATATCAACTTTCAAATAAGTGGTTCCTTGCCCAGAATTTTCCTCTTGCACAATACACCCCATACCATAAAGCTCAGACCTTAGCTTTCCGAGAGAAGCCTCTACAGAAACCCACCCTTTATATATACCATTGAATAATTGCAGATTTATTTTTTCTCTTAAATGCTCAATGCCTAAGTTTTTTTCTGCAGAAATCCAAACCTCATTGCTTGATTTTCTTTTTTCAGGATCTCTTAGTCCAACTAGGTCGCACTTATTATTAATTCTTATTTGAGGTATTTTTTCAAGGCCCAAGCTATTCAAAATATGATCAACCTCACTAATTTTTTGATCGTGATCTGGATCAGAACAATCAGCAACATGCAAAAGTAGATCTGCTGATTGCAGCTCATCTAATGTAGCTTTAAATGACTCTATTAGCTCGGTTGGTAAATCTGATATAAAACCCACTGTATCTGAAAATAAAATTGGGCCAAGCTCAGGATCAACATTTCTTCTTGTAACAGAATCAAGTGTGGCAAATAATTTATCTGCTGCATACTGATTGCTTTTTGTAAGTTTATTAAAAAGTGTTGTTTTTCCTGCATTAGTGTAGCCAACTAAGGCAACTAATCTGTTCCTACTTTTTTTTCTTGCATAACTATTGAGCTGTTTTTGTTTATGAGCTTTAACTAGCCTGCTTTTTAAAGTTCTGATCCTATGTCCAATTAATCTTCTGTCAGTTTCAAGCTGTGTTTCTCCAGGCCCTCTAAGGCCAATACCCCCTTTTTGTCTTTCTAAGTGAGTCCACCCTCTTATTAACCGAGTCGAAAGATGGTTTAACTGAGCTAACTCTACTTGGAGCTTGCCTATATGTGTTGTGGCTCTTGTAGCAAATATATCTAGTATTAATTCTGTTTTATCAATAACCCTTACCTTAAGCTTGAGCTCAAGATTTCTAGCTTGGGAGGCAGATAATTTGTGGTTAACAATTACTAACCCAATATCTGATTTATGTACTAACTCGTATAACTCTTCTAGCTTACCCTTATTAATGAAATGGCTAATTGATGGTCTGCTTTGTTTATGAGATGTAGTTCCTATAATTTCTGCTCCAGAAGACTGAACAAGATCAAAAAACTCTCTTTCAGCATCGTCAATTAATTGTTTTTCTCTAAGGGAATGAACATCAATGAAAACTAGAAATGTTTTTGTATTAGCTTTTTCTTCTTTAAACATGTAATTAATATTGTAGAGATTTTATTTATATTTGTTACTATTATTAAGTAAATATAAATTCTTTAATTAAGGAGCATTTATTAATAAAGGTGAAAGAGCTACGAACTCGTCACTTGCCAGTAAAAAAAGAAAGGCTGTCAGAGAAATAAAAAAACTCAGATTGGAAAAGAAATATAAAGAACTTCGAAAAGCTAGAAAAAATAAATAGCAAAGAAGTTTAATTTTTATTAGGGCAAGTAAAGCCACAGATATGGTGGCATAGGACTTTATTAATCAATAAAAATGGAAAAAATAGATAAATACATACCTTTACTTATAATTTTGGGCTCTATTTTTATAGCTTCAATAGTTTAAAAAGTTCTAGAATTTTTTTTCTTGTAGGCCGCATTTTCCGGAAGCCCTAACTTCAACTTTTGGGCTCGAGTTTTTTGAACCTTTTTTATTCTTTAGCCAAATATCTCCCTGGATCTTTCCTTTACCAGTAAACCAATTAAAAGAATTAGTCACTCTGTATAGCTCAACCTCATACTCAGGAAATAAAGGATGTTCATCGCCCGGCTGCATTGTATGAAATACCTCAATTCCTGTTTCAGTAACCTCAGATGACCATGATGCATTTGGGTTGAGCCATATAGGAGATGGGTCAAATGTATGAGTTAATGATTTAAACTTTTCAGCATTCATATCTGCTTGCCAATATTGAACTACGTACATTTTATCTTTCTCCCAATCCTCGGAAGCAAAACTTGTTTTAGCTCTTTGGAGAAGAAAAAGTGATTGTTGGGTTTGAGTGGCAAGGTTTTTAAAAAACTCTATCCCTTCAGATAGGTAAGTCTTTTTAATATCTTTGTAAGTAATTGAGTAAGTCCCATCAAGCTCGCATAAAACTTTAGATTGCTCAGCATGAAGAGTTAACGAAAATAAAAAAACTAAAAGGAAACGCATGATAAATATTATAAATCTTTAAAACTAGTTCTTAAATAGTTTGCCTTCAACTGAAGTGCCTTTTATCTTGATGCTCTTTATGAGCAAGGGATCAATGGTGAGGGGATTCTGAGATAAAATTGTAAAATTAGCATATTTACCAGGACTGATACTTCCATAATCATCCTCAAGCCCCATCGTATATGCTGAATGTAAAGTAACACCTTTTAGGGCCATTAAGGCAGATATTCTTTGGTTTGGACCAGCAACCTTACCTGAATAATTAACTCTGTTAACAGCTGAATGCATTAATACAAGAGGAGAAGCTGGTGCCATTGGCATATCAGAATGAAGGGAAATTGGTATATTTGCAGCTGCGACATCTCCCAGTCTCACCATCTGTTGAGACCTCTCAAATCCAACCCCTTTTCTACTGTAAAGATCTGACAAAACAGAAACATAGTAAGGATTTGCACTCACCATAACCCCCAAAGCTTTCATTTTTTCAATTTGATCTTTTGCGGAATACCCAAAATGAACAATGGTAGTTCTATGATCTGTTCTAGGATTTCTTTTCATATTATCATCAAGCACA
Organism: uncultured Gammaproteobacteria bacterium; assembly: GCA_964523375.1. GTDB lineage: Bacteria > Pseudomonadota > Gammaproteobacteria > Magnimaribacterales > D2472 > CAJQGY01. The sequence goes on along the minus strand of CAZFYG010000005.1, from coordinate 6,752 downwards.
TCAAGTATTCGATCCAACCCTTCATCGCCATTTTGATGAACATGAATTTGATAGCCAGCATCCCAAAAGAGCTGAAATGTTTTTTTAAAAACATCTCTTTCCATTAGCCATACGCCCTGATGTCCGTCTAGGTAACCATCTCTTAAGACCATATTTTGTGAATACATGGCTCCATCAGAAAATAGTTTTATATGTTTTGGTAAAAATTGAACCTTGCCAGCACCCCAAGATAATTGCTTTTTCGTCTCATGCAAGAGGTCTTCTATCTCCATATTTTCAAGCATATATAGCGCGCTAGGAATATAAAAAGATCTAAATGGAGTATCTATGTCACCAAAAACATAATTTTTAACCTTTTGAATTTTGGGATCATACATTGCCCCAGGGTTGCCAATTAGAGTTATTCCATTCTGTTGAACATAATCCTCAGTAGTTTGAAGGCCTTTAATTATTCTTTCTGGAGATGCAAGATATGCCATAATTTTTGGCATAACTGCAATTAAGCCTCTTTCAGAAAAATGCCCTTTTTCAAGATTAGCAAGTTTCTTATCGTATTCATTAAGATGAGCAATATCTTTTTCGCTTATATTAAAAAATTCAAGCGCTTTAGTATTAAGTATGAATTCGTGGAAAGATCTATGGATAATAAGAATTGGTCTTTCTTTGGATATTAAATCTAAATCATCTCGATCTAGCTCTCCATGAAAATAATGATGGAAGCCCCAGCTTATTAAAGGGTTTTTGACATCCCCATTCAAGCTCTCGGTCTCAATCAACCTATCTAAATAACCCTTTCGCTCTCTAACGCCTTTGCTAGACTGACCTGGAATAGCCCAATCGTCAATAGCGACAATGGATGAATTCATTGTTATTGCTGCAAGTAAGGGGTGAATATGATGCTCAATGAAACCTGGAACGATAACATCATCCTTAAAAGTTTCATCAACCTGAGCATTTGGATATAGCTTAAGGATATCTTTGAAATAGCCAACGGAAAGTATTCTTTCATTCTCTATCACGAATGCATTGGCATCATGAAAACGATCATCTAAAGTAATAAGATCTTTGGCTATAAATATTTTTTTAGATGTATCAGCAAAGATGGGATGAATTAAAGCAAGAGCTATGAAAAAATAAAATATTCGCATAAATATATGCTATCAGATTTTAAAGAGTAGTTAATTTTTTTAGATACTTATATCTTCTAAATTATAATCACGCATATCTTCTCTTGCTGCCTCGTTCCACTCAAAAGATTTTTCTGATTCTTTTAGTGGAGCATAGGAGTATGATTTTTCTGAAGGATATTTCTGTTTTCTAGCTTCTATTGCATAGCCGATAGCCCTAGCTCTGCGTTCTATTATTTTACTATCAAAAACTTGAGCCTCACTATGTATACCTCCGCCCTTCGTCCCAATAACAGATGATCTTTTATGGAATCCAAAATTAACAGTAACGCGAGGTTCAAAGCCACAATTAGGGAAAGAGCCATGGAGAATCTGCCTATTGCAAATTACAACATCACCGGGGTTGCAAACAATTGGTACTGCATCTTCTAGTCGCTCACTTCCAGTCTCAGAAACAAGCTTTTTAATATCAATTTTTCCATCTTTATGAGTCCCTGGAACTACCCAAACCCCATTAACAGCTGTGCTTCCATATACCTGGGCCATAAAATTAAACCCATGAATCTCTTCATCAAAATTTTTGCTTTCCCAATGTGTTACTCCATCTTGATGCCACGAAACTGCAGCACCAACCCCAGGCTCTTTTATAAATAATGCTTCATTGAAAGGTGTGAAATCATCACCATTTATCGATTCAGCTACTCTTAAAAGATCAGGATGCGCGTAAGTTCTTAAGCAAGCATCTGAAAACTGCAAAGACCCAAGCAAAATCAAAGGAACTGCTATGGGAGCGTCTCCTTGAGCTTCAGGCTCAAACATCTTTATTTGATGTCTTCCATTTGCAAGCTCAGTTCCTCCAAGAGGATCTCCCAATGGCTTTGACCATAATAGGGTTAAAGATTTCGATTCTGCATTCATAGCAGGCTCACCTTTAGAGTTAACAGTGCTTTCTGGTCCAGTAGGAAATTTTAATCGTAAATCTTCCAAATCGACCTTAATATCCTCTAATTCATCTTGATTCAATGCGCCTTCAAATATATAGAAACCATATTTAGAATAGGCATCTCTAATTGATTGTGAAAGGCTTCCGTCTTCTTCAAAAGCTATAGGGCCACGATTATTTAACGATAATGCTTTTTTTTCACCAGCAATTAAATAATCTTTCATAGCCTCAGACTCATCACCATAATATGCTGCACAAGCTTCAATTGATTTAGATGCATTAATCATTTTATTTCCTTTTTTTTATTTTCTGAGCTCATCAGAGCGGAGTTATTTTTACAATAATGAATAGCCGATTCTAGCTTTCTTTTTGGATAACCTTTTTTTAGATCTGCTTGATTAACATATGTAACACAATCTTCCATGTTCTCAAAAGGAGGCTCTATATTTTTAGTGCTCTCGGACTGCTGGCATCCCATCAATATAAAAAAATACAGTGATAGTAAAAATTTATTCATAAATATTTAATACCCTATGAATATGCGAATAAAGATTACTGGTAAAACCAAGGATAAGAGAAGTAAAAAAAGAAATTTCCATTTAGTCATGTTGTTAATATGTTTAAAAAATTCATATGTATTTTGCCATAGTGTTTAAAGTAAATTCAAATATCTTGCGAAGTTGATCTAGCTTAATTACTCGAGAAAATTTCTTGGGGTCTATTTAGATAAATAATAAATAGTAAGTTTGCTAACGAATATATAAAAACACTAACTGCAATAAGTGAAAGCGATGCATCAACATATGCATAAGATGCAATAATAAGGCATAAGGTTAACCTAACTACTTCTACCTTTAAACCGTTCTTGCCATCAAGACACATTGCTGTGCAATACATAGTGAAAGTCATCATAGTTATCGTTATCCATAGCTCAAAGTAATTAAGGTAGTCGCTTTGAATAAAAGCTAAGAATATGTAAGTAATAAATAAATACTGGAATAAAGCATAGAGCTTATATTCTTTTTTGATGTCAGGATCGTATTTTCTAAAAGCTTGTGGATTAAATTCGTCTTTGTTAACTTGAGCAGGAAAGCTTTTAGGGATCCAGCCTGTTCTAGCAAAGGGAGCATATAACTTATCTTTCCATTTTCTTGATAAGAACATTTCTTTAATTATCTTTACATAAATGTGTAGATTGGCCCAAACGGGATTGAATGTATTTAATGTGCCTCTAATTCCATATATACATGGCTCATTTTCATCTTCTATTTTGTGTGTTCCAAACATTCTGTCCCATATGATAAAAACACCGCCATAGTTTTTATCTATATATTGGTCATTCTGAGCATGGTGAACCCTATGATTTGATGCAGTGACAAAATAATTTTCATACCATCCTAGTTTAGGTATGTGCTCACTGTGAACCCAAAATTGATATATAAGGTTCAATGAAGCTACGCTTATAAAAACATATGAAGGAATTCCAATTAAAAACATTGGGATATAAAAAACCCAGCTAACAAATGCGCCTGTTCCAGTTTGCCTTAAGGCTGTACTTAAATTGTAATCTTCGCTCTGATGGTGAGCGACATGAGATGCCCAGAATATTTGTCTCTCATGGCTTATTCTATGGAACCAATAGTAAAAAAAGTCATAAATAACGAAAGCAAATACCCATGTTATTGGAGATTCTGCATCCAGACGCCATAAAGCAAATTTTGTCTCTGCTAAATAAAAAACATAGCCTGCAGCACCAATAATTATTAGCTTATTTGCAGTACGAATGGTGCCCATGAATAAATTACCAATAGCATCGTTCAATCTATAAGTATTCTTTTTTATTGCAATCCCATAAGCCAGCTCTACTAAAAGAGCAAGTAAGAAAAAAGGAACAGCATAGGTGATGTAATCCATGGTTTATATTATCTTAAATGAAAGATTTTATAAAATATGTGAGGGACTAGTTTGAAAAATCTAACCTATCTATTAGAAGCTCTATTCCATGCAAGAACTGAGAATGGAATGGTTAATAAATAAATTAAAGCTAAAATATTAATAGATAACCACAAGAAATTAATAATACTCAATGCTATTAATGAAAATAGAATAAGGAATACAAGCCTTGATTTGATATACATTTTTTTTCTCTTAATTGAAAAAGTTGGAATTCTGCTTGTTAATAAGCCACTGATTAAAATGATATAAGCTGCTACAAAGTTTAGATTTTCATAAGCCCAATCGAAACCCATGAATGAATGAGTTAAAGGCAACAAGATTAAGACGGCTCCAACTGGCGTAGGGATGCCGGTAAAAAAACTTTCTGGCTCTTCTTCAGAAGATTTGGATAACTCTAGCCTTACGTTATATAGAGCTAGCCTTAAGCATGAAAAAATAATAAATACTAAACAAGCAAAGGTCCCAATGCTGCTTTCCATGTTGAAGATTGACATATAGACAAGAATTCCTGGTGCAATACCAAAACTTAGAAAATCTGAGAGAGAATCAAGTTGTGCACCTAAATCAGACTCGCTTTTAAGATGTCTAGCAAGCATTCCATCCAATACATCACACACTCCTGCAATTAAAATACATAAAATTGCTAAGTTAAAGTCCTCTTCAATGGCAAATCTAATGGAGCTCAAACCAAAACTTAGGCCAGACAAAGTAATGACATTGGGCAACAATACTTTAAAATCTATTTTTTTCATCTATATTACTTAAATGTTGCTAAAACAGATTCACCAGCAACAACCTTATCTCCAATTGAGCATTTTGTGACCGCATCCATTGGCATATATATATCAACTCTAGAGCCAAATCTAATCAATCCAAATCTCTCTCCTTGAACAAGATTATCGTTAGAAGATACAAATCCTAAAATTCTTCTAGCAATTAAGCCGGCTATTTGAACGACTACAATTTCAGACCCATTTTTAGAACTTATAACAAGGCTGCTTCTCTCGTTTTTCTCACTAGCTTTATCAAGACTAGCATTTAAAAATTGCCCTTCTTTATAAACAATATCTTTTATAGAACCGGAAACTGGGCTGCGGTTAATATGAACATTGAAAACATTCATGAAGACACATATGCGCTTCATTTTCTCTTGGCTCATTGAGACTTCTTTAGGTGGGTAAGCTTCGTCAATTAGACATACCTTTCCATCTGCAGAACTAATAATTAAATTAGAATCGTATGGAGTATTTCTTTCTGGATCGCGAAAGAACCATAAAGTAAAAATAGTTAATAAATACCCGATAATTGAGATTGCTATAGATACAAATCCCAGAAGGATTGAGATAACAAAGAAAGTAATTGCAAATCTCCATCCCTCAGGATGAATAAACGGTCTTTTAGAAGATGGCATGATTATTTTTGATAATAATTATTTAAGGCGCGCATTTTATAACATGAAATTTTTATAAGCTAGGATAGCTTCAAAAACTTAATAAATGGTGGGCCCGGTAGGACTCGAACCTACGACCAATGGATTATGAGTCCACTGCTCTAACCAACTGAGCTACAGGCCCTTATAGATAAAGTATATCTAGTAAAGAGCGAATCATTATATAAGAATAATTAATTTAAGGAAGCTTAGTGAGTATTTTTATCTTCTTACTTACTTGTTAGAATATTATTATGATAGATCTTAGTAACTCGTCGCCTTTTGCCTCCGGAGGCAACAGAGATTGCTATGAGCACCCTACAAATCCTAATGTCTGTATAAAAGTTACTAAAAGCGGTATTTTAGAAAACATAAGAAAGAATAAGGCCTGGTATAAAAGGCTAAGATCTACAAAAAGTTTTGATGATAATTTGAGAGAGGAATCTGCTTATAAACAAAGCGCTATATCATCTCCATTAGATTCAACTATATGGGAACATTTAGCTAAATGGCATGGCATGATTGATACAAATTTAGGCCAAGCATCTGAAACAGAGTTAATTAAGAATGACAATGAAATAGCTGAAACATTGGAAAGCTATCTTTTCAGAGAAGGGCTCACAGAAGAAATAAAAGTTGCTATTTCTATATTTGAAACTTGGCTAAGAAAACATCGTGTTTTAACTAAAAATATCATCCCGCACAATATCGTTTTGAAAAAAAATGGGGGCTTCCTAAACTTAAAGATTATTGATGGACTGGGTTGCTCGTCATTCCTGCCCTTACCTCAGTATAGTAAATTTTTTGCTAACAGATACATTGATCGCCGGATCGAGTTAATGTGGAGCAGAATCCATTGGGATCTTGGGGGCAGAAAAGGAAACTGGAAGTAGGCCTTATTACTCGTCTAAGAAACTTTTTAAATGACTGGATCTGCTAGGGTGTCTTAGTTTTCTTAAGGCCTTGGCCTCAATTTGCCTAATCCTTTCTCTTGTAACATCAAACTGCTTACCAACCTCTTCTAATGTATGGTCGGTATTCATTCCTATACCAAACCTCATTCTTAAAACCTTTGCTTCTCTTGCTGTTAATGAGCCAAGAACATCATCTGTTGCTAAATGCAGGCTGCCTTCTGTAGCATTTTGCAGCGGTGACTCAATTACAGTATCTTCAATAAAATCACCTAGACTTGAATCCTCATCATCACCAATAGGTGTTTCAGTCGAGATTGGTTCTTTTGCGATTTTTAAAACCTTTCTTATCTTATCTTCTGGCATATCGAGTTTTTGAGAAAGCT
>CAZFYG010000004.1:9111-91479 GCA_964523375.1 uncultured Gammaproteobacteria bacterium | reverse complement strand
GTCCAGTACCACATAATATCTCCTAACTCTCGTTTCATATGAAAGATATTCTCATCAGAGGGTGGCTTGCCCTGCAGAATCATTTTTTTTACTATTTCAACAAATTCCCCAGTCTCACTTCCTAAGCCTAATGCAGCAGTAAGAAGTCTTGCTGTTTTAATATTAGAATTATTTTCAATATCATCAAAGCTTCTTTTTAAAGCATCTAAGTCCATGCTTGGTTCGCTTGTTACCTTTGCAACAAAATCGCTGTAGGTTGAAAAAAAATCTTTTACTTCCTGTGTCACCTTTATCTCCTATTGTGTTTTACTATAACTATATTATAGAGGGAGATATAAGAAAATGATTTCAAATGATCAGAAGAATTTAAACTCAGGATTTGGTGCAAAATCAGAGCCATCTGAAATACTAGATGGCATCAATCTTAGTGGAAAGACGGCTATTGTTACCGGGGGATATTCAGGTATTGGCATAGAAACAACAAGGGCTCTTTCTGAAGCAGGAGCAAGCGTTATAATACCTGCAAGAAGGCCTGAGGAAGCAATACTGGCCCTAGATGGAATTATCTCAAAAGATCATGTATTTGAAATGGATCTATCAGACTTAGAGTCTATAAAGCGTTTTACAAACCTTGTTAAAAATAATCTTTCTCTAAATATTCTTATTAATAATGCGGGAATAATGGCTTGTCCAGAATCTAAAACATCAAACGGTTGGGATTTACAGTTTGCCGTTAATCATATTGGACATTTTGTTCTCACGCATGAGCTAATAGACTTCATGGACCAGTCAAACGGAGCCAGGGTTATAAATCTTTCCTCAACAGCTCATAAGTTTTCCGGAATGTGTTGGGATGATATTCATTTCATGAATTCATATGACAAATGGGTTTCTTATGGACAGTCAAAGACAGCCACTAGCTTATTTTCTATTGAATTAGATAAAAGGTTTAAAGAGAAAAATATAAGGTCGTTTGCAGTTCACCCCGGTGGTATTTTCACTCCACTTCAAAGACATCTTCAGCAAGAAGAGATGGTTGCGATGGGTTGGCTTAATGCAGATGGGTCCCTGTCTGATCTAGCAAAAGCTGGTTTTAAATCACCTACGCAAGGTGCTAGCACTTCTCTTTGGGCAGCAACGAGCCGTCAGCTAGACAACAAAGGAGGTCTTTATTGTGAAAACTGTGATGTAGCAAATCTTGCAGGAGGAAGTCCAGAAGAGAGGTATTTTGGAGTAAGAGACTGGGCTGTAGATTCTGATGAAGCAAAGAAATTATGGCATAGCACAGAAAAAATGCTTGCTAATATTTGAGTTATTTTACTCTTAAAGATCTCTGGCTATCTGCAATATTGTAAAGATGCTCTTGTGCTTCAGGCTTAAGCTGAGCCACACCCATAGTCATAACATCAATAACAGCGGTATAGGCTATTCTAGATGTATTCGGTTTTGATAGTCGATTATTATCCCCAACATTTATAGTCAAAGGGTAGTCGCATATATTTGCAAGAGGCGTTCCCGCTGGCATTATACCTATTACCTTTACACCTGATTTTCTTACAATATTTACACTATCAACTAGCGCTGATGTGGTTCCCGACTGAGATATGGCAACTACAACGTCTTTTTTGCCAAGAGAATTAGCTGACATAAATTGTATGTGCGGGTCTGAAATGAATGAGGATGGAATTTTTAATCTAAAAAATTTATGTTGCGCATCCATTGCAACAGGCGCTGATCCACCAAAAGCATAGAATTCAACCCTCCTTGCGTTTGCAAGAGCTTCAATAGCTTCTTCTAAAATATTTTGATCTATTTGCGATCTTACATTTAAAATTTCACTGATAGTTGTATCAAAAACTTTTTCACACAATTCATGAATTGAATCATTTTCATCAATTTCATGCATTACAAAGTAATCATCAGCAGCTAGTTGCTGGGAGAGATTGATTTTAAAGTCTTGATAACCACTAAAGCCTTGAGCCTTACAGAATCTTATTAATGTTGGCTCGCTGATACCAATTTTTTCTGAAGCTTTAGCTGTTTTCATGCTAATAATTGATTTTGGGTTCTCTAAAATAAACTCACCTACTTTTTTTTCTGATTTTCGTAATTCAGGCAAGCTATTTTTAATTTGTCTTAATAATTTTGTTGGCATAAAGGTTAGAATATCCCTCTTAGACAAAAAAATGAACCCCAAATGGATGTATCTCACATATTAGATAATTTAAATGATCAGCAAAGAAGTGCTGTCACGTCTGAGAAAAAACACCTGATGGTTCTTGCTGGAGCAGGATCTGGCAAAACTAGAGTTCTTGTTCATAAAATGGCATGGGAAGTGGAAGCTTTGAAAAGGAACCCAGCCTCTATTATGGCAGTAACTTTTACAAATAAAGCAGCAGCAGAAATGAGATCAAGAATAGAGGAGCTTCTACAGGCTCCAATGTTTGATGCTTGGGTTGGAACTTTTCATGGCTTAGCTCACAAACTTTTAAAGCGTTTCCATGCAGAAGCAAATCTTTCAAGCGGCTTTACTATATTAGATTCTGACGATCAATTAAGGATTATTAAAAGAATAGCCAAAGAATCTGGTCTTGATGAGGCAACCTGGCCATCAAGGCAAACACAATGGCAAATTAATTCATGGAAAGACGATGGCTTGCGACACAATAATGTGGATGACAAAGGAGACTACACCAAGGAAACAATTAATAAAATATATAAAGAATATCAAGAACTATGCACCAGAGATAATTTAGTAGATTTTGGAGAATTATTATTGAGAGCATATGAGGTTGTTAAAAACAATGAGCGTGTCAGGGAGTTTTTTCATACAAGATTCCAATCAATTCTTGTTGACGAGTTTCAAGACACTAATACTATTCAGTATCAGTGGCTATTAGAAATTGCCTCTGCCAACACTTCTATTACTGCTGTTGGAGATGATGATCAGTCTATATATGGGTGGAGAGGTGCCAAGGTTGAGAATGTTGATTCATTTACAAAGACGTTTGAAGACACAGAAATTATTAGGCTTGAGCAGAACTATAGATCAACAAATATTATTCTAGGAGCAGCAAATGCATTGATTGAGAACAATACTGAACGTCTTGGAAAAAATCTTTGGACAGAACAATTAGAGGGCGAGCCTATAGTTTTATATCAAGCATATAACGAACAAGACGAGGCAAGATTTGTTGCAGACATTCTTAAAGACTGGATGTCATCGGGCGAACTCTATTCTGACGCTGCTGTTTTATATAGATCCAATGCTCAATCCAGAGCGGTAGAAGAGGCTCTTCTAAGAGCAAGCATTCCTTATAGAATTTATGGCGGGCTTCGTTTTTATGAAAGGATGGAGATTAAAAATGCTATTGCATATCTAAAAATTATATTTAACCACTCTGATAACCCCGCTTTTGAGAGATCGATATCTAATCCTACTAGAGGCGTTGGAGAGAAGACGCTAGCAAAGATAAGAGGTACTGCAAAACAATTTAATATTTCATATATTAAAGCATCTGCCAAACTCATAGATGAAGGGACCATTTCAGGAAGAGGTGGCTCAGGCCTCAGATCATATTTAGAATTTATTTCAAGATGCAAAGAGTTTATAGAAGAGAATTTGCTCTCAGACTTGATGGAAGAAATTATTAAAACATCTGGACTGATGGCCTACCACGCAAAGGAGCCTGGTGAAAAAGGAAAAACCAGAGTAGAGAACTTAGAAGAATTAGTTACAGCTACAAAAAACTTTGAACAGAGCATCACAGAAGATAAAACTAATATAGAGATCGCAGAGCAGTATTTAGATATCATTTCTCTTGATTCAGGAGATAGACAGGCTTCAGAATCTGATGATGCAGCGCAACTCATGACACTTCACTCTGCAAAAGGGCTTGAGTTTAAATTGGTTCTGATGACAGGTCTTGAAGAGAGTTTATTTCCTCATGGCCGATCAATGGAAAGTACATCTCAGCTAGAAGAAGAGAGAAGGCTATGCTACGTCGGGATCACAAGAGCAATGCAAAAACTTTATATTTCATATGCTGAATCAAGAAGGCTCCATGGATCAGATACATTTAATCCACCATCTAGATTTATCAGAGAAATACCAAAAGAGCTTATAAACGAGATTAGACCAAGAGCACAAACAACAATCCCGTATAATAGAAAAAGCTTTAAAGAAACAAAACTAGAATTTGAGGAAGAAATTGGAATTGCTCTTGGACAAAAAGTACTTCATAAAACATTCGGAGAGGGCATTGTTCTCAATTATGAAGGCTCAGGAGAAGCAGCAAGAGTTCAAATTAATTTCCATAGAGCCGGAACAAAATGGCTTGTTATGGCTTACGCAAAACTAGAAAAAATATAATGAAAAAATACTCTATAAACATAATCGCATTAATTCTTATAATGTCCTGCTCTGGGAGCGGCTCTTCTGAGACCAGTCCTGAGCTAGAACAGCAAAAGACTTATAACTGGAGGCTTGTTACAGCATGGCCTAAAAACTATCCTGGTCTTGGCATGGCGCCAGAAAGAATTGCAAAGCTTGTTGAAGAGATGAGCAATGGCCAGATGAAAATTACAGTTTATGGAGCAGGTGAGCAAGTTCCAGCATTTGGAGTTTTTGACGCAGTATCAAGTGGATCTCATCAGATGGGGCATAGCGGCGGCTATTTTTGGAAAGGAAAGGCCCCAGCTGCTCAATTTTTTACAGGAGTGCCTTTTGGGCTAACAGCTGACGAGATTAATGCCTGGACTAATAGAGGTGGCGGTCTTGAGCTTTGGCGAGAAGTATATGAGCCTTTTAATATCTATCCGATCCCTGCTGGAAATACCGGAACTCAAATGTTTGGATGGTTTAATAAAGAGATTAACTCTCTTGATGACATTAAAGGATTAAAAATGCGTATTCCCGGAATAGGAGGAGAGGTTTTAAAAAGAGCGGGAGGCATCCCAGTAACACTTCCTGGAGGAGAACTTTTTACAGCACTTCAGACAGGTGTCATTGATGCAACCGAGTGGGTCGGACCATACAATGATCTTACTTTTGGGTTTCATCAGGCTGCAAAATATTATTATTATCCTGGATGGCATGAGCCCGGATCAATGTTAGAGCTTTTAATTAATAAGGATGAATGGGAAAGCCTTCCAAAACATTTACAAGTAATTATAGAAACAGCCTCAAAAGCAGTAAATCAAGATATTCTTGACGAATATACTGCTAGAAACAATAAGGCTCTTCGAGAGCTGGTAGATATTCATGGTGTTGAGTTAAGAAAGCTTCCTGATGATGTTATCGCTGAATTTAAAATCATTGCAAATGACATTTTGGAAGAAAATGCTGCAAGCGATGAGATGGTTAAAAAGGTTTATGAGTCTTACCTCAGCTTTAAAATCGAAGTATCCGAATATCACAAAGTTTCAGAAGATGCTTTTGTTGAGGCTAGAAACAATTAGTGGCTAGCATTATTTTTAAATCATTAGGTGTTGTGGATTACAAAACAACCTTTAATGATATGAAAAATAGGCTGGCTAAAGAAAATCTCACCAATGAGATATGGCTGTTAGAGCACCCTAAAATTTTTACGCTAGGAACTGCAGCTAAGAAAGAACATATTATCGACCCCAAAGATATCCCAGTTTTTCAATCTGATAGAGGGGGAGAGGTTACTTATCACGGTCCTGGTCAGTTGGTAATATATTTTTTATTAGATTTTAAAGAATTGAATTTTGGCCCAAAAACCTTGGTAGCTAAACTCCAAAGCTTTGTTCAATCAATTCTCTTAGAGTATGGCATCAGCTCGAATCTTATAGATGGAGCGCCTGGCGTGTATGTTGAGAGCAAAAAGATAGCTTCAATAGGATTAAGGATATCAAGAGGTAAAACCTATCATGGCATCAGCATCAATACTGATATGGATTTAGAACCATTTTCTTTTATCAATCCTTGTGGCTATGAAGGCCTTCAGGTAACACAAATAAAAGATTTTAATAAAAACATCACAATAAAAGACGTTGAAAAACTTGCAATAAAAAAATTAGAGAATATATTCTAGCCATGGAAATTATCCCTACAAAAAAGATAGTTAATCGAGATGGTATTAAGGCCGTAAAAAATGGCCAGAAAATGAATGAGTTCTCACATATTCCAAACTTAAAAAAACCATCCTGGCTGAGAGTTAAGGCCGAATTTAATCCAAATTTTCATAAAGTCAAAAATCAGGTAAGCGAAAAAAGATTAAATACAGTATGCGAAGAAGCTCATTGTCCAAATATAAGTGAATGCTGGTCAGCCGGCACTGCTACGTTTATGTTGATGGGCTCAGTTTGCACTAGAGCTTGTAAGTTCTGCTCAGTTGATACAGGCAACCCGAAGGGCTGGCTTGATCATGATGAGCCAATGAATACAGCAAAAGCAGTTCAAACAATGGGTTTAAAATATGTCGTTTTAACATCAGTTAATAGAGATGATCTTCCTGACGGGGGAGCGCAACATTTTGCAAATACTGTAAAGCTAATAAAAGAACTAAACCCTAAAACTGCAGTAGAGGCACTTACTCCTGATTTTAAAGGACTAAAATCTTCAATTGATACATTGGTTAACTGCGGGCTTGAAGTTTTTGCTCAAAATATTGAAACTGTTGAAAGATTAACTCATCAAGTTAGAGATATTAGAGCAGGTTATCAGCAAACTCTAGATGTCTTGTCAGAATCTAAGAAAATAAACCCAGATGTTTTAACAAAAACTAGCATTATTGTTGGTCTGGGCGAAACAGATTCAGAGATTGAGGAAACAATGGATGATTTGATAAAGCATAATGTAGATATCTTAACAATTGGACAGTATCTTAGACCTACACTAAACCACCATCCTATTGAAAGATGGGTAACCCCTGAAGAGTTTGAAAAATATAGAGAGGTTGGTCTTAAAAAAGGGTTTCTTGAGGTTATGTCTGGCCCAATGGTTCGCTCAAGTTATAGAGCAGAAAGAGCCTTAGAAAAAAATAATGCCGGTCTGTAGTTATAATACATGTGTTTAAAACCTGTATAAATTAAACACACTTCATGGTACTTTATATCAAATTAAATTGGGAGTCGTAAAATGAATATGAAAGAATCTGTAGTTTCTGTCCTTAAGAACTGGAAAAATTTTAGTGGCAGAGCATCCAGAAGTGAGTTTTGGTATTTTGTGCTTGCCTCAGCTATTCTCGGAGCAATTATTGGAGGCATTGAACTTACAACAGGGCTAATATCTATTGAAAACCCTAATGCAACAGGACCTCTTTCTTCAATTCTAAATCTATTACTTGCAATACCCTCTATTTCAGTGACCTCTAGGCGCCTTCAGGACTATGGTTATTCTGGTTGGTGGCAGCTTTCCTATATAACAGTTATTGGAATTTTTGTTGTTTTAATTTGGTGTATGTTGCCTGCAAAAGAAGATGAGAATGACTGGGGTAAAAACCCTCTTTTAGAATCCTAAAGCAGAACCCAAGGAAATATTAGAACAAGAACTAATACTAAAAGTTGAATAAATATAAATGGGATAACTCCTTTGTATATTTCTGAAGTTTTAATACTCTCGTCAGCAACCCCTCTTAAGTAGAAAAGAGAAAATCCAAAGGGCGGTGTTAAAAAAGACGTCTGAAGATTAATGGCCAACAAGATCGCTAACCAAACAGGGTCAAAGCCCATGATTAATAATGGTGGCGCAACCAGCGGAACAATGACATAGCAGATCTCAATAAAGTCTAAGATAAAGCCTAATAAAAAAACCAAAGCTAGCACAAAGATCAAAGCAGTATATGGTCCTCCAGGAAGTGATCTAAAGATCAGATCTATAAATTCATCCCCCCCAATTCCTCTAAATATTAAAGAGAAGATAGATGCACCAATCAGTATTGCAAATATCATAGATGAGACTATTGCCGTCTTCTGGCTGGTCTCCCTAATAAAATCAGCATTTATTTTTCCATTAATTGCGGAAATAATAAGCGCTCCCATGGCACCTAGTGCGGAGGCCTCAGTTGGAGTTGCTATGCCTGCAATTATCGAGCCCAGCACAATAAATATAAGGCTGAGGGGAAGCCCTAATGTTTTCATCATCTCTACCCTTGAAATAGAAAGGGTGTTTTTATCAGAAATAATATTTTTATTTTCAAAATTTTTATAGATTGTATATAGCAAGTATCCTAAGCAAATCATTGCTCCAGGAATAATTGCTCCTATAAATAGATCTCCCACAGTTACTGTTTTTTGAGAGAAGATCCCCATGTCATTTTGGGCTCTTTGGTATGCATTCGACATGACATCCCCAAGCAAGACCAGCGCAATGGAGGGAGGTATTATTTGTCCAAGCGTTCCCGTTGAGGCCACTAGACCAGATGCAAAATCTTTTCTGTAGCCTTGTTGCATCATAATAGGAAGAGACATTAGGCCCATGGTGACAACAGTAGCACCAACTATGCCAGTACTTGCAGCCAAAAGCGCTCCAACAAAAATTATAGATATACTCAGCCCACCCCTTACATTTTTAAATGCCGCAGCCATATTTTTTAACATTTGGGCTGCAATTCCTGATCTTTCTAATATTGTTCCCATATAGATAAATAAGGGGACAGCAAGCAAGGTCACATTATTCATAATCCCAAAAATTCTTATAGGTATGCTTTTGAATATTGAGGCATCAAAAATCCCAAAAGGAATACAAGCTAAAGCAAACAATATTGAAACACCAGATAGTGTAAATGCTACTGGGTACCCTAGCAGTAAGGTTGCGCATATTAAAATAATTAAAATTAAAGGAATTATTTCCATGGCTTTTTCAAAATAAAGTTACAAAAGGCAAGTGCGAGAGTCAGTGGGAAAAGTAAGATTAATGATTTCTGAATATACACGAATGGCAATCCTCCTGCTTCTGTAGATATTTCTTTTATACTCCACGCCATAACAATCAAATTAAAGGAATAAAAAGCAATAAAAATCACAACAGGCGATAAAAAGATCACTCCGCAAATCAAATTAATAAAATTTTTATATTTCTTAGAGGAATCTCTGTAGTAAATATCAACTCGCACATGATCATCTTTATTGAACACAAAACCAGCACAGCCCAAAAAGACCATTGCATGGAAATACATAACTAATTCCTGCATGCCAGTCCTACCAATTCCAAAAAAATACCTACTAATTATTACTACCACCATCATGGCCGTCATAACAGGAATCAAATAGGAGACCTTTTCACCAATAAAATTTGTAAACTTTTCTATAGTTTTCATTAGATGTCTTTTGTTTATTTAGTTAGAATATTTACTTATGTTAATACTTCTATCCCCTGCAAAAACCCTCGATTATTCGATTGACTCAAAATCTAATCATACTGCACCTCAGTTTTTAAACCAATCGTCAAAACTTATTAAAATTTTAAGGCAAAAGGAACCAAAAGATATCGCAAGCCTTATGGGACTAAGTGATAAGTTAGCATCTCTTAATTTTGATCGCTATCAGTCATGGAAGGCTTCAAAAATCTTGTCAGATGATGCAAAGCCCTCCGTTTTAGTTTTTAAAGGCGATGTTTACCAAGGACTTTCTGCAGATACATTTAATACTAAGCAGCTCAAATTTTCACAAAAGCATCTAAGAATCCTTTCAGGGCTATATGGAATTTTGAAACCCATGGATCTTATTAAACCTTACAGGCTTGAGATGGGAACGAAGTTAGTAACAGATAAGGGAAAAAATTTATATGAGTTTTGGGGCAATGCAATCCAGAAAAATATTATTAATGAGCTAGACGAGCAAAAATCAGACCTAGTTATTAATTTGGCATCTAAAGAATATTTTTCAGTAATTGGAAAAATGCCAGAATATTTAAATGTTGTTTCTCCAGCATTTAAAGATTTTAAAAATGGTAAGTACAAAATTATTAGCTTCTATGCGAAAAGAGCAAGAGGCCTAATGGCGCGATGGATTATAGAAAATAATATAAAAGATTTCGAAAGACTTTCTGAATTCAATGTTGATGGATATTACTATTCCTCAAAAGAATCATCAGTTAATGAGCCAGTCTTCTTAAGAGATTAAACTAGGCGTTCGTCTTTTTCCCAAAATGATTTTTTTGGCTCAAGATCATCAAAGCTACCTTCAGACTTAGAGGCGTATGACTTCATGGCCTCTTCCATATCCTTTCTGCTTATCAGGCTGGAGTTCCAAGCAGCATGATAGTCTAATGATTCTTTAACTGAATGATCTCTCGCATAATTGATCTGCTTCTTGATAACTCTTGTAACAAGAGGCGATTTACTAGCTATAGTTTGCGCAATTTTAATAACCTCTTCATTCAAATTATCTCTTGTATCAAACACCTCATTTACCAAACCAAGCACCTTTGCCTCGGCAGCATCAAACTTCCTTCCGGTGTACGAGAGCTCTCTTACTGAAGCCAGAGGCATTAAAGTAGGTAGCCTTTGAAGAGTGCCAACATCTGCGGCCAAGCCAATATCCACTTCAGCTATTTTAAAAAATGCATCACTGGAGCAATATCTCATATCACATGCCGCAGCCATATCTATCGCCCCACCTACACAAGCTCCTTGTATGGCAGCTATAGTTGGCATCCTGCATTCTTCTAGTGCTGAGAAGGTATCTTGAAGTTCTAGCACTTCATGATAAAAAGTTTCTCTTACTCTAGCTGGATCTTTTTTTTCACCACTTTCATCAGACTGCATGAAATTTGCTAAATCCATGCCCGCACTAAAATGTTTACCTTGGCCAGACAGAACAATTACTCTTGCCTTAGAATTTTTATCAATATCTCGAATAATTTCTGGCAGCTCTTTCCAAAAAATTCTAGTCATTGCATTAAATGCGTCAGGCCTAGACATAGATAGGTGAGCAATATGATCTTTAATCTCAAGCTCAAAGCACGTGTAATCAATCATTTTTTAATAACTCAATTGATTTATTTACAGCGTTTCGCATTTTCTCAACATGCTCAAAAGTTTTATGATGTGATAACACAACTTTTCTTTCTTCACTTAGCAAAACCAAGTCCTTTTTTAACTGTTCAAGATTTTCTAATAATTCCGTATTCATATTATTACCCTTATTTGTTATTAGCATTATAATGCTAGTGTTCTATGAAATCATTAAACATGAAAAAAATATTAGTTATTTGTATGGTTGCAGGATTAGGCTTGCAATCCTGTTCAGATAGGGAGAAAGTAGATAGGTCTCTTCAAGAGCAATCTATGCTTGCAGTTCTTTTTGCTCAAACCTCGCCAGAATATGCAGCAAATAACATCCAGACATATAAGATGGCTGCAGCGAATATCGATAAGGCTCTTAAAGATAAGAGCTGGACAGCCGCCTTGGAACAAAAAGGAAATTTTGATAATAAACCGACTGCAATTATTTTAGATGTAGACGAAACAGTCCTTGATAATTCAGCATTTCAAGCTAGGGCTATTATTAATGGGTTTTCATATCCAACTGGCTGGATTGAGTGGGGAAATGAAGCTAATGCCCCAGCCGTTGCGGGCGTCAAGGAATTTCTTAATTATGCAGACTCAAAAGGAGTCTCTATTTTTTATGTAACTAATAGAGTTGCAGAGTTAAAAAAAGCTACAAAGGATAATATTATTAAACTAGGACTTCCATTTGATCAATCAATAAACCCTCTAATGATGAAGGGAGAAAATAGTTGGGGCTCTGACAAAACTTCTAGGAGGCAGCTAATTTCTGAGGATTACAGAATAATTTTAATGGCTGGAGACCAAATAACTGATTTTATTTCATTAGAAGAATCAGCAGTCTCAATACAAAAAAGGTTAGAACTATCCAATAAATATTCAGAAGAATGGGGAACCAAATGGTTCATGATTACTAACCCAATGTATGGCAAATGGGAGGGGGCAATTTATAATAATGTCTATCCTTCATCTCAAGACAAAGCAAAACAATTAAGATTGCAGGCGCTTGATCCAAAGTAAATTATTTAAATGAAATATTTTTTCTTTTTTCTTCTCTTTTCACTTTTTGCAGCTAGTGAGAAAGTTGAATATGTTGAGCTTGGAAGTGAAATTCAAGACCCTGTTAAGATTAAATCATTTGAAAAGGTTAAGCCTAAAAATATTATATTATTGATTGGCGATGGAACAGGGTTTAATCAAATAGCGCTGTCAAGAATGGCAATTGCTGGCTATGACTCAAGGTTATATCTAGACAGGCTTCCATTTACAGGAATATCACTCACTCACTCAGCAGATAATATAGTTACTGACTCCGCTGCTGCTGCAACTGCTTGGTCAACTGGGCAGAAAACAAATAATAAGTTCTTATCAATTACGCCCAACAAAGAAGTCTTACAAACTTTAGCTGAAAAGCTTTATAGCAAAGGGTTTCTTTCAGGTTTGATTGCAACATCATCGATAACTCATGCTACACCAGCTGCTTTTTACGCTCATGTTGATAATAGATATAAGGAAAAAGAGATAGCAAGGCAGCTTCAGGACTCTTCTATACATATTGCGCTTGGTGGAGGCAGGAAGTTTTTTGATACTGAAAGAGGAGATATAAACTACCTATATAACCTTAAAGATTTGTCCAAAGAAGAGTCAGGCTCTGTAAAAAGAGTAGTAGGTTTATTTGCAAATGATGGTATTGAAAGAGGGGAGGGCTCACCAACTCAATTGGCTATGACTTCTGCTGCAATAGAGCTTCTTTTGAGCAGAACTTCAAATTGCTCAGGCTTTTTTCTTATGTCAGAAGGTAGTCAAATAGACTGGGCTGGCCATGATAATGATGCAAAAAAAATGATAGAAGAATTTAGAGATTTTGACGCAACCATTAAGGAAATTATTAAATTTATTAATAAAAACAAGAATACATTATTAATTGTTACCGCTGACCATGAAACGGGAGGATTGCAGATCTTAAAAAGGAGCAAGAATTCAATAAAAGTTCAGTGGAGCACAGGCAGTCATACGGCTGCACCTGTTGGTGTTTTTTCCTATGGGCCGGGTGCAGAAATTTTTGAAGGCACAATGGACAACACAGATATTCATAATAAGATTCTTAATCTTTTAAGCTTCAACGACCTTGAAGATAATAGCTGCAAATACTAGAACAAGTCCTCAATAGTCCTTAAACTATTTTTCCATTCCTGTTTGTAAATTACTGACATATCAGAAGTAGGCTCAGTTATATGGAATGATGACTTAATTCCAGCTCTATCTGCAGCCATAACAATTTGTTTATTGTCATCTATAAATAATGATGTAGCTGGATCAATATTAAATTTATCAAATACAATTGGCCAATAATTCTCATCTTCTTTGATTATTCCAAGATCAGTGCTCGATTGAAATGCTGTGCAGTATTGCATTATTGGAACGGCATCAGATTTTACACTTAGAAGTCTCGCATCACAGTTAGTTAAAAAAATAATTTTTTTATTTAAAGCATTTAATTTTTTTAGAGACTCTTGAGCCGAAGGTAGGAATTTTATATGCGATAAATTTTGCCTTGCAGGCTTTATCAAGTCTAAACAAAATCTTTTTTCCCAGAACTCAATCTCATACCAAGGCAAAGTCCCGGCAAGGTCCTTTCCCATCACAGCAACTTGCGCCTTGCTTTCAACTAAAGGCATGTTATTTATTTTTGATATTTCTCTAGGGACAAGCTCTGACCAATAATAGTTGTCAAAAACTTGGTCCAAAATTACACCATCTATATCCAGTAATATATAGTTATATTTATTTAAATTAATAATATGGACATCTCAAAAAATTATCTAGATAACATCTTACCCGCTTTAAAGAATGCTGTAATCAAGTCTTCTTCAGAAATTATGGATATCTATCACAGCAATAATTTGGGCAAAAAGGATAAGGGCGATGGATCTCCTGTGACCATTGCTGATCTTGCGGCTAATGAAATTATTATGAAAGCCTTAAAGGCTATTTCACCAGAGATACCAGTTATTTCAGAGGAAACATATTCAAATGATTTACTAAATCATAATCATAAACTTTTTTGGATTGTTGATCCGTTAGATGGAACTAGAGAATTTATTAATAAATCCAAAGAATTTACTGTAAATATTGGGCTAATAAGAAATGGAAAGCCAATATTTGGAATTGTTGGAGCACCATTCAGTGGTGAGATTTGGAGCGGGTCAATATTCGATAGTGCGGAAATTGAGCAAAAAGAAGTTGATGCAGATACCTCTCTAAGGATTGTTATGAGCAAGAGCCATCAAACAGACGTAGATAAATCTTTTTTAGATTTCTTGAGGGTAAAAGGCATTAGTTTTAGCATAATTGAAAAGGGAAGCTCTTTAAAAATTTGCTCTTTAGCAACAGGTGATGCGGATTTTTACCCGAGATTTGGACCTACTTCTGAGTGGGATATAGCTGCAGCTGAAGGATTCTTAAGAAGCAAAGGAGGGATAATAGTTAAAGCTTATGATTTTACTGATCTAGATTACGGAAAAGCTGATTCAATTCTTAATCCACCTTTTTTTGGATTTAGGAACAATGATCTAAAAGATAAATATATGCCTATTTTGAGCGAATTTACAAAAAAATTGCTATAATATTTAGTTCGATATAATTTATTTATATAATATAATATAAATATAGAGCATAATAAGATATGGGAACAAGTTTACAACCAATTAATTTAACCACTCCGGGCAAGGATATAGAATCCTATTTGTCTTCTGTGCATGCAATTCCTATTTTGACCAAAGAACAAGAACAAGAACTTACATTTAAGCTTTATGATGATGACGATCTTGATGCTGCTAGGCAGCTTGTTATCCATCATTTAAGATTTGTTGTTCACATTGCACGCTCTTATCAAGGCTATGGGCTTCCATTGGCTGATATTATTCAGGAAGGAAACGTAGGCCTTATGAAAGCAGTTGATAAGTTTGATCCAAACAAAGGCGTGAAAGTTGTTTCATTTGCTGTGCATTGGATTAAAGCCGAAATTCATGAATATATATTAAGAAATTGGAGACTAGTAAAAATTGCCACAACCAAGGCACAGAGAAAGCTTTTCTTTAATCTAAGAAGTAAAAAGAAATCACTTGGATGGTTAACAAAAGATGAGGCAGAAAAAATAGCAAATGACCTCAACGTTGAAGTGAAAGACGTTTTGCATATGGAAAATAGGCTCTCTTCAACAGATGCGGCATTCGATAGTCCCACATCAACTAATGATGATGAGGAGATGATGTCCCCAGCACAGTATCTTGAAGATAAAAGATATGACCCTGAGATGATGGTTGCTAACGAGGAAGTGGAAAAAGTTAATAATGCTAATCTAATGGAAGCATTGAAGCTTCTTGATGGCAGAAGCAAAGATATTCTCTTAAGAAGATACCTTGATGATAAGAAAGCAACATTACACGAGCTTGCAGATGAGTATGGGGTTTCTGCAGAAAGAATAAGACAGATCGAAACTGGAGCTCTAAAAAAACTTAAAGCCTCTATGGGCGAAGCCGCATAATATAGTCTGTCAACCAGACCCAACTTTAAATAATTAATAAATGCATTTTAAGTATTTACCGTCTTTTGTTAAGCGCAGAGGAAGAATCACAAAAAAACAAATAGAGAATATTGAAGATTTACATAAGTTTTCAGTATCCGATTTCAATGATATTAAAAATATATCAGAGGATTTTACATCTACAACAATAGAAATAGGTTTTGGTGATGGAGAAAATATTTTTTCGATAGCAAAAGGAAATCCTGAGACTTTATTTGTTGGTTCAGAAGTTTACCTTTCAGGCATAGGGTCTTTAATAGGAAAAATAAAGGAAAATAATTTATTAAATATTAGAATCCATAACGGGGATGTTAGAGAGCTGTTAGAAACAATAAAAGTACCGATATTTAAGAGCATGCTAATTATTTGTCCTGATCCATGGCAGAAAGCCAAACATCATAAGAGAAGGCTTATAAACTCTGATTTTTTAGCACTTGCTCGAAATTCCCTAAAGAAAGAGGGAGATCTTTATATTGCTACTGACTGGGAGGACTATGCTGATGGGATATATGAAGCCATTTGTGATGCAGAAGGATATATTTCCTCAGAAGATTTTCCATTCAACAACCTCCCTGTAACAAGATTCCAGGCCAGGGCAATTAGAGAGGGAAGGGATATCCATAAGTTTAATTTAAAAAAAATTTAACCAAAAATATTTATTGTGTCATTTAGAAACTTATAGCCTTGATCGGTTGCTTTAAATCTATCTTTCTCTATTAAACCTTTTTTAATTGCAATTTCTATTTTATTAAAAAAATTATCTGAGGCTAAGTAGGTATTATTTTTCAATTCTTCCAAACTAACACCATCCTTAATTCTTAAAAAATTCATAGCAAGATCTAAATCAATTTCTTTTTTTGGGACATATTTACCATTATTTTTTAATGGATTCTGGATATATGACAACACTTTCTTCATTTTAATGCTACGGTAAACCCCGTTACTTAATGTTATCTTTGAGTGCGCCCCAGGACCAACGCCAAGATAATCACCATATGACCAATAATTCATATTATGAATACCTTTCTGATTATCTAGCGACCAAGATGAGACTTCATATTGAAAATACCCATTAGAATTTAAGATTTTTTTTGCAGATCTTTCCATGTCTTCTATTACCTCTTCACTGGGGGTTCTAAGTTCTCTTTTATAAAAGATTGTATTTGGTTCAATGGTCAGCTGGTATAAAGATAGGTGGCTCAGATCAAACTCACTAAATGTTTTTAAATCAACTTCAAAAGAATTTAATGTTTGATCCATGACACCATATATCAGATCTATGCTCGTCCTAACGCCTTTTAACAATGATATGACCTCAATAGATTTAAGAGATCTTTTCTTGTTATGGTTTCTTTCAAGAGAAGAGAGAGTTTTATCATCAAAGCTTTGAACGCCTATGGATAATCTATTAACTCCATGACCTACAATACAATCAAGGTAATCCTTAGATACTTCCTGAGGGTTAAATTCAAAACTAACCTCTGCATTATTTTCAATAAGATCATTTTTTTTAAGAAAATTGATAATTAAGCCTATCAACTCACCTTTAACAAGTGACGGAGTGCCCCCTCCAAAGTAAATGGATTTGAATTTTCTATTATTAATAGCAACCTTAGAATTCTCAATATCAAAAATAATTGCCTTTATTAAATTCTCTTCATCTGTATCAGACTTATTAGTTGAAATATTAAAATCACAATACGGGCATTTTTTCTCACACCAAGGAAGGTGGATATAAAGACTTAATGGAATATCAGGCAGATTCAATGCTATTAAATTTATTTATAAAATCTGATGCAGCCAGGCCTCTATGACTAATTTTATTTTTAACATCACTTTCGATAGAAGCCATCGAGGATGAGTATCCATTCGGGTAAAAAATTTTATCATAGCCAAATCCACCTTCACCACTTTCGTAGATAGATACTTTCCCATGAATCCTACCTGACGCAACAATAGGCATAGGATCGCCCTCATTAAACATGCCAACGATGACGCAAACATAATAAGCATCCAAAAAATCTTTATCACATGCTTTTATAGATGATATTAACTTTTCCCTATTAAGCTTATCCGTTGAGTCACTTCCAGCATATCTGGCAGAATATATGCCTGGTTCAAAATTTAAACTAGGAACAACAAGACCAGAATCATCTGCTATAGAATATAAACCAGAATATTTAGCCCCATGTCTTGCTTTTTTAATAGCATTTTCAAGAAAGCTCAAACCATCTTCAATTGCATCACCTATGCCAAGGTCTGAAAGGGAGACAAGACTTTTATTTATAAAAATCTTCTTAAATTCTGCAATTTTCCCTTTATTAGATGAGGCAAGTAATATTTCTTTATTTTTTTTCAATTAAGTACACTCCTTCTGCGGCAAAAAGGTTTGGTCTGAGTGAAGATAGCCAGCTTTCTTTAAAACTTGTGTTTAAATATTTTCGTTTATTTAAAATAAATCCTCTTTCACTACAAAGACTCTCAAAGTCTTTGATTGTACAAAGATGATAGTTATTAGTTTCGTACCAAGTAACAGGCAAGCTTTTTGTAACAGGCATTCTTCCCAAGAATACATCTAGTCTACATTTCCAATGACCAAAATTAGGTAGAGTAACAATGCAGCAATCAGCAATATCTAGCATTTTGTCTAAGGCAATATCGGGATTTTTCAGGCACTGTATTGAGCTAGCCATGATTGCAATATCAAAATTAAAAGATGAGAAGTCTTGAATACCTTGATCAATATCTTGCTCTATAACAGACACTCCGTTTTCTATACATAATTCTATTTGATCAGGGTCAATTTCTATACCGTAGCCATTAATGTTTTTTGAATTTTTTAAATCACATAGTAGGGACCCGTCGCCACAACCAAAATCTATTACATTTGCTCCCTCAG
This sequence comes from uncultured Gammaproteobacteria bacterium, assembly GCA_964523375.1. Lineage (GTDB taxonomy): Bacteria > Pseudomonadota > Gammaproteobacteria > Magnimaribacterales > D2472 > CAJQGY01. The sequence continues at coordinate 73,019 of CAZFYG010000004.1, read as the reverse complement.
TTATCCATTTCTTTATTATCTCTGTAATTGGCATATTAGGATTCTAAAAATGATCTTATGATTTTAAAATATCTATCCGACATAAAAAGGAAGCTGTCATGGCCATGCTTTCCATCTAAAACAACAAATGATGAGTTTATTCCAGCCTTCATAGCTGCAAGCTGAATTTCTTTCCCTTTTTTTGGCGGGAAAAGCCAATCAGTTTTAAAGCCAATGATTAAAAGTTTTGATTTAATATTTATAAGTGCTTTTTTAAGATCTCCTTCCTTATTGCTTGACGGATCAAAGTTATCCATAGCCTTTGTCATCAAAATATATGTATTTGCGTCAAAAGAGTCTGAGAATTTCTCACCCTTGTATTGAAGATAGTTTTCAATCTCAAAATCAACATCTCTGGCTACCTTCGATTCACTATCTTGGAACCTTCTTCCAAACCTTAGGTCCATATGCTCCTCTGATAAATAAGTAATATGGCCTAACATTCGAGCTGTTTTTAAACCTTTCTTAGGTTTTGTATTATTTTTTAAATAATGCCCATTATAGAAATTCTCATCTTTTCGAATAGACTCTCTCGCAACCTCATTCATTGCAATATTTTGTGTGCTGGCTTGAGCTGCGGCAGCAAATATTCCAGCTTTATTGATATTTTCTGGGTAAGAAATGGCCCATTGAAGGGCTTGCATTCCCCCAAGACTTCCACCTAAAACTAACTCCCATTTATTGATCCTCAAATTGTCCATTAATATTTTTTGAGTGTTCACCCAATCAACAACAGACACAACAGGAAAGTCTGCTCCATAAACCTCTCCATTGTTGGGGTTAATCGATGTAGGCCCCGAAGATCCACCACAACCTCCAATATTATTTGAGCACACAACAAAATATTTATTTGTATCAATGGCTTTATTAGGCCCGATCATTTGATCCCACCATCCAATTGAAGAGTCTGTATTAGATTCGCCAGCGGCATGATGATTACCAGAAAATGCATGGCATACCAATATGGCATTAGAATTTTCTTTATTTAGCTCCCCATACGTTTCAAACATTAATTCAAAAGATGGAAGTATTGAGCCGCATTCAAGGCTAAGGCTATTCTCAAATTTTATTTTTTTTGATGCTACCTTCATACCAGCGACTGAATAAGTCCTCCGATAAATGATTGAAGGTATTGGATCAGTATCAACCCAAACAAGGGTGAGATATCTAACCCCCCCATAGCGGGAATGATGTTTTTTATAGGAGTTAAAACCTTAAATGAAATCTCTTCTATTAGTCTGAGCAGGGGATGATCATTTCCTTGAGCAACCCAGCTAATTATTACTGCTCCAATAATAGAATAAAGAATAATCTGGAGTGTAATATTCAGCGTTGCAAGCAAGGCAATTACTAAAAGGTTGGCTATTTCATAATCCACCCCATAAGCAATATAAAAACCAAAAAACTTCAACAGAGAGGCAATAATTAAAGCGAGAATAGCCTGATTGGGTATAAAAAAAGCAAGTTGTGATAAAGGCTTGAATATCTTTACAAATATCTTTACAACAGGGTTGAAGTAATCAACCCTTAGTATATTGAAGATAAAATATAAATTAACTACATAGCTCAACATTCCGCTTACAAGCGCAATAAGTTGTATGGTGCTAGAACTCACTAGATATCTCCTTTGATCTTTTTATAGCAGCCTTGATAGATTTATTGAATGAGCTAGATACTTGATTTTCTTTCATAGATTTTAGACCTGCCTCTGTAGTACCTTTTTTTGAGGCAACTGAAGAAATTAACTCTTCTAAAGACTTATCACCAATAACAGACTTCCCTACACCCATCATTAGATTGCTAATTATTAGCTTAGTCAATTTATTATCGTTTTCTGTAATTTTTAGTAGATGTTTTTCATAAACCTGAAGCAAATGAAAAAAATATGCAGGACCGCTCCCAACAAGCCCTGTGTAATCATCCATTTTTTTCTCAGAACTTACATTTACTGAAACACCAATACGCGAAAATAGTTTTTGAGTTTTGAAATATAAGTTTTTTGGAGCATTTATATTACAAAATGCTGTGATGCCTTTTTTAAACTCTGATGATGTATTTGGCATACCTCTAATCAACTTAATATTTTTTGAAACAGATAGATATTTTTTTGCACTGATCCCTGCCACTAAAGAGAGTATGGCTGGTTTCTTAATTACTGATGTAATGTCTTGAACGGCCTTCATTGCATCCTTTGGCTTAACGCACAAGATGATTAAATCAAAATGATCTTCCATTCCAAGAGATTTACATTCTTTAATGTCAAAACTACTAAGAGTTTTTCTGTTGGATTTATTACGGTCCAGGAACTTCACCTGTTTTTTTTCATAGCCTGATGCAATCAAACCCTTTATAACGGCTTGAGCTATATTTCCACCGCCATAAAACAAGATATCCATTATGATCTTTTACCAAAAATTAATTCACCTATTCTAATCATGCTAGAGCCACAATCAATAGCATCTAGATAATCAGACGTAGTCCCCATAGATATTATATTAGCGAATGGGTATTTATTTGTTAATGTCTGATGAAGCTCTTTGCATTGATTGAATACTTTGACTCTTTCAGATGATTCTTCGTTAAGGGCAGGCATTACCATCATGCCTCGAAGTGAAAGATTTTTCTTTTCTTCAACAACGTATTCAGAAAAATCTAATAATTCTTCTGGCAATAAGCCACTTTTCGTCATTTCGTTAGAAATATTTACCTGAACAAGAATATCCATTATTTTATTTTCTAAAATACATTCCTTATTCAAAATATCGACTTCCTTTTTTCTGCTCACAGAATGAACCCAGGCTGCACATTTCGCAATACTTCTAATTTTATTTGTTTGAATAGGCCCAATAAAATGCCATTTTAAATCAAGACCCTCTTTTTCATTTAATACATTCTTTTTCTCAAGCTCTTGCGCATAATTTTCTCCAAAATTCCTCAATCCATACGAGTAGGCTATCTTTATATCTTCAAATGATTTTTTTTTAGAAACAGCTATTATATTTTTAGTATTAAATTCGCTTTTCTTGCTGTGATTAGAAATACTTTCGAGCAAGTTATGTATATTTTTTTCTATTTCGTGATGCATGATTGCCTTACTAGGGGTGAGTATCCTTTCTTTGCTATTCTCTCTCGTGAATTATTTACAGCTGACCTGTTTTCATAGGGGCCCATAAGGACCCGATAAAATATTTTTCCAGGCCTAGCAACACTATTAACCTCATCGATACTTGCCTCCCCGTCATCCATAACATCTTTAAGTGTTTCTTTTGCAAATTCTTTCCTTCCGTATGTTTCAACTTGTAAATAATATGTGCATGAAATGTTCTTCATACTTTCATCAATTTCAATCAATATTTCATTTTCTTGAAGCCTTATTGGAAAGTTAAATTCTATTTCATTGCTTACCTCTCTTGGCTCAAAAATCTTTATATCTGTATTAAAGTAATAAAGGGATGTAAATGCACTTAAAAATGCAAGTGCTAGCAAAATCATCAATTGACTATTAGGTATAACTTTTTCCTGACTATGCCTTGCTTTAAATGAAGGCCTGCTCTTTAAATTTTTCTTCGTTGCCTGAGTTCTTCTCTTTGCATAATCTTTCACGCTAGATCACATTTTTTGAATTGGCTTAATTCCCAAAAGCCTTAGGCCGTTTGCCAAAACTTGCTTTGAAGCATTAAGACAGAAAATTATTGATTGAGCATTCTCTTTAGTATCAGAAAGAATGTGATTGTCATTATAAAAACTATGAAATGATTGAGCGAAGTCCTTTAAAAAGTAAATTATTAGATGTGGTTGTAGGCTATTAGCAGATCTCTGGACTATTCCAGGAAATTTACTTACTTCATGAATAATGTCATCGCACTTAATATACTTATTTGCCTCAATTTGCTCAGCAGAAGTTGGCAGAGATCCATTTATTTCTAAATACTTTTCTTGTAGAGAGCAAATCCTTGCATGTGCATACTGAATGTAATAAAAAATGTTTTCTTTATTATCAGCTTTTGCAAGATCAATATCGAAGTCAAGGTGTTGATCGGCTTGTTTAGATAAATAGTAAAACCTTGCAGCATCCTTACCAATTTCATTTACTAAATCTGCTAGGGTATAAAACTCTCCACTTCGTGTAGACATTTTAACTTTTTTGCCGTCTCTAAAAAGGTTTGCAAACTGAACAAGCTGGACATTGAGCTTATCTTTGTTAAAGCCTAGCCCATCTATAGACGCCTCTATTCTTTTTATATACCCATGGTGGTCTGCACCCCAAACATTTATAAGCTCATCAAAACCTCTGTCGATTTTATTCTTATGATAAGCAACATCAGATGCAAAATAGGTCGGCCTACCATCCTCCCTGATTAAAACTCTGTTTTTATCATCATTTGCAGATGATGTATTTAGCCACAGGGCTCCATTTTCTCTGTATGCTAAGCCCTCTTTTTCTAATTTCTTCATTGCCAAGCTTATTGACGATGATTCCTCGGACAGATAGCCTAGTGATGATTCAAAATACCAATCATCATGAATAACATCAAAATCTCGCAGATCGTCTTTTATTGAATCGAGCACAAGAGATAATGCAAGCTTCTTTACATCTGCCCACAAACTTGATGTAGCTTTTATTCTTCCTATAAGTTCGTCTATTTGTTTTTCAGCATCTTTTTCAGAAATATCATTTAATATCCCCCCAATATCAACATCAGATTTACTAAATTTAACACTGAAATCAGACGCAATTTCTTTTATATACTCGCCTTTATAAGAGCTTTCCAGCATTTGATTATCTTTTAAATCAGCAAGTCGTAGGTATACACTAGCCGTTAGAATGTCAATCTGTCTCCCCGCATCATTTACATAATACTCTTTATGAACTTCATGACCGCAAGCTTCTAAAATTCTTCCAATTGCATCGCCATAAGCAGCTCCTCTTCCATGCCCTACATGCAGTGGACCAGTTGGGTTGGCTGAAACAAACTCTATTTGAATCTTTTTCTTAGCATCAAAACTATTGTTCCCATAATCCTTAAGTTTAGAATTTGCTATATTTATAGAGCTTATAAATGCTTGTCTCGTTAGCTTGATATTTACAAAACCAGGACCAGCTGATTCAGCACTTTCTACAAATGACGATTGAGAAAGATTTGAAGCCAATTCTTTAGAAAGCATAACCGGATTCTTCTTCAAAATACCTGCAGCAATCATGCAAACATTTGATGTAATGTGTCCCTTTGAAAGATCATCAGTAATTGACGTAGTATATTTAGCCTGAATACTCATTAACTCTGGCGTTGCTATGTCGCAAAAATCTACAAAAAATGAGTCTATTTTCTTATTAATTTCTTTGATCATGAAGCTATGCTCGGCTAGAGTATTCCTCAGTCCTGGTGTCGACCTTGATCTTTTCGCCCTCATTAACAAATAAAGGAACATTAACAATTACACCAGTTTCAAGCTCTGCGGGCTTTGTTGCTCCCGAAACAGTATCCCCTTTAACACCAGGCTCTGATCTGGATATAGTGAGCTCAACAAATATAGGTGGCTCAACCAAAATAGGTAAATCATCCCAAGTAACAACCTCGCATATTTCTTGACCTACAAGCCACTTCTTTGCATCTTTCATGACTTCAGCACCAATCTCTATCTGCTCATATGTAATAGAATCCATAAAATGCCAGCTATTACCATCAGAGTATAAAAACTCCATCTCTTTATGATCAATATCTGCAGTTTCAACAGATTCTCCAGATTTAAATGTTTTATCATTTGTGTTGCCAGTTATAAGATTTTTATATTTAACTCTCATTACAGCTTGCCCTTTACCAGGCTTGTGGAACTCATGGTTAACGATCGAGCAAGGAACTCCATCTAATAAAAGTTTTGTTCCATTTTTAAATTGGCTTGTAGAAATTTTCATAGTTATGTTATTTTAATTGAAGAGGTCATTAGAATGAAAAAATTATTTATATTTATTATTACTTTCTCAATTGTAACTTCTTGTAGCAAATCAAGCGAACAAACTGTACAAAATGAAGAACTTATTAGCTTTCTTGAGAAAGTAGAACAGGATAACGAAGCTTTAAATCCAATTATTTATTCAGCGTCATGGATAAGCTCAAATTTCATAACGCATGATTCACAGATGGTGCTTTCTGATTATTCTAAAAGAAGTACTCTAGATGCTTTACAGAAATCAAAAGATGCAAGCGCCTTTAATGATGTCGTCACTTCTGAGGAAAATAGAAGAAAGTTAGAAATTCTCAAAACAGCCTTTGTTATGCCGCCGCCTTTTGATGAAAACCTTGCTTCTGAACTTTCGAAGATAGAAACAAAATTAAGTGCAACGTATGGAAGTGGGCAATATTGTTATTCTGAGAATGAATGTAATGATCTTGAGGGTTTTGAATCTATTATTGATAATTCTAGAAATCCAGATCAGCTAAAAAGAGCTTGGACAGGGTGGCATGAGGTGGGTAAGGCTATGAAAGATCCATACATGAGAATGGTTGAGATAGGAAATCAAGGCGCTCAGGATTTAGGATTTGCAGACTTATCAGATCTTTGGTTCAGCAAGTACGACATGCCTTCTGAAGATTTTTTAAGAAGTATTGATGGCGTGTGGGAAGATGTTAAGCCTCTTTATGATGCCCTTCATTGCCATGTAAGAGATAAGTTGAATCAGGAATATGGCGATGATATTGTTGATATTTCTGGGCCAATTCCTGTTCATCTTTTAGGAAATATGTGGGGCCAATCTTGGTCAAATATATATGACATTGTGTATGAGGTAGATTCAAGCGATAGCTCTTATGATGTCACCAACATAATATTAGAAAAAAACCTAAGCGAAATAGAGATGGTGGAGATAGCTGAGGATTTCTTTTTATCCATTGGCTTTGAATCATTACCGGAAACATTTTGGGAAAGGTCTTTATTTACTAAGCCACTTGATAGATCTGTTGTCTGTCATGCTTCTGCATGGAACTTAGACCCAGCAAATAATGATCTCAGAATTAAGATGTGCATCGAAAAAAATGAAGAAGATTTTTCTACAATTCACCATGAGCTCGGTCATATTTTTTACTATCAAGCATACAATCATTTGCCATCTCTATTCAGGTCAGGAGCCAATGATGGTTTTCATGAGGCCTTTGGTGACTTATTAACTCTTTCTATCACTCCAGATTACCTAAAACAAATTGGTTTTATTAGCCAAGATCAAGCAGAGGAGGCAAAAAATGATGCCATTGGCCTTTTAATGAAACAGGCCTTAGAGGGTGTTGTGGTAGTTCCTTGGGCCTTAATGTTAGATAAATGGAGGGCAGGAGTATTTAAAGGCGAGACAGCTTATGAAGATTTAAATGATTCTTGGTGGGAGATGAGAAACTACTATCAAGGAATATCAGCTCCTGATATTAGATCAAGTGAGAGCTTTGACCCAGGTGCAAAATACCATATTCCTGCCAACACACCATATACTAGATATTATCTTGCTAGAATTATGCAGTATCAATTTCATGAAGCTCTTTGTAATTCGTCTGGGTTTGATGGGCTGCTTCATGAATGTTCAATCTATGGGAATACTGATGCTGGCGATAAAATTATATCGACAATGGCTCTTGGAAATAGCGTCCCATGGCAGAATGCTTTTGAAGAAATAACGGGTACCCAAGAACTAAGTGGTCAGTCTATAATTAATTATTATAAGCCTCTAAAAGACTGGCTTGATATTCAAAATGAAAATAGATCATGCGGATGGAGCAAATCATGAATAAAGTTATAAATATATTAATCTCCTTAGCTGTTTTCCTTGTCGCATTGTTTATAGCAAATGGAACCGGGTTAGATTTGGTCGTTAAGGCTGTAATAATTGCATTTTGTATGCAATGGATTGCATTTATCCCTGCTTACGTATTTCAAACAGAAAAATTTTACGACCTAATGGGCAGCATCACTTATTTAACAGTAATGTGGTTTTCTTTGTATTTCTCATCTAATAATTTTTCAAATTTAAATGGTGCAAACATTGCCCTAGTCTTTCTCATTAGTTTATGGGCGCTAAGGCTTGGAAGTTTTTTGTTTATGAGAGTTCATAAAGATGGAGAGGATAAGAGGTTCAGAACCATCAAACCTTCAGCAACCCAGTTTTTTATGACATGGACTCTTCAAGGGCTTTGGGTCTCTTTATGCTCAATGTGTGCCTTAACAGCTATCTCGTCAGATACAGGCGTCTCTGTAAACGCATTATTTTATATAGGCCTTGGTTTATTCATATATGGATTTTGTACTGAAATAGTTGCTGATAAGCAAAAATCAAAATTTAGAGCAATTCCTGAGAATAGAGATAAATTTATTACCACTGGTTTATGGGCTAAATCAAGACATCCAAACTACTTTGGCGAAATAGTTCTATGGTTAGCCGTAGCATTGATGTCATTTTCTTCTTTACAAGGGCTTCAATATATAACCCTCATCTCACCCATCTTCACATACATACTTTTAGTTTATGTGAGCGGAGTAAGAATGCTTGAATCAAGAGGGTATAAGAAATGGGGTCATTTAGAAGAATATAAGACCTATCAGAAATCAACACCTATGTTATTTCCAAAGCTATAATTGTTTTAAATAATGACATTTATAAATCTTAATATTAAAGTCACACATAGATTTTGCATATAAAGCTATGACTGTTATTATATGCAAACTTTTAGGGAGTCAATAATGAAAAATAAATTGTTTTTTATGCAATTGTGCATAATCATTTCTTTGCCTTTAAGCACGTTTTCTGAAGAAAATGCTAATGCTACAACTGCATCAGTCAATATGGAAAGTGTTTTAAAAGTTGGTAGAGAGAATCAAGAGTTATCTGCATCTTCTCAAGATAAAATCGATGCTACAGAAAGGCAGACTGATAAGATTGTTAACGAATGGAAAGCAGTCTCTAAGCAAGTAGAGGGCTTAAGAGTTTATAACGAACAAAAAAGAATTCAGATAAAAGCTCAGCTTGAGCTAATGGATAAACTTGATGATCAGCTTGTACAAGTAGTTGTTATGCAAAGGCAGATTCCCCCTTTAGCACAAAGAATGCTTGAAAGCCTTGAGAGTTTTATATCTCTAGATACTCCTTTTAGATTAGAAGAAAGGCAGAATAGAATTGATGTTGTCAGGTCATCGTTAGCAAAGCCTAAAGTAACTGCTTCCGAGCAAGTAAGACAAGTCCTAGAGGCCTATAACATCGAAGCAGAGTATGGGCGAAAAATTGACACATACCCTCAAACTATATCTATTAATAATAACGATCTAGAAGTTAACATTCTTGTTATAGGTAGAGTGGGAATGTTTTATCAGACTAAAGATGAAAGATCTAGCGGTCGTTGGAATAATGAAATTGGTGAATGGGAAAATCTTCCATCAAGTTATACAAAACCAATCAGAGACGGCATAAGAATGGCTAAAAAACTTACACCAGTAGATATGTTGTTGATGCCAGTAATCAAAGGAGAGGCATAATGAAAAATTTAAATATACTTCCGTTTTTTCTAGTTTTTTCTTTAGTTTCATCTTTGTTCGCACAAGATGATGTGATTGTTGAAGAGCCAACAACTGTTGAAGCTTTGCTATCCTTGGTAAAAGAAGGAAAAACAAGAGAGCAATCAGAGAATGCAGATAGAGAAAAAAAATTCCTTTCAAATAAGAATAAGCAGGCTTCAATTTTGGCTGCCGAGAAAAGAGAATTAGTAAGACAAGAAAAAATTGCTGATAAGCTCGAGGCAGACTACAAAAAAAATGAGGAAACATTAAGAGTTAAGGAAGAGGCTTATAAAAAAGAACTTGGTTCTTTAGTCGAATTATTTGGACATCTTCAAAGTTCAGCTGGAGAGGCTGCAGTTCAGTTTGGAGGCTCTCTTACCTCTGCTCAATTTGGAGTAGAAAGGGTTGCGTTTCTTAACGACTTAACAGGAAAAATGTCAGAGACAACAGAACTACCTACTATTAGAGAAATAGAAGGTCTTTGGTATGAGCTGCAAAGAGAAATGATTGCAAGTGGTCAAGTAGTTAGTTTCAATACAATGGTAAGTGATACGGACGGCACAACATCAGAATGCAACGTTGTTAGAGTTGGTCTATTTAATGCAGTATGTAACGGTAAATACCTTGAGTATTCAGCTACTAAGGGCCAGTATGCATTCTTGCCTAGACAGCCAGCTGGAAGATTTACAAAAACTGCTAAAAATATCGCTGCATCTTCATCTGGAGAGCAAGTTAAATTTGGTATTGACCCAACAGGTCCTACTGGAGGCAGTCTGCTAGCGAACCTAATACAAACTCCTTCTTTAGTTGAAAGAGCTCAACAGGGTAGAGAGGTAGGATATGCAATTATTGCAGTTGGTACTATTGGTATTATTATAGCTATATATAAACTTATTGAACTTGCAGGTGTTGCTAGGGCTGTAAAAAATCAAGCTAGCTCAAAAGCTGCTGATCCAAGAAATCCACTTGGAAGAGTTTTAAAGGTTGGGCAAGATAATTTTGAAAAAGATATTGATACTTTAGAGCTAAAACTTGCAGAAGCAATAATGGCAGAAAGACCAGCTATAGAAAGATGGATTGGTGCAGTTAGGATTATCTCTGTTGTGGCACCACTAGCAGGCTTGCTAGGAACCGTAACCGGTATGATCGTTACTTTCCAAATGATTACGTTATATGGAACAGGAGATCCAAAGCTTATGGCTGGAGGTATTTCCCAGGCTCTTGTAACAACAGTTTTAGGTTTGTTAGTTGCTATACCAACAACTCTTCTTCATTCCTTTACAGCATCATCTGCTAGAGGAATAATTAGTACATTAGAAGAGCAAAGTACAGGTATTTTGGCTGAACACTCTGAAGCTAAGTAGGAAGTAGAATGCCATATGCACTCGTAGAAGCACTTTCATCCATAAGAGATTTTATGGAAGCTGGCGGAAGTGTGCTTTGGCTAATTGCTATATTGGTATTTTTTATGTGGGGCATGATATTTGAAAGAATATGGTATTTCTCACATGGCCATAATGTTTATGTGAAGACTCTTGCTGAAAAGTGGAACACACGTAAAGATAAAACATCTTGGCATGCCCTTCAAATAAGAGAGAAATTAATATCTGAGGCAAAAATACAAATAAATAAAAATATGACCATGATACAAACGTGTGTAATGCTTGCACCGCTTTTTGGTCTTTTAGGAACTGTTACAGGAATGATAGAAGTTTTCCAAGTAATGGCCTTTAATGGGGGTGGTGATGCCAGGGCTATGGCAGGAGGTGTTTCTAAAGCAACTCTTCCCACTATGGCTGGAATGGTAGTTGCACTTTCGGGGGTTTTTATAAGCATATATTTAACTAGTGCAAGTGAGAAACATGAATCAGATCTTAATAATCTAATTAAAAGAGAACTATAGGAGTATTTATGAGAAGAAATGCAATAACAACAGCAGTTAAGGAAGAGGATAGTGAAATAAATTTAACGCCTATGCTTGATGTGGTTTTCATCATGCTTATCTTTTTTATCGTTACAGCTAACTTTATTAAAGAGCCAGGTCTTGAGATTAATAGACCTGATTCTGATACGGCTGAGACTCAAGAAAATGCCGCTATACTTATAGCTGTAGGTTCTACTGGTGAGGTTTGGATGGATGGAAGAAGAATCGATGTGAGACAAGTAAAAGCAAACGTTGTAAAAATGTTAGCTGACAATCCTCAAGGCTCAGTTGTAATCCAAGCAGATGAAAAAGCAGTTGCTGATACAATAATTAAAGTGATGGATGGAGCAAGAGAGGCTGGAGTTACAGCAATTTCTTTAGCTTCAGAGCCAAAATAAATTAAAAATATGCAGTCAGTTCTTAAGATTTTTTCAGTCCCTCTGAAAGCGCTCCATGCTATATACATATCAGCATTTAATGCAAATAAATGGGTAGCTGGGATAGGATTTTCAGTCCTTATAACCACAGTTCTTTTCTCAATAATGGTCTTACTTATTTCTCTTGGCGATAGCGGAATAAAAGAGGATAAATCAGTCAAACTTGCCGACATTGTTATGCCAGAGAGGCAGATAGAAACTTTCATGACAGAGGTTGATAAACCAGAGAAGCCTGATGAGCAGCCAGAAGATATTGCCCAGCCTGATGTAGATCTCCAACCTTTAGCTGGTTTAGATGTAACAATTAGTAAGCCTAAGGCACAAAAAATGACAGGCGGGTCTTTTTTTAGAGATGGAGAGTACATACCTCTTTTCAAAGTGACTCCTATTTACCCTAGAAGAGCGCAAGAAAGGGGAACTCAGGGTTACGCACTTGTTAGGTTTACAATTACCGACAGTGGAACGGTGGAGGATGTGGTTCCAGTTGAAGGGATGTGTGGAGATCCACAAAATCCAGAAACAGAGTTTAGACCATGCACCATTTTTAATAGCGCTTCCGCACGAGCAGCCCTTAAACTAAAATATAAACCAAAGGTTGTAGATGGCAAGGCAACGTCTGTTGAGGATGTTCTACATAGATTTACATTTATTTTAGCTGAGGATGATTAATGATTAGAACTAAATTCTTCCAAACTTTATTTTTATCACTCTGTTTAACAGTAGTATCTTTTGAAATGTTAGCTCAGTCAGCTAATGCTAAGTCTGAACAAAAAATTAAGTATAAAAAAGCTAGGGCACTGCAATCATCTACTGCTAAAAAAATGGCAAAAGTATATGAGGCCCTAGAAAGAATAAACGAAGAAACAGGCAAAGAAGACCCAGACTATGATACAGCTAAAGAATTGCTTGGTGAGTTAAGAGATAATGCTGAAAATTTAAAAAGCTATGATAGATCTGTGGTGTGGAACTCGTGGGGCTATCTTTATATTGTTGATGAAGAAGTTCAACTAGCTATCAATTCTTATAACAAGCTTATAAGTGAACCAGAAGTGACATTGGGTTTAAGGAATGCGGGGTTGTTATATTTAGCTCAGTTATACATGAGCGAAGGACAGCATCAAAAAGCAGTTGATCTTATTTTGGAATGGATGTCACAGGTAGAGAAGATCACAGCTCAGTCATGGTCAATATTAGCTGGAGCGTATTATCAGCTTGATGATTACGATAAGGCTTTACTCAACATGGAAAAGGCAATCACACTTGCCGAAGAAGAGGGCTACAAGCCTAAAGAAAACTGGTACATGACAGTTATTGCTTCTGTTGAAGAGCTAAAAAATAAAATAGGCCCAAAGAAGGCAATTTTAAAGCAAGTTGCCATATATGAAATATTGGTCAACTTATACCCTAAGAAAGCATATTTTGTTCGTCTTGGCCAATCATACGGACAGCTTGATAGAGAAAAAGATTTCATGGTTACCTTAAATTCAGCATATTTAAAAGATTTGCTAGACAAAGAAACTGAGTATGTCACATTGGCCCAGCTACTTCTTTTAAACCAAAATCCTTACCAGGCTGCAAAAGTTCTTGAAGCAGGAAGAGTAAAAAAAGTTCTTAAGATCAATGAAGAGACAAAAGAAGAAACTTTAGTTGTCGTAGTTAAAGATAATGCAAAAAATCTAAGACTTTTAGCAGACGCTTGGAGAATGTCTCAAGAAATAGATACAGCTATTCCTATCTTAGAGAAAGCTGCCAAGATGTCTAAAGACGGAAAAAACTATGTTTTGCTTGGAAATTTATATCTTGCAGAAGATAAATTAGAGCTAGCCATCGATTCTATTAAAAAGGGATTAGAAAAAGGAAAAGTATCAAAAGTATCTCAAGTCTATTTAACTTTAGGGCAAGCCTATTTTGAACTCCAAATGTTTAATGAAGCAAAAAAACAATTTGGAAAAGCCTCTAGAGACAAAGATAAACAAGTAATAGCAACAGCCAACAACTGGATCAGATACACTGATAGGGAAGCAGAAAGGGTTAAAAACCTTGAATTAAGAAGAGAGTTTATTAAGAATTCTTAGTAAATGTTTTAACTGAAAAGTTAAATTCATTATCTTCATCTTTCTTAAAGTCTTCAGATTCTTCCAGTGTCCATTGATTTAAATTAATTTCAGGATAAAAAATATCACCATCTATCTCACAATCAACTTGAGTGAGAACTAATTTATTAAAAAAGTCTATTGATTCTCTGAAAAGATACCCACCACCTATAATCACCACTTCTTCTCCGGATGGAACATTTTTAATAGCAGAGTTAAGGCTCTTAAACACCTCAGCACCATTAACATCCTGCAATGTTGTAGATACTATAAAATTATTACGGTTAGGTAAGGGCCTTCCAATTGATTCAAAGGTTTTTCTTCCCATTAATATGGTTTTTCCAACTGTATAGTTTTTAAAGTGCAGCAAATCTTTTTTTAGTTTCCAAGGAAGATCATTATCCTTTCCAATAACATTATTATTTGAAACTGCAACTAGGTGACTTATTATCATATTAAATGGCCATTTTTGCTTTTATTGGTGGGTGATGTTCATAGCCATCAAGAACAAAATCTTCAATAGAATATTTCTTTATATCATCAAGCGAGTTCAGAGCAGGCATTCTTAATTTTGGTAATGGTTTTGGATCTCTTTGTAATTGTTCTTTAACTTGATCTATAGAATTATTATATATATGAGCGTCACCAAAAGAGTGAATAAACCTGCCTGGTTTTAGGTTTAATATATTTGCTAAGATCGAAAGTAACAGTGCATAACTAGCTATATTGAAAGGGACCCCAAGAAACATATCAGCGCTTCTTTGATACATATGACAGCTTATTACTCCATTATTAACATAATACTGAGACATAACATGGCATGGCGGCAGGGCCATCTTGTCAATCTCACTTACATTCCATGCAGATAAAATATGTCTTCTACTGTCTGGGTTGTCTTGAAGATCGATAATTAGTTTTTTTACTTGATCTATGCCAGACCAATCCCTCCATTGTGATCCATAGACAGGCCCAAGCTCTTTGATAGTTTCAGTATTTATATAGCCCAAGGCCTTGCCTTGATTATCTGCGTTATCAGTCCATATAGTTGAGTATTTTGATAAATCTTTTAATTCATTTCTTGGCTTGCCATATCTTATTTCAGCAAGCCTTCTTTCATCACTTGAGCCTTCTAAAAACCACAATAACTCTGAGACTACCCCCTTCCAGGCAAGAGATTTAGTTGTTACTGCAGGAAAACCATCTTTTAAATCAAAAGCAAGCTGATGGCCAAATGAGGAAATTGTTCCTGTATTTGTTCTGTCATCTTTAGTTTCACCATTTTCTAAAATGAGCTCTAAAAGATCTAAATATGCTTTCATGCATTCTTCCTTGAGTGATTAAGTATTAATAGCCCAGTAAAAATCATTGGTATGCAAAGTATTTGCCCCATGCTCATATCAAAAGCAAGAAATCCAATATGTGAATCTGGTTGTCTATAATTTTCAATTATAAATCTTATTGTTCCATAAAGTATAAGAAAAGATGAACATACAATGCCTTTTCTTGTTGTTTTCTTATAAATGAGATTTAGTAGAATAAACAGAATTATTCCTTCACCCAAACTTTCATATAATTGAGAGGGATGCCTTGGAATGCCAAGATAGTCAGTGGGGAAAATGAAACCCCAGCTTCCATCTGTTGCTCTTCCATAAAGCTCTCCGTTAAGAAAATTCCCGATTCTCACTAGCCCCAGCCCAATTGGCATTGATAGAGTTAAAGCATCACACAGTTTTAAAAAACTTATATTGTTCTTGATTGAAAAAATATAAAAACTTAGCGCTACTCCCAATAAGCCACCATGAAAGCTAAGCCCTCCCTGCCAAACATAAAATAAAGAGAGTGGATTTGCTAACAGCTGATCAGTGCCATAAAAAAGCATATATCCTACTCTTCCTCCAGCAAATGCACCAAAGAATAGGCCATATGTAAAAACAAGATCACTTGTTTTGTCGAACGAAAAGCCAAAATTTTTAATAATCTCATGATTTCTTAAATACAAGTAAATAAAGATCGCTGACATTAACCATGTCACAGCATAGTATTGAACTTTAATTGGGCCTATTTCAACAATACTTGGGTTATTGAAAAAATCAGATAACTCAACAATCATGAAGCGGCACCAAAGAACATGTAAGTTGATATCAAGATCATAAGTGTTGAGAAGAGTATTGTTAATATTTTATCCGATATCGCATGTGCCATACTAGCCCCAATTGATGCTGTAAAAACACTAGCCAATGAGATCAAAGTCATTGCAGGGATATAAATAAAGCCTAGAGCTAAAGATGGCAAGTTTTCTTCATTTAAGCCAATTGCAATGAAGGATAATGAACCAAAGAAAGCGATTGGAATTCCACATGCTGCGGCTGTCCCAATCGATGTTTTCATGTCAATGCCATTATATTTAAAAAAGGGGACAGTAAAGCTTCCTCCTCCTATGCCAAGCACAGAAGAGGCTGAGCCAATTCCGATACCAGCAATGATTGAGACCATTTTGTTAGTGCTTTTTTTTACATTTTTGTTTTGATTAAATATCATTTGAGTGGCAATAAGAAAAGCAAAAATACCTATTATTTTTCTTAACATGTCCCCATTTAGTGAGCTTGCAATCAATGCTCCAAGAATAGCTCCAAATGAAATTCCAATAGCAACAGGTAGTAATGCTTTTGCATCAACAGAGCCCTTTAGATAATGAGACCTTGCAGAAGAGATACCAGTAAAAAAAATTGTAGCTAAAGATGTCCCAATAGCGATATGCACTAAATATGAATCCTCAAATCCTAAAATAGAAAAAACAAATACCAAGACCGGAACAATAATAATTCCGCCTCCAACTCCGAACATTCCAGCAAGAATACCTGCAAATGAGCCTACCAGAAGGTATGCTAGAAGCTCAACTAACATCCAAAAACTCATTAAAATAAATTGGTAATAGCTCAGCTAAAACACTTCTATAAACGTCTTTCTTAAAAGATACAATTAATGCGATAGGGTGCCAATATGAAACCCATGCAAAGTCATCAAACTCATTATCAGGGTCATTTATAAAGCTAATACAGGCTTTAGATTTTATTTTGAATATGAACCATTTTTGTTTTTGTCCTACTATGCCTTTCTTTTTAAAGTTTTTCTTTGCAAGCTTTTTCGGTATTTCGTACTTAACCCAATCTTTGATTTTCCCTAAAACTCTGATTTGAGATGACTTGATTCCAACCTCTTCAAAAATTTCTCTTTTTGCAGCCTCTATTGGCGATTCGCCTTTATCTATTCCACCTTGTGGAAATTGCCATTGATTAGAATTTTTTCTTTTACAGATTAGAACTTTGCCATAATTATTTACAATAATTAGGCCTACATTTAATCTATAATTACTTTCTTCACTCATTTAATTTTTATATGAAATTAACAATATTTGATCTTGATAATACCATCCTTAAAGGAGATTCGGATTACTCATGGATAGAATTCTTAATAAATAATAACCATGTTGACAGGGATTTTTATAGAAATAAAAATGATTATTTCTATGATCAGTATGTTAATGGAAAACTTGATATTCATGAGTACTGTGAATTTGCCTTGAGTACATTTATTATTTTGGGTAAAGAAAAGGCGGAAAAGCTTTTGGATATATTCATGAAAGAAATTATAGAGCCTATGGTTAATGTTTATATACTTAGAGTTCTTCATGAGCACTATGAAGCTGGGGATACTCTACTTCTTGCCTCAGCAACTAATACAATTCTTGTAAATAGAATTGGTGCTAGGTTAGATTTTAAAAATATTATTGGAACAGATCCAGAAATTAAAAATGGCAGTATTACAGGAAAAATACTTGGGGATCCGGCTATAGGAGATGGTAAATTAAAAAAGGTTGTATCTTGGATGCAAGATAATGGGAAGCTAGATTTTCGTGAAACAACTTTTTATTCAGATTCAATCAATGATCTTCCATTACTTGAATCAGTCGAAAAACCTATTGCAGTAAACCCAGATGATAGTTTAAGAAAGGAGTCTATTTTACGAGGCTGGGAGATAATAGATCTTACTTAATCTTTTTTTCTATTTTATCTGCAACCATTTCAGCAGTTGCTGCACTTAGCGTCCACCCGAGGTGTCCATGACCAGCATGGTAAAATACACCCGACATTTTACTTTCATGAGTCAGAGGCATCATATTTGGTGTCATTGGTCTCAGACCAGCCCAAGGGGTATATGTTTCTGTACTAACTTCAGGAAAAAACTCTTTTACCCATTTCAATAAAGGCCTAATTCTATCTTGTCTAATATCTGTATTAATGCCTGCAAGTTCTGCAGTACCAGCAACTCTGAATTTGTTACCAAGGCGACTAGCAACAATCTTTACAGGTTGGTCAATTAAGGAAACCATGGGAGCGCCAAGCTTAGAGCTCTCATCCTTAAGATCAATAGTCACACTGTAGCCTTTTACAGGATAAACATTCATTGAATCCCCAAGCATATTTGCAAACCGCTGAGTATTCACACCAGCACAAATCACAACATTATCAAATTCATAGTTATTAATTACATTAGCATTTCGACTGGTTAAAACTATCTTATCTCTTTGTTTAGTTACATGAGTTACGTCTGTATCAGTTAAAGAGGTAATCCCATATTTCTCTATTAATACTTTCTCAAGATTAATACAAAATTTATGGATATCTCCACTTGCATCTGACTTTGTATAAATACCACCAACAATTTTATTTTTTTTATTTGCAGTCTTTAAAGCGGGCTCAAGATTTTCTACTTCACTAGAATTAAGAACCTCCCACTCCATGCCAGGTTGTTCTATCCAGCTCTTTTTTGCAATATCGTCATTGAATTCTTTTTTAGAGTCATAAAATCTTAATATTCCTTTTTTCAATAGGTCAAATTCTATCCCTTCCTCATCTGCAATTTGAAAGTAAATCTCTCTAGCTCTCTTTGCAATTTCAATAGTATGCAGAGTGTTATCTTTATGTGTTCCTCGTAGGGTTTCGGCTAGAAACCCAATCATCCATTTATATTTTTGAATATTTGGCGATGGGTTGAAAAGCAGAGGTGCATCTGCTTTAAACATCCATTTAATTCCGCTGATAATATTTTTTGGAGTATTCCAAGTTTCGGCATTACTTGCACTTAGTTGGCCTCCATTTGCATAGCTTGTTGCCATCGCAGGGTAACGCCTCGAATCAATCACTGTGACATTAAAACCTCTTTTGACTAGAGCATATGCGGTGGTTGTTCCCGCTATACCTGCTCCGATAACTGCAATCTTTTTCATAAATATATTATGACATAGAGACATGCTAAATTTTTTTCAAACTCAAAATTTGATTAACATATATAAATATTTTAATCGTTTATTGATTTGTAAATGAGATTCATTTACATTTATAAATACACTAACTTAATTAATAAAATATGAGCGAATTTATCATTGTCTTTAGAGAAGTTTTAGAGGCCTCTTTAGTTGTTGGTATTGTTTACTTATTGCTTGAAAAATCAAACCTTAAATCACACTTTACAAAGCTATGGTTGGGTGTAGGTGCAGCAGTAGCCGCAAGTATAATGGTGGGATATTTTGTGATACTTGCCAAAAACTCTCTTGGCAATGATTCAACAAAAGCTCTTTTCGAAGGGATATTCTTATACATTACAGCAATCTTAATTTGGTATGTAATTTTTTGGCTTTCAAAAAATGTTTCAAATAAAAACGAACTTGAAACAAGCACCCTTGAAGCAATTAAATTATCCTCATGGGGAGTATTCTTCGTAGTGTTCTTTGCAATTCTTAGAGAGGGTTTTGAAACAGCAGTTTTTTTAATTTCTAGCCTTTCTATAACTGGCTCTTTCTCATATCTTGGTTTTTTCATGGGAGCATTTCTTGCAATTCTTATAGGCTACTTGATCGTTAGACAGGGTCGGAAAGTTGACATTAGGAGTATTTTTAAATACTCAACTTTGTTACTAGTCTTTCTTGCCTCAGGAATGGTTGCCTATGGAACCCATGAAGTTGAAGAATACATCGTAAAGTCTGAAATTATTGAAGATTTTGATTCAAAAGAAATATTTAGACCATGGAATATTCTAGAGCCTAAAGAGAGCCTGTCTGATAAAGACCTATCTTTTATGTATACCTACGATGAAAATAAAAACCGTTATACCCACTTACTTCACGACAAAGGCGGTATTGGTGTTTTTCTAAAGGGGTTTTTTGGTTACAACAGCAACCCAAACTTACCAGAAGTTCTGCTATGGGTGCTTTCGCTTTTCTTGGGTATCAGGATGTGGAGAGGCTTTTATTATTAATCTTCAGATAGTTTCTTCTTGGCCTTTGCACCAAGCTCTTCAAGCTTTTTAGCTTGATCGAAGAGATTGCCATTTCCTTCTAGTAATTTATTTTCAGCGCCTTCTAGAGCAGAAAATGATTGATTTAAATGTCTTTTTAAATCCTTAATGTCTGTCTTAAGACCGTTAAATTTATCAATCATTAGCCCAGCTCTTTTTGCTATATCCTGAGCATTTTTGTTTTGAGAATCTAGCTTCCAAAGACTTTCAGCCATTCTCAAAATAGATATTAAATTTATAGGCGTAACAAAGCCCATTTGGTTTTGCATTGCCAATCTTTGGATATCCCAATCAGCTTTTAAGGCTGATGACAGCGCAGACTCTAGCGGAACAAATATTAAAACATAATCAGGGGCATTTAAGCCTTCAAGCGTTGCATAACTTTTCTCCACAAGACCATTCATATGTGCCTTTATAGACTTTACGTGCTCTTTTAATGCTTTTTCTTCTTCGTCTACATCTGTAGCGTCAATATATTTTGTGTATGCTGTAAGCGAGACCTTTGAATCAATAATTATGTTTCTATTATCAGGAAGATAGATGACAGCATCAGGCATATAGTTCTTGCCATCTTTTCCCTTAAAAGACTTTTGTAGTTCATAATCAATTCCTTTTCGAAGGCCTGACTCTTCTAAGGTCCGCTCTAGAACCATTTCTCCCCACTGGCCTTGCGCTTTTGAATCTGACCTTAACGCATTAGTTAAGTTATCAGCATCCACACTTATCTTTGTTGTTTGCTCAACCACTTTCTCAACTTGAAGAGAGAAATTTTCTTTTGCTTTTGCTTGCTCTGTTTTAAGTTCGATAATTTGATTATTTAATTGGCTAATTTGTTCTTTAAATGGAGCAAGTGTCTCTTGCAATCTCTCAAAATTACTTTTATTTAAGGTTTCTGCATTTTCCTTTAAAACCTTATTAGCAAGGTTAGTCAAACTTAATTCAATAAATTTATTCCTTCTTTTAGACATAAAAGAAAAAATAGCAATTATAATTATGGCAACTGCAATTATTGTCATGTAAAGAGCTAGATTATCTTGAAACATTCTTACTTAATTAATTTACCAAAAACTTATACATATTATGTCTGATCATATTCTAAACCATTTTAATAAACTAAAGGCTAAAGGCTTAAATATTGACATAACCAGAGGTAAGCCAGAATCAAAGCAATTAGATCTTTCAAATGAGCTCTTGTCTATGAACATAGCACCATATTCAGGCGGAGTTGATCTTAGGAATTATGGTGAACCATTGGGTCTTAAAGAGGCAAGAATGCTAGGGTCTGACCTGTTAGATGCTCCAGTGGAAAATATTATTACAGGTGAACAATCAAGCCTTCTGCTGTCATATCAATTTCTTTTATCGCATTACTTATTTGGTAAAAATATTGCTTGGAAAGACCTAGATAAGCCAAAATTTATATGCCCTGTTCCTGGTTTTGATAGACACTTTAGAATGTTTGAAGACCTTGGGTTAGAGATGATATCAGTGCCTTTATCAGAGCAAGGCGTTGATATTAAGAGTCTCAGAAAAGTTCTAAATCAAGAAAAAAATATAGTTGGAATGATATGTGTGCCAAGGCACTCAAATCCATCTGGTGAGGTTTACTCTGATCAAAATATTTTAGATATATTCGAGGCAACAACTGATTACTCAGATGATTTTATTGTTTTATTTGATAATGCTTATTTGGTTCATGATTTTCTTCCAACAAGCAAGCAATCCTCAATATGGGAGCTAGCAGATAAATCGAATGCCCTTCATCAGGCAGTATGCGTTACATCATTTTCAAAAGTGACATTTGGAGGAGGGGGGCTTTCATTTCTTGCTGCGGCTGAAAAAAATCTTGAACTCATTAAAAGAATACGAACTTCCATGGTTATCTGCCCGGATAAGATAAATCAACAAAAGCATATAGAATTCTTTAAAGATAAAGATGCAATTATTGAGCATATGAAAAAACATGCAGACCTTGTGAGACCAAAGTTTGAGACTGTTTACAGTATACTTGAATCGATTCCATCTGATTATGGAACTTACTCGAAACCTACTGGAGGGTATTTCATTACCTACGTAACCAAAAAACCAATTGCCACCAGGGTTGTTGAATTATGCAAAGATGCTGGAGTTTTGATAACACCTGCTGGAGCAACATTTCCATATGGCAAAGATCCTCTCAATAACACCATTAGAATCGCACCAACATTTGTAAACGAGGCTGACTTAAAGTTAGCAATGGATATTTTTATCTCAGCAGTGCAAATTGCACACAGTGACTATTCAATTTAGTTATTTGTCCTCGTATAGGTAATATATTTCCCCCCATCATAATGAGAAAAAATCTTATCAATATCAGGGTGGCGGCACTTGCTATTATCTGCATCAACCAATAGATTTTGTTCCGAAACATAGGCTATGTAGAATATATCCTTATTTTCAGCAAGAAGGTGATAAAAGGGCTGGTCCTTCCGCGGCCTTATCTCTTCGGGTATTGCCATATACCATTCTTCACTATTATTAAACTCAGGATCTACATCAAAAATCACACCTCTAAAGTGAAGGAATTTATGTTTAACAATTATTCCAATTGAGAACTTTGTTTCTATTAGATCATGCATTATATTAATAAATTAAATCAACATAGTTAAATTATCATGAGAGAAAATTTTTTAGTAGTAACTTCTAATGAAATATCAGGTTATAAAGAGATAGAGCATCTTGGAATTGTTCAAGGCAGCACAGTAAAGTCCCGAAATTTTCTTAGTGACTTCCTTGCATCTCTTAAGACTATAATCGGAGGAGAATTAGTCGGATACTCAAAACTTCTTGCATCTGCAAGAAGCCAAGCCTATGATCGAATGCTTCAGGAGGCAGAGGAAAAAAATGCTGATGCAATTGTTAGTTTTAGATTTCAAACCTCGTCAATTGCAAAAGGCGCATCTGAAATATTAGCTTATGGAACAGCCATCAAAATAAAAGGTAAATTAAATGAATAGAACCGAAAAGACAGCATTTAGAGAAGCAATCATAGTCGTTCTTATGGGGGCAGCAATAAATTTCCCACTGCAAACCTTCCTGCTTTGGTTAACTATAGATAATTGGCATTGGTCTAACCCTGTATCTATTTCAATATTTACTCAGTCAATTTTGACCTTTGTTGCACTTATTAGGGTTTACTCAATAAGAATGAGATTTCAAAGAGGAAAGTTTTAACCTTTTTTCTTTTTCTCTTTCATTTTTTTAGCCATGCCCATTTTTACTCTTTTGTTTACCATATCTTTGCACCAGACATCATATACAGTAGAGTAATGAGAAGCTTGGCTTGCAAGAAAGCTTGCTTTAGCCCACTCTTCTTCATTGCTCATATCTTCCTCAACTTCTTTCCAGGCCTTGTCTGCCATAGCAAGAAATACGCCTACAGCATCTTTAGTTTCCCTGCACTCCTTAAAATTAAGAAGGTGGTTAGGATGATTCATGTTCGACCCATCAAGATCTTTGTTTGACTTGTGATTATCTGCAAAAACAGATCCTGAAAGCGTTAGCACCATAAAAGGCACAATTAATTTATTCATAAAAAACTCCTTATATTAAATATGACAAAAATAGTATTTAAAAGTTCCTAAAATCGTCATAATCAAGGATATCACATCCTATGGTGGGTTTATTTATAGCAGCTACTAGCGAGGCTGCAACACTCTCAGCACTTATATTTCTGTACTTCTTAAACACTGAGACCATTATAGGATTCATAGTTTTAAAAATTAATTCATAGGCTTTAACCTCTCTCGCAATAGGCATATCTCTTTTTCCAAGAAGATGGCCTGGGCGAGCAATCACAACCTTATCAAAACCTACATTCAATATTTCTTCCTCAAGCATCCCTTTGGTTTTAAGGTAAAAGTTATTAGACTTTTTATTAGCTCCTATAGCAGAAACAAGCGCTATTTTTTTAACCCCTTTTTCATATGCTGCCCTTGCTATTCGTAAAGGCATTTCAAAATCAACTTCCAAAAAGCTTAACCTATCTTTATTTTTGATATGTACGAGCTGCATAAGGGTAAGTCTCGTGCCTGTCGTAATATAGATACAATCAGCATTTAAAAAGCCCCTAAAAGAATTTTCATCTTTTAAGTCTACTATTACCTCTTCAACTGCTTCTGACACGACTTCAAGAGATTTTCTATTAAGCTGAATTTGGTTAGTTTTATTATTTATTAATAGACTGCTGACGTGCTTTCCTATCAAGCCTGAAGCACCAACCAGAATTGCCTCATGTGTTTTCAAAAACAGTGGCCCTCTATTTGGCTTATAACCTCATTGACTGACAATGACCCGTCTATTGATATGTCTTTAAAATGATTATACAGGGGCAGTCTTTCCTCATATGCTTGCTTGATTGAAAAGCCATCTGGCATTGCAAATCCTCTGTGCCCGGCATCCCCAATCCTTTTCTTTATATCTTCAAAAGGAGTATTGATAAATATAATAGTTGAAAGGGTCTTTAGATGATTCATTGCCTTAGATGAGTAAACAGCGCTACCTCCAGTAGCAATAACTTCATAAATATCATCAAGCTCAAGAATGATTTCTTCTTCCTCTTTTCGCAAAAATTTATATCCATTTTTTTGCTTTATGTCTTGAAGAGTCGCATTAAATTTTTTCTCAATCAAGATATCGGTATCACAAAAAATAAAGTTATATTTTGCCGCAAGTTTTTGGCCAATTGTTGTCTTACCGCATCCAGCCATACCAATAAGTGAAATAGGTTTTGTAAACATGTCTTAATAATCCCTTAAAATTATTATATGTTTTTTCTATCAGGTTTAAAGTTAAAAATTAAGCCTATTTTTTATCATTATGTTTATAGATTAGAAGCACACTGTTATCATTAGCCAATGAATTATCTAAATACATCAAATAGGTTTCATCTAGCCATAGCTGTAAAAAACATTGAAGAATCAAAGTTTTTTTACTGCGATCTTATGGGTTGTGATGCCGGAGACTTTGAAGAAGGAAGGTGGCAAGATATAAACTTTTGGGGCAATGAATTGACCTTACATCATGGGCCTGATGAATTGGCTGCCAAGAAAAGGCATGATGTAGAAATGGGAACTGTCTCAGTTCCGCATTTTGGAGTACATCTATCTGAAGAAGATTTCTTTGCGTTAAAAGATAGGATTGAGAGTTCTGAAGACTTTGATTATTTTGATAAGCCATACAGAAGATTTGTTGGC
The DNA here is from genome assembly GCA_964523375.1 of uncultured Gammaproteobacteria bacterium. Taxonomy (GTDB): domain Bacteria; phylum Pseudomonadota; class Gammaproteobacteria; order Magnimaribacterales; family D2472; genus CAJQGY01. Next base: position 47,410 of record CAZFYG010000004.1, on the reverse strand, counting down.
AAAGATAGAGAGCAAGAAACTTTTTTTATCAAGGACCCCAGCGGGAATGTCCTAGAAATTAAAACAATGGTTAACCCTGAGACTCTTTGGAGCTAGTTAATTTAGTAATCTCAGCAATCTTTACTTTTTTCGAGACTTGAAGTTATATGAGCGAAAGCCTCATCAACATGATCAGTGTAGAAAAGGTTATCAAGATCATTTTCAGATATCACACCATACTCTAGCAATACATCAGTATTTAAAAATTTTTGCCAAAACTCAGCTCCAAACATGACAATAGGAAATTCTTTTTTAATTTTTTGACATTGAATCAAGGTAAGTAATTCAAACAGCTCATCCATAGTACCAAAGCCACCAGGCATTATTATCAAAGCCTCGGCCCTATAGGCAAACCAAAACTTCCTCATAAAAAAATAATGAAAATCAAAATCTAGATTTTTACTCAAATATGGATTTTCTATGTCCTCAAATGGAAGTTGTATGGACAGGCCAATACTTTTTCCGCCTGCGTCGTGAGCCCCTTTATTGGCAGCCATCATTATGCCTGGGCCAGCCCCAGTACAAATTGAATATTTATTATATTTAAATACATCTTCATTCCACTTGGCCAATTTATATGCAAGCTCTTCTGCTGCTTTGTTGTACTTAAGTAATTTTAACTTTGGATTATTTGGATTTTCTTTTTTAATCTCGCTTGCTTCTTCTTCTGATGGAGCTCTTGCAGATCCAAAAAAAACAATCATATTTTCTATTTTTTCATCTCTGAACTTTTGGTCTGGTACAAGGTATTCAGATAGAATTCTCTCTACTCTATCTTCATTAATAATGGGATTATTTTCTTTTTCTGACATGGCTTAAAGAATGATATCAGATATACAGCTGAGCAGAGATTATTAGTGTTTAATGTTTTTTATTTAATTGTGTGCAAATTTATTTGTAGCAGACACTAGAAGATGAACTATTTCTTTTTCAAACGCAGAATGTCCTGAATTCTGCGCGATTTCAAATGAAGCTTCAGGCCATCTTTTTGAAACCTCATATGCAGTTTCCATTGGGCAAACAACATCATATCTACCCTGAACTATAACTGCTGGAATATCTCTTATTTTCTCAATACCATCTAATAGTTGCTTCTCATGTTCTAAAAATCCTTTATTCATAAAGTAATGATTTTCAATTAGCGCAAACGCAAGGGCAAAGTGAGGATCAGAAAATTCATCCATTAAACTATCATTTTTTACAAGCTTGCTAGTCGAAGCCTCCCATCTAGACCAAGCCACTGCAGCACTTAGTTTAGCCTTTTCATCTGAGCCATTAAAAATTTCATTATATGCTTTCATAAGATTGCCTCTTTTTCTTTCCTCAATGACCCCAATAAATTTTTTCCATTCATCAGGAAAAAGCTTGCTTGCACCTTCTTGATAGAACCAATCTAGCTCGTGCTGCTGGAGCATAAATATTCCTCTAATTACAATCTCGCTTACTGAAGAGGGGTGTGACTGAGAGTAAGCCAAAGCTAATGTTGAGCCCCATGATCCCCCAAAAACCATCCATTTAGAAATTCCAAGCTTTTGCCTTAGTTTATTTATGTCAGATACTAAATCCCATGTTGTATTATTGGTTAGGCATCCATGAGGAGTGCTCCGCCCACAACCCCTTTGATCAAAAATAATAATTCTGTAATGTTCTGGATTAAAAAAACGCCTAACATCTTCACTTCCGCCTCCACCCGGCCCACCATGAAGAAATACAACCGGCTTTCCATTTTTGTTACCACACTCTTCGTAATAAATATTATGTTCTGAGCAATTTAAAAATCCTGTATTAAAAGGTTCTATGTGAGGAAAGAGCTGTAATTTAGTGGTCATGTTAAGTAACTTACAAATTAATTAATATTTTTTCAAGTATTAGTATTTACAAAAATATTATTATCAAGTTTAATACTCAAATCGTAATTTGATCCTATTGCCGCGATTTAAAAGAAAGTGCTAAAACGGTACTACCATTCCATGGATTTAACACTGCAAACTGATTTTGTTTGTTATGTTTTGCTTAATCGTAATTTGATCCTATTGCCGCGATTTAAAAGAAAGTGCTAAAACGGAAGATGTATTCCCTAGGATTTATTGATTATTAAGAAGGAGATTTTCTTATGAAGTTTTATATAAATGCAAGGTACCTAATTGTTCCAGTGTCATCAATAATAACCATTTTTGGGATATTTCTTGGTAGCACTTATGCCTGGACAGGAGTAATACTATTTGGCCTTTACACCATAATAGATACTTTAACGAAAGATATTCATCTCAAGGCTGAGGTGGACAATAATGGAAACTCTTATGGTATTAAGTTTTTTCAATATCTTGTAATGTATGTGATGTTGCCAGTCTTCGTTACCATACAGGTTTTTTTAGCTTGGAGACTATACCAATATACTTCTGGAGCAATCTTGCAGAATTTATCTCTAGGACCAATTGAATATCAAAATGGAATATCAGGCATTAATCTCATAGGTGCCATTATATCTTCGGGTTTATGGGCTGGGCTTGGAATTATTTATGGGCATGAACTATCCCACAATAAAAAAGAGGGATTTTTTGTTTCAAGATTAATTATGGCTTTAAGTGGGGCGTCACATTTCACTTACGCTCATGTATACAATCACCACTTAGACCTAGGTCACGAAGATGATCCAGCTACAGCACCGAGGGGAAGAAATGTGTACTTACATACTTGGCTTTCTCATGCTGGCCAATCAAAATTTTCATTTGATATGGAAGCTAAGAAGCTTAAAAATCAAGGTAAGAGTTTTATAAACAAAGACAACAGATGGTTGCTTGGATATTTATACAGCCTACCTTCTATATTTCTATTTGTTTGGTCTGGAGGAGTAATTGGACTGCTTGCATTGGCAACAGTTTGGATTTTATCAAACTTCCTCTTAGAAGCTTTAAATTTCATGGGCCACTATGGTTTGATAAGAAAAGATGGGCCTGTTGAGCACAGGCACTCATGGGATAATGATTCAGTTTTTACCAGCTGGTTTTTTATTGAGATCGGAAGACAGTGCGACCATCATGTAAGAGGTGAGACTTATTTTTGGGAGCTCGATGATGTAGGGGGGCCTAATTATGGAATAGGTTATTTCACTCTTTTTGTATTAACTTTATATCCACCATTATTCAAAAAATTTGTTCAAAAACATCTAGACAATTGGGATAAGAATTATGCGACCGAAGAGGAAAGATCTATTGCGAATAAATTTAATGAGGATACTTCCTCTTTAGCACCAATAGCCTCTTAACATGCTTAGTATTTTTAGAAAGAAGAAAGTACCCAGGAGAGCAGAACTCCTCAGCAACAACATAGGCTTCGATGTTTTACCCGCCAAAACTCTGCTCTCTTCAGCTTTATCAGAGGGTGTGGATTGGCCGCATAGATGTAAGGTGGGTAGCTGCGGCACATGCAAATGTAAAATTATTTCAGGGAAGATAAAACCTAATATCGACTTTAGCTATACCTTGAAAAAAGAAGAATTAGATGCGGGCTTTATATTGGCTTGCCAAAGTGAGTTAATTTCAGATATAGAAGTAGAGATAGATTTAAATCAAAAAAAGGAGAAAAAATGAAAAACTTAAATGCGTTTTTACCAATAGGAGTATTCACATTATCAGTAGTAGCTTTATTATTTTTAGTTGATGCCCATCAAAACTTTAGAAATATTTATTGGGCTTTAGGTATTTCCTTAACCCTTATAATAACTCACATAACTAATATGGCTATCTATTTTAAAGTAGCTGGGGATAAGCCTTACAAGTGGTTTAAATAAATGGTGCCCAGAGGTGGGATCGAACCACCGACACAAGGATTTTCAATCCTTTGCTCTACCGACTGAGCTATCTGGGCAATAAGTGAAATGGGATTATAGGAAAGTTTTAAGTTAATGTCATCAATAGATTAAGTTAATGCCTTAAACCCAGATGCCTGCTCATAGTCTTCGTTGTTAAAAAATTTATCCATTTCATCTATTAACCATTTTCTATCATCAGCGCTAGACATATCAAGATGCTTTTCATTTATCAGTGTTGTTTGGTGCGACCTCCATTCCTTCCAAGCTTTATCTGAAACCGTTTTCATCAATTCAGCTCCTTTAGGACCAGGCATCGGCGGTGATGATAGTGCATCCAGTTCCTTATTAAATTTTTTGCAGAATATTTTTTTTGTCATAGGGTTAGAAGTATATCTTTTATAGGTTTAGGAACTCCAATGTTATCTATATCCTTTTTATTAATCCAGCAAAACTCAGAATTTGATTTAACATCAAATGGCTGCTCATACTCTAGCAGCGAGATATTAATTAATAATTCAAGATGAGATAGTTTGTGGGTTAAATTTATCTTGCGAATACTTTTTGCTTTACTGTGGTCAATAAAGATTGCATTATTTATTTCAATCGGAACCCATAGAGACTGCCAAAACCTTTTTTCATTTCTTTTGATCAAAAGCATTTTCTCCGCTGTAAATGCAAGATCAAACTGCATCTTCTCCTTCTTTAATTGTTTTGATTTGGATGGAGCTACCTCCTTCTTAAAAATGGTAAATGCTGATTTACATTTTTTATTTAAAGGGCATATATTACAGTCCGCATTTTTTGCAGAGCATACAGTTGCACCAAGGTCCATAATTCCCTGTGTGTATTCAAATATTCTACTATCAGGCTTCAACTTTGCAGATTCTAACCAAAGCATCTTATCTAGCTGCGATTTAGAGTCAGCGCTAATCCCAGAATATCTAGATACAACACGTTTAACATTTGCATCTAAGATTGGATATGATTGATTGTATGCAATTGCCATAATTGCGCCGGCTGTAGATTTTCCCACGCCAGGGAGGCTATTTATTTCTTCAAATTTATTTGGAAATATATTACCAAAATCATTGCTTATAACTTCTTTCGCTTTAAATATATTTTGAGCTCTTCTATAAAAGCCTAGGCCCGACCACAATGCCAGAATATCACCTTCAGATGCTTTGCTAATTGATTTAATATTTGGATACTTAGATATAAATTTATTGAAGTAAGGTATTACTGTTTTAACCTGAGTTTGCTGCAACATTACTTCAGAAATCCATATCCTGTATGGAGTTATATCATTTCTCCAAGGCAATCCACTTCTTCCTTTTAGAAGGTACCAATCTATTATTTTCTTGGAGAATGTATTACTCAAAATAAAAAAAGCTTTTTTTAGTAGAGGTTTATTTTTTCTAGAATAGACCCATCCTCATTAAAAATATACTTAATAGGAGCCCCTGTCGGTATTTCTAAATTTACAATGTCAGCCTCGCTAATATTATCTAGTTGCATTATAAGAGACCTCAATGAGTTGCCATGAGCAGCGATAAGAATATTTGAACCATTTATAACTTTAGGCAGAATTTCTTCGTTAAAATATGGGAGAACTCTTTCAGCAGTATTCTTTAAACTTTCCCCGTCTGGAGGAGGGATGTCAAAAGACCTTCTCCATATATGAACTTGTTCTTCACCCCATTTTTTTCTAGCATCATCTTTATTTAAGCCAGCAAGACTCCCGTAGTTTCTTTCATTCAATGCTATATTTTTATTAATAGGAATTTCTAATTGATTAACTGCTTCAAGAATTATTTTCCCAGTTATTTGTGCTCGTTTAAGTTCTGATGTGAACATTTCATCAAAAAAAATATTTTCTGATTTTATAGAACTTCCAGCTACCGAGGCTTCTTTAATACCTTCGTCCGTAAGACCAGGATCCTTCCAGCCGGTAAACAAATTTTTTGCATTCCATTCACTTTGGCCATGCCTAACTAGTACAAGGTGTCTTTTTTTCATAATTTAATAATAATAAGATACAACTTATATATATTTTAATAGATAATGGTTAGATGTTAGAGTTTTTTTCATTTTTATATGAGCAGTGGTTTCTTACCATTCCATTAGTTATTTTTATTAGTCTTTTCTTATCTTCTCTTTCAAAAAAAGGTGGTAAAAAAATTTCAACCCATGAGCTAATTAACCTTAATAACAAAGGCCTTGCAAAGCTTGTTGATATTAGAAAGTCAGATGAGTTTAATGCTGGTCATATTGCTGGAGCTGTCAATATACCATTTGCTGATTTTGAAAAAAGACATCATGAATTACCCAATAAGAATAATTTATCAATAATTCTAGTTTGTGAAATGGGAAATCAAGCAGGTAATGCTGGCGAGATGCTCCAAAAATCAGGGTTTAAAAACTCTTTAATACTTAGTGGTGGAATATCTGAGTGGAGACACAATAGCCTCCCCCTAATTTAGCAGCTATATACCAAGTTCCTTTATTTTTTTTGCAAGAGTATTTCTTCCTAAGCCTAAAATATTTGCAGCATCATTCTTCTTTCCATTTGTTTTCTCTAACACTAGCTTTATAAGCATTTTTTCAATCTTTGGATTTATAGTGTCCAAGAGCCCACTTTCATTGTTTTCTATTAAATTTTTTAACCACAAGGAAAAGCCATCTTCCCAACTGGACGTAATAGTATTTTCATAAGGCTCTGCTTGAATAATTTCATTTGGTAGATCTACTGGTTGTACATTTTGTGTAGGGCTCATAAGTGTTAACCAATAACATGTATTTTCAAGCTGCCTTACGTTTCCAGGCCACTTGTACTTTCGCAACACTTCAATAGATTCTTTCGATAGAACCCTTAATTCTTCGCCAAGAGAGTCAGAATTTTGCTTTAAAAAATACTTAGCTAATATTTCTATATCATCCATTCGTTCACGAAGCGGAGGTACATCAACTTTTATTACATTTAATCTGTAGAAGAGGTCCTCCCTGAATTTTGTTTGTGAAACTAGATTATGAAGATTTTGGTGGGTTGCAGCGATTATTCTTACATCCACTTTAATTGGTTTATCACCTCCAACTCTATAAAACTCCTTGTTAGATAGAACCCTTAATAATCTTGTTTGTGAATCTAAGGGCATGTCTCCAATTTCATCTAAGAACAATGTCCCTCCATTTGCTTGCTCAAATCTTCCCAGCCTTCTGTCTACAGCACCTGTGAATGCTCCTTTCTCATGACCAAATAGCTCAGATTCAACAAGCTCTTTTGGAATATCTGCCATATTTAAAGCAATAAATGGCATATCATGGCGAGGACTATTCTTATGGAGTGATTTAGCAATTAACTCTTTACCGGTCCCTGATTCACCTTGAACCAAAACCGTAGCATTTGTATTGGAAAGCTTGCCAATAGCCCTAAAGACTATTTGCATTGACTGAGCTTTTCCAATTATGTCGGTTTTTGGTGCAGACTTAAGACCTTTTGTTGACGGTTTCTTCTCAAGAGCTCTCCTAATAATTTGAATAGTTTCATTTAAATCAAATGGTTTCGGTATATATTCAAAAGCTCCACTTCCATATGAATCAATAGCTGCTTGCATGTCAGCAAAAGCGGTCATAATTATCACAGGGAGATCAGAAAAGTTGTTATTAATGTGTTTAAGCAAATCATATCCATGCATGCCAGGCATCTGGACATCTGTAAGAATTAGATCTGGCTTTTCATTTGCTAGATTTTCAATAAGATCAGTTGCTGTCTCAAAAGTTCTTATATCAAATCCAGCATCTCTTAAACTTTCTTCAAGCACAATCCTAATTGCTTCATCATCATCTGCTAACCAAACTTTATGCACTTTCTTCTCCGATGTTTTTTATATTTAATGGTATTTGAATTGAAAAAGCAGTCTTTCCTGGCTTTGAAGTAAAAGATATGCCACCACCGTGAACTCTTATAATATCTTGTGCTATTGAAAGGCCTAGCCCTGATCCATCTTCTTTAGAGGAGATCATAGGAAAAAATACATGCTCTTGAATTTCTTCTGGGATGCCAGGACCATTGTCTATGATCTCAATACAGCAAACTGTTAGATGCATTATTCCATTTACAGGTTGACTATATTGAACTCTGGACTTTATTCTTATCTCTGCATTAGCCATTTCGCCCAAGGCCTGTTGAGCATTTTTAACTATATTTAAAATTGCTTGGATAAATAAATCTTCATCTCCAATTAATTCTGGAATACTAGGATCATAATCTCTTCTAAGTTTTAAACTTGGGGATATGTCAGCATCTGCAAGCGCATAAACCTTTTCTAAGGCTGAATGAATGTTAAATTTTTCTTGGTTTGGCTTCTGAGGGGGGGTAAGAATTTTTGTAACGATACCATTCAACCTATCGGTTTCCTCAATAATTATTTTGAGGAATTTTTTTGAATAGTCATCCTCAAGCTTTTTAGATAATATTTGTGCGCTGCCTTTAATTCCTGATAAGGGGTTTTTAACTTCATGAGCTAGTGTTCTAGCAAGGTTTGCAGCTATTTTTTGGGTAGAAAATATTTTAGTTGAATCAATTATTTTATTTATACTATCTACGCATTTTACTTCAAGGATTATGTGGCTATTTTCATTATTATAAGAAACAGTTAAATCTATGATTCTTTTTTCTTTAACCTTATTAGCAATCTCCATGTCACGTTTCGAAAAAGAACTTTCCTCATCTTGAGACTTTCTTAACAAATTAAATAATGCAGAATTTAGCTCCTCGGGATATTGGATTCCTATAGAGCTATCTTGGCAATTAGACCATCCATTATTAAGTGCAGACTCGTTAATCCAAAGGCAGTTAAGATTTTTATCAAGAATTATTATTTCAGATGAGATCTGATTAAGTATTGATGTATGAAGGTGTTCTGTATCAATCATGAGTGAAAAAAACGACTCCTCTTTCGAGGAGTCGGAAATTTGATTTATTTATTAAGAGTTCCAACTAAATGTGAAAGAATTTTATAAGGATCTGCATTTGATGCAGGTCTTCTGTCTTCTAGGTAGCCATTCCAGTTATGCTCAACTGTGTAAACCGGTATACGAATACTAGCACCTCTATCACTTACTCCATATGAAAATTGATCAATGCTTTGCGTCTCATGAAGCCCTGTAAGTCTCATATGATTATCAGACCCATATGCATTAATGCCATCTGCATGAACTTTGCCAAGTTTTTCACACATACCATTGAAAAGAGCCTCAGAGCCGTTAGATCTCATTTCCTCATTAGAAAAGTTTGTATGCATACCAGACCCATTCCAATCACCTGTTTTAGGCTTAGGGTGGATATTTACTCCAACTCCAAATTCTTCTGCAATCTTGTAAAGCATATACCTGCTAACCCATAAATCATCAGCAGCCTTTATCCCTTTACCCAGACATTGGTACTCCCATTGACCTAGAGCCACTTCGGCATTTGTGCCAGTTAGCGTGATGCCAAGATCAAGGCAGGCTTGAAGATGCGCATCAGAAATCTCTCTTCCAACAACATTACCTGCACCTACTCCACAATAAAAGTCTCCTTGGCCTCTTGGTTCTCCGTTTTCCCATCCCAATGGTTCGCCAGTTTCAGGATCAGTAAGAAAGAATTCTTGCTCAAACCCAAACCACCACTCATCAGTTACCAAAGCCTCAGCCTCTGCTCTATAGTTTGATGGGTGTGTAGTGTGATCTGCTGACTGAACTTGAGTCATAACTATATCGTGCCCATGAGGGTTTGAATATGTTTGAACTGGTATTAATAAGCAATCAGAACTTCCGCCCTCCGCTTGCTGAGTTGATGATCCATCAAAGGACCAATCAGGCGGAGTGTCTGCATCCGTTGCCTTAACTTTGCTTCTCATGGATGATTCTGGCTTATAGCCATCTAACCAAACATACTCATACGTTTTATAACCTGTCATTCTATCTCCTATAATTAATGTTTCTTAAATATTAATATGCAATATCAATACCAAATAAATTATATATTTTTGCACTAAAATTGTGCTTATTATGCACTAAATAAGAGCAAATTGAAGCTTAATGATCAATAATAGTGCGTAAATTACAAGTCTAGGAAGGATTGAATAAGGCTAAGCTTTTTTTCAAGAGATGAATAGGAGTGGTCTCCACCAAATGATATATCTATATAAGATCCCTCATAAAAGGATACTGTTTCAAGATAATTAAGAATTTCGTCATCTGATTCAAGAAGTACCAGGAAATTATCTGGAGAACTTATCTTAGTAGAATAAAGAGAGCGAAGAAAATCTATATCATTCTGTTTAATAAGAAATTTATCTTCAGTAGAATAATTTATATTCTCACCAAGATGTTCTTCAAAATCTTTTAGGGGGTAAACAGCTGGATTTATTAATATAGCCTTTGAATTATATTTTTCAGCAAAAATCGTTGCGTAGTAACCGCCTAGGGAACTTCCAGCAAACATAATTTCGCCATCAGCGCCATCAACAAGGGTTTGTATTTGTTTGATAGCTTCTTCAAATTTATTTTTAAGATCTGGGACGAAAATTTTTGTAGTTTTAGAATTATCTTTTAAAAAACGCTTAAAAATTTTAGCCTTATTTGAATCCGAAGATGATTTAAATCCATGAAAATAAAAAATATTTTTAGTCATTCTTAATTAAATTTTCAATCTCTTTGGTCGAAGCAATTCCTGTAATAAATATACTTTCAAGCCATTCAGTCAAGAATCTATTTTGCTGCTCCTTCTCGTCATATGACTGTGTTTGTGAATTTACTAAAAAACCAGGTAATGCTCTTTCACCTTGATAAGATATTGCTTCTGCCAAACGCGCATCAAGACTTATTCTTATTCTACAAATAAAATTATTAATACCCTTATGTTTTAAGCTTGACTGCTTAGCCTCGATAATTACGGTATGTTTTGTTTTATCTAAAATCAGAAAGCTTATATTTTGTTTACTTGAATCAGGATTAACTCCTTCAAAAAGATACTCTATTTCTTCAAAACCTCTTAACAATCTTCGCAACCTCAAAAAATTTGCTTCACATACAAGCTGATTGTGGGATGTTTTAGGAAGGTTTTTTAACATTCAATGATTCTATATTCTTTTTTTATTGGTGTATATTCTCTGCATGCTTGCATATAAGAATCAACAGAACGCCTCTCTTCGGTACAAAAGTCCTGAATTGCTTCTCTAAAATCCTCATGAAGAACAAAATGCAATGAGCTAGACAACCGCGGTTCAAAACCTCTCCTTATCTTGTATTCACCCTGAATTCCAGGATCAAATAGAGCAATTTTTTTTTCTATGCAGTGCTTTATTCCTTGATAATAACAGCATTCAAAATGTAGATTTTGTATATTTTCGCTACACCCCCAATGCCTTCCATATAAAATTCCGTCACCTTCAAAGCAAAGCGAACCTGCAATAGTTTTGCTATCTTTAATAGCAAAAAAAATAACAGGATTAAGATTATCCCTATCTCGATGTATTCTTTTGAAAAACTCAATATTTAAATAGGGATTTTGCATTCTTTCGTTGTATGTATTCGCATAGAAGTTAAAGAAAATATTCCAATCTTCTTCGCTCAATGAATCCTTATCTTTTGTAATAAAGGTCACACCTTCTTTTTCAACTTTCCCCCTTTCAGATTTAATATTCTTTCTTTGTCTAGAGGTTAGAATTTTTAAAAAATCATCAAAATTTTTAAAGTCTCTATTATTCCAAACAAACCTGTAATCAAAGCGCTCAATAAAATTATTTTTTTTAAGCATATTTTTTGTTTGTTTGTCTGGATATAAGACATGCCATGTTTCTATATTTAACTTGGTCATCTCCTCCTTAACAGTTTCAATCATTTCAGATGCAGTATCCATATCAGGTGCAACTAATTTAGATGTTTCGCATGGAGTGAAAGGTATGGCTGATAAAAATTTTGGGTAATATTTCCTATTTGCTCTTTGGAGGGCATAAGACCATTGATGGTCAAATACAAACTCGCCTTGACTGTTGTTTTTAAGATACAGTGGCATAAAGCCATTAAGAGCTTCATTTTTAAATGTGGTCATATGATAGGGTCGCCATCCAGATGAGGGGCTTGCAGAGCCACTTGTTTCAATCGCATCTAAAAATTCATACGACATGAAGGGAGAATTATTTTTTTTTGATATATTTTTAAATTCTATATTCGATAGATCAGAGATTTTTTCTATAAATTTTTTCTTTACTAACATTTAAATAAAGAATATTTCTAAAACAAAACTAATTACTAAAACAATACCAATATTATTATTAAATTTAAAAGCATCTATATATCTGCCTGCTTTAATAAGCTTGTTTTGAAAGTAAAGCAATGCAAGAAGCAAGCTAAAAATTACTATAAAGAAAACCGAAAAAGTGTTCAGGTAAGCAATGAAAGCAATTGCCACATAAAATGATAGTTGTAATATATTTGCAATTGGCACTGTTTTTTTGCCCCATAAAATTGGAGTAGAATTTATTCCAATTTTTGCATCATCCTCAATATCTTCTAATGCATAGATGCTATCAAAGCTAACAATCCATGCAGCAAGTCCAGCGTATAAAATAATTATAGATAAGGAGAAGCTATCTGACTGAAGAGAGTAGGATATTATTGATCCAGACCCAAACGTTATACCTAGGATGACTTGAGGCGCTTTAGTAAAACGCTTGGCTAATGGGTAAAGTAGTATAAGAAGTGAAAAAGATAATGCTAATTTAACAGTAAGAGCGGGAGTCACTAATAGCAGGCTCAATGAAGCAATAGATAGAACAATAAAAAACCCCCATGCCTCCTTAAGACTAATCTCTCCAGATGCAATGGGTCTATTTTTCGTTCTCTCAACCAGTCTATCAAACTTATAATCACTTATATCATTTATAACACAGCCACAAGACCTAACCAGAACTGCCCCAGCTATAACTATTAGATAGTTTTCAAAGTCGATATATCCTTCGTTAACAGCTGCGAGCAAAAGGCCAAGCATAGATGGCCATAGCAAAAGATATATACCAATAGGCTTGTCGAGTCTGGATAGCCTTACGTATTTCATAAGAAATTTCATATCAGAAACACTTCCATGACAGAAATTGGCTCAGAGTTTACCGAGTACTTAATTTTTCTACCCCAGTAAACATTTCTTTCCTCGCTTAAAAAAGATGCGCACACCATTTCCAGCTTGATAAAAACACTAGGAGTAAAAAGAATATCGCCAAGTGGAGCATTGCCTATTTTGCCAAGAGAGGACAATCCTTTATCTATAGTTAAAGTTGGTATCACTGATTTGGCAAAGACAATTGGAGCATCATCCCCAAATAGTATTACTTTTCTAACTTTAAAAGTTTTAGAGGATGACCCAAGAAATAATCGCTCTTCTTTTGAAATTTCATCAAGCTCATCATTTAATAATTTAAGCTCAAACTTTTTTCCTAATTTTATTCTTTTGGTTATTGGGCCTGATTCTTTAAGCCATGACAGCACGGACGAATCAACTTTAGATTCTATAGATTTTATGTTGGTCCAGGGAGAAATTTGTTTAAGTTTCATTAAGTAATCATAGTAAATCTGATATTATACTCCGAACTTTTTATCATCATTTGGAATAGATATTAATTATGGAATTAAAAAAATGGGAATGCATTGTATGTGGGCTTATATATGATGAGGCACTAGGTTGGCCTGAAGATGGAATAGAGGCGGGAACAAAATGGGAAGATGTGCCAGAAGATTGGTTATGTCCTGAGTGTGGCGTTGGTAAGGAAGATTTTGATATGATAGAGATGTAATGATAGATGCTCCAACCAACCTAACGCGTAATATTCTTATTGGAATGTTTGCTGGCTTTGTTGTGGGAGCTATTTTTTACTACACTAATTTATTCGGTGATCAAATTTCATCTTTTGTTGAGAAGTATGTATTTTTGCTTGGAAGTACAATATTTATAAACCTTCTGAAGATGCTAATAGTTCCTCTAATTTTTTTCTCTTTAGTGTCAGGTATCTCTTCTTTAAGCAACTTAAACAGCTTGGGAAAGATAACTACAAAAACCATCGCCTTATATCTATCGACAACTGCAATAGCTGTTACCCTCTCGCTAGTTATTGGGTCAATTTTTAAACCAGGGGCTGGCTACAATTCAGAGATATCTATTGCTCCAGAAAGCCTTCCGCCTGGCCAAGGTGTTTTTGAGACAATAGTAAATATATTTCCATCAAATATTATTCAGGCCATGGCTAATAACGAAATGCTCGCTGTAGTCTTTTTTAGTATTTTATTTGGCTTAGCTCTAAACAAGACAAATCATCTTACTAATAATTTTAGCGAATCTTTTGAAAAGTTAAATACAGTATTTATGCAGTTGGTTATAACTATAATTTCATTTGCTCCAATTGGCGTTTTCTGTTTAATAGGTAAATTTGTAATAGTTGATGGGCTTGATGTTTTTCAAGAAGCTTTCAAATATGTCATTCTGCTAATATTGGTGTTATTACTTCATGCCTTTATAACTTATACATTATTACTTAAGCTTTTCACTTCCATAAGCATAAAAACTTTTTTCATAAAAATGAAAGATGTTGCTATTTTTGCATTTTCAACATCATCCAGTGCTGCAACAATTCCTGTAACCCTTAAAACAGTTCAAAATGATCTTGGTGTTGATAAAAATGTAGCTTCATTTGTCGTTCCTGTGGGAGCAACAATAAATATGGATGGAACAGCTATTATGCAAGGTATGGCTACTATATTTATAGCGCAAATGTCTGGTATTGATTTAACCTTAATTCAGTATATACAGGTTATTATTTTAGCAGTTGTTGCCTCTATCGGGGCTGCTGCCGTTCCCTCAGCTGGAACGATAACTTTAGTACTCATTCTTCAACAATTTGGTTTACCTCTTGAGGCAATAGGAATTATTTTAGCTGTAGATAGAATTCTTGATATGCTAAGAACTTCTGTGAATGTAACAGGGGATGCTGCGGTTGCATGCATTGTAGCTGAATCAGAAGGTTTGTTAGACAAGAAAATATTCAATAAATAGCTAATAAAATCTCTTTTTTCATTCTTTTTTTTGATAGAATGCACCATTAATTTTTTTTACTTAGAGGTAAATATGAACAGTTTGTTAATTGCTCCAATTCTAGGGGTTGTTGGAATGATCGTGGCTTTTGTCGTGTACCAATTGGTTATGAAATATCCAGATGGTGAAGATAAAGTTAAAAAAATTGGAGATCAGATTCATAATGGCGCATTAGCATTTATGAAAACTGAGTACAAATATTTACTTGTATTTATAGTAGCTCTAGTAATCCTTGCGCAGCTATTTTTATCAACAGAGTCTGCTATAGCTGTTGTGGTTGGAGCATTATGCTCATCTTTAGCTGGTTTTATTGGAATGTATGCAGCTACTAAAGCAAATGTAAGAACAGCAACTGCAGCTCAACAAGATGGAGCAGCAGCAGCATTAACTGTATCTTTTTATGGTGGATCTGTGATGGGTCTATGTGTTGCCTCACTTGGCCTCATTGGTCTTGGAGGGCTTTATTATTTCTTTAATGGATATGAGCAGGGTGTTCATGCATTGGAAGGTTTCGGAATGGGAGCATCAGTAGTTGCTTTATTTTCAAGAGTTGGCGGAGGTATTTTTACTAAGAGTGCTGATGTAGGCGCTGATTTGGTTGGTAAAGTTGAAGCTGGGATACCAGAAGATGATCCAAGAAATCCAGGTGTAATCGCAGATAACGTTGGTGACAATGTAGGTGATGTTGCTGGTATGGGATCTGATATTTTTGAATCATATTGCGGATCAATGATTGCTTCGATTGCTATTGCATACACAATGGGTAGAACAGACTTAATGATGTTGCCATTATTATTAGCATCAATCGGTCTATTGGCTTCAGTTATCGGTATTTTCATTGTTAAACTTCAATCTTCAAAAGCTCCAGCTAGCGCTTTAAGATCAGGAACTCTATTGGCGCCTGTAATTTTCATAGCAATGGCGTACTTCTTAATTGGTTCTAAAGGCATTGAAACAAATGTGTGGTGGTGTGTTGTTTGCGGAGCTGTTGGCGGAGTGCTTATTGGTCTAATTACAGAATATTACACGGGCGGCAATCCTGTAAGAAAAATAGCTGAATCTGGAGAAACAGGGTCTGCTACTGTAATGATCTCAGGTTTATCTGTCGGAATGCAATCAGTTGTTATTCCTATATTAATACTTGCAGCGATTATATTGGCTTCCACATCATTGGTTGATGGAGTATACGGAGTTGGTATTGCAGCAGTAGGAATGCTTGCAACTGTAGGTATAACAATGGCTATAGATGCATATGGACCAGTTGCAGATAATGCTGGCGGTATTGCAGAAATGTCAGGAATGGGTAAGGAAGTTAGAGACATCACAGACTCACTTGATGAGCTCGGAAACACAACAGCTGCAATAGGTAAAGGATTTGCCATTGGCGCAGCGGCTCTTGCAGCACTGGCTATTATTTCAGCTTACTCAGCCCAAGTTTCTGCAACATATGGAGATGCGTTCTCACTCTCACTTGAGAATCCAATTGTTCTTGTAGGTATGTTTATAGGAATATGTATACCATTTCTTATTGCCTCGATCACCATGACAGCTGTTGGAGATGCTGCTTTTGAAATGATCAATGAAATTAGAAGACAGTTCAAAGAAATACCTGGGTTAATGGAAGGTCAGGCTGATCCTGATTCTGAAAAATGCGTAGAAATTGCTACAACAGCTGCACTTAAAAAAATGATGCTTCCAGGAGTTATCGCTGTGAGTATGCCTGCTGTAGTTGGTTTTGGGTTAGGAGCTATAGCTCTTGGTGGAATGCTAGCAGGCGGTCTCTTAGGCTGCGTTGCTTTAGCTTTATTTATGGCTAATGCAGGTGGGGCATGGGATAACGCCAAAAAATATGTTGAAAAAGGTAATTTAGGTGGAAAAGGTTCTGACACTCACTCAGCTACAGTTGTTGGTGATACAGTTGGAGATCCTTTTAAAGATACATCTGGGCCATCAATGAATATTTTGATCAATGTTATGGCTATGGTTAGTTTAGTTATTTCAGGCTTATTGCCTCTAAACGGTATATTCTTTTAGAAAAATACTATTATGGCTTAGGTATTAAATACCTAAGCCATTTTTTTGTCCATAATTTCTTTTTGGCATCATTCACTTATTAATTTATTATCATGAGATGAAAGAAAATATTCTAATTATAGGATTTGGCGATATTGGCCAAAGAGTTGTTGCAAATTTAAATCATGAAAAATATAACTTTATTTCTGTAAGTAGATCTTCAAATATAAATATAGCCGATACAACTCATATTCAATGGGACTGGCTTTCAGAAAAAAAATTAAAGCTACCTATTACAAACTTTAAAAGAATCATATTTATTCCAAAACCATCAGAGATGAATGAAATCGGTTATCAGCAAGGTTTTAAAAATGCTGCAAAGAATGTTGTTGCATCTTTAGGCGATATTGACTTCGAATCGTTTATAGCAGTTTCATCGACAAGAGTTTTTGGAAGTAAGCAGATCGGCATATTGGATGAAGATACACCTGTTATGCCAGACTGTTTCAGAGGTCTTATAATTTCAAAATATGAAGAATTTTTGAAAGAAAATATTTCAAGAAACTTAAATATTTTAAGATTTGGTGGTCTATATATACCTGGGGCATCAATACCAAAATTTAATAATAAATTAAGTAGAGATCGTGCATCTAAGATCATATGTTTCTTTATTACAAATATTATTAACGGAGTCTTTCATTGCACAGAAAACAAGATACTTGACCCCAAGGCAAGGTCCCTAAATGGTAAAAAATTGCTTACCTTAGGTTTTAATGACTAGCCCTAAATCCAATTCCCAAATACAATTATATTCATGATAACTAGCATGACAGGATTTTCATCTTCAGAGTTTATTGATGGAGATATTAATATTAATTGCGAGATTAAATCAATTAATCATAGGTTTCTTGATATAACAATTAAGTCGCATGATCTTCCAAGTGATGTTGATATATTTATTAGAGAGACTTTATCCAAGAGAGTAAAAAGAGGTTCTGTCGATGTGAGATTTAGAATTACTCAGCCACAGCAGACTTCATATAAAATCAATGAAGAGTCATTGCAGAATCTTTTAAATCTTGTTGCTTCTCATGATGACCTCAGATCACAAGAGCTTTCATTTGGAGATGTAAAAGATGTACCGGGAATTATAAACTCCATTCATAAATCAGTGGTTGATAAAAAAAATATAAAAGACACATTCAAGAAAGCTTTTTCTGATTTTCTAGCAAGTAAGGAAGAAGAGGGCGCAAAGATACAAAAAGTATTTATAAGTAAAATTAAAAAAATTAAAAATAATAACCATTCAATTTCAGTAAAATCACAATCCACTATAGCGAAAAGAAACATTAAATTTAAAAAAAAGATTAAAGATCATATATCTAATATTGATAAAGATAGGCTTGAGCAAGAGGTATCACTTTTATTGCTTAAGCATGATGTTGCAGAAGAACAAGAGCGAATTACTTTTCATCTATCGTCATTGGAAAAAGAGCTTAAAACTAAGATGAGTAAAGGTAAAAAGATTGATTTTATTTTGCAGGAATTATTTAGGGAAACTAGCACCTTATCTGTCAAATTAGATGACCCAAGTCAAAAATCTAAAGCATTAAATATGAAGCTTTTAGTTGAAGAGATGAGGGAGCAAGCACAAAATGCAGAATAATCATCCAGAGCTATTTGTTATTTCAGCGCCCTCAGGAGCAGGGAAATCTACTTTAATAAAAAAATTCCTTTCTTCGAATAACAATTTTGAGTTATCTGTTTCTGCAACGACAAGACCACCTAGAGACGGAGAGGTTGACGGAGTTCATTATCAATTTATCTCAGATGATAAATTCAAATCTCTGGAAGATGAAGGTGCTTTTATTGAGTTCGCACAAGTCCATAATCATAGATACGGAACGTTAAAATCATTTATTGATAATAAATTCATTCAAGGCAAAAGTATTATCTTGGATATAGATGTGCAAGGATTCATGCAAATAAAGAATTCTAATATCTTAAATTCATCTATATTTATTCTGCCTCCAAGCTTTAAAGAGCTCAAGAAGAGGCTAGAAGATAGAAAATCAGATACCAATTCAGCTATTAATAAGAGAATGGCCAATGCTCGTGAAGAGGTCCAATACTATGGAGAATATGATTTTGTTATAGTTAATGATGATGTTGAGGAAGCCATTAAGACCTTTGAGAATATTATATTTACAAAAAACCATAGCTTAAATAAAAATTTAATTGAAAAGATTTTACAAGATATGTTGTCTTATTAGTGCTTAAAGAATTAGAATACCCCATCAGGAGATAAGTATGGCAAGAATTACAGTAGAAGATTGTTTAGAAAAAATACCAAGTAGATTTGATCTAATTATTATGGCATCAAAGAGAGCTAGGCAGCTTTCCACAACTAGTAGAGAGCCTATGGTTGAATGGGATAATGATAAGCCAACCTTGGTTGCACTTAGAGAGATTGAAGAAGGACTTATTGATAGAGAGACTCTTGATAGAACTCTCGAAGAAGATGTGCTTATGGATGGTTTTGCTGCTCCTGAAGAAGGTGAGGCTGATCCAGCTATTTAGTAAAACTCAAAGGAGCCTGAATTGACAGAACGAGAGCTCCCAAAAAAATCTTTAACCAATTTTACAGACAAGGACCTGCTCAAGGCTCCTTCATATTTACTAGCGCCTGTTCAAGAGTATTTGAAAGATGCTGAAATAAAAAAAATTCAAAGGGCATATACCTTTGCGTTTATAGCCCATGACGGCCAAAAAAGAAAAGACGGCTCTGCCTATATCTCTCATCCAGTTGCTGTGGCAAAGATAGTTGCTGAGCTTAAAATGGATCCTGATTCAATTTGTGCAGCACTTATGCATGATGTTCTCGAGGATTGCGATGTCCAGAAAACTGTTTTAGAAAAAAACTTTGGAAAAGATGTTGCCAATATAGTTGATGGAGTAAGCAAGTTAGGCAAGATCCATATGCAAAATAAAGCTGAAACTAATGCAAATAATTTTCAAAAAATGGCATTAGCAATGGCTAATGACGTTCGAGTTATTTTGGTAAAGCTTTGTGACAGGCTTCATAATATGAGAACTATTGATTTTATGCCGCGTCATAAACAGATCATTAAATCTAAAGAGACATTAGAAATGTTTGCGCCTTTGGCCTTAAGAGTTGGAATGATTGATATTAAAAATGAACTTGAAGACAGAGCATTTAGATGTCTTCACCCCTTAAGGGCAGAGATGCTAGATTCTGCAATACAAAAATCTAGTGGCGGAAGAAAAAAAATTATAGAAAAAGTCAGAAAAGAACTAAAAGCCAACTTAAAAAATAATGGTATTGAGGCAGCTGCAGTGAAGGGAAGAGAAAAAAATGCATTCAGTATTTATAATAAAATTAAAACAAAACATAAACCATTTTCAGAGATTCTAGATGTTTATGGATTTAGGATACTCGTTGATACAGTTGATGAGTGCTACAGGGCACTTGGGATAATTCATAACTATTATTCCCCCATAGATAATAGATTTAAAGACTACATTGCTATACCAAAAATGAATGGTTATCAGGCGCTTCATACAGGGCTGCTTGCTTTAGACGCTTTTCCTATAGAGGTTCAAATTCAAACTAGAAGTATGTTTGATACTGCTAATAGAGGTATTGCTGCGCACTGGGGATATAAGACATCTCAAGAGAGTGGAGGAACTGAATTAAGAGCAACAAAGTGGCTAACTGGTTTATTGGATTTATATAAAGAGTCTAAAGATTCTTCAGAATTTGTTGAATCAATCAAAACAGACCTGGAGCCTGAAAGAGTTTTTGTTTTTACACCAAAAGGTCATATTTTTGGACTAAAGATAGGCGCAACTCCAATAGATTTTGCATATGCAATTCACAAAGATCTTGGGGATACGATTGTTGGCTGTAAAGTAAATAGGAAAGAGGCTCCAATCAATGTCGAACTTGAAAGCGGACAAACCGTAGAAATTATAACTTCAAAAAATAATGTCATTATTGATCCAGCTTGGCTTAATTTTATTGTAACTAGTAGGGCTAGAAGTGGTATTAGAGCAAGACTAAGAAAACAAAAGGTTTCGTCAGCAAGGAAGGCAGGGAAAATAATGTTGGAAACTGAGCTCAAGCGCTCAGGTATAAAATTATCTGATTACAAAGGAGCAACATTAAAAAGAGTTTTAGGCTCAATAGGAGTACCGTCATTAACAAAATTGATGACAGATCTTGGGCTCGGGAAAAAAACAGGGAATATTGTTGCGCAAAAGTTTTACGAAGGACTTCAAATAAGAAAAAATTCAGGCGATCAACAGATAAGCCCGCTAAGATTGGCTAATAAAAAAATTGAAGGCGTTTCAGTTGTATTTGCAAAATGTTGTAGGCCAATTTTAGATGACGAAATTATTGCTCATTCCGATACAGAAAGAGGCATAGTAATTCATCATAAAATATGCAAACAGGTTGTTCCTTTTCTTGCAAAAGATACTCGATACCAAATAGCTTTATGGGATGCTGCAACAAATAATCATTTATATATTGCAAAACTAAAGATAATTTCTGAAAATAAAGTAGGAGTTCTTTCCGATGTTTTATCTATTTTTACTAGAGAAGGCGTAAATGTTGTATTTGTTAATACAAATGCCATAGATGCAACATTTGCAAATATCGAGCTTGAAATTGAAATTAATGATAATAAGCATTTAAATATCTTGATAGATAAAGTTAATGCAAAGAAATTTGTTTCTAATTGCTCTAGACAAATTAATGAAGGTTGAAAAAGGAAATATCTTTAATTAATTAATGTATTATGCTCAAATATTTATGTACTTTTTGGAGAATGCAATATGTCAAAGAAGATAATTTACACTGAAAATGCACCAAAGGCGATTGGCCCATATTCACAAGGAGTTCTTGCTGGCGGCTTTTTATTCATCTCAGGTCAGGTTCCAATAAACCCTAAAAATGGAGATGTTTTAAAAGATTCAATTGAAATACAAACCAATCAAGTTATAAATAATATTGAAAATATCTGCAAAGAAGCTGACTGCGATTTATCTGATATTGTAAAAATTACAATTTATTTAACTGATCTTGGTGACTTTGCTGAAGTGAATCAAGTTATGGTTGATAGGTTTGAAGAACCTTATCCAGCTAGAGCAACAATTGAAATATCAGCACTTCCTCTAGGAGTAAATGTTGAAATAGATGCCGTGGTGAATGCAAATGGTTAAGAATTTAATAAGTTTAAATGATTTAAATAAAGACGAGCTAATCTCTTTACTAGACTTTGCAGAAAATTTTATTGATGCTGATGGAAAATTTAAGAAAGATAATCTATTTCCCGATAAAACTATAGCAAATATGTTTTTCGAACCAAGCACTAGAACCAAGTGTTCCTTTGACATAGCTGGAAAGAATTTAGGTTGCTCAGTTATAGATTTTAATTCTGAGAACTCTTCTGTTGCAAAGGGTGAATCTATATACCAAACAGTTGACGCATTATCATTAATGGGAGTAGATTTATGTGTTCTCAGGCATGCTGATTCAGTAATATCAGAGCTTGCTGAGTACTTACCAGAAATGGTTTTCATTAATGCTGGAGAGGGCTCCATTTCACATCCAACCCAAACATTAATTGATCTTATGACAATAAGGCAACTAAAAGGCTCTATTGATAAACTTAAAATAACTGTAGTAGGTGACCTAGACCATTCAAGGGTTGTTAAATCATTTATTGAGGGAGTTTCTAACTTTTCTATTGAATCTCTAACTTTTTCTGGGCATCCCAGCATGTGCACAAACTATATGGATCCAGTTATTGGGTCATATGAGCCCAATCTAGATTTAGCAGTTGCTGATGCAGATGTTGTAATGGCCCTAAGAATTCAGCATGAGAGGTTTGAAAGTGATTTAAGCCTTGATCTTGATGAATACAAGCATCTATATCAACTTACTACTGAGAGAGTTTCTATGGCTAGAGGCGATGCTATTATTATGCACCCAGGGCCTGTGAACATGGATATTGAGATATCGGAAACAGCCTATCAATCAGAAAATTCAGTTATTAGAAACCAAGTTGCCAATGGTGTTGCTATGAGAATGGCAGTTTTAGCTAGATTTTTGAGCCAATAAAACTTTATTTACTGTATCAACTATAGCAATTGTATTTTGATCAATTTCAATATTGGCAATATCTTTAACATTTAGCCTGCTAATGTTTGTAATTTTAAGAGTCTCAGGTATTAGGTGTATATAAAAGCAATTATCAATGACCTCGCCTATAGTAAGGCTACAGCCATTAATGCCAATATACCCTTTTTCCATAACATATGAAGCATATCTATCTGGTATTTCTATTAATATGTCTCTTGTATTTTCCCTTATTTTGACTTCTATGATTTTGCCTGTGCACTGAACATGTCCAGACATTAAGTGCCCCCCAATTTCAGAGGAGGCTTTTATAGACCTTTCTAGGTTTACCTTATTTCCAACAATCATTGTAGAAAAATTTGTTCTATTAATTGTTTCGCCAATAACATCAAATTTTAGTGCTTCATTTCCATTATCTTTAGATGTTAAACAAACACCATCTACAGAGATACTGGCGCCGCTTTGTAAGTTTTTATTAAAGCCATCAGGACAGATAACTTCTATACTCAAAACATCCCCATGATTTATAACTTTAGAAATTTCTCCAGTACATTCAACTATCCCAGAAAACATGCTATGCGCCCCAAAGCTCTCTATAATTCTGAAGCTCTATTAGATATTTCTGATATTCAGAACTTTTATTAGTAAAAGAAATAAGCGTATCCAAATTTACTATTGAAACAACAGATACACCATAAGCGCTCTCTAGCTGAACTCTTGCAGAAAGGCTAGAGCTTCCTTTTTCCTGCCTATCAAGACCAATAACAAAAAATTTAGGCACTCCACCATTTTTTTTAATAATCTCTATAGACTCTTTTGCAGCAGTCCCAGCGGACAAAACATCGTCAATTATAAGAATATTGCCATCTGGCTTGGGACCAATTATGTTACCGCCTTCTCCATGATCCTTCACTTCTTTTCTGTTAAAAGATAAGGGGTATTCAATTCCACTTTGACTAAAATGCATAGCTACAATAGAACCTATAAATATTCCTTTGTATGCTGGACCATAGATACTATCAAAATCTAAACCTCTATCTTTAATAGCTTCTACATAACACAAGGCAAGTTCAGATATGCTCCCACCTTTAAGCATTTTTGCAGCATTGAAAAAATATGGGCTTTTTCTGCCTGATTTGAGAGTGAAATCACCAAACTCCAATGCTTCGGTGGATAATGCTATTTTTAGAAA
Source organism: uncultured Gammaproteobacteria bacterium (assembly GCA_964523375.1). Taxonomy (GTDB): domain Bacteria; phylum Pseudomonadota; class Gammaproteobacteria; order Magnimaribacterales; family D2472; genus CAJQGY01. The sequence goes on along the minus strand of CAZFYG010000004.1, from coordinate 23,067 downwards.
TTTTTCTTGATAGGCTTTCACTGCTCTAGGCTAGATTTTTGTAGAACTATTAACTCCTCAATTGCGTTACTGCCTACTTCAATCATTTTAGATAATTGATCTTTGGTAAAGGGGTTTTCTTCACCAGTTCCCTGAATCTCGATTAAGTTTAGGTCATCAGTCATCACTAGATTAAGATCTGTCTCTGCAGAGCTATCTTCAATGTAATCTAAATCTAGAATTACTTCATTATTAAGAATACCTAGTGAGACCGCAGCAACAAAAGATTTTATAGCTCTATTATCATTGTGATGGTTTTTTAGCGCCAAGAATAGAGCAATACACCCGCCTGTAATTGAAGCAGTTCTAGTTCCACCATCTGCTTGGATGACATCACAATCAATGTTGATAGTTTTTCCTTTGATATATTTTAAGTTAACTGCTTGTCTTAAAGATCTACCAATTAATCTTTGAATTTCTTGGGTTCTACCGCTTTGCTTGCCTCTGGCAGCCTCTCTACCCATCCTTTCATTGGTTGATCTTGGAAGCATTCCATATTCTGCAGTAACCCAGCCTTCTTCACTATTCCTCATCCATCTAGGAACTTTATTTTCAATAGTCGCCGTACAGATAACTTTTGTATTTCCAAACGATATGAGAACAGAACCTTCAGCATGAATATTTATATTAGTTTCTATTTTTATTTCACGAAGCTGACTTGGATCTCTATTGCTATGTCTTGTCATATTTTATCTATTTATCTTAACTTAATTGATCTTTAACAACTCTACTTACCAAGCCCATATCAGCAGAGCCAGATAATGTATTTTTTAATAACCCCATAACTTTTCCAATATCTTGCATCGAAGATGCTTCAGATGAAGAAATAGCCTCACGCACTTTTAAAACAATCTCATCCTCACTGAGCTGAGCTGGTTTATATTTATTTAATACATCAACCTCAGACAGTTCTTTCGCAACAAGGTCATCTCTTCCACCTTTCTTGAATTGTTCTATAGAATCATTCCTTTGTTTAATCATTTTATTGATGATTTGAAGAGCCTTAGCATCATTAGCTTCTTCTCTAGAATCTATTTCAAATTTTTGTACTTCGGATAGAAACATTCGAATGGTGTCTCTAACCAAAACATTTTTATCAAGCATAGCTTGCTTGAGATCGGACCTGATATCTGAAAGTAAAGACAAGATTATCTAAATCTTGATCTAGAAAATGAAAACTTTCTATTAGACTTTCTTGCTCTTTTTACAGCAGCTGCCATTAGACGTTTTCTTTTTTCAGTTGGTTTTTCATAAAATTCTCTAGCTCTTATTTCAGGAACAATAGCTGCTTTCTCACAAGCGCGTTTAAATTTTCTTAAACCAATATCAAAGTGTTCTGTTTCTTTTATAATAATTGAAGGCATAATAAGTTCGCTAGTTTAGGCTTTAATTAGATAATTTGCAAAACATTTTTATGAAAACTTTAGGTATTGAAACATCATGTGACGAAACAGCTATTGCTGTTTATGATTCTGTTGAGGGCATTATAGGTGAATCTGTGTTCAGTCAGATTAAAATGCATGCAGAATATGGCGGAGTAGTTCCAGAGCTTGCTTCAAGAGATCACTGCAAAAAAATAATTCAGGTATTTAAAGATGCTACAAAGTCTATTGATTTGAAATCAATCGACCAAATAGCATATACGGCTGGTCCTGGTTTATTGGGTGCATTATTGATTGGTGAAAGTTTTGCTAAAGGACTTGCGCTATCTTTAAATATCCCCTTAATACCTGTAAATCATCTTGAGGGGCATTTAGTTTCTCCGAGTATGGAGTTTGAAGATATTAAACCCCCTTACATTTGCTTATTAGTTAGTGGAGGTCACAGTATGATAGTTGACGTTAAGAGTATTGGCGATTATGAAATATTAGGACAATCAGTTGATGACGCTATTGGTGAAGCTTTTGATAAAGTTGGTAAATTATTGGGTTTACCTTATCCTGGCGGCCCTCATATTGAAAAAATTGCACAAGACGGCGACCCTTTTACTTATGATTTTCCAAGACCAATGATTCATAGTAATAATTTAGATTTAAGTTTTAGTGGGTTGAAAACTGCAGTTCTATATAAGGTGCAAGAAATAGGCTCTCTTGATAAGCAAACCAAAGCTGACATCGCAGCCTCTTTTCAACAAGCTGCTATCGACGTGCTTAATAAAAAAATAATCAAAACAATTAATCAAACTGGAAGAGAAAATATAATAATAGCAGGAGGGGTGGCAGCAAATAAAAAACTTCGCTCATCCATTAAAGAACTTGAGCTTAAAGTGGGTGTAAATGTTTATTATCCTGATCTTAAGTATTGCGGGGATAATGGAGCAATGATTTCATTTTTAGGCGCATTGAGATCTGGAACCAAAGCAAACTCCCTCAGCTCTCATGTGAGAGCAAGATGGCCATTAACGGAACTATCAAAATGAAAGATATTATTTATATAAAAGATTTAAGAGTAAAAACAATTATTGGAATATTTGATTGGGAGAGAAAAGTAAAACAAGAGGTCAGTATTGACATGGAATTCCCATTTGATTGCAAAAAAGCTGCTGCATCTGACTCAATCGACGACGCTCTAGATTATAAAGTTATCACAAAAGCAGTAATTAAGTTTGTTGAAGAGTCTTCTTTTCAACTCCAAGAATCTCTGGCAGAGGGCATAGCAGCTTTGATTAAAGATAACTATAAGGTTGAGTCATTGAGATTAAGAATATCTAAACCTGGAGCACTAAGAGGCGCTAAAGATGTTGGGTTGGTAATTTTTAGATAATGAAATATTTTCTTTCATTAGGCAGCAATGTAAACCCAAAAGAAAATATTGATTTTGCATTAAGTGAGCTAAATCTAATTCTTGGCTCAGTTATTTCATCAACAATTCACCAGACACCATCAGTCGGCTTTGAAGGTGATGACTTTCTTAATTTGGTTATAAGCGGAGATTCTGAATACAATTTTGATGAGCTTAATAAAAAACTTAAAGATATTGAGAATAGATCTGGAAGAGATAGGAATAAACCAAAGTTTAGCTCCAGGTCTTTAGATATTGATATTGTTCTTCAATTAGATGGTGATCAAATCCTCTTCGAAAGCGATGAAATTTCTAAATACACCTTTGTTTCATTGCCTCTAAAAGAGATCATTTAAAATTCTTTTCAACAATTGACCAAGCACCTTCTGATAAAGGATAAACCTTCATGCCCCTATCTTCAGCATGTTTACTGGCAGCTGTTCCGTCCCTGACCCTGCCCAGTATTCCCTGACAGATAGCAGCAACCTTAAAAATATTAAAAGCCATATAGAATTCCCAGTTTGAGGACAAATCTTTTCCAGTTGCCTCTGAGTACATATCACGATATTCCATTTCATTGGGTATTCCCAACTCTTTCAATTTGGGGTAATCAGAGTACATTGGCTCCGTTCTCCATGTTAAACAATGATAACTAAAATCAGCTACAGGATGCCCAAGGGTAGATAGCTCCCAGTCCAGTACGCCAATTACATCATTATTTTTATAAATCATATTATCAAGTCTAAAATCCCCATGCACTATAGAAGTCTCATCATCATTTGGGATATTCTCTGGCAACCACTTAATAAGATTATTCATAGCATCAATATTATCTGTTTCTGATGCCTTGTATTGACGGGACCATCTTGCAATCTGCCTAGAAACATAATTTCCTGGCTTACCATAATCACCAAGGCCAACTTTTTTATAATCAACGCTATGCAGTGCTGCAAGTGTTTTATTTTTACTGGAATAAATTTTTATTCTATCCTCCTTTTTTAAAGAAGGAAGCATTGGATTCCAATAAATATCCCCATCAAGAAAGTCCATTACAAAAAAGGCAGTTCCAGCAACACTTTCATCTTCACAAAGGCCATATGTTTTAGGAACAGGAACATCTGTTTCATACAATGCTGAAATAACCTTATATTCTCTATCAACAGCATGGGCTGATGGGAGTAGTTTTCCTGGAGGCTTTCTTCTCAATACTAAACTTTTAGTATCTGTAGTTATTTTATAGGTTGGATTCGATTGACCGCCTTTAAATTGCTCTATTCTTTTAATTCTTCCAGCTCCCTCAACGTGGGCATCAATCCATGGCTGTAGCCTCTCCGAATCAATTTTTAAATTTGCTGCAACCTGCTTGGTGCCTGAAAAAATTTCGTCATAATTTTCTATATCATGTGTCATATTAATGACCTCCCTCCATCAACTTTAATGGTTTGCCCTGTAATATACTTAGCTTTTACTAAAAACTTCACAGCATTTGCTATATCTTTTTCAGATCCCATTCGCTTAAGTGGGATGTTTTCTATAACGCTGGCTTTTTTCTCATCACTCCATATAACATCAGGCGGTTCAAGCATGGCTCCAGGAGCTATGGCGTTCACATTTATATTTGGAGCAAGCTCTCTTGCTAAACTCTTTGTAATTGATTCTAATCCACCTTTTGCAGCTGCGTATACAGAGAAATTTGCAACGCCTTTAGTTAAATTTGTATCAGTTATATTAATAATACTTCCATTATTGTTAGCTATTATTTCATGAAGACCCTTAATTAAAAATAATGGCCCTTTTAGGTTCGAGCCAACAAGTTTATCCCAGTCATTTAAAGAAGCATTGTTAATTGGGGTAGGGTAGAAAGCCGATGCATTATTTACCAAAACATCTAAGGAATTAAACATAGACTTACTATTTATAATTAATCTATCTATATCCTCATCAATATCTAAATTAGCTTGAATTATTTTTGCAGAATTTGGGCTTACTTTATTTATAACATTTTGCAATTTTTCAGCATCATGTTTAGAAGAATTATAGTGAATAATTACATTCCAGCCCATATTAGAAAAAGTTAGGGCAATTTCTTTACCTATTCTTTTTGCAGCACCTGTTATTAAAATTGTTTTACTCATAGAACCTCGTAAGAATTTCATTGTACATAGTATCTTTCTTCTCTTGTATCTTTCTAGGTTCAATATCCCTTAATACAGAAAAGTCTATCTCATGAACAGCACTCATAATTTTTTTAATTAAATTGTTAGACTCTGCCAAACACTCGACAACTAATAGTTTATTAATCAATTCCCTGTTTCTAGACACATTTATTTCTTGAATTATTTTATTTAAATCATCAATTTTAGTATTTTTAGTAATTTTTTTTAGCAACTCCAGCAGATTAACTGCGTGGGTAAAATTATTTGGAATAGGGAGAATATTGCTAAGTGGAAAATCATTTTTGTTCTGAAGTTCTGCCCACTTAGTATCTGGAGCATCTGAGGTGCCACAGTTTGGGTTTGAAAGATTAGGCATAAAATATTTACATATGTCTAACTCAATCATTTGATTGAAAAAAGCTGTTGAATTTTTAGATAACAAACCTTTATTAATCTCTGACCAAAATCGATCAGGGGACAGTTTTTCAATTTCACCTGAATTTGCAATTTTTTTCAATATTTCTTTTGTATCTTTAAAGATAGTAAATTGTTCTAAATGCTCATAGGAATGAAACCTTGCTAGGCGCAATGATCTTAAAGGATCTTCTATAAAAGCATCTGATACATGTCTAAAAACTTTTTTGGCTATATCGCCTCTTCCATTAAATGGGTCAATAATATTTCCATGCTCGTCCTGAGCAATAGCGTTTATTGTTAAATCTCTCCTAGATAAATCCTGCTCTAATGTAACTTCTTTTCCAAAAAAGAAGTTAAAACCCTTATAACCATAACCAGTTTTTTTCTCAGTTCTAGCTAGAGCATATTCTTCATTGGTTTTGGGGTGCAGAAATACAGGAAAATCTTTACCAATTGGTTTAAAACCCCTAGCAATCATTTCTTCTGGAGAGCTTCCAACAACTACCCAGTCGCTATCTTTAGGCTCTTTGCCTAATAAAGAATCTCTTATTGCGCCACCTACTTTATATATTTTCATTATTTTTAACTGAATATAATTCTTTATTTTCTAGCTTAATAGCAGTTAAGTCACCACCCCATACACAACCAGTATCTAAACCAATTACTTGGTTTAAATTAGTTTTGCCCATAAGTGCCGCCCAGTGCCCAAACAAAATATACTCATTTGCTTCTAAATTTTTTTTAGTAAGATCGAACCATTTTATTAGCTCACTAGTTACATTCAAATTTTTAGTCTTTAATTCTAAGGCACCATTTTTAAATAAAAATCGCATGCGAGTGAAATAATTGATAATCAATCTAAAACGCTCTTGCCCCCTTAAGTTATTACTCCAAAGGTTGGGGTGATCACCCCACATGTTACTTAAGATATTTTTAGGATTATGCAAAAGCTCATTTGAGATTTCGTCAGAATATTTTCTTGCCTCATCCAATGTCCATACTGGGGGAATACCAGCATGTGTTATATGAAAAGTTTCTTTAGACTCACTTATAAAGATAGATTTCATTAAAGGACATGATTTTAGCCATGAATATATTGTTTCCAATTGATCACATTCTAAAATTTGCTGAAGGCAATCATCGTTGCCTTTACTTTCTATAAGATACATTAAATATAAGTCATGATTTCCCAGAACAGCACTAACACTCTTGGGGTTTGATAAACAGAAATCCAGCACCTTAAGGGAGTCATCTCCCCTGTTCACCATATCGCCCGCAAAAATAATATGATCTTCATCAGGACAAAAATCAATTACTAATAGCAAATCATTGAGTTGTTCATAACAACCCTGAACATCTCCTATTACAAAATGTGACATCTATTTTTCTAAGCTTAGCGCTATATTAACAAAATCTTGAATACTTAAATCCTCAGCTCTTGCAGAAGGATCTAGCTGGAGAGAGGACCAATCAATATTTAATTTTTTTAAATTATTTTTTATATTTTTACGCCTTGTGGAGAATGACATATCAATAATATTAAATAGATCTTTTTTATTTTTAGGCATTATAAAGTCGTCTATGACTGGAGTAAGTCTTATAAAACTTGAGTCAACCTTTGGTTTTATATCAAAGGATTCAGGAGGAACATCGAATAGTTTCTGGCTATTAAAAAATAAGCCAATTTTGATAGATAGCTTGCCCCAATTTTTACTTGAAGAGGTACCACAAATTTTTTCAGCAACTTCCTTCTGTACTAGAAAGTGCATATCCTTAATGTGATCACTTAGCTCTAATAATCTAATAATTATTTGTGTTGAAATATTATATGGAAGATTTCCTATGATTCTATAGCGACTATTTTTTATGAATTCAAGATCTGCTTTCATAATGTCGCCACATATAAAGTTTATATTTCCTATTTTTTTCATTTTTTTTTCTAAGAACTCTATATTCATAGGATCAATATCCATTGCCGTCACTTCAACACCATCCTTAATAATCACATTTGTTAAAGCTCCCATGCCAGGCCCAATCTCAAAAATTCTATCATTCTTAGATACATTTATAGCTTCACCCATCTCAAATAAGATGGCTGGGTCTTTTAAATAATTTTGGCCAAACTGCCGCCTTTTTTTTCTATCGATCATTAGACTAATCTCTGAGCTCTTTTAAATGCTTCAATTAGCGATGACGGGTCAGCATTTCCAGTGCCTGCTATGTCTAAAGCAACACCATGATCTACAGAGGTACGGACAATAGGAACACCCAAAGTAATATTGATGGAACTTCCAAAGCTTAACGCCTTCAATACTGGAAGAGCTTGATCGTGATACATTGCAAAGTATGCATCAGTTTGTGCAAGATTTTTTTTTGTAAATGCAGTGTCAGCTGAAATAGGGTCAGATATGTTGACACCTTTTGCTCTAAGTTCTTTGGCTAGTGGATATAAAATATTTGTTTCTTCAGTACCGATTTTTCCTCCTTCTCCTGCATGCGGGTTTAAACCAAGCATTTTTATTTTAGGCTTAGAGATACCAAACTTGGTCTTTAGCTCCTTATTTAGAATCTCGATCTTGGTTTTAAGCATCTTTTTATTTATAGATTCAGCCACATCTTTTAAGGGGATATGAGTGGTCGCCAATGCAACCTTTATCTTTTTGGATGCCAGTAACATCAAAACATTATCACTGCCAGTAAGCTCCTGAATCCTTTCTGTATGGCCGATAAAGTCCTTTTCTACTTTAATAATATTTTCTTTACTTAATGGGCCAGTTACAAGTGCTGTATTTTTATCGTCTAGGGCAAGCTTAATTCCATGATCAAGATTTTTTAAAGTGTAGGATGCATTGGCCTTATATAGCTTTCCTGGAGTATGGTTTTTGCATTTACCTAAAGCAATAATTTTTATTTGTGCGCGCTTATTTTTTTGAATTAAATTATCTTCACAGACCGTTACTACAGTAATTTTTCTTTTTAAAATTTTTGCTCTATTTTTAAGCAGCAAGGGGTCTGCAAGTACAATGATAGGATGTTTTATTTTTTCCCAAAAGTCAGATGTTGCCAGTTGAACTATTAAATCAATTCCAATTCCAGAAGGCTCTCCAGGAGAATATATTAATCTCTTCAATCTAAATCTTTTATCTCAACAAAAGCTTCCGCTCTCATAGACCGTAAAGTATTTTCAAGCTCTTCATCATATTTCCTAGAATAGAGAATATTGAAGGCCCTATTTTCAATTGCCTCGTTGGTCATATCTTTATTTCTCTGACTTAAGAGTTCTAAAAAATGAAACCCAAATTCAGTTTGAAAAACCTCAGATACAACTCCTTCTTCTATTTTAGTAAAAGTTGCTTCAAATTCTGCTGCTGTTATGCCTTTACCCATCCAGTCTAACTCTCCACCTTTTTGAGCTGATCCCGGATCCTCAGAAAATTCCTTAGCAAGTAAGCTGAAATCTTCCCCATTTATAACTCTGTTCCTTATATCAATAAGCTCTAGCTCTGAAGCCTCTTCACTTCTAATTTCAGATGGCATCAATAGAATATGTCTTACAAGCCATTGATCTTCATATTTAACAAAATCACCTCTTTTTTCTTCTACCTTCAAAATATGATATCCCGCTCCACTTTTGAGAGGCGGCGAGACTTGACCAACATCAACCCCTTCAAGACCTTCAGCAAAGAGAGAGGGCATGTCAGATTTTTTACGCCAATTCATCAAGCCTCCTTCAAGGGCATTTGAACTTATAGAAAGCTCTCTAGCTAGAGTTTCAAAATCAAAACTATTATTAATTTTTTCTAGAACTTTATTTGCTTCGTTTGATGTTTTTACTAATATTTGTCTTATAAGCAATTCAGGCTCAAGCTGCTTGAGAGATTCATCTGTTGCCAGAAATGCTTCAAATTCTTTATCAGTAATATTTATAGAAGAGCCAACACGACCTCTTTGTACTCTTTGAACGGTCATTTCTTTTTTAATATTGTCTCTAAGCCTTTGATAAGATTCACCTTCGCCATCTAAATATAAAATAAAATCTTCTAATGACATTCCATTATTTGATGCAATACGAGCAACAGTAGAATTTAATTCTGCATCACTAATTCTTACTCCTGCTCTTTCAGCCATCTGGAGTTGAAGCTCTTCCACTACAAGCTTTTCGATTGTTTGTTCTCTAAGAACACTTATTGCAGGTTTAGGTATATTTTGAGCATCGTATCTCTTAACAATCTCCTCTAAAGCAAAATCTATTTGAGATTCCATCAAAATCCCGTCATCGACAATCACTGCTATCCTATCTAATGTCTCAATTTTTGAAATAGAGGGTATGGAAATTAGGGCTGTAAAAAGGAATATTATTTTTTTCATAGTAGATTAGTAATTAAGAAGTGAATTATTAAACAATCTGCTTATTTTATCAAAGGATGAATTAAGGCCCTTTAACTCAAAGCTTAAATTTATCCTGCTTTTGTTTTCAATATCTATAATATTATTCCAAGCATCATTTAAGTATAGATAATTAATCTCATTATTTAGGCCAACATATCTTGATAATTCTTTATCTGAGTATGTAAGCTGAATTCCGACACAGCAGTTCTGAAAACCAAAGCCAAATAAGCTTTCAATGCTCATATTTGTTTCATGATCCCTTTTTACTTTAGCTACTAGATCTATATTTTTATTAAGGTTAATTCGTGCAAACACCTCAGAGTAATTCATTGGAATATTAAAGTTTCCAGCCATCCTTCTATATCTCCTTGAATAACCATAGGACCCATATCTATTGCTCGTTTTTAAGTTAGCCCCTCCTAACAAAATAGAATTATTTTTTTTATTGAGGCCGCTATATATCATCAACATTGTATTTTTCTTTGGCATATAGCTTGCCATTAAAACTATCGGCTCTGCATGCATATTTCCTATCATTGAGCTGTTAGACATCATCTGCGAGTTCATATCAGCTTGATCTATCATTGGATTAACCCATACACGCCTATCTTTGAGGTAAACCTTTTTTGATATATCAAATCTAAACTTATCCATACCCATTTTTTTTGTTCTATAGGTAATTCCTAGAGTATAAAATTTTTGATCTCCAATTCTATCTAATCCAGAAAACCTTGAATTATTGAAGAGCTGATTGTTTGCTGATATCTCTTCAGTATCAAAGATGGGATTCATGGACTGATCTTTGTATCCCACATACCCCAATGCAAGCCTAGGCTCTAAAATTTTAGTTAACCCATTTTCATTTTTATAAAATGTTGATTTAGCTAGGACATGAATACTTGGAGCAGAAACATCCTCTGCCGTATTATCCTGATTAACTAAATTATATGAAATATTTTGAATACCAACTTTTGATGTGATGTTAAAGTTTTTATAATTTGTTTTATTCGTTATTGTAGCTTCTGAAAATACTCTTGAGCCCTCGTCTGGATTATCGTTAAGAAAAAGGTACTTCCCCATAACTTGATACCCATTAAATCCATGAGTTTTACTAGCCGAATATTTAGAATAATTAATCCTATATTTAAACTTTAAATTATTTATTTTTTTATGATACAAAATATCTATTTCTGGTGATTTTGAATAGCCATTGGTTAGAACAGGATTCAGGCTTTGATATGCTAAATGACTTATAGCGAGGTCTACATCTTCAAAATGGCTCTGAAAAATAATACTTTGCTTCAAATTCTCCGCCCTCTGATTGCCTAAGGCCACTATATCGCCTGGGATATCCCTTAAAACTGTTGAATCAGATGCTTTTGTCCATTCAAATGCAACATTACTTGAGCCCCCGATTCTAAAGGCATCATTAAAAGCATATGCCCATCTGTCTACTTCTGGAGAATTAAATTCTTTCGAATACTCCTTATCTTTATTTAGATACAGAAAGTCTAAGTTTCCCAGAGTATTTTCTTTTCCATGAATATATCTAGTATTGAATTCAAAGCCTGTGCCTCTTTTTGCAATTAATCTTGGTGCTACAGTATAGTCAGATTTTTCTGAGGCTACTTTAAAATAGGGTGCAAGAAAATCTACACCATCTGAGGAGTATGACAAAGATGGTTCTAAAAACCCTGACATACGATCTGAAGAAGTTGTAAATGGTATGGCTGGAAGTATTAATATTTTTTGATTAAATAACTCCAAGGAAACATTCTTTGCAATCCCTCTTTTTGTTTCATTGTTTAGTAAAATATTTTTAGCTTTAAGAGCCCAGCCATGCTTTGGCTCACCACATGAAGACATAGATGCATTGGATATTTTAATTTTTTTAGATATATCACCATCAAGCTGGTCAAAAGATATAAAAAGAGACCTGTCAGACAAAAATATGCTTCCATTTTCCAGAGATATGCTTTGGTTGTTCCTATTAATGGAACCTTTTTTTGCCCCAAACAATAAACTCTCTAGTCTAATAATCCCCTTATTATCAAAAGAAATAACATCCTTATCTCTATCAATATTTGCGGCCCCAGCTTCAAGGATCCCCCCATCAAAATCAATAGTTATACTGCCATCTAAAATAAGTCTATTATCTTTTGTTATCTCAAATTCATCTGATTGAATATCTAAATTCTTGTTATCTTTCACTACTCCAAGATAAGGGTTATAGCTAAAACATGATAGTTGAGGATTATTTGAACTTTTTAATTCAAAGCTAATATCAGCAATTAGACTATTAGAATGCAAAAATGGAATAGCAAGCATCAGCAAAGTCTTATGTAATATTTTCATTAAAATAGTTTTTTCCTAGAACTTAGATAGAATTTTCATATCAAAGTTCCTCTTTTTAAGCTTTTAATGCATCTTCCAGTTGATCGAGATGGTCTTTGCCAAAGAATATTTCATTTGCATATATAAATGTTGGTATTCCAAAAACTCCATTATCTACAGCATTCTGAGTATTTTTAATAAGCTTATCCTTGCATGCTTGAGATGAGATAATTTCTTTTATCTTCAAATCGTCAAGTCCATCGGTTTTTAAAGTTTCAAAAAAAGTATCTTCATTAGCCATATCTATATTTTTCTCCCAAATAGCTGAAAAGATAGACTCCAGATAATCATCGAAAACATCTAATTCTTTTGCAGCTATTGCACCACGCTGAATAGCCACAGTTTTCATTGGAAAATTTGAATTAAACTTAAAATCCACGAGCTTATGCTTCTTAATAAATCTGTCCATTTCAATCATTTGATATTTCATCTTGCTCTCGACATCTGAGAAAGCAATAAAAGGAGGTTTATTATTTGTTAGATGCATAATGCCACCAAGCAAGCATGGAATATAATTAAATACAGCACCTGTTCTTGATTCAAATTCAGGAATAATTTTATGAACGAAATATGCATTAGGGCTTGCAACATCAAAGATAAAGTCTACTTTCATTTTTACCTACAATTTTGTAAAGTGGAATAAAATAATTAAACACTTTTATGAAAGATTTATCAAAGTTTTCAGCGGTAATTATAGGTGCTGGAGATGCCACAGGCTCAGCCATTACAAAAAGATTCGCATCAGAGGGGTATAAAGTTTGTCCGGTTAGAAGACCGACAAGTATTTCAAAGCTAGAGATGTTATGTGATGAAATTAATCAATCCGGGGGTTGCGCCAAGGGTTTCGGCGTAGATGCTAGAAATGAAGATGAAATTATTAATCTTTTTAAAGAAATAGAGTCTTCGATAGCTCCTATAGATGTTGTTATTTTTAATCCAGGTGCAAATGTTTACTTTCCAATAGAAGAAACAACCTCAAGGGTTTATCGCAAAGTATGGGAAATGGCTGCTTTTGCTGGTTTTCTGACAGGAAGAGAGGCTGCTAAATATATGAAGAAAAGAGGGCACGGCAGTATTTTTTTTACAGGCGCAACAGCATCACTTAGGGGAAGCTCAGGCTTTTCTGCATTTGCAGGGGCTAAGTTTGCCTTAAGAGCACTATCCCAAAGCATGGCAAGAGAACTTGGCCCTGAGGGAATTCATGTTGCTCACTTTGTAATTGATGGAGCGATAGATACACAATTTATTAAAGAGACGTTTCCAGATATATACGCTCTTAAAGAAAAAGATGGCATCCTTAAGCCAAAAATGATTGCAGAAAATTATTGGAATATTCATTCTCAGCATAGAAGTGCTTGGACTCATGAGCTAGACTTAAGGCCATATATGGAAAAATTTTAGTAATTCAATTTTTAAAAGGAAAAAAAATGAGCTTAAAAGATAAAGTAATATTTATGTCTGGTGGAAGTAGGGGCATAGGCCTCGCAATGGCTAAAAAAGCAGCTAAAGATGGAGCAAAGATAGTGGTGGCTGCTAAGACATCAGAACCACATCCGAAACTTCCAGGGACAATTTTTACTGCAGCCGAAGAAATTATTGAGGCTGGTGGAGATGCCCTTCCTGTCGTTTGCGATATAAGAAATGAAGATAATGTTAGGGACGTTATAAATCAGGCAGTAGAGCATTTTGGAGGCATAGATATATGTATTAACAATGCATCCGCTATTCAACTAACAAATGTTACAGATACTGCAATGAAGCGTTACGATCTTATGCATCA
>CAZFYG010000004.1:0-9011 GCA_964523375.1 uncultured Gammaproteobacteria bacterium | reverse complement strand
TTCAACTAACAAATGTTACAGATACTGCAATGAAGCGTTACGATCTTATGCATCAGATCAATGGCCGCGGAACCTATATGGTAAGCAAATATTGTCTCCCACATCTAATGAAAGCAGATAATCCGCATATACTAAACTTGTCACCACCATTAGATATGAGCCCTAAATGGTTCTCAGGAACCGTTGCATACACCATGGCAAAATACACGATGAGTATGTGTGTTCTGGGTATGGCTGAAGAGTTCAAAGAGTTTGGCATTGCCGTTAACGCTCTATGGCCAAGAACTGCTATAGCTACAGCTGCAGTTCAAAATCACCTAGGTGGAGATGAGATCATGAGATTGTCAAGAAATGTAGACATAATGGCTGATGCGGCCTATGAGATTCTTACAAAGAGTTCAAAAGATTTTACTGGAAACTTTTGTATAGATGATTTAATCCTTCATGATGCAGGCATTAAAGATTTTACAAAATATGCAAATGTTCCATTTGCTGAATTAATGCCAGACTTTTTCGTCCCTGATGATACGCCAGTACCAGATGATGTTAAAAATAGTTAATTGAATCAAGATAAGCTAAAAAATATAACAAACAAGCTTGGGTATGATGCCACTGAGATAGAGGCATTAAAACTTGAAGCTAGCGGAAGAGAGTATTATCGTCTGCATTTAAATAATAAAGAATCATTGGTTTTATGTTATTTGGATCCAGCTCTCGGAAGCCATAAGAAATTTGTAAGACTTTCAGAATTTTTGCAGAGAGAGAATATACCATCACCAAAAATCATCTCACATGATCTGGAGATAGGTATAACAGTTCAGCAAGACCTTGGTGATGAAGCATTAATAGACATCGACATGTCTAAGGAAGCCAGCCTAGATGTATTAGATGATGCAATATCAATTCTTCCAAAACTACAGCAAGCTATGATCCCTCAATTGTCTTCGCTTGACTCATCTTTATTATCAAATCAAATGGATATGATGAAAGAGTTTTTCCTAGATCGCTTTCTTAAAATATCTTTAGAATCAGAGCTTGATGATCTTCGCGATGAAGCTCTTGAAAAGCTTGAAGATCAGCCATGGATGAACTGTCACTTTGATTTTGAAAGAAGAAATCTTCACTACAACAAAGATAAGCAGTTATGCGTTATTGATTTCCAAGATTTAACTCATGGTCCAATTGGAATAGACTTAGCAGGAATATTTATAGATCATTATTACCCAATACACAAAAAAGAAATTCTTAATAAATTAGATCTTTATAATAAAATATCAAATCTAGATGTGAGCAGTCTCGATACCTATGAATGGCTTAGGTGGGGAGGAATTCAAAGAGGGATGAGAATTCTTGGAACATTACCTTATATATATTTCAATTCTGGCAGATCATATAGACTTAAAGATCTTCCTCAAATACTAGATAATTTTATTGAGATCTTACCAAATCATTATGCTTCTTTAAAAAGTGAATTAAGAAATAATGTTAAACCAGAAATGGTAAGCAGGATTAATCAGTTATGAAAGCAATGATTCTTGCTGCTGGACTCGGAAAAAGGCTAAGGCCCCTTACCAATACTGTCCCTAAACCTAATTTAATGGTTGGAGGCAAATCGCTTATACAAAGAAATATAGAAAAATTAGTCGATTCTGGTTTTGAAGAAATTATCATAAATACCTCTCATCTAGGTGAGAAAATTAAAAGGCATGTTTTTGAAAAATTTCCTGATACAAAAATAGCTTTTTCTGAAGAAACAGAACCTCTTGGAACTGGAGGAGGGGTCAAGAAGGCGCTCAAATTACTGGGTGAAGAGCCCTTCCTTTTGTTAAATGCAGATATTTACCATTCAATCAACCTTAGGGATATGCATAAACATGTTGAGTTAGCACATATTATCGGAGTACCTAATCCTGAGCACAACTCTGATGGTGATTTCTCGCTTAATGGCTCAAAAGTATCTATCAATGAATCCTCCAATGATTTTACTTGGAGTGGCATTTCGATAATAAATCCTAGTATTTTTAATAATACCGACAACCTGATTGCTCCATATAGTATTTGGGGATCTGTACTGAAAAAATATATACAAGATAAAAAAGTAACAGCAGAGATATCTCAAAAGACATGGATAGATACAGGAACTATTGATCGTCTAGGCCTTGCCAATAAATCATTTAAAGAAGAGAATTAATGTATGGATAAAAAAAATATAATTGCACCATCTATTTTAGCCTCAAATTTTGCAACACTTGGTGAAGAAGTAAAAAATGTACTTAAGGCAGGTGCAGACTGGATTCATTTTGATGTAATGGACAACCACTATGTTCCCAATTTAACTATTGGCCCAATGGTGTGTAAGTCTCTTCGAGACTATGGTATTACAGAGTTTATAGATGTTCATTTAATGATTGATCCTGTAGATCATCTTGCTCAAGATTTCATTAAAGCAGGCGCAGACCTGATCAGCTTTCATCCCGAGGCATCAAGGCATGTCCATAGATCTATAAGTGCAATAAAAGAATCTGACTGCAAAGCTGGGCTTGTGTTTAATCCAGCGACTCCCTTAAGTATTCTAGAAAATGTTTTAGAAGATTTAGATCTTGTGTTAATTATGAGTGTAAATCCTGGTTTTGGTGGCCAGTCTTTTATCCATAGTTCTCTTGAAAAAATAGCTAAAGTTCGCAAAATGATTGATGCTACTGGCAAAGAGATTCGCTTAGAGATTGATGGCGGCATAAATAATGAGACCATTGGGCTTGCATCTCAAGCAGGCGCAGACACTTTTGTTGCTGGTTCAGCAATTTTTAATACCGAAGATTATGAGAAAACTATTTCAACACTTCGATCTAAAATTCTTTAAATTTACTTGGCTTTTTTTATTTGTTCTCTCGAGCAATGCATCGAGTGAGATTAGCTTAAATCAATACCTCTCCAAGATCGAAATAGCAGACACTTTCAATGAAAGAAAAAAAGGCTTAATGTTTAAAAAAAGCATGCCTGACAATCATGGAATGTTTTTTATTTGGGATTTCCCTAAAAAACAATGCATGTGGATGAAGAATACGTTTTTCCCAATAAGTGTTGCTTATATAGATGCACAGGGAGAAATAATTGATATATATGATATGGTGCCATTATCAAATGCATCAGTTTGCTCAAGCAAGCCACTTCCTTATGCTCTTGAGGTTAATAAGGGCTGGTTTAATGATAATAATATCAATATTGGCGATACTATAAATCTAAAAAATATTTTAATAAAATGATTACTAAAGATGAGTTTTCTAGTTATGTGAATCAAGGTTTTTCTATGATTCCTATAGTTAAAAAATTATCGATTAAAAATGAAACTCCTTTAACGATCTACTCAAGACTTAATGGAGTTAAAAATACTTTTCTACTTGAGTCTGTAGAGGGCGGTGAAAAGTGGGCTCAATACTCCATTATTGGCTTAGATTGTATAGAGACGATCAAGGTCTCTGGAAAAAAAGTTGAAACCATATCTAATGGCATCGCCGATTCATTTATTTCAGATGACCCATTAAGCAGCATAAGAACACTGACTAAAAATTATAAAGCTCCTTATATAAAAGATTTACCAAGATTTTTTGGAGGCTACGTCGGTTTTTTTGCATATGAGAGCGCAGGGTATGCTGAGGCAAAAATTGGAGATCTGCCTGCTAAAAATTCAAAGTTCAAAGACCACATGCCCGAGATATATCTTGTAAAGGCAGAGAAGTTAATAGTCTTTGATAATATAGAAGAATCTATTCAGATTATTTTTAATACCGACCCAAGAGATAATAGTTATGAGGATGCTTTAGAGCAGATTTTGAAGATAGAAAATATTTTTAACTCAAAGCCTGAAAGTCAAAATATATGCTTTAAAAAACCAACAGGAAAACTAAGCTTCAACTCTAATTTTGAAAAAGAAGAGTATTTAAGCGCGGTAAATAAAGCAAAAAATTACATTAAAGAAGGTGATATTTTTCAAGTTGTTTTAGCCCAAGATTTTTCACTACCATTCAACTCTGATCCATTTACGTTGTATATGGCTCTCAGACAATTAAATCCATCTCCTTATATGTATTTCTTGAATCTTGATGAATGCCAGGTTGTTGGCGCTTCTCCAGAAATACTAGTTAGATTGGAGGATGCTGAGTTAACTTTAAGGCCAATAGCAGGAACAAGAAGAAGAGGCATTGATGACGTTGAGGATAGAAAAAATGAGCTAGATCTTTTAAGCGACCCTAAAGAGCTGGCTGAGCATTTGATGCTTATTGATCTTGGAAGAAATGATGTTGGTAGAGTTTCTAAACTAGGATCAGTTAGAGTCACCGATAAAATGATCATTGAAAAATACTCGCATGTCATGCATATAGTTTCAAATGTGGTGGGCGAAATATCGGATAAGTTTGATTATATAGATGCCATGAAATCTGCTCTTCCTGCGGGAACGTTGTCAGGTGCTCCAAAGATAAGAGCTATGGAAATTATTAATGAAATTGAACCAAGTTCAAGAGGAATATATGGAGGTGCTATTGGTTATATTTCATGGAATGGAAATATTGATACAGCAATAGCAATAAGAACAGCGGTAATTAAAGATGATGTAATACATGTAGGAGCCGGGGCAGGCATAGTTGCTGATTCAATTCCAGAAAATGAATGGAATGAATGTAAGCAAAAAGCAAAAGTTTTTTTAGATGCCTTGGAGATGATTGAATGATTCTTGTAATAGATAATTATGATAGTTTTACCTATAACCTTGTCCATTATATTGGAGAGTTTGAAAAAAACATAAAGGTAGTAAGAAATGATCAACTGTCTGTGGAGCAGGTATTGGATATGAAACCTGACAAAATAGTTATATCTCCGGGACCATGTACGCCATCAGAGGCTGGAATCTCAGTTGAATTAATACAATCTGCAAATGTCCCAATTCTTGGTGTATGTCTTGGTCATCAGTCAATAGGAGCAGCATTTGGCGGCAATATTATCAAAGCTAACGAGCTATGCCATGGAAAAAAATCAAATATAAAACATAGTGGCGATAGTATTTTTAGCGGCATCGAAGAATTATATTCAGTTGTTAGATATCACAGCCTTATAGTTGAAAAAAATACTCTTCCAAAGGAACTAAAAATAATAGCAACACTAGAAAATGATACGGATGTCATAATGGCAATTGAGCATGAAAATAAACCAATATATGGAGTACAGTTTCATCCAGAATCTATAGATACAGAATACGGAATGAGATTAATTCAAAACTTTATATCGATATAATGAAATCTATAATAAATAAGATACAAGATCATACAGATCTCAGTTTTGATGAGATGCAGCTAGCCATTAATGAGATCATGACTGACAAGGTTGGTGATCTTGAAATCGAAAAATTCTTATTAGCTCTTAATGCAAAAGGTCCTAGTGAAGTAGAAATTACTGCAGCAGCCTCAGTCATGAAAGAGAAATCTTTAAAGTTCAAGATTGGCGATGGTAATCACATCGATACTTGTGGTACAGGAGGCTCTGGCATTCATACTTTTAACTGCTCGACTGCATCTTCATTTGTTGCTTCTGCTGGAGGTGCTTTAGTGACAAAGCATGGAAATAAGGCGGTTTCTAGCAAATCAGGAAGTGCAGATTTTCTAATGATTGCAGGTGCTGATATATCACATGATAGAGAAAAGCTTTTAAAGGTTTTCAACAAGGTAGGATTTGTTTTTCTTTATGCGCCTCTTCACCATAGCTCTATGAGGTTTGTTATGCCAGCAAGGCAAAGAATCGCGCAAAAAACGATCTTTAATTTACTTGGTCCCCATACCAATCCTTGCGAAGCAAAGAAGCAGATTATCGGAGTCTATAATAAAAATCTCTTGAAGACTTTTTCTTCTGTTTCTAAAAATCTAGGCATGGAACATGTAATGGTAGTGCATGGAGAGGATGGTTTGGATGAGATAACTATTTCTGGCAAAACATACATATCAGAATTAAAGAATGGAAAAATTATTAACTATGAAATATCTCCAGAAGAATTCTCTTTAAGTAATAGGCCTTTGGCTGAAATTACAGCAAATTCACCTATTGAAAGTTTAGACCTTGTTAAGGATGCTTTTTCAGGAAAAAGCTCAGCAGTTCAAGATATGATTGCGCTGAACTCAGCTGCAAGCTTATATTTATCGAAACAAGCCAATTCTATTTCTGAAGGCGTAGAGCAGGCTTTTGCTCTGATGAATGACGGAAGCGCTATGAATAAATTGAATGCATATGTAAGGGAGTCAAATCTCTGATGAGCATATTAAAAGAAATAGTTGAGAAGACTATAATTACTATAGACAAAAGAAAAGAATCAAAGTCTTTAGATCATTTAAAGTCTCAAATAGAAAATTTAACTCTAGCAGATCCTAATTTTAAGAAAAGTTTATTAAAAAAGGATGAGGCTATTATTGCAGAAATAAAAAAAGCATCACCGAGTGCTGGGATTATTTCTCATAATTTTAATCCGGTTAGCAAGGCGAAAGAATACGAAAGTATTGGCGCATCTGCACTTTCCATTCTTACAGAAGAATCCTATTTTAAAGGAAGTTCAAAGTATTTAGAAGAAGTTAAGCGACATACAAAGCTTCCTATTCTTAGAAAAGATTTTATGATTGATGAATATCAGCTATACGAAGCAAAACTGATGGGCGCCGATTGCATATTGCTTATCGCAAGCATTCTAAATGACGAACAGCTAAAGAGCTTCGTAATGCTCGCTGAATCACTTAAGCTCGATTATTTAATTGAAGTCCATGACATCAATGAGCTTAGGCGCGTGGAGTGTTTTAAAAACGCTATTATTGGAGTAAATAATAGGAACCTCAAAACTTTTGATGTTGATATAAATAACTCAATCAATTTAAAGAAACAATTTAAAGGAGAAAATATTTTTGTGTCTGAATCCGGCATAAAAAGGAAATCAGATATTAAATTATTAAAAGAAAATGGAATCCATGTTTTTTTAATTGGTGAAAGTCTTATGAAAGGTGGGCTTGCTTGAAGCTAAGAGAATGGCAAGAGGCAGCATTTCCTTTATGGTGGGAAAGAAAAAGAGGCATCGTCAAGGTTGTAACTGGCGGAGGCAAGACAGTATTCGCAATTCATTGTTTAAAAAAATATCTAGAAGAAAATAGCAATAATACTATCTTCATTGTTGTTCCATCAATCGCACTACTAGACCAATGGTATGAGGGGCTTCAGCTTTCTTTCCAAAATAACGAAATAGCTTTAAATGGAGGAGGGGAGCGTTTAGATAAACTTTCCAAAATCACTATTTCAACAATTGATTCTGTAAAAAATATTATTGAAAATTTTGATGCCTCAAAGACCCTTCTGATAGTTGATGAATGTCATAAAATTGGAACTGAGAAAAGAGGAGAAACCCTTACAAATAATTGGCATGCAACTCTTGGGCTATCAGCAACCCCAGAACGAGATTACGATGATAATTTTTATATTATTATAAGAAAAATCCTTGGGGACATTATTTTTGATTACGACTATATTGATGCCAGAGAAGATGAGGTAATTGTTAATTTTAAACTTCTCTATGCATACGCAGCTATGACAAATAGTGAAGAGGCCGAATATAAAAAGTTTACTAAAAGTATACAAAGAAGAGCTGCAACAATTGGCGGGAATAATATGAATGATTATCCGCTCAAAATGCTCATATTTAATAGAGCAAGAATGGTTAAGAATTCAGTAAATAGAATACCTTTTGGTATAGAGCTATTACAAAAATATAAAAGAGATAGCTGGATAGTTTTTACTGAAAACAAAAAGCAAGCAAAGGAATTTAATACCATTATCAATAAAAAAGGTTACAAGTCTGCTATTTACAACACAGACTTAGATTCTAATGAAAGAGAAGAAAATCTAAATAACTTTAAAAATGGTAATTTAAATGTCCTTGTTAGTTGTACTGCTCTTGATGAGGGGTTTGACATGCCAGAGGCAGACGGCGCAATGATTTTAAGTGCATCTTCATCAAAAAGACAAAGAATTCAAAGAATGGGAAGGGTATTAAGAATAACAGCCAATAAAAAAAATGCTCTAATTGTTACCGTATATTCTTCAAAGACTGAGTATGAGAAATTAAGAGAAGAGTCTAATAGATATCAGCTTGAAGGGGTTCCAGTAAAGTGGCAACAGATGAAATAGTTAAAAACTATATCTAAAATTTGTTGAGAAAGAGTGGTTGGATTTTTCAGAAATATCTGGAGGATCATTATCTAAAACACTAGATAGTTTTATTTCAATTTTTATTTTTTCTGAAATTGGAATATTTAATGCCATTAATATTGAGGCCTTATAATCTTTACTAGGATCATTAATGGAAGGCTGAAAAAATACTGATGTTGCTAAGCTATTATCCCCACTTAACAAAATTTTTTTATTAATGTAAAAGTTTAACCTGTTAGTTGAAATATTTTCTCCAAGGAGACTTTCCTCAATTTCTCTCATAACACTTAATCCAAATTTATAATCTCTCTTAGAATTAAGCCTTATTCCCACTCCGGCTAAGTTGCGTTTTTTATATGACTGAAAAGGGTTCTTGCTTGATTGAATATAAGTTTCTACATCAAACGATCTCTCTAGTTTTTTTAAAAACCTTGCATGCAAGAATGACGATTTATCTTCTAGTAGCTCATCTTTAGTCCTTTTAGAATTATTAAATGTAAGAAGAGATTCATATCTATCATTATTCTTTGCAAATGAAAGATCTAACTTATAGTCATCTCTTTCTTCATTGCCCCTAGATGAGTTGAGCGAAAGTCCAATAGATTTAAAGACCCCTAGCTCTCCGGAATGTCGCAGATTTTCTATGTTAACTATAGGCTGAGCTAATAATGATAAAGATAAGAAGCTTACAATCGCTAACAGCAGTACTTCTTTCATTTATATATATGTACTTGAGGAGGTCATGATTTTTGCAGTGTACTCCATAATTTTTTTAGTAGGCTTTT
>CAZFYG010000003.1:0-105695 GCA_964523375.1 uncultured Gammaproteobacteria bacterium | reverse complement strand
ACAACCTTTACAAGAGTTGGGATGACTCTTTTTGAGGTTCCTCATAGATCATTTGGCGCAGAAATTATTAAAGATTATCAAGAGAGAACACTTTTATTCTCATGGAGAGAATTAATTACTTGGGTTGCTGCGATTGGTAATGCATTTATGGGTTACTTTATTTTTTTTAGATCAACTCCATCCTATCCATATGGTCAATTAAATCCTGAAGTGTGGTTTCCTTTTGCACTTGCAGGAGGTGTTTTTATGGCAGCTGGTATGCTTTATTCAAGCCTAGCAACTACAAAATACATTAAAGACCTTTCACAGTGGAGTGGCTCAACTTCTATTAAAGATATTATTAAAGAAATATCAGTTGCCGTTACCAATAAATCTTTTTTAATTTTCTTTGCAGGTAATTTAACTCTCTCAATTGCATGGGGTCTCTCTAATAGTTTAGCTTTATATATAAATACAGATTTTTGGGGTTTATCAGGTAATCTTATAACCATATTTTTAGCAATTTATATAACTTCTACCTTAATGGCTTTCTACCTAACTCCAAGGCTGGTAAAAAGACTTGATAAAAAGAACTTAGTTTTGATGTGTATTTTTGGTACTGCTTTTTTTAGCCCAATTGCTTTCATTTCCTACAACTTAGGGCTAACTCCTGAGAGAGGAACACTTTCGCTTATATTTTTCTTATCAATTCCATTAGTTTTTATTTCATGCTTTTCTGTTATGGGCAACATGACAAGGGACTCTATGATTGGAGATATCGCAGATGAGGTAGAGTTAACAAGTGGGAAAAGGCAGGAGGGCGTTCTTTATTCTGCTGTCTCTTTTATTCAAAAAGTTAATACTGCTATTGGGGGCTTTGTGGCAGGTCTTGTTTTAAAGATAATAGATTATCCAAAGGATGACCCAACTTATGAGCAAACTTATTCATTATTTTTTGTTCAAGGAGTGGTCGGTCCAATACTCCTAGCATTGCCTTTATTTATTTTCTTTTTCTATAAATTAGATAGAAATAGGCATGAAATAATTATTGCTGAGCTAGAGGCTTCTAAATAATATTATAAAATTGACTCAATGGCTTGTGAGACCCTTTTCCAAAGAGCTTTTTCAGCTGCAGTAGGTTTATTAGTCATATTAGATAAGAAATGAACCAGAAGGGCATCTAAGCTTGTTAAATCATTGTTTGATTTATTAAACTTTTCTGTAAGCATTTCTAATTGAATTTTATTTCTAATTCCAGAATCTTTTTTCAGCGAATCAATACCAGCTTTAATTTCTAGTTTTACGCATGAGTAGGTTAAATTATCTAAGTTCGATTTTTTAATATCAAGATTTTTAATTTTTGACACAACACCACTTGGAAGACGCTTGTCTTCATAATCGCCATTGGTATATGCATCTAATAGATTTTTATATGACTCTACTTTAGCTAATTTTTGATCAGCTTTGTGCGAAGCTTTTTGATCCTTAATAACATTTCTTAAATCTGAAACCTCTTTAGATTTACCTATATTATTTAGCTCACCCAACTTATCTTCAGCCTCAGCTGTAGTAATGGTTTTTGCTTTGAGATCTTTCACTAAGGTAGCTGCTAATTCAAGCTCAGCATCTAATACTTCTTTTTTTGCAGTATAAAATCTATCAGCTGATTTATTGAACTTATCCCACAACTTATTATCAACTTTTCTGCCTGCAGAGCCTGCTTTTTTCCAATCATTCTTAAGATCATTAAATTTCTTAATACAAACATCATTATCTTCATCGTTTATAAGATCAACTTTTGCAATAAGGTCCTCTTTCGTCTTTATTACAGATCTTTCCTGTTTTTTAATTTGGTCATTTAATGGTTTTTTAGCATTAAAAAACTCATTTCTAAGTTTTTTATGATCTTTGTCTAGAACCGGTGCATATTCTTGCCACTCATTAAACTTATCTCTTAAGAAAAATATTAAAGTTTTAGCATCTGGCCAATTAGAAGCCTTGTCTATTGCATACGCATTTATTTCATTAATTATTTTTCTTCTATTAGCAGCATTATTTTCTTTAACTTTATTGAGCTCTTCAAAAAATTCTTTACATGGCTCCCATGCTTTATTAGTAAGTTCATTGAATTTTAACCATTGATCTTTTGATGAAGGCCTTCCTGAAGTATCCAATTGCTGCCATTTTTTTTGAATATCGTGAATAGCATTAGCCTGAGATTTTGGATTATCTAAACTATTGTTAACAAGCTCAGCTATCTCTTTAATTAATTCTTCTCGTTTTGGATTTGTTGCAAAAGATGACATATCATCAAAATACCTTGATTGAGCTACAACAAAATTTATTTTATGCCTTAGCTTGTTTGGTACACCTTTTTCTTTTTTAACTATGGAAAGCGCATCCCTTAGGTTTTTTTGAGCTTTCTTAATAGAGCCATCTGCAAATAATTGTTCTATGTTTTCTAATTGTTTAAATAAATCTTGTTTTGTTTCCACATTAATCTCTTATGAAGTTTATAATTAGTTCAAATGAATAAGCGAATTTTAACAGGAATTACAACAACTGGTACTCCTCATATAGGAAATTATTTAGGAGCTATAAAACCAGCACTAGAATTAGCAAATAAATTTGATGAATCATTTTTCTTCTTGGCTGATTATCATGCAATTATAAAAAACTCTAACAAAGCAGAGATAGAACAATCTGTTAAAGATGTGGCCTTATCATGGCTTGCATCAGGGCTTGACCCGAATAAATCAAACTTCTACAGGCAATCTGATGTTCCTGAAATATTAGAATTAAGCTGGATACTTAATTGTGTTACAGCAAAGGGTTTGATGAATAGATCTCATGCATATAAGGCAGCTACAGCCTTAAATACTTCAGATGAAGACAAGGGCATAAGTATGGGTCTCTTTTCATATCCTGTGTTGATGGCTGCAGATATATTGGTATTTAATGCTACTCATGTTCCTGTGGGCCCCGATCAAATGCAACATTTAGAAATGACCAGAGATATTGCTGGAAGATTCAATCATTCGTATAAAAAGACTTTTGAGTTACCCGAAGCTATAACCCAAGAGGCAGATCAAATAATATTAGGCCAAGATGGAAGAAAGATGAGCAAATCATATAAAAATATTATTCCCTTACTTTCCTCTGAAAAGGTTTTAAAAAAAGCTATTGCAAAAATAGTTACTAATTCTCTTGAGCCAGGAGAGCCAAAAGATTTTAATAATTGTTCAGTATTCTCTCTCTTTAAACATTTTTCATCTGTAGAGGAGCAAAATGAATTTAAGGAATCTTATAAAAATGGAATTTCTTGGGGAGATGCAAAAAATAAATTATTCGAGAAAGTTAATGATCATGTTCTTCCTATTAGAGATTCATACGATTCTTTGAGCTCAAACAAGGATTTAATCAACGAGTTATTGGATGAAGGCTCTTCTAAAGTTAGGCCTATGGCCAAAGAGCTGCTATTGGAAGTTAGAGAGTCTATAGGCATATCTAAGATTTCTTAATGCAAAATAAAGGCTCCTCATGGCTTAAGTTTGGTCTATTTACGGTTGGTTTAGGACAATCTTTTGTTTTTGTTATTGTTCCACCTTTAGCACGAGATCTAGGTTTATCAGAGATACAAACATCATTGGTATTTGCAATTTCAGCTGTTGCATGGGCTTTAACAAGCGCTTCTTGGGGAAGGGCAAGTGATAAATACGGTAGACGAAATATCGCAGTTTTAGGTTTAGTTGGTTATGCAATTTCATTGATAGCAATGATTACCCCTCTATTTTTGGTAGAGAGAAATGTCATGGATCTTGCATTTTTATTTCCATTACTTATTTTTGGAAGGCTGTTTAATGGTCTTATTGGTTCTGCAACTAGGCCCGCTGCATTTGCTTATGTTGCAGACAATAGCAGTGTAGAAAAAAGAACACTAAAATTTGCTAGATTAGAGTCAAGCTTTCTGCTTGGAACTGTTGCCGGCCCCTTGATTGGTGGATTTCTTATTTTAATAACTAAAGAAACACCATTTTATGTCTTTAGTTTTATGTCGCTTATTTCATCTGTAGGTATTTACAAGAACTTGGAAAATACTAGCATCCATAAAAAAACAAAGATTATTAAAGATAAAATATCCTGGAAATCACGAACTATATGGCCATATCTTTTAATTGCATCAATCGCTAGTTTATCGCAGGCTTCACTTCTTCAATCTATAGGGTTTTATGTCTTTGATATGTTTTCAAATTATGATGATTTGCCAATCATAGTAAGTACAAGTTTTGCGATTCTATCTATTTCAACAATAGTTAGCCAGTATCTTTTTACAGATGCTTTCCCTTTAAACAACTTTAAACTATTGTTATATGGAACTTTTTTAATAATCTTTTCGTTTTTTACAATGGCGTATTTTCCAAAACTGTCAGTTTATTACCTTTCCCTTTTAATAAATGGTCTTGGAGGAGGGATGATTAGACCTGCCATATCCTCATCTTTATCTTTATCTCAAATTCCAGAAAATCAGGGATCTGCAGCAGGATACCTTGGATCCGTTTATCCAATAGGCCACATGTTAACGCCATTTTTAGCTATGCCAATATATGCTTTTAATCCATCATACTTATATTTTTTTAATTCAATATTATCTATAGTTATAGTTATATTTGTAATAACTCACCCAATTTTTAAGAGAAGTTAAAGATAATGAAAAAAAGTTTATTAATAATCAACCTCGGAACACCAGATAGTCCCTCGTATTTTGATGTTTTTAAATATTTACGTCAGTTTCTTTCAGATGAAAAAGTTATAAACGTAAACCCAATACTCAGATTTATATTGGTTAATTTTATTATTTGCCCAATAAGATCATTTTCTTCTTCAAAAATATATAAAAAAGTATGGCATGAAGAAAATGGCTCACCTTTACTTCACAACACAAAGATGCTCAAAGAAAGCATTGAAAAGAAGCTTCCAGGTATTGATGTAGAGTACGCCATGAGATACCAGTCACCTTCTATAAAAAACGCAATCGACAGAATGCTTTTAAAAAATCCAGATGAGTTAATTATTTTGCCTCTTTTTCCACATTATGCTGCAGCCACAACTGGTTCAGTTTTTAAAGAAGTAACCAAATGTCTTTCTGATAAATGGGTAGTTCCAAAAATTACATTTATTAATCAGTTTTACGATAATAATAAATTTATAGATGCTTGGGTTGAAGAGGCATCTAAATTTGATGTAGAAAGCTATGATAAGGTAATTTTTAGCTATCACGGTGTTCCAAATAGTCACGTAGATGATGTTTATGAGGATTCATTATGTTCAGATAACGATTGTGAAATCTCGATTACTGAAAAAAATAAGTTTTGTTATAAAGCAACGGTATATGAAACTACTAAACTTCTTGCAACTAAAATAAATCTTAATGAAAGCAATTACGAAGTAACATTTCAATCCAGACTTACTAACAAGTGGTTAGAGCCTTTTACTGATAAAGTTTTAGAGGACTTACCAAAAAAAGGGCACAAAAAAGTATTGGTATTTTCACCAGCCTTTACCGCTGATTGTTTAGAGACAATTATAGAAATTGGCGATGAGTATCAGGAGATTTTTCATGATGCGGGTGGTAAAACACTTGATTATGTTCCTTCACTTAATTACTCAGAAAAATGGGTTGATGCTGTAATTGATATAACGGGCTTTAAAGAGGAGTTATTAAAATAATGTTTAAAAAAGATTTATTAAAAGGAAAGAGAATACTGGTTACTGGTGGAGGAACTGGCCTAGGTAAAGAAATGGCATCGCATTATGCAGAGCATGGGGCCGATTTATATATCTGCGGCCGAAGAGAAAATGTATTAAAAGACACAGCCGAACAACTCATAGAGAATTACGGAGTCAATGTTAAATATGAACCATTAGATATTAGGGCCTCTGCCGATGTTGATAGTTATATAGAAAGAATCTTTGAAGAGGGTCCTCTTGATGGGTTAGTTAATAACGCAGCAGGAAATTTTATCTCTCCTACAAAAGACTTATCTCATAAAGGATTTGATGCTATTGCTAATATTGTATTCCATGGAACTTTTTATATAACTCATTCAGTTGGTAAAAGGTGGATTGAGGCCAACCATAAAGGTTCTATAGTATCTATTCTTACTACATGGGTTTGGACAGGTTCTCCATATGTTGTACCTTCTGCAATGTCTAAATCGGGTATCAATGCTATGACCCAATCATTAGCAGCTGAGTGGGGCAAGTATGGTATTAAGGTCAATGCAATCGCTCCTGGTCCTTTTCCAACTAAGGGGGCATGGGAGAGACTTAATCCTGGAGCCGGTGATGATAACTCTATGGGTAATATACCTCTCGGAAGGGTTGGAGAAATGAATGAATTACAAAATTTAGCTACCTTTCTGATGGCTGATGGTTGTGATTATTTAACTGGACAGACAATAGCAATTGATGGAGCTCAATATTTAACAGGAGGAGGAACATTCTCCAATCTAGATAAATTAAGTGACGAAGATTGGGATCAAATGAGAGCTATGATAAGGTCTTCTAATAACAAAGATAAAGCTGATAGGGCTTAGAGGTATAAATTATGAGTAGCACATTTGAAAACATGAATGATGTTTTGAATCTTCAAAAGAAAAAGTTTATCAAAGATGGCCCGCCATCAATTAATTTAAGAGTCGATAGACTGAATAGACTTACCTCAATGCTAGTAGAGAATAGATATGCGTTTACAGAAGCTTTAAGCTCTGATTTTGGAAGTAGATCTCAAAATGCATCATTAATGACAGACGTTTATACAGTTTTGCCTGAAATAACAAATGCAATTAAAAATATTAAAAGATGGACTAAAGATGAAAAAAGGTCTTCGAACATGCCTTTCAGTTTATTTGGTGCAAAATCTTATATTAGATACGAGCCTTTAGGAACAATTGGTATGATTTCTCCTTGGAATTTTCCTGTTAACTTAGCATTTGGACCTTTAGCATCAATATTTGCAGCAGGTAACCAAGTAATGCATAAGCCAAGTGAATTAACTCCAGAAACAGCAGCTTTAATGAAAGAGCTTTGCGATAAGGCCTATGATCAAGACGAATTTGCTACATTTTTAGGTG
Source organism: uncultured Gammaproteobacteria bacterium (assembly GCA_964523375.1). GTDB lineage: Bacteria > Pseudomonadota > Gammaproteobacteria > Magnimaribacterales > D2472 > CAJQGY01. The sequence goes on along the minus strand of CAZFYG010000003.1, from coordinate 98,583 downwards.
GCCCTGAAACTGGAGAAGCTTTTTCAAAACTTAACTTTGACCATCTTCTCTATACAGGTAGTGGCAATGTTGGAAAGCATGTTATGAATGCTGCTGCTCAAAATCTTGTACCAGTTACCCTTGAGTTAGGTGGAAAATCACCTGTTGTAGTTGGAAATAGTGCAGATATACAAGCATCTGCTAAAAGAGTTATGTTTGGCAAGACTATGAATGCTGGTCAAATCTGCCTTGCTCCTGACTATGTGATGGTCCACAAAGATAAAAAAGACGAATTTATAAGCGAGGCTGAAAAAGCTGTTGCTGATTATTACCCTAATATTAAAAACAATGATGACTACACATCAATTATAAATGAAAGGCATTTTGATAGACTTAATGGGCTGATAGATGATGCAAGAGAAAAGGGCGCGACAATCAATCAAATAAATCCATCAAATGAAGATTTTAGTCAACAGGAATTTTTTAAAATACCTCCAACGATTATTACAGACACTTCAGATGATATGAGGGTTATGAAAGAGGAAATATTTGGGCCTATCTTACCTGTTCTTGAGTACACAGATGTTGAAGAGGCGCTTGATACGATAAACTCTAAAGATAGACCATTGGGTTTATATTATTTTGGTACTGATAAAAATGAACAATCTAATGTTCTTGATAATACGTCCTCAGGTGGCGTAACTATAAATAACGTAGTTGGCCATATTCAACAACAGGATTTACCTTTTGGTGGTGTGGGACCATCTGGCATGGGAAGATATCATTCTCAAGATGGGTTTAAGAACTTTTCAAATGCACGAGCTGTTTTCAAAGATGTCCCTTTCTTTATGGATAATTTAGCATTTGGAATGATTAGACCGCCATATAAAGAAGGTTTTGAAAATTTTATAAAAAAAATTCTTAAGTAACAATAAATCGTGTCTTCGCTTTCACTAAATCTAGCTTTTAGGTATTTAAAATCTAATAGAGGTGGGGTCTTCTCATTTACCTCATTTCTTGCAATTTTAGGCCTTTCTATTGGTGTTAGCAGCTTGATTATAGTTATGTCTGTAATGAATGGTTTTGAGAGAGAGTTGCAGGATAGAATTCTTGGTGTAGTTCCTCATGCTGTAATCAAATCAGACAGTACAATTAATAACTATCAGTTGCTAGTGGACAATATAAACAAACTAGATAATATAAAAAGCTCATCCCCATATATAGAACTTCAAGGTCTTGCTTCTTCAGGTTCTGGTGGTCGAGGTGTAAGTATTATTGGTATTGATGAAGACATTGAACCTTCAATGTCTATTCTCCCTGACTATATGGTTATAGGATCTCTAGATAATTTAAAAGAAGATAGTTCAATCATTATTGGAACTTGGCTTGCAGCTCATTTAGATGTTGGTATAGGCGATACCTTGAATATCACAACCTCAGATATCAAAACTACAATCATAGGATCATTTCCTCAATCTTTAAAAGTAAAAATTGTAGGTATGTATGAGCTTAGATCAGAGTTAGACCAGTCACTTGTTTTAATATCTCACAAGCTTGCTCAAAAAATAAAGATGATAGGTGAAAATACAACCTCATCAATAAGAATTAAAACAGATGATTTATTTAGCGCTGATACTATTGCCAGAGATGTTATTAAATCAATAGATGGCGATCTATTAAATGGTAATTTTTTTGAGATAATAACCTGGAAAACAACTCATGGAACGCTTTTTGAGGCCATTAAATTTGAAAAATTATTAATAAGTTTAATGCTATTTCTGATTATTGGTGTTGCCTCCATTCTTGTTCTTTCTACAATTATAATGACTGTAAAATCCAAGGAGAGAGAGATTGGAATTCTTAAAACAATTGGAGCAAATAATGGCCAGTTGGTAAAAATATTTGTATATCAAGGTATCCTTGTAAGCTCTATAGGTATTATTTCAGGTCTTTTCTTTGGTATTTTAATAACAATTAACTTAGATTCATTGGTGAATTTCTTAGAGTCATTAACTGCTCGAGGCATGCTTGATGCTTATTTTATTAATTATTTTCCATATCACTTAGATTTTAATCAAATTTTCTTTATATGCTTGCTTTCATTTATATTTAGTCTATTTTCATCATTGATCCCAGCTCTCAGGGTAAATAGGCTGGATCCTATTGAGATTCTTAGACATGAATAATTTAAAAGCTATAAATATTTCTAAAACATATTCTATTGATGGGTATGAAATTGAGGTTCTAAAAAACCTTAATTTAATAGTGGAAAAAGGTGATACAGTTGCTATATCAGGTCAGTCAGGATCTGGTAAATCTACCTTACTTCAATTACTTGCGCTATTAGATAAACAGTCATCGGGCTCAATTGAATTGAACAACGAGGTTATGGATGATCTGACTTCCAATCAAAAATCAAAAATAAGGTTAAACAACTTTGGTTTTGTTTATCAGCATCATCATTTATTGGAAGATCTAACAGTCTATGAAAATATTGCTCTACCTCTTAAATTAAAAGGCGATTTACAAAATTTAGATATTAAAGTGCGGGATTTAGCTAAATCTATTGGATTAAGCGAAAGGTTAAATCACTTACCTTGGAAGCTCTCGGGAGGAGAAAAGCAAAGGGTTGCGGTAGCTAGAGCTATGATTAATAAACCAGAATATATATTTCTTGACGAACCAACTGGAAATTTAGATAAAAAGAATGCACTGAACATACAGAACCTAGTTCTAGAGCTCTCAAATAATAATGATGTTGCATTAATTGTTGCTACTCATGATAATGATTTTGTAAATATTTTAGATAGAAAATATTATTTAGATAATAGAGGGCTAATTGAATTATGAGTGAATTTATTATTGCTGGTGGTGCCTTTATGTGGCCACTTTTAGCCTGCTCAGTATTAATTATTTCAATATCTATTGAAAGATTGTGGTTTCTTCAGCTGAGACTTGTTTCTCCTCATGGTCTAAAAAATCAAATTATTAATCTTTATAATAAAAACCTTTTAAATCAGAGACAATCTGAAGAAATTTCACAGCTTTCATCTTTGGGATATTTGTTGATAAATTGTATTAAATATAAAGATCTTCAAAGAGAAAACCTCGAATCTAAGATAGAAGAGAAAGCCTCCGAGGTTAAACATCTCCTTGATAGAAATTTAACAATGCTAGGAACTCTGGCTACAATTAGCCCTCTATTGGGGCTTTTGGGAACAGTGGTAGGTATGATTACTGCCTTTACTGGATTATCTGAAGTAACGGGTGCAAATCCAGATGTATTAGCTGAAGGAATCTCACAGGCGCTCATAACAACAGCTTTTGGTCTTTTTATAGCTGTACCAGGTCTTGTAATGCATAAGTATTTTGAGCAAAAGATCTCACATCTATTAATCAACCTTCAAGCAGAAGTATCTGATTTCATTGATGTGATAAATAAATAATGAAGTTCTTAAAAACAAATAACTCTAATTTTTCCATAGAGATAACCCCATTAATAGATATAGTTTTTCTTCTAGTAATATTTTTTGTAGTTACTTCCAAGGTTGGAGATTCGCAGTTCCTTTCATTAGAGCTCCCAAAAACTGAATCATTTTCATCAAATGTGGTCAAAGAGAGCAATGAGATTTCTATTCTGTCTGATGGCACAGTTTTGATTAATGGAGTAACAGCGCCGATATCTGATAGGGAGTTAATAAATGAGCTTGTATTTAGTTTAGATAGCACATTTGATAAAGTAATACTAAGTGCTGAGGAGAATACATATCATCAATGGGTTGTAGAAATGATGGATATATTGAATAAAAATGGATACTCACAGGTTCAGATTAGAACAATAAGATTATGAAAAAGAAAAATAGCTTCAGAAGACTGCTTTCTTACACATTTAGATACAAGTGGTCGTTCTTAATAAGTGTATTAGGATTTATTGTTTTTGCATTTGCAGATATTGCCGCTGTTGAATGGATTAGAAGAATTATTAGCTTTATAAATGCGGAAGAATCTGGTCTCCATACTCTTTTAGCCTTATCTCTAATTGGAATTGCATTTGGAAGGGGTCTCGGATTCTTCATTGGTAACTATTTCATGTCCAGAGTGGGCTTTGGTATTGTTCATGATCTAAGGGCTGAGCTATTTCAAAAATTGCATGACTTACCAAAATCCTACTTTGATTCAAATCAGTCAGGACAATTAATAAATAGGATTACATTTACAACCACACAAGTCTCAGCAGCTGCCTCTAGTGCTGTTAAAACATTTGTTAGAGAGGGCTTTCTTCTTGTTGGTTTATTTATTTATATGTCCTATCTTAATTTCAAGTTAACCTTGTTGTTAATAGTAACTATTCCTTTAATTGCTCTTATCGTATACATAGCAGGTAAGCGACTTAAAAAATTAGCAAAAAAAATACAAACCGCTATGGGTGACGTTACTCACATTGCCTCTGAAGCTGTTGATGGCCATTTAGAAATTAAATCATTTAATGCTCAAGATTATGAAAATGAAAGGTTTCTAGAAGCCAATTCATCCAATAAAAATCAAAACCTTAAACTGGAGGCTACAGGTAATTTAGCAACTCCTATTATTCAAATTTTAGTTTCTGTATCTCTTTCTCTTGTTGCATATTTTGCTCTTGGCTCGCAGCTTGGAATCAGTTTAGATGCAGAGACATTTGTAGCATTTTTCACTGCTGCTGGTTTAATGGCAAAACCAGTCAGGCAATTATCAAATATAAATATTATTGTTCAAAAAGGCCTTGCTGCTGCTAATGAGATATTTGATCAATTGGATGAGGCAAATGAAAATAATTCCGGCGATGTGGATAGTAAATTAGATGGAGTTATAGACTTTAATGATGTCTCATTTTCCTATGAAACTGGTGGGCAAATTCTTTCAAATATAAGTTTTCATATTAATAAGCATGATACCGTTGCTATAGTTGGAAGATCTGGTTCTGGTAAGTCAACTATTGCTAATTTGATACCTCGTTTCTATGAAAACTCATCAGGTGAAATTAAAATCGATGGCGTCTCTATAAAGGATTACTCACTAACTCATTTGAGAGATTCTATCTCTATAGTCAATCAGTCGCCTACACTTTTCAATGATACGATTGCAAAAAATATAGCTTATGGTGATGGTGTAATTGATAACGATAAGCTTATAGCTTCTGCAAAACTTGCCGGATGCTCTGAGTTTATAAATAACCTTCCTGAAAATTTTGAGTCTGAAATTGGCGATGATGGCGTTCTATTATCTGGAGGTCAGAGACAAAGACTTGCCATTGCTAGAGCATTCTATAAAGACTCACCTATCATTATATTAGATGAAGCCACTTCTGCATTAGATAGCGAGTCTGAGTTAGTTGTCCAAGAAGCTCTTGAAAAATTAATCACTAATAGAACTACGATAGTTATTGCCCATAGGTTATCGACAATTGAAAATGCATCTAAAATTATCGTTTTAGATGAAGGCATGATTTCTGAAACAGGTACCCATGATGAGCTTATTGCGCTTGATGGCCTTTATAAATCTTTGTATAAAAATAAATTTGAGGATGATGGTAATAAAACTCCTATCCAGTCAAAATCTAAACAGCTCTTTGTACCTGAATATAACAATCAAGAATCATCTAGCTTTGTTGTTGATAGTTGGTACAAGAAAAGCCTATGGCTCTATCTGTTATATCCGTTTTCTCTTGCTATACAGTTCTTAACAAATAGAAGAAGAAGAAAGTATCTTAAAAATTTACCAACTTTAAATAAGAATGTCCCAGTTGTAATTGTTGGTAACCTAACAATCGGTGGCACAGGTAAAACCCCGCTCGTAAAATATATTGCATCAAGTTTGAAAGATTTAGGTTACAAGCCAGGGTTGGTTAGCAGGGGTTATGGCGGTAACTATAAAAAAACAATGAAAGTTGAATCAGATTCTTCAGTTAAAGCGACTGGAGATGAGGCACAAATTTTATCAAAATTAGGACTCCCTTTTTACCTAGACAGAGATAGGGTCAGGGCTGTTGAGACTCTTGTTTCAAATCATGATTGTGATGTTGTTATAACGGATGATGGTCTTCAACATTACAATTTAAAGCGAGATATAGAAATAATTGTTATTGATGGAAAAAGAAGGTTTGGTAACAATTTAGTTTTCCCTGCTGGCCCCCTAAGGGAATCAAAAAAAAGATTAAAAGATGCAGATTTTGTTATTAATAACAGTGGGCCCACTGAGGGCGAAGAAATTCTTATGAATATCAGCCCATCTAAATTTGTCCATTTAAATAGTGGTAAATCGTATCCCGTTGATCAATGGCCTATGCATAAAGAAGTTCATGCTGTGGCAGGACTTGGAAACCCTGGAAGATTTTTTGATACATTAAGCAGGCTTGGTTTTGACCATATAAAGCACCCATTCCCAGATCACCATAAATACATCACAACTGATTTGCATTTTTTAGATCATCATCCAATTTTAATGACTGAAAAAGATGCATCTAAATGTAAGCATTTTAATAATAATAAAATATGGTATCTGGCAGTCGAGGCAGATCTATCCAACCAATTTATTAATGAATTGGATAATAGGCTTAAAAAAATAACCTAACTAAAAATGTCTTTAAATACAGTTATTATCATTCCATCAAGAATTGGTTCAACAAGGCTTAAAAATAAACCCTTAGTTGACATCTCAGGCAAATCATTAATACATAGAGTCTACGAGAATGCTCTTTTATGCACTCCTAATGTCTTTGTAGCAACTGACTCAGATATTATTAAGAATCATATTCAATCCTTAACTTCTAATGTAATTATTACAGATAAAGATCATATATCCGGAACTGACAGAGTTTTTGAAGCAGCTAAAAAGCTAAACCTAGACAAAGATACTTTGATAATAAATTTACAGGGAGATGAGCCATTTATGCCTAAAGAGGTGGTTAAAGAACTAATTGATAGTTTTAAGATGAATACTTCCAATATTGTTACAGCTGCACATAAAATAGTTAATAGAGAAATTATAGATAATCCCAACTGCGTTAAAGCAATTATTGACGATCAATCATTTGCTAAAGATTTTGTAAGAAACATAGAATATGTTGATGGCGCATCATACTACCAACATATTGGTATATATGGATACTCCATGGCTACTCTCCAAAAACTTGTATCCCTTAAACCCACTCTAAATGAAATTGAAAGAAAGTTAGAGCAGCTTAGATTTCTTGACAATGGATATAAAATTAAAATTTCAAAATTTAATATCAATATTCCACCAGGCATTGATACTGAAGACGATGTGAAAACTGCTATAAAATATATTAATAATGAATCTTGAAGAGAATTATAAAATTCATAACTCTTTAAAAATAAACTCTGTTTCAGATTATGGTGTTTGTATTAATAAGCTGGACGAGCTTCCACACCTATTTGATTTCATTAAATCTAAAAAAATTAAATATTTTATTCTTGGCGAGGGCACTAATCTGGTCCCACCAGATAGATATAGTGGATTAGTGATTTCTTTAAACTTTAAATCAATTGAAAAAAACAATGATTTGATCAGAGTAGGCTCATCTGTAAATTGGAATGATTTAGTTCAGTATGCAGTAAATAATAATATCTATGGCTTCGAAAACCTTTCGCTAATACCTGGCTCAGTCGGTGCTTCTCCAATTCAAAATATTGGAGCTTATGGTGTAGATGTTGAACCTTTAATTCATAGAGTTTATTTTTTTGACTTAATGGATGGAAGTTTTAACTCGTTTAGCTCAAGTGAATGCAAGTTTGGTTATAGAGACTCTCTCTTTAAGGGCTCAAATATGATCATTACCCATATTGAATTTAAATCAAATCTCGAAAAAAAACTCTGCCTTTCATATGGATCCCTACACAAAAAAATTAATGACATTTCTCTTGATAAAAAATTTCTTAACCCACAGATCATATCCAAACTTATTACAGAAATTAGAGAGGCCGCATTACCCAATCCATTGATTGAACCAAATGCCGGTAGTTTTTTTAAAAATCCAATTATAGATATCAATTCAATTAAAACAGATCATTTTGATTTAAATGAATTAATCATCTGGGAGCTTGAAAATAACCTTGTTAAAGTTGGTGCTGCTAAATTAATTCAACTTATTAAAAATGAGCTACCAGAAGCACATAATGTTTCTATATCAAAAAAACACAATTTAGTTCTAACAACTAACGGAATTGCGTCGCAACAAGATGTCATCAACTTTGCTAAAGCCATTCAATCAAAGGTTAAATATTACTTTAATATCAATTTAGAGATAGAACCAAGAGTTATTCTTTAATGTTTCTGTCTTCTACAGTTGCTTACATTATTGCCTTAACAAGCCCAGGCCCTGATACGGCTATCATTATTAAACAATGCTCTGCCTTTGGAAGGAGGGCGGGTATATTTACAGCCATCGGCATAGGATTAGGAATTTTAATACACTGCATTCTGGCTGCTAGCGGTATCTCTCTAATTATACTAAATTACCCTGCACTGAAAGTTCTTATTAGCATGATAGGAGGTTCTTATATATTTTATATAGGAGCTTCAATGTATATTTCTAATGATAACAAAATATCATCTAGTCAAAATTCAAAAAATAATTTTGTAGTAGGGTTTATTACAAACCTATTTAACATAAAAGCTTTTATTTTTTTTGTTAGTCTATTTTCAATATTATCTAAAAGTCTTAATGGAATATATTTTTATATTTATCCACTTTATTTTGCTGCATCTACCACCCTATGGTTCTCTTTCTTAAGCATATTATTAACGTCAAAAAGATTTCAATACGTAAATATTTATAACAACATTTATATAAAATCTTTGTTTTCAATAATTTTATGTTTTATAGGCCTTTTTATAATTTTTACTTCCACATATGAATATCTCAAATTTAACAGATAAAATTAAAAAATTTAGTGATGATATTTTTCCTCCAGTTGACTCTTGGAATCCTGATTTATGTGAAGGTCAAGAGATCAGAATAGATAGGAATGGTGATTGGTTTTATAATGGATCTCTTATTAAAAATAGAAAAATTGTAAAGTTATTTTCAAAAGTTTTAAGAAATGATGATGGTGATTATTTTCTTGTCACTCCTTCAGAAAAGGTACCAGTTAATGTAGAAATAGCTCCTTATATGATTATAGATTTTGATATAGACACTAATAAAAATATAACATTCCACTCAAATTTTAATTATTCCTTTAAATTGGATTTCAGTCACCCCGTTTACCTCAAACAAGTAAATGGAGTATTTCTACCTATAGTAAATGTAAGACCAAAAAAAATAGAGGGTTTTCTTGCTAGAAATGTGTATTATCGATTTTTAAATTTTGCTACAGAAGAGGGCTTTACTAAAAATAATACTTTATATATAAATTCATTTAAAACGGAAGTCCCAGTTGGCAAAATCAATTAAGAAATCTAATTTACCGAAGAAAACATGCCCAGTTTGCAAACTAGATTTTGTATGGAGAAAAAAATGGGAAAGAGACTGGGAGCATGTCATATATTGCAGCAACAGATGCAAACAAAAAAAATAACTACTTCTCAGACTCTATCCATTCATTTATATAAGTTTCTAAAACAGAAAGAGGTACAGAACCTCTTTTTAAAACTTCATAATGAAAGTCTTTAATATCATAGCTTTCGCCTAATTCAATTTCAGCTTTTGTTCTTAGTTCAAGAATTTTTAATTGACCGATCTTGTATGCTAGAGCTTGCCCAGGCCAAGCTATGTATCTATCAACTTCATTTTCTATATCTAAAATAGATTTAGCAGTATTATTTACAAACAAGTTAATGGCATCATCACGCGTCCAATCCTTATAGTGCATACCTGTATCAACTACTAATCTAATCGCTCTCCACATATCATAGGTCAGCTGTCCAAACTTATCGTACGGATCATCATAAAGCCCCATGTATTGTCCAAGCTCTTCACTGTATAAAGCCCAACCCTCAACAAAGGATGTAAAAGACTGGTGCTTTCTAAATTCAGGAACATTTTCCATTTCTTGAGCTATAGAGATTTGAAAGTGATGACCTGGGACAGCTTCATGAACACTTAGAACAGGTATCTCATATGTAGGTCTTGATTCAGGTTTATACAAATTAACATAGTAATAACCAGGCCTACCTTTACTAGGAGGATTGTAATAAGCAGTAGTCGTATATGGAGCTGATTCCATTGGTATCTCTGTCACACCATACGGAGCTTTTTGAAAATCTTTAAAAAGTTTGGGTAAGAGAGGATCAATTTTTTTTGACATTATCAGATATGCATCAAAAAGATCATCTGCATTATCATAATAGAAGCGCTTATCTGTTCTTAGAAAATTCAAGAAAGAGTTAAAGTCACCATTCCAATTTACTGATGCGATAATTTCTTCCATTTCAGCTCTTATGCGCTTAATTTCATTTAGACCAATTTCATGAATCTGATCAGGGGTTAGATTTGTGGTTGTATGGTATCTTGCAAGATATTCATACCATTCACTTCCATTTGGAACATCTTTAATACCAATTGAGTCTCTTGAATTTGGAATATATTCATTTCTTAAAAATTCTGCCAATTCAGAATAGGCTGGATTTAATGAATTTGTAATTAACTCCTTTGCGCTTAATATTAATTCATCCTTTTGCTGGGAGGTAACTACTTCCAGGGATGCTTCTTTAAAAACTTTTAAATAGGGATTTATATTAACATCTGCCGCTATCATTGATTCGATTTGCTCAAGCACATATGTTGTTATGTGTTTAGGTTGTGTATATCCTAGCTCTAAACCATCTCTGTAGTTATTATTAGCATTATTAATGTTTGTAACGTATTTAGTTAATCTTGTAAGCCAATCCTTGTAGTCTTGATATGAGTTAAAGACCATGCGAGATCCGGTCTCATAGAACGACTGAATTCCACCTCTTTGATTTAAATTCATATACTGTTCGGGATATTTATGTGATTCAACAGCAAGACTAAAATCTTGATCTAAGATCATGTAATTTAATTTATTCCCTTCAGATAAATCTTCGATATTGAATGTTTTAAATTCACTATATGATTCAATGGTTTCTAGTTTTCTTTGTTCAATTTCACTAATAGAGTTAGAAACAATGTCAGTATTGAATCTTTTATCACCAAGCATTGATGCATATATGGGTGAATCAGCTAATCCTTGCTCCCATGATTCCGCTAAATAGTTTTCAAACTCGGCATCTATCAAAGATTCTTCTTTATTATTCATGGATGTTGTCCACAACAATAAATTAACGCATGTAATAACAACTATTAAAATTAAAGGTTTATTGTTTTTCATATTCATTCTCCATTCATTTTTGGTTTATTTATAATTAAATTACATATTTGGATAGTTTGGCCCACCAGGTCCCTCTGGTGTAACCCATTGGATATTTTGGGACGGGTCTTTTATGTCACAAGTTTTACAATGAACACAGTTTTGTGCATTAATAACAAATCTATCCTCACCTTCCTTGTTAACAACCTCATAAACGCCTGCAGGGCAGTATCTTTGAGCCGGCTCATCATACATAGGTAAATTTACAGATATTGGTATAGATGGGTCTTTTAATTGAAGATGGCATGGCTGGTCTTCCTCATGATTTGTATTGGATAGATAGACAGACGAAAGCTTGTCAAAAGAAAACACACCATCTGGTTTTGGGTATTCTATTTTATTTACTTCAGATGATTTTTTTAAGCACTCATGATCAGGCGTTGGATTGTTTAATGTGAAAGGTAACTTTCCTCTAAATATAAACTGATCTAATGCATTTAAAAAAGCGCCAATCAGTGCTCCAAATTTATGAAATATAGGACCAAAATTTCTAGACTTATAAAGCTCTGTGTATATCCAAGAACTAAGTATTCTATCGTCATATGTAATGTCTGTTTTAATGTCATTATTGATATTTTCAAAAATATGTTCCCCAGCTATCAATCCTGATTTCATAGCAGTATGGGAACCTTTTATTTTTGAAAAATTTAGCGTTCCTGCATTGTCACCAGTAAGAAGCCCGCCTGGGAACTCCATTTTTGGCAATGACTGCAGGCCACCTTTTATAAGAGCTCTCGCTCCATAAGAAAGTCTTTCGCCGCCTTGTAAATATTTTTTAATAGATGGATGGGTTTTCCATTTCTGGAACTCATCAAATGGACTCATTGATGGGTTTTTATAATCTAATGGAACTACATATCCAACATATGCCTCATTATTTTCTCCATGATATAAATAAGAGCCTGATGGTGTATCAAATGGAGTAGGCCAACCATTGGTATGCATTACTAGTCCCGGCTCGTGAAGTCCTTCTTGTAATTTCCATACCTCTTTAAATCCTATGCCGTAATGCTGGGGGTCTTTGCCATCCGAAAGGTTGAATTTATTTATAACTTCTTTGCCAAGATGTCCTCTGCAACCTTCGCTTAGGACAGTATATTTAGCTTTAATAATTATTCCTGGTTCATGGCCTGGTTTAATATCGCCACTAGCAGAAATACCCATATCACCTGTTTGAACTCCAACTACTTTTTCATCTTCGTAGATTAATTTACTTGCAGGGAAGCCAGGGAATATTTCAACCCCTAGATTTTCTGCTTGCTCAGCCAGCCATCTGCAAAGATTTCCAAGGCTAATTACATAATTACCATGATTGTTCATTGGAGGCATCACAAATGCAGGCACTGGTATAGAAAACTTATTTAATAAAAAAAGTAATTTATCTTTTTTAACAGGAATATTTAATGGTGCATTTTTCTCTTTCCAATCAGGTATCAACTCATCAAGAGCATTTGGTTGAAATACATTACCCGAAAGAATGTGTGCTCCAACTTCTGAACCTTTCTCTAAAAGACAAATTGAATAACTAGTACCATTTTCTTTATTTAACTGTGCAAATTTAATTGCAGCTGATAAACCAGATGGCCCACCACCTACTACAACCACGTCATACTCCATTACATCTCTTTCCAAAATTAACCTCACTTATTGCTGTAAAATGTTTACAAAAGACATTACAATTATAGCCCGATAAACCCCTAAATTAAGAGTTAAATATGAAAATACTAGTTCCAATTAAAAGAGTGGTTGACTATAACGTAAAAGTTAGACCTCTAGGTGACAATTCAAATGTTGATTTAAATAATGTAAAAATGTCTGTAAATCCTTTTTGTGAAATAGCGTTAGAAGAGGCCGTTAGAGTTAAAGAGTCAGGCAAGGCTTCTGAGGTTATTGCTATTACTATAGGCAAAACAGAATCTCAAGAACAATTAAGAACTGCTTTAGCACTTGGTGCCGATAGAGCAATTCTGGTTGAATGTGATTCATTGCTTGAACCCTTGGCTCTAGCAAAAGTTTTAGCTAAAGTTGTTAATGATGAATCACCTGACCTTATTATTCTTGGTAAACAAGCAATTGATGGTGATAACAACCAAACTGGGCAAATGCTTGGAGCGATTCTTGATTTACCTCAAGCCACTAATGCATCTGAACTTATCATAGAAGATGGAACAGTATCAGTAACAAGAGAAATTGATGGTGGTCTTCAAACATTGAAGTTAACAACTCCTGCAATTGTGACAACAGACTTGCGTTTGAATGAACCTAGATACGCATCTCTTCCAAATATTATGAAAGCAAAAAAGAAGGAACTAAAAGTAATTCCTTTGGTAGATACTGGTGTTGATGCATCGCCAAGAACCGAATTACTCAAAGTAGAACTGCCCGAAGCCAGAGCAGCAGGAATTATGGTTGACTCAGTCGATCAATTGGTTGATAAACTTAAAAATGAAGCAAAGGTGATCTCATGAGTACATTAGTAATAGCAGAACATGATAATAATAACTTAAAGGGTTCAACACTTAATACTGTTGCGGCTGCAACTCAACTTGGTGTTGATATTCATATTTTAGTTGCTGGTTCAGATTGTGAAAGTGTTGTTACTGAGTGTCAGCAGGTTGATGGTGTTTCTAAAATTATCCATTCAAATGATCCGTTATATTTAAATCAAATAGCGGAAGATGTATCAGCATTGGTTGTGTCTTTATCTGCAGATTATTCAAATATTTTAGCTCCTGCTACGACATTTGGTAAAAACTTAATGCCTAGAGTTGCTGCAAAGCTGGATACACAACAAATATCAGATATTATTTCTGTTGAATCTGCAGATACCTTTAAAAGACCAATCTACGCTGGTAGCTGTATAGCAACTGTAAAGTCAAATGATGCATTGAAAGTTATAACCGTAAGATCAACAGCATTTGACGCTGTTACTCAAAATAGCGCTGATGTAGAAGTTGTTAATGTTAATCCTGTAGATTCATTAAATATAAGCCAATTTGTTTCTGAAGAAATTGCAGAAAGCGATAGGCCTGAGCTTACTGCGGCAGATATTATTATTTCTGGTGGAAGAGGGATGCAGTCAGGTGAGAATTTCCATTTGCTTGATTCGATTGCCGATAAACTTGGAGCAGCTGTTGGAGCATCAAGGGCAGCAGTAGACGCAGGATTTGTTCCAAATGACTACCAGGTTGGTCAGACAGGTAAAATTGTTGCGCCTGATTTATATATAGCTGTAGGTATTTCTGGAGCTATACAGCATTTAGCAGGCATGAAGGACTCTAAGGTTATCGTTGCAATAAATAAAGATGAGGATGCGCCTATTTTTCAAGTTGCAGATTATGGTTTAGTGGCAGATTTATTTAATGCTTTGCCAGAATTAGATTCCCAACTATAAAACTATAAATCTAACAAAGGGCTCTTCACGGGCCCTTTTTTGTTTTTAAATATTGCTCTATTGTATGTATTAAAAATTTGTATATTATTTAGATATAAATTTAATATCTCTAAAAAAAGGATTTTAATGTTAAATATAAAATATTCTCCATTCAATATTGCACTTGTTATCTCGATAATATTTTTAATTATATTTTATGTTTTAGGGTTATCAGGTTTGATTAACTCATCTGATACTAGCCTAATTGGAGAAGCATCGAGATGGTGTGAAAGAGTTAGTAGCGGAGCATTTAGAGAACCTGTTAATACTTTAAGCAATTTAGGTTTTATGGTTGTTGGCCTTTATATTTTTTGGGTTATATCACACGAAGAAACTTCTCCTGATAATAAGTTTATAGGTTTAACGCCAATCTCAATTTTATATGCATCTGCTGCATGGTGGCTTGGCCCTGGTTCGATGTTAATGCATGGAACAAATACAGAATGGGGTGGGTGGGCTGATAACTTGAGTATGATAATGTATATTATTTTTCCATGGCTATACAACGTCTCATTAATGGGTAGATGGTCATCATCCAAACTTATAAAAACATACTTCTCCATTGTCATTATTTACTCTGTTGCCAGATGGTTTACCTCTTGGGATTTAGGCATAGGTTTTAATTTATTTGGAACTTCTATCGGTCTTTGGGTTATATCAGAGTTTTTATATAAATTCTGGTCACCTATTAATAGATTTTTATCTGGGTTTGTAGGCTTTTTAGTATTGTTTCTTTTTGGAACAACAATAGGCGATATACTGGCCAACCCAGAATCATTTTGGTGGGTTTTTCTATTTTGGCTGCCTGGCCTGTTGGCAGATAAAAAGCCAACTGGCATAAGAAGTTATAAATGGTATTTTTTAGGGATGCTTGCTTATATGTCTGCTTTTGCAATTTGGCTAACAGGTACACCTGATAATGCAAACTGTAATCCAGATTCCATTTTTCAAGCACATGGAATATGGCATTTGCTTAGTGCTGTAGCAACTTATTTCTTCTTCATACATCTGCGGTCTGAAAAGTCTCAGCAATTAAGACCATAAATAAATTAATAAAGCCACTTTATTAACCTAAATTTTGTTGGGCAATTATGCACAATACTATTGCTATTCTTTATTAACAGTGCAAAATTAGGCTGTGAGTACATAAAGTGCTTGCTGAATATTAATATTTTTAAACTCAAGGGGGAGTATTATGAAATTAATTCAATCGTTTATTTTTTCATTAGTTCTTTTTACTGGATTTTCTTTTGCACAAGATGTGGAAGAGGTTGTAGTAACTGGTTCTTATCTAAAGGGAAGTGCTGAAGATGGCGCGTCTCCAGTAGAGGTTATAAGTAGAGATACTATTGACTTGCTTGGAGCCACATCTGTAGCTGACATTACAGCAAACTTAACAGTAAACTCAGGTTCTGAAAATAATCCTGATTCATTTACTGCTGGTTCAACTCAAGGTACTTCAAACGTTAACTTAAGAGGCTTAGGTCTTTCTTCAACTCTTGTTTTAATTGATGGTAGAAGAAATGCAGTAGCAGCTAATACTGCTAATGATGGTAGTGTATTTGTAGATACTAACAGCATACCTGTTATTGCTCTTGAACGAGTAGAAGTTCTTAAAGAAGGTGCTGCATCTATATATGGTTCAGATGCTGTTGCCGGTGTTGTTAATTATATTTTAAGAAGGGACTTTGAAGGTGTTGAGGTAAATATATCTCAATCAAAAACTGACCTTGGCGATCAAACTGATGATCGAGTTGGAGTAATATGGGGCAAGGACTTTGGTAATACTAATGTTGTTGTTGCTTACAGTGAATTAAATAGATCTCCTTTTGAAGGTAAAGACCTATCAGCATATTCTGAAAATGCGATAAGTGGTTTTGGTAATAGTTTTGCGGTTTTAAATCTTCCATCACTTATTGGCGGATTTAATGCTACAACAATTGGTGGAATATTAGCAGATCCTCTTACAGAGGTTGCATCAGGACCTTATGCAGGTTTTTATTACTATGGTGAAAATGTACCTGATGCTAATTGTGTTGCTAATGATGGTATTTTAGTTCCTAATGCGAACATATATGGTGCCGTCCCTGGACTTGGTGATTTTGATGGTGGTCAAAGATGTGGTTTCTATTATGGAGACAGATTTAACCTAGTGAATGATGAGGATCACACAAGTATCTATACTTCTGTGAAAACAACTCTAGATAATGGTGTTGGTTTTGAATTAGATTATATGGCTACTGATGTGAATGTTAATGATAACCCTCAGTCCCCTTCATACCCTGCATTATCATATTTAGGTATACCTATTATGCCTGGAATGGCTGGAAGTCCTTTTGCTACTCCAGTATTATGGATCGGGAGAGCACTTGGCTCAGCGTTCCCATCTCCGCTTGCTCCAAGGGAAAACCAAAACTCTAGAGTTTCTATGGGCTTTAATGGAGTTTTAGATAATGGAATGGACTGGGATGTTCACTATACAGAAAGTTCGCAATCAGCTTACGTTTTTCAACCTGATACAAGCACATCCAGATTTGGTGCTGCTATAAATGGTGTTGGTGGTGCTAGCGGTACTGAGTCATGGAACCTATTTGATCCAACTTCAAACTCTGCTTCATTAATTGACTATATTTCTTCTGGTGAAGAAAGATGGACTGATTCTAAACTTCAAGTCTTTGATGTTGTTCTAACAGGCGAAAGAAGAGGTTGGGATGTTGCTACAGGATTCCAATACAAAAACGAAGCATTTAAAATTGTTAGGAATGATGAATCAACAACATTATTTGCTGAAGATGGAAGTATTTCCCAGCAATCAGACCTAATATTTTTAGGTGGCGGACTTGAAAGTGAGTCAAGAAGAGACTCAACAGCATTTTTTGTTGAAGCTGGAAAAGATCTTACTGATAAACTTTCATTTAAAGGTGCTGCTAGATTTGAGAACTTAGATTCTGAATCCACATACAACCCTAAAGCTTCATTAAGATATCAAATGTCTGATGAGCTAGTTCTAAGGGGATCTTACAGTACTTCGTTTAGAGAACCTTCTCTCTCACAATTAAGTTCTTCATTAGTTTCACTTCAAGGTTTACAAGACTTTAATACTGATGGAACAACGAGAGGCAGTGTTTCATTTATTAGAGTTGCAGTTGCGAAAAATGAAAACTTAACCCCAGAAGAATCTGATAATATGAATTTTGGTGCTATTTGGACTCCAAACGATCAAACATCTGTAACACTTGATTACTGGACTGTTGATTATAAAAATGTTGTTACTCTTGAGAGTGCTCAAGGGAAAATTATAGCTAACCCAGATTCTACAGATATCATTAGAACAAATGGAACTCTTGTTGGTGTTACTACTAGTTATTTCAATGCAGCAAGTATTGATGCAAGTGGTTTTGATCTTGAAGCGACTTACAGCTTTGATACACCATTAGGACAAGCATCAATAGGTCTTAATACAGCTAGAATGCTAGAGTATAAGATTCCTGATGGGGCTGGCGGAACTAAAGATGTTGTTGGTTTATTCAACCATGATAACTTTGCTAGATCCATGCCTGAAACTAAATCTGTAATTACAGGTATGCTTTCGAACGGTAATCATAATTTTGCAGCATTTATTAGAAATGTTTCAGAATATGAAACTACTAGAGCAATTCCTGCTTCAGCTGCTGCGAATGGTTATACTCAGGACATTGATAGTTTCACTACTTTAGATCTTAAATATACATTTGATCTTGAATGGGGTGAATCTATGATTACTTTGTCAGCTGGTGTTAATAATGCAACAGATGAAGAGGCACCTCAGGTTTATGATGCTGCTAACTTTAGTTATGATGCGAAACATCATGACCCAAGAGGAGTAATGTCATACCTTGGTTTTAAAATTACACTGTAATTTAATCTAGACTTTAAAAGCACCGCTTGTCGGTGCTTTTTTTTGTCTATTTTTTAGGAACCCACGGAATAAGAGATGAGGTCTTAGTCATATAGGATTGGTAGTCATGTCTTCTTTCCAAGCTTCTGTTATCCATAATTGGACAGGATATAAAAATAAATAACATAAGCATAGAAACTGGAGCTATTAGGAGCCAAGTAGGCGTTTCTGTTGTTAATATAGCCATAAGATAAATTCCTACCCAAAACATAACTTCACCAAAGTAATTTGGATGTCTTGAATAATGCCAAAGACCTTTAGTCATGGTGGTACCGTCATTCAATCTATCTTTTTTAAATAACCTCATTTGTTCATCTGCTAATGTTTCTATAGCTACAGCCAGCATAGTAAAAATACTTGCTAATATTAATAAGAAGTTAGTTTCATTTAGCTCGACACTATTGTGTATAAAATACAATGGGGCCAATGATAGATTGACTTGTAAAGTTGGAATAAGATGGATTCCTGTAAAATTGATAAATTCAAGCTTTAGTTTATTTCCCTTCTTAAGATTGATATACCTAAAATCCTCATGACTAAAGCCATCCCAGGAAATAAACCAATTTCTAGTTAGCCTCACTGACCAAATAAAAATAGGAAAAGTAATAAATAACTTATTCAAGCATGTAATATTGCTTAGTCCGGGAGTAAAAAATAAGTAAAAAGTAATAGGGATAGGCGCAACAGACCAAAATGGATCATAGAGACTTGAATTATTATGCACCAAACTACCCACATATATAATAATCGTGGCCACAATATGAGCAATTAATATTCTTATCCATATATTTTCAATTATGCTTATTTGATCTAAAACTATTATTGAAATGAAATAGGAAAGTAAATACCAACAAATAACTAAAAAGGTAGATAGTTTTTTCATTTTTTAATTAAAGCATATTACAAATAATTTTTACTAATTTATGTTGACTAGACCGTTAGCAAAAGATGTAATAAGTATTAACTAATAACTGTTTTAAAAATGGCTAATCACATCCAATCACATTTAAATAAAAATAAAGACATCTTAATTTACATAAATGGTTCTTTGTATAAAAGACAAGATGCAAAAATATCTGTTTATGATAGCGGTTTCTTAATGGGTGATGGTATATGGGAGGGGTTAAGGCTTGTTGATGGTAATTGGATTTTTTTAGATGAACACATTGATCGTTTGTTTGAGGGTCTAAAAGCAATAGATATAAACCTATCAATGTCAAAAAGTGAAGTTATTGGTGCCTTAGAGGAAACTAGAGTAGCAAACAAAATGGTTGATAATGCGCATGCAAGACTTATGGTTACGAGAGGTGAAAAAGTAAAGCCTTTTCAGCAACCTGATTTGTCAAAAGATGGTCCTAGTTTGGTTATTATCTTGGAGCATTCTGATGATGCAAAATCCAATGATGGTAT
Source organism: uncultured Gammaproteobacteria bacterium (assembly GCA_964523375.1). Classification (GTDB taxonomy): domain Bacteria; phylum Pseudomonadota; class Gammaproteobacteria; order Magnimaribacterales; family D2472; genus CAJQGY01. The sequence continues at coordinate 78,437 of CAZFYG010000003.1, read as the reverse complement.
TAAATTAGCCACAGTCCCTCAGGTTAGAGGCTTGCCAATGAGTCAGGACCCAAAGTTAAATAGCCATTCTAAATTAAATTGTATACTTGCCTGCATTCAAGCAAAAAAAATGGGAGCCGATGAGGCATTGATGCTTGATCCTCATGGTTTTGTAAATACTACTAATTCATGTAATTTTTTTATTATAAAAAATGGTGAGGTCTTTACGAGCTCGGGTGATTATTGTATGAATGGAATAACTAGAAAAAAAGTAATTCATGTATGTAAAGAAAATAATATACCTGTTTATGAGAAGAATTTTTCCCTTGTTGACGTTTACTCAGCGGATGAGGCTTTTATTACTGGTACGCTTGGTTCATTGAGACACGTTATTAATATTGATGGAAGGTCTATAGGTAACTCAGATCAACCAGGTCCCATGAATATACGTCTCAAGAAACTCTATCTCAACCTCTAGAAACTATGAAAAATATCATTGCCATGTGGTCAGGGCCTAGAAACTTATCAACTGCAATGATGAGAAGTTTTGGAAATAGGTCTGATGTTACATCTGTTACGGATGAGCCTTTTTACGGGGCTTATCTAAAAAAAACAAATAAAAATCATCCGATGATAGATGAAATTATTTCAACAATGAATACATCATATAAATCAGTAGAGCAAATCTGCTCCACTGAAGAGGAGAGTGGCTATAGTTATCATAAGCATATGTCACAACATATATTCAATTATGATTCTTTGGATTGGGTTACTAATTCTATAAATTGTTTTTTATTACGAGACCCGGATTTAGTTGTAGCTAGTTTTCTTGCTAAATGGCCAGATGGTAAGCTTGAGGACTTTGGATTTATTCAACAACATAAAATTTTTAATATTATTTCTGATAAAGCTGGAGCAGCATGTCCTGTTATAGACACATCTTTGGTATTAAAAGATCCAGAGAGCGAACTTAGGAAGCTTTGTTTAAAAATTGGTATTCCATGGGATTCAAAAATGCTTAAGTGGACCTCTGGTATCAAAGATTACGATGGTATATGGGCAAAACACTGGTACCCATCTGTAATGACATCTACAGGCTTTGTAACAGGGGGGTTTAGTAGTCAAAAACCTCTTTCAGACAAAGCTAGAGCCTTGTCTGATCAATTGAGACCTTATTATAATGATATGATTAAATATATTATTGAGTAACTTCCTATGACTAATGATTCTATTGTTTTAATTGTTCAAATCATTGCAGCTATGGGAGTTGTTGTTTCAGTTGTTTATCTTGCAATTCAAATTCATCAACAAAATCAAATTACAAAAGCTCAATTTGGCCATTCTCTAACTCAAAGGCAGTATGATAGGTACTTTGCTTCCTCAAAAGACGGTGAGTTTAGTGCTTTCTTGTCTAAAGATTGGTCTGGAGATTTGAGCGATGAGGAAAGAGTTAGAGTCTCAATGTTCTTAATTACAACTTTGGTTGATATTTTTGACGTTTATGAAAAGGTTCAGGACAATTTTGTTAATAATAAACATCTAGAAACGCGAATGAACGCATTGAAGCTAGGTACATTTAAAACTCCTTTAGCAAGGACTGTTTGGGATTTCTGGAAAATAACTAGAGATCAAGAGTTTATAGAATGGTTTGAAAGAGAGATTTATGGTGAAGGTAGTGAACTTGACTATAAAAGATCTGAGACAGACTATACAGGTTTTTCTAAAAGTATAAGGTAATTAAACTCATCTACTGTGCAAATTTATAGTTTTACTCCAACAAATAGCTTAGTTAAAATAAATTGTTAATTTAAATATATATAAAATGAATAAATTTCTAGAACACTCTGGTGTCAAATACCCAATTATTCAGGCTCCAATGGGATGGATTGCAAGAAGTAAATTAGCTTCTGCTGTTTGCAATGCTGGAGGCCTTGGTATTATTGAAACATCCTCTGGTGAAGTTGATATTTGTAAAAATGAGATAGCTAAAATGTCGTCTCTCACTGATAAGCCCTTTGGTGTGAATCTCCCTCTTCTTTTCCTTAAGGATGATTCAATGGTAAATTTTTGTGTTGAGCATGGAGTAAAGTTTGTAACAACCTCAGCAGGTGATCCAACTAAATATGTAAAAGTGCTGAAAGATGCTGGTATCGTTGTTTATCATGCCGTTCCAAGCCTTGATGGAGCATTAAAAGCATATAACGCAGGGGTTGATGGGTTGGTTGTAGAAGGAACTGAAGGAGGGGGCTTTAAGAGCCCTGTAGAAGTTGGCTTAACAGTTTTAATACAAGCAATAAAAAAACAAATAGATATCCCATTAATAGCAGCCGGTGGGATTGTGGATGGTATTGGTATGGCTTCGGCTATAGCGGCTGGCGCAGATGGAATACAGATGGGAACAAGATTTGTATCTAGCCTTGAATCACCTGTACATAATAATTTTAAGAACTCTATTATTGACTCTCCTATTGATGGAACTCTAGTTCTTAATAAAAAATCTAAACCAGTTATTAGGGCGCTGAAAACAGATTTAACTAATAAAATAAATGAAGATGGGAAAATGGACATGTCTGCATTAATGAATATTAAAAATCTATATTTTGATGGTGACATGAATGCAGCTCCAGCATTATCAGGACAATCTGTTGGCCTAATATCTGAAATTAAACCTGTTAAAGAAATTATTGAAGATACTATAAATGAATACAATCGTGTTTGTTCAAATTTAAAGCCTATAACCTGAATGATCTATTTAAATATTAAATACTTTTCTTGATATATTTAATTTCAATTTCATTTCTTGCTTCAGCATTAATTATTGGTAACGCCGCCTTTTCAGTTTGTTTAGGAGTGGCATTTTCTTTTTTCTATAAACCTGAAATAGATTTTATAACTAGAAGAGTATCAACTATACCTTTGCAAATTGGCATTGTTATTTTAGGCCTAACAATTGGATTGGGTTCTGTATATGAAACAGGTGAGAACTACTTAAGCTGGATAACTTTATTTGTCTTTTTATCTTTCTTCGGAGGGCTTCTAATATCTAGAATATTTAGTTTAGATAAGACCCTTTCTATTTTAATATCATCTGGAGCTGCTATATGCGGCGCTACTGCCATTGCAGCAGTTGCACCCATTATAAAAGCAAAACCTCATGAATTAGTGATAGCCTTAACAACAATATTCATATTCAATATTATTGCCCTTATATCATTTCCTTATATAGGCTCAGCCTTATCTCTTACAGAAGTTGAATTTGGTTCATTTGTTGCGTTAGCAGTTCATGACACATCATCTGTGATTGGGACAGCCTTAGGATATAGCCCAGAATCTGTTGAAGTTGCAGCAACGCTAAAGATGGCAAGAACACTATGGCTTATACCTTTAATAATTTTATTAAATTTTATTTATAAGAATGATGAATCTAAGTCTAAATATCCTAAGTTCGTTTTCTTTTTTATTGTAGCTGTTCTGATTAACTCTTATAGCCAAATGTCAATTCAAATAGAATTGTTGCTTAGAGACATCAGTAAAATTTTTTTAATTACTGGTCTGTTTTGTATTGGAACGCAAACCTCTTCAATTGATTTTAAAAGTTTATCATTTAAACCTTTTGTTTTTGGTTTAGCCTTATGGTTGATCGCATTACCAACTGCATACCTTATTGTTATATACAGTTAATCTTGTTCCGATAAATTTAAAATAAAGTTGAATTCTTCAGCAATCTCATTAAATTGATTGATTTGACCACTCATGCCACCATGCCCACCTATAAGGTTCATATCCATTAAAATAGGATTATTTGATTGATTAAAATCTCTAATTTTTGCTATATATTTAGCTGGTTCAAAATATTGAACTTGTGAGTCATACAGGCTTGATGTGATAAAGATAGCGGGGTAGTTCTTATAATCAATATTGTCATATGGGGAATATTGTTTCATGTATTCATAATGCTCTTTTACATCAGGGTTTCCCCATTCACCGTACTCAAATGTGGTTAAGGGTATGGATGCGTCTGACATTGTTGTTAAAACATCTACAAATGGAACACCTGATAAAATCCCCTTATAGAGTTCGGGTTCAAGATTTATAATAGCTCCCATTAACAAGCCACCAGCGCTGCCACCTCTGGCAAATACATTTTTAGGATCACCAATACCTTTATTCAATACAGCTTTAACTGAGTCATTAAAATCAAAGAAGGTGTTCATTTTATTCATCATCCTACCGTCTTCATACCAGCTTTTACCCATTTCACCGCCACCCCTGATATTGATAATTGAAAAAATAAAACCTTTATCAAGCAAGGGTATTATTGATTGTCTAAATGTAGCATCAATATTTATTCCATAAGATCCATAGCCATAAAATAAAATAGGTGATTTTTTAGGATCTATTCCTTTTTTTGAAACAGTTATAACTGGTATTTGTTCACCATCTCTAGCTGTTATAAAAAACCTATTATCTTCATAGGTATCTCTTTTGAATCCAACTATCTCTTTCTCCCAAACTAACTCAGATTTAAAATCATCTAGATTTAATTTATATATAACCTGTGGTCTTAAAAGGCTGGTGTAATTATAAAAAAGGTTTTTGGTATCAGAATGGATTTGATCAATCCAAACATCATAAGCATTGTCCTCAAAAGGTAAATGAGTTGTTTTCTCTGAAGTTAGATTATATAAATAAAGTTCAGGAAGACCATTAGCTCTTACTTCCTGAATCAAAGTGTTTTTTATTAAAAGAATATTATTAATGTATATATCATTGGAGTGTGCAACAACAGTTTCCATTGAATCTATATCTCTATTATTAACAGATATTGATTTTAATACTTTGAAGTTAGGTGCATTTTTATTGCTTAAAACAAGAAAACTATTGTCACCAGTATGCTCAAGATAATATAAATGATCTGTTTCTCTAGTTATAAAAATTTCTGGTGAAGCAAGAGGAGTGTCTAAATTTAAAATTCTTATTTCATTATTATCTGTAGCATTTATATTTATATAAAGAAGATTTTTATCACTTGATTTAGATAAAGTAAGCTCAAATGATTCATCAGTTTCCTTATAAAGCAAAGTGTCGTCATTTATATTAGAGCCTACTTTATGCCTATAAACAGAATTTGCAATTAATGTAGTTTTATCTTTTTTTATATAATATATGTAATTATTATTTTTTGACCAAACAACCTTGCCACTAGTACCTTCAATAACCTGTTCATTAAAGGTTTTACTAAGAGGCTCTAAGAATTTAATTGAATATACTCGTCTACCATTATTGTCTTCACTTAGAGCAATTAATTCATTGTCATTAGATGGAAAAATTCCATAAATATCATAGTATTCTTGATTTTGCAGTTTTATATTTGGATCATACAAAAGTTCTTCATTTTGATTTGATGATCTATATATGCGTTTTAGCTGTTCATTATTATTAATTTTTGTGAAGTATTTAAAATCACCATTTATTCTTGGATGCGACACTTCTTCTTTTGGTAGCTGACTAACATATTTTTCTATTAACTCAGCGGTATAAGGTTTGTTTTCTGCAAACCATTTAGCTTTGTAATGATTTTCTTCTTTTAGATAGTTAAGCATTTCAACATCTGATCTACTGTCATCTCTAAGCCAATAATAATTATCAATTCTTGTATCATTATGAGCTGTAAGATTAAATGGTATTTTTTTTGCTTCGGGTTTATTTTCTATCATGGTTGTACAGGATGTATTAATTAATATTAGTAATAAAAAGGCTTTCTTCATTTTGGTTGTATTCTTTTAGTATTAAGCGAATAAGGTAGTTGTCTTTGTTAAACTCTCTATCATATTTTTATCGCTTAAGTGATAAGTCTTTATTTCGTCATCCCAGTTTATATCTTTGAACTTATTTAAACCTTTGGAATACCACAACTCTTCTTTATAACTTTCGTTATTTTTAACATGTAAATCTAATAATGAAATCCATGTTTTGGTACTAAAATCTTCTAATAAGGAGAGTAGCTCTTTGCATTTAGCTAGATTTCCATCTGAATAATATGCAAATAGTTTGGCCTGGATTGGTCTATCTGAGTTTAAATCAGCTGCAACAATAGGTTCAAGCTCATGCATTTTTTCAAATATTTTTATTGCAGTTTCTATATCTCCATTTCTTAACAAGGATTCTCCGTATATTGATAGTACATGGGGGTTATTTGGATTTGCCCTATAGGCCTTTGTTGCATAAAGCTTTGTTTGTTCAAAATTATTCATAGTAAGGCTAGCTTCAGCTAGTATTCTATTGGTATTCCAATCATTATCATTTAACTCATTTGCTTTACTAAGCGATTCAAGCATTGCAGGCATCACTTCATCTCTTTCCTTAAAACCTAGAAACATTGACTGACCTAGTGTACATGCTTTCCATGAGTGAGGAAGGGGGTTTAGTTCATCTGCTTCAATGGCTGCATCTAGCATCTTTATAGCTTCTGCATTAGCTTCTTTCTCAAATTTTTGATTAAGCGCTCTACCTTGGAGAGTGTATTCATAGGATGTCATACTTTCTGTTGGTTTTCTGTGCGCTCTTTTTAAACTAGTGATCTCAATTTCACCAATTATAGAAAATATTATTTGCGTTACAATTTCATCTTGTAAAGAGAAGATATCTGTTTTGAATTTATCGTATTTATTGCTCCAAATAACTTCGTCATTGTCCATATCACTTAATTCAACTGATATTCGTAATTTATCATTCGATGACCTAATACTTCCTGAGACAACGTAGTCAAAACCCCATTCTTCTTTAAATGCCTCGGTTGTATAGTCTTTATTCTTAAACCCAAAGCATGTCTTTCTTGTTGCTACAGAAATCTCTTTTACCATCGAAAGTTCAGTTATTAGATCCTCAACTATGCCATCTACAAGAAAAGCACCATCTGAATCATCATTTAAATTTTCAAAGGGGATGAGTCCAACCTTCGGTTTTTTATTAGTGATTATTTTTTTTAGTGATTCGTAATCTTTAAGAGTTTCATTGCTAATGCTCTTTCTTTTAAATATAAAAGCTAATATTAAAGAGAGCGGAAAGCCTAAAATAATAACTATAAATAGTAATTGCATGAATGATTCTGAAGCAATCCCAAGAAGTTCTTCAGTGGAAATATTATCAACCACAATACTAGATAGTTGGATTAAAGCAAATCCTGACACCACATAAGTTCCAGCAGTTTTAAATAAAACAGAGCCGATGTTATGAAATTTTATCTTTAAAAATGAAGATGCCATTTTTGCTTTACTCATAATAATATAATAAACAAATTACTTTAATTTGAAAAACTTTTTTATTATGCAAAGAGCTCTTCTTTAGCTCTCTTAATTAATGAATCCTTAAGAATTTTATCATTTAAATGAAATCTATCGATTTCTAGGTTGTAATCAATTTCTTTAAATTTATTTGAATGCATCTTTATTGAATCTAGATTTTTATTCTCATGGTTTATGTTTATATCTAAAACCATTAACCATGATCTAAAATCTATGTCAGTTATTGATTTAAACAATTCAATGCATCGTTCTAAGTTATTTGATAAATAATATCCAGTTATAAGTGCACTAATTCTCTTATCAGACGTAGATTGTCCCTGAGGAACAGGATCCAGTTCGTATGCTTTCTCTAACATATCTAATCCTTCTGGTATTTTTTTTACTCTAACTAATATTTCACCATATACAGAGGTAACTCTAGGATCATTTGGGTTTAGTTGAAATGCCTTAGTTCCATGAAGAAGGGCTTTATCAAAATCATGAAGAGAGAGATGAACTTCTGCAAGCATCCTATGAGCTTCAAAATCATTATTGTTTAGTTCAACAGCTTTATTTATATTTTCCATGATTGATTTATATAACTCATCACTAATCGGTATATATCCTCTGCCGTAAGCCTGACCTAAAGCACAGGCCTTCCAAGCATATGCTTGTGAATTTGATTTATCGGCAATAATTGATGCATCTAACGCAATTAGAGCCTCTTCATTGGCTTCTTTATTAAATTTGTGATGAAGATCTTTTCCTTTAAGAAGATACTCATAGGATGTAATGTTTTCTGTTGGTTTTCTTTTCGACCTCTCTAAACTTGAAAATTCAATTTCACCAATTAAGGAGATAACTATTTTTCTAACAATTTCGTCTTGTATATCAAATATATCTTCTTTAACTCTATCGTATTTATTAGACCAAATTACATTACCTTCAATTGTTTCTGACAGCTCAACTGAAACTCTAAGCCTGTTATCTAAGATTCTTATACTTCCAGAAACTAGATAATCTAAATCAAAATCTTTTTTGAATTTGTCAATATCATAATTTTTATCTCTATAATCAAAACAAGTCTGTCTAGAAAGTATCTCTATTTCTTTAATCATTGAGAACTCTGTTATTAAATCTTCAACAATTCCATCAACAAGGAAAGAGCCATCATCATCTTTATTTAAATTTGTAAATGGTATTACAGCTATTTTTTGTTTATATGCACCAATTTTTTTATTATCTGACAATGGATTATGTGAGTAAACTTCATCATTATCTATTACACCTCTTTTAAAGAAGAAAACTAAGGCAAGAGTAGATGGAAATCCAATTGCTAGGACAGCATATAAAATTTTCATTAGCTCTGTATTTGTAAAGCCTATAGATGCTTCTAGATCAAAATATGTAAATGAAACGCTGGCAAATTGAATTAATGCAAAGGTCCCAACCATATAAGCTGTTGTTGCCTTCCATAAATTATTAAATAATGTTTTATACATGAACTTAATGAGTATATTTTATTTTTGGAAATAAAAAAGGGGATATTAATCCCCTTTATAAAAGCTTTAGATATTATTAAGCCTTTTTCCCCCAAGTCATAGCTAGTTGAAAAAATACAATAACTGCATTTAATAATGAAGATATTAAACCACCAGGTACAAAACCTGATTCAACTCTGTCTATAAGGTCCTGTCCTCTTGTTGACACTTCTTCCAATGCTGAAAGACTCTCAGCTGCACCACCAATGATGGCACCACCAATTTGCGCAGTATTGTAGAACATAATACCCACTAGTAAATAAAATACTGTTGCAGTAACTTTTGCAGCTAAATTTGCATTAGAATCATCATAAATTCTTGCAGCAAATCTAAAGCCCAACCAAGTTAACAAAACCATAGCAACCATAAACATGGCATTAGAAATAAAACCTAAGTACATAAGGTTCCAAATTTCATACTCTGTATTCATAAATTTTCTCCTATTAAATAATTAAATACCTCTAAATACTATCTTATGAACCAATTACTAGTAAAGTTTTTAAAGTCTATAATTTATATATAAATCTAAAGTTTAGAGTGATAAGTTTAGAGTTGTACCCAAACCAGACCCATAAACAACTGCATTAAGCCAAAGTCTATTTGTGCCAAGGCTAGATCCCCTAAAGTTAGGTTCACCAGAGAACAGGATGATCTGCCCCTTACCATAACGCTCCTGAGTTAAATATGCTGAATTTGCTATTCTCTTTGAAGCTTCAGGCCAAACTAGACCACTCATCCTTACATTAAGATCATTTCCTGATGGAATATCTGACCAGTTCAAAGTCCTATAAGTATCAACCTTATCATTCTCTGATAGCTCTCCAATTCTAATAACTGCATTTGAACGTGAGTCAGACATTAAAACTGGATAATTTGAATAGAGAAGGGGTATTGTGTCTATTGCCCCAAAAGTTAACCAATGACTACTATCTATTCTTCCCGAAACAAAGGCTCCAGAAGGCATAAATAATGATTGCCATTTATCTCGTTTTTTTAATGTATCAATGTCAATCCTAGTATCAGATTTTTCCCATGGGTAATTCAGTTCGAAATCAACTTTATTATTATTAACTTTAGTTTTATCCACTATTGTATCTAAAGCTAAAAACTCTCTTTGAAGGTCTACATTGTATTGATGACTTAAATCAAAGGATTTTGTAATTTCTTTTACACTAGTGAATGAATCCTGTGAAAGAAGTCTTCTTGTGCTTCCATTGTGAGCTATTAATGTCCCACCTTGTTCAATCCAGTCTTTAAGAGCAGAAGTCTCACCTTGTGATAGGCTCCTGAAACCGCTTGGCATTATTATCGTGTTATACCTTCGTAAATCAGCATAACCAATTATTGATGTATTCAATAGACTATGTCTAATACCAAGATGATGATCAAGTGACCACCAGCTTACGCCAACATCATATGAGCTAAATCCATTATGACCAAGAACTGCTATTTTTGGTTTGTTTAAAAGCCTAAAATGCCTGCCGCCCCAATCTGGTAATTCTTTTTCTCCAAAGCCTGAATCAAGAGAAAAAACTGAAATATTTAGATTTGTAGCAGTATTTGATACAAGTGAAGTTAAATTTTTAACATTAGGATTATCCATTTGTAGCACAATTACACTACCTCTTGATAATGATTTACTTGATAGTAAAAAATCTTTATCAACAATTCTTACAATAACATCCTGCTCCATTAGTCTTGCAGCAAATGATACAGATGAGTCATCATCTCCTTCAACTGCCCACATAATCGCCTCATCATTTACATCAATTGTCATAGGTGAGGGGAGCCACTCCTCAAGGTCTTCATTAAGAAATTCAGGCACTGTTATAGCATCCAAGCCATACATCATTGTAAAATTAAAAGCTGTTGTGTCATACATAATAGATGAACCATTTTTTAAAGTAGCCTGTCTTTCCTTCTTAAGAACTTCATTATCAATATCAGCATCAAACTCAAGAATAGCAGAAACTAAGGGTGCTTCAGGTTGACGATTTGGTATGATCATGCTGTTGATAGGAATTATAAATTCATCTTTAATATCACCTGATTGCTTTAGAATTTTTTTAACTTTTATGGGTTTATTATTCGTATAAATTTCAATATTTTGTGCTTTTAGTTTATTTGCAAGTGTGTTTATTCGTTTCTTATTTTTTGTTGGCAATATAACAAATGATTGATTTGCCCACTTACTTTCATTGGATATATTTAACTTTCTTCCATCCCAATAATCTTGATACATTTCATTACTATTATTTTGTAAGGTTTTAAGATTAGTTAATGAACTTACAAACTGATGGTGAACTGACTCTTTGTATGACTGAATGGTTCCTTCAGGTCTTTTTACGCCATCTTCAGCCATGCGTGACTGTTCATATAATATCCCTAATGTTCCTCTAAAATTTACATAAAATGAGTAGCCTGGATATAAGTCCTCATGCCATTCGCCTGTATAAAAACGCCAATCTCTTTTATCAAATTCAGATCCTTGATCCTGAGCAAATATATTTCCCCATTTGATAATGTTTTCACTCATATTTTTATTGATTGGTTCTCTAGCAGGCCCAGTCATAAATGTATCTTGAGGACCCATTTCATGCGCATCTACTAATATTTGTGGCCTCCATTGGTTTATTAGTGCTACTCGGCCCTGTGTCTCTGGTTGTGTTAGATATATCCAGTCTCTATTTAAATCAAAATAATAATGATTAGTTCGTCCATAAGGCCAATCTCCAGTATGGATAAGTGACTGATCATCATAGCTAGGGGCCACACCTCTATATTGCTCTAATGATTTAGCAAACCTATCTCTTCCATCTGGATTCATCATTGGATCAACTATTACTACCATTTCAGAAAGCATATTTATAACTTCTTTGTCTGTGCTAGCAATAAGATGATATATGAGCCCTAGCGCTGCATCTGCCCCAGAAGTCTCATTTCCATGGATAGAGTAGGCTAGCCATGCTATTGCTGGCAATTTATCAATTAATTTATTAGCCCTCGAATCATTAATTTCTCTGGCATCGGATAGTTTAATTACATCTTTTTTTATCTCATCAAGTCGATTGATATTTTCCTCTGAAGAAATATAAACTGCATATAATGGACGGTTTTCGTGCGAACGAGCATACTCAACCACTTTTAACTTATTTGATTGGTTACCCCAACTCAAGATTGCATTGGTTATTTGAGAAGGGCTAGCAACTCTTTCTCCATAGCCAAAATCAAGAAAATTATCAGGCTTGTCTATATTGCTATCATAAGTACCAGATAATATATTTTCTGTATACAGATTTTTTGAATAGCTCGTAGGCTCTGATAGTGCTGAAGCGTATATGGAAGAAGTATAGATTAAAGGTAGTAGGGCGAGTGTTATGTTTCTAATTTTCATATAACTATTGTAATTAATATTACTTAAATTGATATAAAAAGAATTACAAGCTAAAGAGGCTTATATGAATAAACCTTATTATAAGGTTGAGTTAAAAAGATTTAACTCTTTATCATTCATTTCAGCTTCAATATCTTCAAATAAAAGACTGGATAGATATCTTTCTGCAGTATCAGCAAGCATGCAAAGTATTTTTGAGCCTTTTGGGGCTTTATTTGCTACTTCCATGGCAACAGCAAAAGTTGATCCACCCGATATGCCTGTAAGAATACCTTCATGAGCAGCTAATTTTTTTGACCATTTAATGCCATCTGAACCTGATACAGAAATAATTTCATCTATATATTTATGATCTATAGATTCCTGAAGCACAAGAGGTATAAAATCAGTAGTCCAGCCTTGTATTGGGTGTGGTTGCCAATCAGGATGAGTTTCAGCTGGCGCCCCATCAACAGTTCTTTTTTGAGCCTTGCCTTTTGCGAGGAGCGGGGCAACATCTGGTTCAGCTATCACTAGCTTTGTTTCAGGCATTTCTTTTTTCAAAGTTCGAGCAACCCCAGAGAATGTTCCACCAGTTCCATAACCTGATACCCAGTAATCTAAACCAGAATGTTTAAAATCATTAACTATTTCATTTCCAGTTGTTTTTTCATGAATATTTGAATTAGCTTCGTTCTCAAATTGTCTTGCATAAAACCAACCATTATCATCTGCAAGTTTTTTTGCTTTATTATACGCACCAGATCCTGCTTCACTTGCAGGGGTTAGTAGCACTTTAGCCCCTAAAAACCGCATCATTTTCCTTCTTTCTATTGAAGCGCTTTCTGGCATTGTAATAACACAAGGGTAGTTCTTAGATGCACAAATAAATGCAAGCCCAATACCTGTATTACCACTAGTTGCCTCAACTACAGTTTGTCCTGGCTTTAAGGTGCCATCAGCTTCGGCTTCTTCAATTATACTTAAAGCTAATCTATCTTTTACAGAGCTAGCGGGGTTAAAGTATTCTGCTTTAACATACAGCTCAACACCCTCAGGTGCTAAGTTATTAATTTTAACGCATGGCGTATTACCAACTGTTTCTAAAATACTATCAAATTTCATATTAATGATTTGTTTCTAGTTAATATTTAATTTATAACATATAAATATTAAGAGGGGGACACATAATAATATATATAACTTCGCATAATATATATTATGTTTAATTATAAAGGTTAATAATAAAGTATTCTTTAATTTTTATTATATGCTTCTATTTAGATTTATGCCCTGGTATTAGATTAGACTCTTCAATACCAGCAATTGCACAGATTTCATCTTTGTCTGAAACATCTCCTGTAACACCAACAGCACCAATATTCCTACCATCTTTTTGAATGAGCATTCCGCCTGGTGTTGGTACAAGTTTACCGCCAGCCATTGTTTGCATTCCAGTCACTGCTGGTGCTAATCGTGGTTGACCTTCAAAAACATCTCTCAATGTGTTGGATGAAACGTTAAAAGCTAAACATGTCCATGCTTTGGCATAAGCTATATCAGATCGTATTAAACCAGATCCTTCTTCTGATAATGTTGCTCTAACAACACCCGCAACATCGATAACAGTTACTGTTAGTGGCATTAAATTCAAATCACGACCTTTTTTAAGAGCTTCTGTACATATTGACAGAGCTTCTTCTAGATTAATCTCACCTGGGTTAATTATCATACGATTCCTTTTATAATTTTTATTTAATTATATATCTTTATGAATCACCTATTAAAGATAATTTAGTTTAAAATGATCGAATGTCAAAAGAAGATAACTTAGAATTCGAAGGTGAAGTAATAGAAACTTTGCCAAACACCACATTTAAAGTAAAACTTGAAAATGATCACGTGATTGAAGCTCATATATCTGGAAAGATGAGAAAACACTATATTAGAATTCTAACTGGTGACAAGGTTAAAGTTGAGATGAGTCCTTATGATTTAACCAAAGGTCGAATTACATTTAGAGGTAGATAACTTAAACTTTAACTGCTTTTTTTACTTCTTTAAAAACTAAATTACCCTTTTCTATATCTAACTTTATTACACCGCCAGACTTTAATGATCCAAATAAGAGCTTATCTACAAGCGGTTTTTTGATATTTTTTGATATAAACCTTTCCATAGGCCTCGCACCCATTTCTTTGTCATAACCATTCTCTGCTATCCAATTAATAACCTTAGATGATACATTTATCTCAACATTTCTTTTGTCTAGTTGAGCTTGCAATTTGATTAAAAACTTATCAACAATTGATAAAATTATCTTAGGATCTAGATAGTCAAACTGAATAATCTCATCTAGTCTATTTCTAAATTCTGGTGAAAATAGTTTATTCAATGAGCCCATTGCATCACTTTCATTAGTGGTTTTGTTGAAACCTATATTTCGTTTTGCTAGCAACTCAGCGCCTATGTTAGTAGTCATAACTACAATAATATTTCTAAAATCTGCCTTTCTTCCATTATTATCAGTTAGAACACCTGCATCCATAACTTGTAGCAAAATATTAAAAATATCTGGGTGAGCTTTTTCAATCTCATCCAGCAAAAGTACTGCATTGGGCGATTTAACTACCGCTTCAGTAAGAAGTCCACCCTGGTCAAAACCTACATAACCAGGTGGAGCTCCTATCAATCTTGATACTGTATGCCTTTCCATGTATTCACTCATATCAAATCTAATCAGATCTATACCAAGTATTTCTGAAAGCTGTTTAGTAATCTCAGTTTTACCAACACCAGTAGGTCCAGTAAATAAAAATGAACCTATGGTTTTATTATCATCTCTGAGCCCTACCCTAGACAGTTTAATGGCATTTGAAAGGGTTTCTACAGCATGATTCTGGCCAAATATAACTCTTTTTAGATTTTCTTCTAATGCTTTTAAAGACTTTTTATCTGCAGCAGTTATGCTTTGCTCAGGTATTTTAGTTATCTTAGAGATAGTTTTTTCAATATGTTTTTTTAGAACTTTAACTTTTTTATTACTTTTCCTTTTGATATTTAACATTGAGCCTGTTTCATCTATAACATCAATAGCCTTATCTGGAAGAAATCTATCATTCATATATTTTGAAGATAATTCTATTGCTGATTGAACTGATTCATTTGTAAATTCAACATTATGATATGACTCATATATAGATTTGAGGCCTGTTATGATTTCTATACACTCATCAAAATTTGGCTCATTGACATCAATTTTTTGAAACCTTCTTGACAGAGCTTGGTTTTGATTAAAAATTCCTCTGTACTCTTGAAATGTAGTAGAGCCTATACACCTTATCTCACCTCGAGCAAGCGAAGGCTTAAGAAGGTTTGAGACATCCATTGAGCCGCCAGAAGCAGAACCAGCACCTATTATTGTGTGAATTTCGTCTATAAATAATATAGGTTTATTTTGCTTTTTTAAGAATGAAATTACAGACTTTAACCTTTTTTCAAAGTCGCCTCTATATTTAGTGCCGGCAATCAAAGCAGCGATATCTAAAGAATAAACAGTGGTATCTTTTATTATCTCCGGAACTTTACCTTCATTAATCAAACAGGCTATCCCTTCTGCTATTGCTGTTTTACCAACACCAGACTCACCAACAAGCAATGGGTTATTTTTAGTTCTCCTAGATAGGATTTGTATCATTCTTTCAACTTCTAACTTTCTACCAATTAATGAATCAATTTTATTTTCTTTTGCTAAATTATTTAAATTAATTAAGTAATCCGACTCAGGTTTTGATTCCTTTGTGTTTTCTGTTGAATCGATGCTATCAATTTCATCAGTCTCTTTTTTTTCTTTTGGACCATGTGATAAATAAGAGACAACATCCAGTCTAGATAAACCATTTTTATTTAGAAGAAATACGCTATGGCATTCTTTTTCAGAGAAAATAGCCACTAAAACATTAATTGGTTTAACAACACCTTTGCCCTGGGATTGAATGTGAAAAACAGATCGTTGCAGAACTCTTTGAAAGCCTAGGGTTGGTTGAACTTGTTTTTTAAGATCAGATCTAAGAATAGTAGTTTTTTTAAGATGGTCGTTAATAGAATCTTTAAGTTGATCAATTTTAATATTATGAGAGTCTAGACAAGAAACTACATCACTATCACTTAGAATCATTAAAAATAGATGCTCTACTGTTATATATTGAATATTAGAATCTTGAGCTTTATCAAAAAGCGATGCTATGGATATTTCTAGGTCTTTGCTAAACATATTAATCAGTTAAAGGTTCAATTTCACTTAATAGTGGATGATGATGATTTTTAGAGAGTTCATTAACTTCATGGGACATCATCTCCGCAATCTCTTTAGAAAATATACCACAAACACCCTTCCCTTTTGTATGGACCGACATCATTATTTCTGTAGCTTTATCATGGTTATGATTAAATACTGACTGAAGAACATAAACAACAAACTCCATAGGAGTGTAATCATCGTTTATTAGAATAACTTGATATAGAGGTGGCTCTTTCAGTTCAGGATCTTTTTCAAGTACAGAAGTACCAATATCATTTGAATCTGGTACTTCTGCTGAAAGTCTATTCATTACATTCTTTTAACCATTTCATCCGCGAAACCAGAACAGGATACTAAATCAGCACCTTCCATCATTCTTTCAAAATCATAGGTAACTTTTTTTGCACCAATTGCTCTTTCCATTGATTTTATTATTAAATCCGCAGCTTCAGTCCAACCCATATGTCTTAACATCATTTCAGCTGATAATATTAATGAACCAGGGTTTACTTTATCTTGTTTTGCATATTTTGGTGCAGTTCCATGGGTTGCCTCAAATACTGCATATTTATCTGATAAATTGGCCCCAGGTGCAATTCCAATACCGCCAACACATGCTGCAAGTGCATCTGATATATAGTCACCATTTAGGTTCATGGTAGCAATGACGTCGTAATCCTTTGGTCTGAGTAATATCTGTTGAAGGAAGGCATCACAAATTACATCTTTGATAATAATTTCGTTACCTGTTTTTGGATTTTTAATAACCTGCCAAGGGCCGCCGTCTAATTCAACACCACCATATTCAGTGTTAGCTATTTCATAACCCCAGTCCCTAAATGCACCTTCTGTGAATTTCATAATATTTCCTTTATGAACCAAGGTAACAGATGATCTATCGTTCTCTATTGCGTAATCTATTGCGGACTTTACTAATCTTGATGTCCCCTCAAAAGATATTGGTTTAATACCAAGACCAACATTTTGTGGAAACCTTATTTTATCGCTGTTGAATTCATTTTTTAATATACCAGCAAGCTTAATAGCATCATCAGAATTTGCTTGGAATTCTATTCCTGAATAGATATCTTCTGAATTTTCTCTAAATATAACCATATCTACATTTTGTGGCTCTTTTACAGGGGATGGAACACCATCAAAATATCTGATAGGCCTAAGACATACATATAGGTCTAAAATTTGTCTTAAAGAAACATTTAATGACCTTATGCCTCCGCCTACTGGAGTTGTTAAAGGTCCTTTAATACTTACAACATAATCCCTAAGTGCGTCTAACGTTTCTTCTGGCAACCATACATCCTCACCATACACTTGAGTTGCTTTTTCTCCACAAAAAACCTCCATCCATTCTATTTTTCTCTCACCTAAATAAGCTGTTCTAACTGCGCTATCTACGGCTTTAATCATAGCAGGAGTAATGTCGTATCCAATACCATCTCCTTCTATGTATGGTATGACTGGATTATTCGGGACAACAAGATTCCCATCAATATATGAAATTTTTTCACCACTTTCTGGAATTTGAATTTTTTCGTAAGACATTTTTTTACCCCGTAATATAAGATTTCTTAATCAAAATCGGTGATAATTATACTCCTAAATTTTTTAATATAAAACGAATTAAGCGCGATAATGGCAGAGATAAAAAAAACAGTTGTAGTTGGGATGTCTGGTGGCGTTGATTCCTCGGTTGCCGCTTACTTATTAAAAAAGCAAGGGTATGATGTTAAAGGCCTTTTTATGCAAAACTGGCAAAATGAACCGGGTGAAATTTGCACCTCTGAACAGGATTTTAAAGATGCCTCATCAGTATGTGATAAATTGGATATACCTCTTCATAGAGCAAATTTTTCTGATGAATATTGGGATAGAGTATTTAAAGATTTTTTAAGCGAGCATGAAAAAGGCAGAACACCAAATCCAGATATTCTTTGCAATAGAGAAATTAAATTTAAATCTTTTTTAGATTACGCATTAAAGATTGGAGCTGATCTTATTGCTACCGGGCATTATGCAGATACTATAAGCAAAAATGGTACGACCTATCTCACCAGAGCTATTGATAATACAAAAGACCAAACGTATTTTCTTCATGAGGTAAGCTCTGAAGAATTTTCTAAAACTATTTTTCCATTAGGAAATATGAAAAAAGATGATGTTAGGAAATTAGCAATGAGCTTGGGTTTAGTAAATGCAGAAAAAAAAGATTCTGTAGGAATATGTTTTGTTGGAGAAAGAAATCTTAAAGATTTTTTGGGTCGGTTTATAAACTTTAAATCTGGCATTATCAAAGATAATGATAATAATGTGATTGGTCAACATAATGGCGCATTGCTATATACAGAAGGTCAAAGGCAGGGTCTAAAAATTGGTGGGGTTAAGGGAAGACCTGAACTCCCTTGGTATGTTTATAAAAAGGATATACCGAATAATACTATTTATGTTTGCCAGGGTGTTGATCATGAGCTTTTGATGAGCTCTAGAGTGACGATTGATTCACTACATAAAATTAATAAGGATGAGCTAAAATTACCATTTGATTGCTATGTTCAAGTAAGGCACCTGCAGAAACCGATTGCTGCACAATTAAACTATGATAATTCTAATTACTTCATTAACTTTAAGAAGCCAGTTAGAGCTGCTGCACCTGGACAATCGGCAGTAATATATAAAGATAACATATGCATAGGTGGTGGTATTATCTCCAAATCTTTCAGTAGTACTAAATAGAACTATAAAATAATATAAAATAAATTATGAATAAAAACTTTAATAATATATCTCCTTTAGATAATAGATATTCAGGCAAAATTGAACCAACGCGCGCAAATTTTTCAGAAGGTTCTTTAGTAAAAATTAGATATACCATAGAAATACAGTGGTTAATTTTCATTTGTGTTAACAAGCCAAAACTATTTAAATCCATTAGCAAAACAACAATTAATAAATTACTTAAACTCAAGGACTCATTTGATGAAACAAGTGTAGCTAGAATTAAAGAAATCGAGTCAGTGACCAACCATGATGTCAAAGCGATTGAATACTTTATTAGAGAGCAATTTGAAAAAGATAGCGTATTAAAAAATTATGTTCACCTTATCCATTTTGGGCTAACAAGCGAAGATATTAATTCATTGTCTTACGCCGTAATGATTAAGAATGGAATCACTTTATATTTAGAAGAATTAAATATTTTAAAAAATGATATTAAATCTAAATCAAAAAAATGGTCTAAAGAAGTATTTCTTGCAAGAACTCATGGACAGCCAGCCTCTCCTTCTACTTTAGGAAAAGAAATGTCCGTATTTAATTTGAGGCTATATGACCAAATCAAGGTATTAAAAAATATATCCCCACTTGCTAAGTTTAGTGGCGCTACCGGCAATTATCATACTTTTAAAATTCTGGACTCAAGCTATAACTGGCAATCGTTTACTGCAAAATTTATTAAACAATTTAAAGTAAATCAGAACACGCATACTACACAAATAGAACCACATGATTGGATAGCAGAAACATCTCACTGTATAGTAAGAATTAACAACATACTAATGGATCTAAGCCAAGATTCATGGATATATATATCAAACGAAATTTTTAAATTAAAGCTTTTAAAAAATGAAGTTGGGTCTTCAACAATGCCGCATAAGGTTAATCCTATTGATTTTGAAAATAGCGAAGGCAATCTAGGTTTATCGAATGCTTTATTTGATTATTTTGCCAATAAATTAACCAAATCACGTCACCAAAGAGACTTGTCTGATTCAACAGTTTTAAGAAATGTTGGCCTTGGATTTGGCTATTCAATTATTGCAATTAAGTCACTTTCAAAAGGTTTAGGTAAAATAGAACCTAATAAAAAATTTATATCTAATGAACTTGACGATAATTGGGAAGTACTAGCCGAACCAATCCAAACCATAATGAGGTTTGAAGGTATACCAAATGCTTACGAACAACTTAAAGAGCTTTCAAGAGGATCTAAGTTAGACAAGGATAGTTATATAAATTTTGTTAAAAATTTAAATATCTCAAAAAATTCAAAAGAAACACTTCTAGCACTTACACCTGCTTCATATATTGGATCAGCTGTCGAGCTAGCAAATACTATAAAATAGTAAATTATGTAGTATAACTACATAAAATAATTCCAAATATGCTTTACCTAAAGCTTTAAATATAGTCGTTGACTGAATAAAACAAATATTATTAACTAGACTACATAAATTAATTATAGGTCACAATCATGAGCGAAACAGATATTAATAATATTAGTAATATACATAGAATGAACTCTTCAAATTGGAGCTCTATAAATCCAGAGTATGTAAAAAGAATGCGTGTTCAAAATCAATTCCAGTCAGGAATAGATATTGCTAAATATACAGCCTCTATAATGAGAAGAGACATGGATGATTATGATGGTGATACAAGTAAATATACTCAATCACTTGGTTGCTGGCATGGATTTATTGGACAGCAAAAGCTTATTTCGATAAAAAAACATTTTCAAACAACTGATAAGAAATATCTTTATTTATCTGGATGGATGGTTGCTGCTCTAAGATCAGAATTTGGTCCATTACCCGATCAATCAATGCATGAAAAAACATCTGTTGCTTCGTTAATTTCAGAGCTATATACCTTCCTAAGGCAGGCAGATGCTAGAGAATTAGGTGGGTTATTTAGAGAGCTGGATAAAGCAGATGATTTAAATAAACCAAAAATTCAATCTAAAATAGATAATTTTCAAACCCATATTGTTCCAATCATTGCAGATATCGATGCGGGATTTGGTAATGAGGAAGCTACTTACTTAATGGCCAAACAAATGATTGAAGCAGGAGCTTGTTGTATACAGATTGAAAATCAAGTTTCTGATGAAAAACAATGTGGGCATCAAGATGGAAAAGTGACTGTTCCCCATGCTGATTTCTTGGCTAAAATCAACGCTGTAAGATATGCATTCCTAGAGTTAGGTGTTGATGATGGGGTTATTGTTGCAAGAACAGATTCACTTGGTGCTGGTCTTACTAAACAGATTGCTGTTACTAAAGAAAAAGGTGATTTGGGAGATCAATACAACTCATTTTTAGATGTTGAAGAAGTAACTGCTGATGAAATGAACCATGGTGATGTCTTGATTAATCAGGATGGGAAGCTTGTTAGACCAAAAAGACTTCCAAGTAATTTGTATAAATTCAAGGAAGGAACAGGAGAGGCTCGATGCATTCTTGATAGCATAACAAGTTTACAAAATGGAGCTGATTTAATATGGATTGAAACCGAAAAACCACATATTGGGCAAATTGGCGCGATGATGAGTGAAATAAAGAAAGTTATTCCTAATGCCAAGCTTGTTTATAATAACAGCCCATCTTTCAATTGGACTTTAAACTTTAGACAACAAGTCTTTGATTTGATGGAAAAACAGGGTAATGATGTTAGTGCCTACGATAGAGGTGATCTAATGAATGAAAAGTATGATAATTCAGATCTATCAAGTTTAGCTGATGAAAAAATCAAAACCTTCCAAAGCGATGCAGCCAGAGAAGCTGGTATATTTCATCATTTAATTACATTGCCAACCTACCATACAGCCGCCCTATCCACAGATAACTTAGCTAAAAGGTATTTTGGTGATGAGGGTATGCTTGGCTATGTAAAAGGCGTCCAAAGAAAGGAAATAAGAGAAGGTATTGCGTGTGTGAAACACCAAAACATGGCTGGATCAGACATGGGTGATGATCATAAGGAGTATTTTGCAGGCGATGCTGCGTTAAAAGCATCTGGTGAAGATAATACTATGAACCAGTTCTAGACCTCATCACAGTTACTCGGATCTGTTCTCCCACAGATCTGACATGGTGAGCCTGATTCCAGGTTCGCCATGCCCCCGCAAGAACCTTTAATTGGTTGATTTCTTAGAATAAGACCAATTGCCAAACCCAAGAAAGATGTTCCTATTATTAAGAAAGTTATTAAGAAGTTACTCATACTCAGAATAATACCATGCATCTGTGTATCTAAATTCTAATTTATCAGCTTCTTGCATTATAAACATAGCCGCTATTTCATTGTCATTAGCCACTTTGATGGCATTATTAGTACTCATAACATTAAATGCTGTTGCTAAAGCATCAGCGTGTGCAGCTGATACTTTAGATACCACGGTTACGGATAAGGAATCATTTAAAATAGATTTTTTTGTAATGGGATTAAGAGTGTGCGTAATCCTTTTACCAGTTTTGTCAAATGTATAATTTCTATATTCACCCGATGTTGCTATAGATATTTTTTTACCATCTTTGTTAGTAATCAGCTTCCCAGGTTTTTGAGTTAATAGCCTTGGGTCTTGTATGGCCAATAGCCAATTATCATTATGACTATAGCCTTTAACAGTTAACTCTCCTCCGATTTCAACTATAAAGTTATTAAAATTATTTAATTCTAAATAAGTAACAATCTTATCAACAGCATAACCTTTTGCTATAGATGATAAATCAAACCAAAAGTCACCGTTTTTATTTAATGTTTGATTAGTTTTATTAAGCAAAAAAAATGATGTGCCATCTGTAGATAAGTCTTTATTAAAAGTAGGTGAAAAACCAAGTGAACTAGAATATTTACCTAGTTTTATATCGTATGAATTATTTGTTAGAGCACTAATATTATTAGCAATTTCTAATATTTTAAATAAATCATTTGAGACTTTAATATCTGTAGAATTTGGTGATGAGTTTATTTTGGCAATTTCAGAGTCCTCTTTGTAATTAGAGGCAACATAATCTATCTTTTTAATAATATCTTTAATTGCTATCTTGTGTGAGTCATTGAGGTACTTTGTTGTAGTAAGGGTCCATGTTGTTCCATATGCCTCTCCTTTAAATATATATGTACTTGAAGAGTTATGGTTATAGGCTATCACCAAACATAAAAAGCCTACAAAAAGAGCTATTAATTTAGATATATATGATCTTTTAACCAATGTTTGATTAGCCACCAAAGTCGTCTAATGCAATATTCTCTGGCTCAACACCAAGATTGATAAGAAGATCTATAACTGCTTTATTCATCATTGGAGGGCCACACATATAATATTCGCAATCTTCTGGGGCTTCATGAGAACTGAGGTAATTTTTATATAACACATTATGTATAAAACCCGTATCACCTTCCCAATCATCCTCAGGCTGGGGATCAGATAATGCAACATGCCATTCAAAATTATCATATTTTTCAGCTAATGCATTAAACTCTTCAACATAAAACATTTCTTTGAGACTTCTAGCTCCATACCAGAAAGTTATTTTTCTATCAGAATTCAGTCTAAGTAATTGATCAAAAATATGTGATCTCATCGGTGCCATACCTGCACCACCTCCAACGAAAACCATTTCATTAGAAGTTTCTTTTGCAAAAAACTCACCGAAAGGACCAAACACCTTAACCTTATCACCAGGCTTGAGGTTAAAAGTCCATGAGGACATAACACCAGGGGGAACATCCATACCAGGGGGAGGTGAAGCAATTCTTATATTAAATTTAATAACACCTTTTTCCTCAGGATAGTTAGCCATGGAGTAAGCTCTGATAACAGGCTCTAGATTGGTGGCTTTATTTTCCCAGATTTTAAATTTATCCCAGTCCGAGCGGTATTCATCCTGGATATCAAAATCTTTATAGTCTATTTCATACTCTGGAGCCTCTAATTGAACATAACCTCCAGCTCTAAAGTCAACATTTTCACCTTCTGGTAGTTTTAAAACAAGCTCTTTAATAAACGTTGCAACATTTTCATTAGAAATTACCTCGCACTCCCACTCTTTTACACCAAATATTTCTTCGGGAACATTAATCTTTAAATCATTTTTAACTGCTACTTGGCATGAAAGTCTCCATCCTTCATTTTTTTCTGTTGTATTGAAATGAGATTCTTCAGCAGCAAGAATTGACCCCCCTCCTTCAACAACTTGACACTTGCATTGACTACATGTGCCACCACCGCCACAAGCAGATGAGAGAAAAATTTTATTATCAGCTAATGTTTGAAGTAATTTTGAGCCTGCTGGAACTACTAGAGGGTTTGAAGCATCCCCATTTATCTCAATAGTTACATCTCCTGTAGAAACTAGTTTAGACCTTGCAGCCATGATAATCATCACAAGTATTAAAACGATTCCTGAGAAAGAAATCACACCAAAAATTAAATCAATATTCATAATTATAAAGATATGCCTCCAAATGACATGAATCCAAAGCTCATTAAACCAACGATAATAAATGTTGCACCAAGACCTTTTAGCCCTTCAGGAATATCAGAATATTTTAACTTCTCTCTGATGCCAGCTAATATAACAATGGCAAGCGCCCATCCAAATCCTGCCCCAAATCCATAGACAACACTTTCGCCAAAAAGCAGATCTTTTTCAATCATAAACAATGATGCACCAAGAATGGCGCAATTCACTGTAATTAATGGTAGGAATTGACCTAAAGCTGTATAAAGGGCTGGCACATATTTATCAAGGAACATTTCAAGAATTTGAACTGACGCGGCAATTACTCCTATATAACTGATCAGCTCTACAAACTCTAAATTAGTACCTTCGACACCAAGCCAAACTAATGCATCCTCTCTTAATATGAAGTTATAAATTAGATTATTTAAGGGCACAGTAATAACACATACCACTATTACGGCAATACCTAAGCCAAAAGCTGCGTCAATTTTCTTTGAAATTGCTATAAAAGTACACATTCCAAGAAAAACACTCAAAGCAATATTTTCAATAAATACTGTGGTGATAAATATATTTAAGTAATGTTCAAACATTCAACTCTCTCTTTGTTAAATCTGGTGCCGTGGAGTGTTTAGAAACTTTAAAATCATCCACTTCTATTTGATTTGGTCTAATTGTCCTAATGGCCCATATAAATAAACCAATGATGATGAAAGAGCTTGGTGGTAAAAGTAATAAGTTATTTGGTAAATACCAACCCCCATTAGAAACTAATGTGAATATCTCATACCCCATTAGACTTCCAGAGCCAAATAGCTCCCTGATAACAGCAACGCCTATCAATATTAAGCTGTATCCAAGTCCGTTTCCAAGACCATCAAAAAAACTCAACAAAGGCCTTTCTTTCATTGCAAAAGCTTCGGCTCGACCCATTACTATGCAGTTTGTGATTATCAGACCAACAAAGACTGATAATTTTTTACTTGTTTCATAATCGTATGCTTTTAAGAGCTCATCAACAACAATTACAAGTGAAGCTATAATTGTCATTTGAACAATTATTCTAATGCTACTAGGAATGTAGTTTCTTATTATTGATATAAACAAATTTGAAAAAGCTACAACACTTGTTAAGGCAACGCACATAACCAGTGTGACTGAGAGATTATTTGTAACAGCTAACGCTGAACAAATCCCCAATATTTGAAGCGTTATTGGGTTTTCATCAATAAGAGGCTTAAAAATAACTTCTTTATATTGCTTAAGACTCATAGTTTAACTCAGATAATAATTTTGAATATCCAGAATCTCCAAACCAGTATGTGATCATGTTTGTTACGCCTCTGCTCGTTAAAGTGGCTCCAGAGAGCCCATCTACTTTATAACTTAAATCAGCGGCATCAGATGGAACTTGACCTTTCATAACAGTCAGTTTTACTTCATCTTCTTTGTATATTTTTTTTCCTGGCCACAAAGCTTTCCATTTTGGGTTATCAACCTCAGCACCAAGACCGGGTGTCTCCTTGTGTGAATAGAACTCTAGACCAGCAACTGTATTAAAATCATTTTCAATTGATATGTATCCAAAAAGTGTTCCCCACAAACCATACCCTCTAATTGGTAAAATAATTTTGTCTAATTCACCATTATCATTTCTAGCAATATAAAACTTACCAACATTTTCTCTATTTTTTATTATTGCAATATCATCTGACGTTGGAACTTTAGACGATAGCAAAGGGTCTCGAGTTGTTGCTATTTGATTGTATGTATCGATACTAAAATTATTATAAGAATCAATAATCTTGCCTGTTGTAAAATCAACATACCTCATCTCAAGCTTCTCAAATTGGGAAGCTATAGTTAAATCTGCATCGTACATATTTGCTGATTGAAGTATTTTCTTTCTTTCGTCATTGAGCTTATTTTCATTTTGCAGATCTCTCAAACCAACTGCTGTATATGAAACTACCAAAGAACAAACAAGGCAGATAGTGAAAGCTACTGCTAAAGTCTTAGTTATTGAATCGTTCATGATAGTCGAGCTCTCCTTTTCTTAATATTACTCATCACAACAAGATGATCTATAACAGGAGCAAGAAGGTTTGCAAAAAGTATTGCTAGCATCATACCTTCTGGAAAAGCTGGATTTACAACCCTAATCAACACAACAGTAATTCCAATTACAAGACCGTATATCCATCTTCCAGTATTTGTACCTGAGCCTGAAACAGGTTCCGTGGCCATAAAAACAAGACCAAATGCAAAGCTGCCAATAACTAAATGCCAATACCATGGTACATAAAACATTGGGTTTGTTTCTGAGCCAACAATATTTAAAATTGTTGACATTAAAATCATACCAACAAGGGTTCCTAAAATAATTCTGTAGGAAGCTACTTTTGTGAGAAGTAGGATTATTAGACCAATACCGATAGCAATTACAGATGTCTCACCAACCGAACCAGGTATGAATCCTAAAAATGAATCCATCCAAGAGAAATTATTATATATACCTTCCATTCCGTCAGTTGATGCAACACCAAGAGCAGTAGCACCACTGTATCCTTCTGGAATAATATTGTTATCAGCCAGACCAGCTATCCATACTTTATCTCCTGATATTTGCGCAGGATAAGCAAAGTATAAAAAAGCTCTCCCTGTTAAAGCTGGATTTAAGAAATTCTTACCAGTACCTCCAAATATCTCCTTGCCAATAACCAAACCAAAGGTTATGCCCATTGCTGCTTGCCATAATGGTAAATCTGGAGGGCAGCTTAGTGAGAAAAGAATAGTTGATACAAAGGCACCTTCATTAATTTCATGCTTCCTAACAATTGCAAATAAAGCTTCCCAGCCAATACCTACTACAAAGACTGTTATATAAATAGGCAGGAAATAACATGCACCAAACCATAATTTAGCAATAAAACTCGTATGGTCATAGCCAATAATATTTACAAATACATGATGCCAGTCACCAGTATTTTGCTGACCAATTAAATTTAAATAATTTAAAGAATAATCACCTAGGTTATACATGCCAAAGAACATAGCTGGAAATGCTGCCAGCCAAACAGTTACCATTATTTTTTGTATATCGACTGAATCTCTTACATGAACTGGATTTTTTGTTAATTTTTTTGTGTTAAACACAAAATTTTCAAAAGCATCAAATAAAGGGAACCATTTTGCATACTTACCCTCACCAATAAAATTAGGTTTAATATTATCAATACTTGTTCTTAGAAACTTCATAGCTCTTCGTATACCTTGTTTAAGTTATCCATAAGAATTGAACAATAATCATATTTACTAGGGCATACATATGTCGCCAATGCCAAATCTTCAGCTGTTAATTCAAACATACCAAGCTCTGCGGCCACCTCAACATCACCAACAACTAGAGCCTTAAGTAACTGGGTCATCAAAATATCATGTGGGATAATTTCCTCATAAGAGCCGACAGGTACTATCGCCCTGTTACCTCCATTAATTCCTGTATTAAAATTAAATTTAGCTGGTTTTTTGAAAGCAGATAAGAAAACATTAAGTTTAGAATGAATGTTTTTTCCAGGCATAACCCAGTTTAAAAATACGTCATCGGTATGATTAGGTAATGCTGTAACTTGGTTGTCATAAAAACCTAAGTATGACATTGCATCTATAGCATCATGGCCGAAAAGAACAGAACCTGAAATAACTCTTGCGTTACTATTTACCTTACCAGCACAAAGCTGGTCAATATTCGAGCCAATTCTTGCAGAAACAATTGAAGGATTAAAAACAGACTCTCCAGCTAAAGAAATATTTTTATGAGTTCTTAGCTTTCCATTATTAACTAAATAACCAATAGATATAACCTCTTGATAATTAATGGTCCAAACTTTTCTATGAAGATTTACAGGATATATAGCATTAATATGCGTACTAGCTAAGCCTGCAGGATGAGGGCCTTTAAATTGGGTTGAGTTAACATTTTGAAATGTATAATCTCTATGGTCATCTTCAAAAGCAAGATCTATATCAAAATCAAATAAACTTGATATAAAAGCAACACCAGAATTAAAGTCTGCTTCATTAAGTTGTATTATATCTTTTGGGCTAACAGCAAGTGGATTAGTATCACATGCATTTATAAATACCCTATCGGGCTTATCTTCAACCTTTGGAGTTCTATTGAACGGTCTTGTTCTAAATGCATTGAATAAACCTGATTCAATTAGCAGGGTTTTTGGGTCCTGGTTAGTGTCAAATAAAACGGACTCCTCTTCAGCATCAATATCAAACTCTATAGATAAAAACTTTCTTTTATCACCTCTGTTTATGGATGACACTTCTCCTCCACATGGAGATGTAAAAAAAACACCTGGATTTTTCTTATCTTCAATAATTTTTTGCCCTAACTTTACCTTTTCACCTTCTTTAACAAGCATAGTGGGTTTCATGCCAATAAAATCATTCGATAAAATTGCTGCTTTGTGAATAGTTGGTGTATCAGAAACAACTGGATCAGGATGACCAGATATTGGGAGATTCAATCCTTTTTTAATTAAAATCACTTAAAATTACTTAATAGTTAATTATAGTTACAAAATCGAGGTGATTATAGTCGTAATATCTTTGAGTTTCTAGGTATTTTAGTCAATTGGTATAGGTAATCTTACAAGATTAACACCAGCAATTTTTTTAGTTAATGAGGCAACCTGCTTAGAATAACCATACTCATTATCATACCAACAATATAAAGTGATTCTCTTACCACTTACTATCGTTGCTTGAGAATCAATAATGCTTGCAAAAGGCGAAGAGTAAAAGTCTGTTGAAACCACTTCAGATGAGTTTACAAAACCAAGTATTTCTCTATATGAAGAGTGAAAAGCCATTGATCTAAGGTAGTTATTTAATGATTCTTTTGATGTCTCTTTATTGAGTGTAAGAGATAAAATTGCAAGACTTACATTTGGTGTAGGTACTCTAATTGCATTTCCAGTTAATTTACCATCAAGCTCAGGAAGTGCTTTTGAGACAGCTTTTACAGCTCCGGTTGATGTGATGACCATATTAAGTGCCGCACTTCGTCCTCGCCTATCTCCTTTATGAAAATTATCAATAAGGTTTTGGTCATTTGTGTATGAATGAACTGTTTCTATGTGACCGCCTTCAATACCATATTGCTTATTTAGAATATCTAAAACAGGAACGATTGCATTGGTTGTGCATGATGCAGCAGATATTATTTCATCATTTTTGTCTAATATATTGTTATTAACACCATTAACAATATTCTTAATATTTCCTTTTGCAGGTGCGGTTAAAATTACTTTTTTTGCTCCAGATTTTAAATGTTTAGAAAGGCCTTCTTCATCTCTCCATGCTCCAGTATTGTCTATAACAATAGGATTTAAAATATCATGGTCATTATAAACAACATCACTTGGGCTGTTTGCATATATTATTTTTACAGGGTTACCATTTATAACCAATGAGCTATCAGCCTCATCCACACGAACTGTTCCATTAAAGGCACCATGAACTGAATCTCTTTGCAGTAAACTTGCTCTTTTGTAAATATCATCATCTGAAGCTTTTCTAATAACAATTGCACTTAGTCTAAAATAATTTCCAGGTCCAGTTGACTGAACAAGCATCCTTGCTATAAGCCTTCCAACTCTACCAAAACCATACAAGACTATATTAGTTGGAGCTGATGGCCTTGATGAATCAAAGCCAATAACACCCTTGAGTTGCTCATTTACGTATGTTTCAAGCCCTGTTTGATCTTCTTTTAATCTTTCAAAAAATGGACATTTTACTGCTAGCTCTCCTATATCAACTTCGCAATCATTAAGCTGCAAAGAGGCAAGATGAAGAAGAATAGGATAAGTTTCAAACTCGCTAAGCTCATTATTATCTGATTGCCTAGCAAACCTGTGGGCCCTCATTAACTCAACAGGTGATTGATTAACTAAAGATTTGCCGTAAATTAGTGTATTGATACCATTTCTATATAAAGTCCCTATGACAGGCACCATAAGCTCTGCCAGGGCCTCTCTCCACTTCCAATCTGCGAATGTATCTTCAGGAAGAATTCTATCTTGTCGAGCAGTTGAAATAAAATTAGGATCTTTTTGATTAGTCATAGATTGTGAATTAATTAAAATTAAATTCTATAACAACGTATTAA
The DNA here is from genome assembly GCA_964523375.1 of uncultured Gammaproteobacteria bacterium. Classification (GTDB taxonomy): domain Bacteria; phylum Pseudomonadota; class Gammaproteobacteria; order Magnimaribacterales; family D2472; genus CAJQGY01. Next base: position 47,510 of record CAZFYG010000003.1, on the reverse strand, counting down.
AAATGCACGAACTATTTGTAAAAAATTTACATATATTTAAATCTATGCACTAAAGCTCTTAACATGAAAGTCACTATTACCAAATAATGCATCAATAGTAAGCATTTTTTTCAAATAATGACCAATCATAAGCTCATCACTGACGCCCATTCCACCGTGGAGTTGAACGGCCTGTTGTGCTGAAAACTTACCAGATTTACCAACCTGCGCCTTTAAAGCAGATACGTGCTTAAACATGTCTTCAGAGTTTGCATCAACTTCAAGCATAGCCTTTATTAAAAGTGATTTGCATAGTTCGCTTTCAATAAACATATCCACCATCCTGTGCTGAAGAACTTGAAAATTAGAAATAGGCTGATCAAATTGCTCCCTGCTTTTTGTGTATTCTACAGTTTTTAAGTAACAAGAAGTCATGCAGCCTACAGCTTCTGCGCTAACACAGAGAGTGGCTAAATTTATTGCTCCTAATAGAAGATCACTACCCTCAGAACCCTTTGCAATTATATTCTCGTTTGAAACTAGTACATTTTCAAAAGAAACTTCAGAGCATGTTTGCCCATCAACTGTTGGGAAAGATGTTACTGAAACACCGTCTGCGTTGGAATCAATGATAACAAGAGCAAGTTCGTCACCAGACTTACAAGATACAATAAATTTAGACGCATTTGCACCATTAAGAACTAATGCTTTGGTACCATTAAGCTTACCATCTGCTGAAAGAGATGTAAGAGGATTGATATAATCATATTTATTGGTAGATTCAGCATATGCTAGAGACACATGCATAGATCCACTGCAAATTGATTCAATAACAGTATTTTTATCATTAAAAGAACTATTATCCAGGATATGCCCCGAAAGGACCACAGATGATAAATAGGGCTCTATTACAAGAGCCTTACCAAATTCTTCAAATAAAATAGATAATTCTATCGGTCCAAAACCAAAACCCCCAGACTCCTCTGAAAAAGGCATTGATAGCCAGCCTTGCTCAGCAAATAACGACCAAACGTCAGAATCAAAATCAGCATCTGATTTAACGACATCTTCTCTTTTGTAGAAATCATACTCTGCATCACAAAATTTTTGGATTTGCTCCTTTAGCATTAATTGTTCTTCGCTATAATTTAAATTCATTTTCTAAACTCCTAGTACAAATTTTGAAATAATATTTTTTTGAATCTCATTACTACCACCATAGATAGAAACTTTTCTCATATTCAAAAATGCTGAAATACTTTGTGCAACAAAATCTGGACCTTCGGGTTTAGAGTTTGATTCAAAGCCATGTGGTCCAGGATACATTAATGCATACTCACCAGCTGCCTCTACAAATAATTCAGTAAGAGTTTGTTGAATTTCAGTTCCTTTTATTTTCAAGATAGAAGATTCTGCTCCAGGATGGCCTCCATTCTCAAGAGCTGATAATAATCTTAATTCTGTCATTTCTAGTGCAGAGACAGATATTTCCAACTCAGCTACTTTCTTTTCCATTTCTGGATTTTCTAACTCAGAAACAATGTTTTTCAATCTTTTAAGTTGCCTCATTGATGTTCCAATAGCAGCTATTCCAAACCTTTCATGGGCAAGAAGAAACTTAGCATAAGTCCAGCCTTTACCCTCTTCTCCAACAAGATTTTCAGCAGGTACCTTTACATCAGTAAAAAATACAGAATTAACCTCGTGATCTCCATCAATGGTGATTATGGGTTTTACTTCTATACCAGGAGTTTTCATATCAACTAATATGAACGAAATACCTTCTTGTTTTATTTTTGTTGTTTCTGTTCTTACTAACACAAAAATCCAATCAGCATTTTGGGCTAGCGTAGTCCAAGTTTTAGATCCGTTTATAATATAATGATCACCCTCTCTAACTGCTTTTGTTTTTAAAGATGCCAAATCTGAGCCGGACCCTGGTTCTGAATAACCCTGGCACCACCATGTATTGAATTCTAGAATATCTGGTAAGAAGCGTTTTTTCTGTTCATCATTACCAAAAGTATAGATAACAGGTGCAACCATGCTTACACCAAAAGCAAGCAATGGAGGGCATCCACCTAAACCGAATTCTTTATTAAAAATATATAATTGTGTTGCAGACCAACCTGTACCGCCATGCTCTTTTGGCCAGTTATAACCCATCCATCCTTTTGCAGATACTGCTTTATGAAAATCGGTCATATCTTGCTTAGTTAAGGCTATGCCATTATCAGTTTTATGCTTTACATGAGTTGGATAGCCGCCGTTTGACAACCAGTCTCTTATCTCATCCCTAAATTGTATATCTTCTTGTGTAAAATTTATGTCCATTATTCCCTTTTGTATTAATTGATTGATAAAATAGGTGAACATTATACACAATCAATGACAAATTTTAATAAAGCCAAAGACCACAGCTTTGCACATGCATTGTGCAATAAATATCAACTCAGCCATAAATCATTATGCGTTATCGTGGATGATGTAAAAGCATCAAAAACACTATTCAATGAGCTAAGCCTGTATTTAAATCCCAATGAGGTTTATATATTTCCAGAAAGTGAGGTTCTTCCATATGACCATTTTTCAACACCTCAGAATATTATAAAGGAGAGGTTTACTATCCTTAATAGGATGAAAGAAAAATCAATTGTTATAACAACAACTAAAAATTTATATGAGAAATTACCACCAATATCTCATTTCAAATCACTTTCAACTTTCTCAGAAAACGATCAAATCAACATAAATGATTTTTTAAAGATACTTGATTCAAATAATTTTAAGAGGAAAGATAAAGTTGAGTATACAAATGAGTACGCACATAGAGGTGGGATTGTTGACGTTTATACACCGATATATAAATCACCAATTAGAATTGAATTCTTTGATACAACAATAGAATCAATAAGGTTCTTTGATGAAAAAACACAATCATCACTCTCTTCTATCAAAACATTTAATTTAAGCAATGGTTCGTTGATACCAAGAAATACTCCTTCCATAGAGCTATTTAAATCAAAATGGAGGAAATATTTTGATAAAAAAGATGAAAGAGACTGCACTATTTTTAACAAAGTATCCAATGGTAAAGAGACCGAGGGGCTTGAAATTTACTTACCATTCTTTTTTGAGACTACTCAGGCATTTAAGGATATATTTTCTGAATATGAATTTTTAAAAACAGAACTGACTAGCTCATCACATTTTGAATATATTAATCAACGATTTAATGATGAGGACATTGACATCTCTAGGCCATTAATAAACCCGAAGGATCTTTTTTTTAATGATTCAGAAGTAAATAATTTCATAGAAAATTTACCTGTCTTTAAAATAGATAATAATTATAGTGACTATAGCTTTGATCTAAAAAATTTAAATACCAATCTATCGAAGTCACTAACTAATTTCAATAAAGTTATCCTACTTTCTAATATTGCATCTAGCATTAATAAGCTACAAGAAGACAGTAATATCCCTTTAAAAGAGCTGGACGGCCAACTAAATGATTTAAATGATGGTGTTTATTTTGCAAAACACCCAAGAATAAGACCTCTAGCCTATCGTAATGAAATTTTAGTAGTGCACATAGAACCTAATATAGAAAAAGAAATTGTAAATGATGTGCAGGAAACCTCTGAGACAGATATTATTGATCTTAATCCCTTTAATAAAAATGATTTAGTAGTACATGAGAAATATGGACTTGGAGTTTATGACGGACTAGAAGTTGTTGAAACAAATAATGTTACGAATGAATACGTAAAAATACGGTATATTGAAAATGAAAATTTGTATGTTCCTTTGCGCAATATTAACTTGCTCTCAAAATATCATAAATCTAGACTCTTAACAGATATTCAGCTCGATTCAATTTCCTCGAACAAATGGACTAAAAAGAAAGAAAAGGCTTTAAAGCAAGCGCATGATCATGCCGCAGAGATATTAGATATAGAATCTAGAAGAGCTAGATCATCATCACCCAGCCTTAAAGTTAGTGATGATGATTTTAATAAATTTAATTCATATTTTCCTTACAACGAGACAAAAGATCAGCTAATTGCTATAGATTCAATTCGTAAAGATTTAAGTTTAATAAAGCCTATGAATAGGCTTATTTGTGGAGACGTGGGTTTTGGTAAAACTGAAGTTGCAATGAGAGCCGCATTTATAAGTGTTTACTCTGAAAAACAAGCAATAGTGCTTTGTCCAAGTACAATTCTTGCTAAACAGCACCTTGAATCATTTACTGACAGATTTAAAGAGTCACCAATAAGCGTATCTTTATTAAATAGACACATTAGCTTAAAAAATAGAAAAGAATTAGTTGAAAAATATAATAATAAAGAAATTGATATTCTTGTTTGTACTCATGCTATTTTTAATCAAGATATAGATTATTCAAATACAGGTCTTTTGGTTGTTGACGAAGAGCATAGGTTTGGCATAAAGCAAAAGGATCTAATCAAATCTAAGCAAGATAATATTCATATACTTTATTTATCCGCAACACCAATACCAAGAACAATGAATTTTGTATTTTCTGGACTAAAAGACTTCTCTTTTTTAAACAGTCCACCAGTTAACAGGCTTTCTATAAAATCATTTCTTAAAATATCTGATAATACAATTTTAAAAGAATCAATATCGCGTGAAATACAAAGAGGAGGACAGTGTTTTATTTTGCAGAACAATATAAGCAAAATGCATGGTTTAAAAATCACATTACAAACATTGATACCTGGAATCAAAATTGGAATTGCTCATGGTCAATTAAATAAAAAAGATATTGCTAGTGTAATGGATGGCTTTAGTTCTGGTGAAGTAGATATTCTTATTTGCACAACAATTGTTGAAATGGGACTTGATATACCAAATGCAAATACAATGATTATTGAAGATTCTCATAAGCTTGGATTAGCACAACTACATCAGCTTAGGGGAAGAATAGGAAGATCTAATAAACAAGGTTACTGTTACTTCCTAATACCGGATGTGGTCATACCAAAGCTAGCATCAGAAAGGTTAGAGTCTATAGTCAGGTTATCAAAGTTAGGCTCAGGTTATTTCATAGCACAAGAAGATATGGAGCTTCGAGGTTCAGGAGAAATCCTTGGTGATAAACAAAGCGGTCATATTGCGTCTATTGGTCTTTCACTATACCTTTCGATGCTCAAGTCTGCTATAAAACTTGAAAAAAATGACACAAAAAAAGAGATTATAAAAACTGATGTAAATTTCTTTGATTCAGCCTTTATAAGTAATATTTATATGCCATCGACTATTGAAAGGTTAAAAATTTATAAGCTTATTTATGATGTAGATTCTCATAAAGATATTCAAAAAATTAAATTTTTTCTTGAAGATACTTGTGGCAGAATCCCTCGTGAAACAAGCAACTTACTAAAGAATGCTACGATTAACCAATTAATAGCAGATCTAAGCATGCCTAAATTAACATCAACTAATGAAATCACCTCTATCCAGCTAAGCGAAGCCATCAGTGACGAAACAATACTTAAATTGCTGGAACTTATAAAAACAAATCAATCAATTTATTCATTTGATGATAAAAACAGGTTCAACATAAAAATAAATGAGCCCAATGGGTCGCTTCGAAGAGATAAAATAATAAAATTATTAAATGAATTATTTTAAAAAAATTCTTATTTTATTTCTATCGCTTCAGTCAGTAGGCTCAAATCTATCTATGTCATACAACATAGAGTTAATTATTTTTGAGAATAAAAATGTTGAAACTAAAGAAATTTTTGAGAAAGAATTTAAGATTGAAGTAGATGAAGTATTAAAATTCAGAGAAGTCGATCTTTTTTATAATAAGAACTCATTCAATATAAAAAATAAGGAATCGTTTTTCACTAAGTTATTTGCTGATTTAAATATTAATAGAGATGTTTTAAATAAAGAATCAGTAGATAAAAAAACATCAAATCCAAAGGAATGGTTTCGAAAAAAATCAAATCTGACTATATTAAAGAAGTATGAAACTAGCCTGATTAACTCAAATAATTACAAGCACTTAGAATCTTTATCATGGAAACAAAATATTCCATCAGAAAATTTTTCAAAATTTTTAGAATATGAAAATCAAAATAAAAAATATGGTTTTTTAATAAAATTATATAAAGGGAGGTTTCTTCATGTGGACTTGAAAGCCTATCTTGGAACACTACCTAACAAAAAACTATTCAAATCAGACTTCACAGAAACCTACATAGACTCTTTTAGCTATAGACAATTAAATGTTGAAAATAAGAATCAAGATATAAAAATAACATTAAATGAAAAAAATGATTACGCAAAATTAAACATTGATGATTCTCAAACCATTTATGATAAAAAAAGTGATGTTGAGGTAAAAATATATATAGATGAGAAAAGAAGAGTTTTTCATAATGACGTTCACTATTTTGATCACCCTCGATTTGGAGTTATTCTTCACATAAGCGAAGACACATAGCAGTTAGGCTTTCATAAAGGCATTATCATCTATTGAGTGATCAGTTATATCTTGGACTGATTTCACTTCAGGCACTTGTTCAAGCAAGGTTTTTTCAATACCATCTTTGAGCGTAACATCAACCATACCGCAACCCTGACATCCGCCACCAAATTGCAGGACAGCCACACCCTCCTCTGTAAATTTTGAAAGTGATACATCGCCCCCATGGGATTCAAGCATTGGGTTAATTTCATTATAAATTACATAATTTATTCTATCTTCAACAGGGCTATCAGGAGAAATATTTGGAAGTCTTGCATTAGGAGCCTTTATTGTTAGTTGACCACCAAAATTATCAGTGTCAAAATTAACTTCGGAGTCCTCTAGAAATGGAATACTTCTTTTATCAACGTACACTGTAATTAAATCTAGATTCATTATAAAGTCATCAGCTATAACCTCATCTTCTTTGCAATAAGCGAGGCAAGTTTCTGCTTTTGGGGTTCCAGGATCTGAGATGAAAATTCTAATTGACAGATTAGGCTCACCCTTATCAATCAAAAGTTTTGATAAATATTCTTCACCGCTCTTAGTAATGTTTATTATTTTTGTCATAATAGGTTTATGTGGTTTAAAAGAATTATATATGGCTTACTAGGAGTAAGAAATAGGAATGATCTGAAAGATGATTTAGCTAATTTTACTTTATCAAAATTAATATTACTTTTTTTAATACTAAACATTGCCTTTATTGGCTCAATTGTAATGATTACAAGGTATTTTTTGTGACAGATAAATATACAGAAGCTGCTGCGCTAATTTCTACCATAAGTGATGTTATTCCTAAATATAATTTAAGCCCATCTACTGGATTTAGATCAAGGTGTGAATTTGGATATAGAAATGATCATTACACCATGGTTGAAAATGGCAATAAAGTTTTTCTTAAATATTTTAATATAGCCCACCCGGCAATAAATAAATTAATGCCAAAATTGTTAGCTGAAATTAACAAAGTTGAGCTTATTAAGCATAAATTATTTCAAATTAACTTTAGATGCAACAACAAAAACAAAGTGATGGTAACTTTTATCTATCACAAGGAAGCTACAAATGATCTTTTCGAATCGCTAAAAAAGATAAGTTCTATGCTTGATATACACTTAATTTTACGCAGCAAAAAAAAATATTTTTCGTCTACAGATGATTTGCTTGAGGAGATAATTTGCTCAAAAAAACCTTATTCTTTATTTCAAACAGATCAAACGTTTTTTCAGCCAAATAGATTCATGGTTCCTCGTATGGTTAATTTAGTCTGTGATATGGTTGAGAATCCCCATGATTTATTAGAGTTATATTGTGGGTGTGGAACCTTTACTATTCCACTTTCAGGTATTTTTACTAAAATATTTGCAACTGAAAATAATAGAAAATCTATAATGTGCCTTGATAGCGCTATTGAAAAAAATAATGTATCTAATATTAATTATGCTAGGTTATCTTGTGATGAAGTGATGAAAGCTATTAGTGGGCAAACTTTTAGAAGACTAAAAGACATAGATCTTCAAGAATATAATTTTTCACATATTCTTCTAGACCCACCAAGATCTGGCTTAACTAATGATGTCATTGAGCTAGCAAAGACATTTGATAATATTCTTTATATTTCATGCAATGTTGATACATTTGTCAGGGATATGAAATTATTAAAAGGCTTTGAGATTTCTAAATTGCATTTTTTTGATCAATTTGTGAATACACAGCATTTAGAATTAGTATCAATTATCAATAGAAAATAATATCTTTACATCGTGTTAGCATGGTAATACACTATCACGCATGAAAACACTACCCTTATCGAATGCATTACTTCTTTTAAAAAACGAAAAAGAAGTTAGCAAATTTTTAACAGACCTATGTACTCCAGCAGAACTAAAAGCTTTAAATGAAAGATGGTCTGTTGCTCAAACACTTAGCAAAAATGAGTTCTCTTATAGAGAAATTGCAGACAAGCTAAAGACAAGCACCACAACAGTTACTCGTGTTGCAAGATTCCTTTCGAATGAGCAAAACGATGGCTACAAAACAATTATAAAGAGAATAAAATAATGAAAGATAGATTAACAATTGCTTTGCAAAAAAGTGGAAGACTTTCTAATGAAAGCCAGGAAGTACTAAAAAAATCTGGCGTTAAATTTCAAACAAGAGACAGTAAGCTTTTAATAAAATCTAATTCTTTTCCTGTAGATATATTATTTGTTCGTGATGATGACATCCCTAATTTAGTTAATAACGGTGACGCCGATCTAGCAATAATTGGTCAAAATGAATTACTTGAAAAAACACTTTCAAAAAATTTAAACCAAATAAGTACTTTGTTAAAACTTGGTTTTTCAAAATGCAGGCTTTCTTTTGCCATTCCTGAGGGAGTAAATTTTGAATCCTTAAAAGATATGAAAATTGCAACATCATATCCAAACATTGTTCAAAATTACCTAAATAAAAATTTTATAAATGCAAATGTTTCAGACATCCATGGGTCTGTTGAATTGATGCCGCACATAGGAATATGTGACTGTATATGTGATTTAGTATCTTCAGGCGCAACTCTTGAAGCAAATAATTTAAAAGAACTAGACACCATAATGCATTCAGAGGCTGTTTTAATATCAAATAACAACATTAAGAAAAGTAAACTTAAATTAGCTGATACATTAACAAATAGAATAAAGGGTGTTATTAATGCAAGAGAAAGTAAGTATGTAATGTTGAATGCCCCACTCGGCAATGTTGATAAGATATGCAAATTATTGCCTGGCTCTGAGTCTCCAACGATAATTCCTCTTGAAAATAAAGACAAGGTTGCCATTCATTCTTTATGCCAAGAACCAGTTTTTTGGGGGACTATGGAAGAACTTAAAGCAAATGGGGCTTCATCTATATTGGTGCTACCAGTGGAAAAGGTACTAAGCTAATGAATATTGTTAATTATGACAAAAAATTTGTCTTAAAAAAGACTCTTCAGGAATTACCTAAAGATGAGTTTTCGAAAGTTTTAAATTATGAGTCACTTGTAAAACAAGAAGGAGATAAAGGGCTAAGAAAAGTAAATGAGCTTATAGGACTAAGTTCACCTCTTGAATTTAAAGTGTCTAAAGAAGAAATTTTAAAAGCAGATCGTAATCTTGATGAGGGTCTTAAATCTTCTATTTTAATTGCAAAAGCTAATATTGAAAGTTATGCAAAAAGACAATATCAATCACTTAAACTTTCTTCAGAAGATACAACTAGAGGAATTTCATTATGGTCTGAAATTAGACCTATAGATAGAGTTGGTCTGTACATCCCTGGAGGCTCTGCCCCTCTTTTTAGCTCATTGTTAATGCAGGCTATTCCTGCAAAAGTTGCAGGTTGTAAAAATATATATGTATGCACTCCACCAAATGAAGATGAGTCAATAAATCAGGCTATATTATGGATATGTTATATATTAAATATTACAAATATTTATAAGATTGGAGGTTCACAAGCAATTTTTGCTTTAGCAAATGGAACAGAGTCCATAGCAAAAGTTGATAAGATTTTTGGTCCAGGAAATTTATACGTTACAGCAGCAAAAAAAATAGTTTCTGCAGATGTATGTATAGATATGCCCGCAGGACCAAGTGAAGTTTTTATAATATCGAATGAAATTAAAAATACTAGAATTATAGCTGCAGATCTTCTCTCTCAACTAGAGCATGGCTCTGATTCAAGAGCTGTACTTTTGAGTCTAAATAAACATCTTTTAGAGAATGTGAAAGTTGAAGTTAAAAAACAACTCAAGGGCCTAGCTAGACAGAACATACTAAAAGAAAGTATAAATAATTTGGTATTAATTAATTTTGAAAATATAGATGATCTTATTAATTTTTCAAATGAGAATGCACCCGAGCATTTAATAATACCTGATACAAATTTAACATCTCTTCTACCGAAAATACTCAATGCTGGGTCAATATTCTTGGGCGAGCTTAGCCCTGAATCCTTTGGAGATTATGCGTCTGGTTCAAATCACACACTTCCTACAAATGGTTTTGCTAAATCTTATTCAGGTTTGTCAGTAAAAGATTTTACAAAATCTATAACAGTCCAAACCTCGTCAATAGAGGGTTTTAATGAGCTCTCAAATCACGTGATTACTCTTGCAGAAGCAGAAGGTCTAGATGCACACAGCAATGCTGTAAAGGTTAGAAAAGAGATTATTGATTGTAAAGATGAGCATAGGAGCTCTTTTGTCTCAAGATTTACAAATGAAACAAAAATTTATACGAATATTAATATTGATGGCTCAGGTTCATTTTCAATTAATACTGGGTTAAGTTTTTTTGATCACATGCTAGAGCAATTTTCAAAGCATGGTAAGTTTGATTTTATGATAGAGGCAGTTGGTGATTTAGAGATTGACGAGCATCATACAATCGAAGATGTAGCGATTACACTTGGAGAAGCATTCAAAAAAGCATTGCCTAATAGAAATAATATCAAAAGATATTCTTCTATTGAAACGCTGGTTATGGATGAAGCAAAATCTGTTGTTTCAATAGATATGGCATCAAGACCTAATTTAACTTTCTCGGCTCCAAAAATGAAACCTTATGTTGGGGATTTTCCAACTGAAATGTTTGAGCATTTTTTTATTTCATTCGTCCATACCTTGGGTTTTAATTGCCATATAACCACAAGTGGCAAGAATAGCCATCATGTTATTGAATCAACCTTTAAAAGCTTTGCTAGGTGTCTCGCGTCATCTCTATTAATTGATGATTCAGCAATCAATTCTACAAAAGGTCATATATGAAAATAGGCATACTTGACTGCGGTGGAGCAAACTTGAATTCAATTAAATTTTCGCTTAATAGACTTGGGATTGATTCTATAATATCTAATGATGCATGCGAGCTTGAAAGAGCAGATAAACTTATCATTCCAGGTGTTGGGGCTTCTGATATTGTTATGAAAAAACTAAATGAAAATAGCTTGGATGTTCTCTTAAAGAGCTTTAATAAGCCCATTCTTGGTATTTGTGTTGGTATGCAAGTTTTATTTGAACATTCTCAAGAGGGAGATACATGCTGCTTGGGTTTACTGAAAGGCAAAGTAGAAAAGTTAAAAAGTACCTATGAGCACCCTATTCCACATATGGGTTGGAATTATGTAAATTCAAAATATAAAGAGATTTGTGGCTACTATTATTATGCAAATAGCTACGGTGTTATGAGCCCTGAGAATGAAATAGCTTCAACAGATTATGTAAATACTATTGCAGCAGTTGTAAAAAAAAATAATTTATATGGTTGTCAATTTCATCCTGAGAAATCATCACAGGCTGGCATAAATTTTATAAATTTTTTTATTAATGACTCATGAAAATAATACCTGCAATAGATATTCTTGATGGTAGCTGTGTAAGGTTGCTAAAAGGTGATTTTGGTAAAGTTACTAAGTATGAATCTTCCCCACTGAGACAATCAAACTATTTTAAGAATGAAGGTTTTAATTATCTTCATATAATTGATCTAAATGCTGCCAGCACAAATTCAATGGATAATCTCACTATTATTAAGAAAATTGCATCAACAAAAGGCTTAAAAATTCAAGTTGGAGGTGGGATAAGATCTATGGATCGTATTGAGATGCTTTTCGAAAGTGGTGTTGATAAAGTAATTGTTGGAACTGGAGCAATTGAAAATAAATATTTTTTAGAGCAACTAAGAGAATGCAGCTATTTAAATAAAGTAATATTTGCATTAGATTTCAAAGTAATTAACGAGCTCCCAATGTTGGCTACTCATGGCTGGTCGGTAGAATCAGAAATTAATTTATATGATTATTTGTCTAAAAATAGCTGGATAAAGAATATTTTGGCTACGGATATTAGTCTTGATGGAACAATGAAAGGACCAAACAAAGATATATATAAAAAAATTATTTCTTTGAATGCTTTTAAATTTACAGCATCTGGTGGCATAGGAGATATTGACGACCTTAAGTATCTAAAAGCGATAGGAGCAAATGAATGTGTTGTTGGCAAAGCTATATATGAGAAACAAATATCGATGATGGATCTTAGAAATGTTAACTAAAAGAATTATCCCTTGTCTAGATGTCGCTAATGGCTCTGTTGTAAAAGGAGTAGGGTTTAAAAATCACACTAAAGTTGGATCAATTATTGAGCTATCTGAAAAATATGATTCTGAGGGAGCTGATGAGCTTGTATTTTATGACATCAAGGCCAGCACAACAAATACACTTGTATCAAAAAACTGGGTCAGGGAGGTTGCAAAAAATATATCTATACCTTTTTGTGTAGCAGGTGGAATATCAAGTGTTAATAGTGCAAGAGAAATATTAAATTCTGGTGCGGATAAAGTATCTGTTAATTCACCAGCTATAGAAGACCCTTTGCTAATAAAAAAACTTGCAAATGAATTTGGAAGTCAGTGTGTAGTAGTAGGAATAGATACCTTTGCAAATGATAACTATTACTCTGTTCATGCTAAAACAGGAAGTGAAGAAACAAGTCATGAGACAAACATTGAAACTATAGATTGGATTAATATTGTTCAAGAAATGGGAGCTGGTGAAATTGTATTAAATTGTATGAATCAAGATGGTAGAAGGTCTGGTTTTGATCTCAATCAAATAAAACTACTACAAAAAAATATAAATGTTCCTTTCATAGCATCAGGTGGCGCGGGGTCAGCCAATGATTTTGTTGATTTATTCAAAAATACAAATGCTAGCGGTGGTCTAGCAGCATCTATATTTCACAAAAATATAATAAGCCTAGCTAATTTAAAAAATTATCTTAGGTTGAACAAAATTAATATAAGGAATTTATGAAAAATATAAATATTAAATATGACTCTAAAGGATTAGTGCCTGCAATTATACAAAATTCATCCACTCTAGATGTATTAATGCTGGGGTATATGAATAATGACGCATACAAACAAACAGTTGAAACGGGAGTGGTAACTTTTTTTAGTAGATCCAAAAATAGATTGTGGGTAAAGGGAGAAACCTCTAATAATAAATTAATTGTAGATGATATATATATTGATTGTGATAAAGATACGGTTCTAGTTTCAGCAACACCACTCGGACCAACCTGTCATAAAGGACCATGGACTTGCTTTGATGATAAGAATCTTACCAATAAAACTTTTATAAATAAGTTAGAGAGTATTATTGACTCTCGTATAAGTAGCGAATATAAAAATTCTTATATTAAGAGCCTTTATGAAAAAGGTGTTAAAGAAATAGCAAAAAAAGTCACTGAAGAAGCAGGCGAAACAGCTATTAGCGCAGTTACTAAAGATGGAAGGTTGATTGAAGAATCTGCTGACCTTCTTTTCCATTTAGCAGTTCTTCTGAAGAATCAAGGCTTTAGTTTTGAAGATGTTCTTGACGAACTTAAGAGTAGAAATATTAATCAGTAGATTTTACTTCAATATAATCAATTTCAAATCTACCTCTAGATGGATTTGATAAATTTGAACATTGCTCGTCTTTACATATCGCATTATTATCTAAACGACCTCCGTCAAAGTCACCACCGATCGCAACATTAAGAATCAAATAAAATGATTCGTTATAAGGCCAGTAATCATTCATGATTCTATTGCTTGTAGAATTAAACTCATAGAATGGTTCAGTCATTGTATCCAAATACACTTCGATTGAATTTTCTATTCTTTTAAATGTTAAAGAATGGAAAGTGTCTTGAAAATTAACAGCTAGTGGAACTTGTGCATCAACAGAGTAAAGCTCTCTTGGTGGCCCCCAGTGAACAGCAGAGCCTATAGTTTGAGCTATTCTCCCTCTCGCCTCCATGATATCCATTTCGCCATCTCTTGGCCATGATTTTTCACCCTCTATAAAACCTTGAGGTAGAAACCAAATAGCTGGCCAAAAACCTGTACCGGCAGGAACTTTAAAACAAGCCGTTGTTTCTGTATCTATTCCTACCAATAAACCTGTTTTACCATTTGATTTACTTGTTATTATTCGTGCAGAGGTATGATCAGCAACATAGTTACAGTCTCTATTTATACAGTATGGGTCTTCAAATGGTGTTGTGGTGTTGTAGATTGCTTGTATTACAAGTTTTCCATCATCTATGAATGCATTTTCAGTACTATTGGTTTCTGAATTATAGTTTTTAGCAGCATTTGGGGCATCACTAGTATAATACTGTTCTTCATTATTCCCCCAGCCCTGGATGAATGTCCCATTACTATCAAAAAATCCACTTCCTTGCTGAAAGGTGTATATATCAGGATTGATAATGCTGGAATCAAAGTTATCAATCCAATAATCAGATGAATCGTTTGCTGGAGTTTTGCAATAAGAATCTTTTACTTCGTTATAAATTTCATAACCTATAGAGCCATTTGGGTCAGCTTGTACATTTACAGAAATAGATGCAGTTGCGTCTTGCGTTCCTGATGTGCCTGAACAAGTCAAGATAAAGGTATAAGATCTTAACTCTGTAAGTTTTACTGAAGATGTGCCGGATGTTGCAGCGGCACCAGACCAATCACCACCCCTTGTACATGTATTTGTATTAGATGTTGACCAGGTTAGAGTAACATCATTATTGATAACAATAAGATCGCTATTTGCAATAAAGGAATTAAAACTAGGGGCTGATGGAGTTGGAATAACACCTGAAGATCCAGATGAAGATGAGCCTCCACCACCTCCACCACAGGATGATATTATTAAAATAAATGAAAAAAACTTAACTATATTATGCATATTTAAACTTGAAAAAATATTATATTTTATATTCGTCTGAAAGAGCTTTGATTTCTTTACGTAAAACAATAAGTCCTATTAAGTTTGGTATTGTTACCAAGGCCACAACTACATAAGCTATGTTCCAAACAACCTCAGTATCTATAATAGAGGCTAAGAAGAAGCAAAAGACATAAAGTATTCTGTACCAAATAACACCCTTTTCACCAAAAATATAAGCAGTAGATCTGTCACCATAGTAAGACCAAGCTATAACTGTAGAGAATGCAAATAGCAAAAGACCTATAGCAACTATATATTCACCATATTTACCCAAAACCCCAGAAGAAAATGCTTTAGCGGTTAATTCTGCAGAATGTATTAAAGATTTACCATTAAGCAATATACCTGATTGAGATACTTTGCCAGAAGAAACGATGATATTACCTGAATACAAAAGTCCAGATTTATAAAATAGAACATCTTCGGCAATTGAATTTTTATGAAGAATGGTAATTTTTTGGGTTACCAATTCACCATTTATAACCTCAAGCTCCCCATCAAAAGGGATAGCATTTGAATCTTGATTATATAAATAAGCTTGAAGATTTTTAACATCATCAGCTTTTGATTCATCATAAATCCCATTGATAACATGTGTAGAGGTTCTATCAAAATCATTTTCAAACTTTTCTGTCCATACCCCACTAGAGAGAATAACAAGAGCTGTGATAGTACATACTACGATGGTATCGATAAATGGCTCTAAAATAGAAACCATTCCCTCTTCGAGGGGATTTTCTGTTTTAGAGGATGCATGGGCAATAGGAGATGACCCTTGGCCTGCTTCATTTGAATACAAGCCTCTTGCAACACCATACTTCAAGCTCATTGCAAAACTTGCACCCAAGAAGCCACCAAGTGCTGATGATCCAGTGAAGACCTGACTAAAAATTGACGTGATCGATGGAATTATATTTTCATAATTATCAAAAATTATTACCAATGATGCAGCAATGTATATAAAACCCATAGTTGGAACTAGCTTGCTTGCTATTAAAGCTATTCTTTTAATGCCACCTATGATCACAAGCCATAAAAGAACAGCTAAAATAAGACCAGTAGCAAATTTAGGAATTGTAAATGTTGATTCCATTACATTAGCAATGTTATTAATCTGCGGCATATTTCCAGACCCAAGAGCTGTAATCATCATTAAAGCTGAAAAGGTTATTGCTAACCATTTCATATTCAATCCCTCCTCCATGAAGTACATTGGTCCACCAGAAACTGTTCCATCTGGAAGAATACGCCTGTATTTATGTGCTAACGTGACTTCAACAAATTTTGTTGTCATGCCGAAAATAGCTGTTATCCACATCCAAAAAATTGCAGCAGGTCCCCCAATCCATATTGCCAAGGCAACACCTCCAATATTCCCCGTACCTACTGTGCCTGATAAAGCAGTTGAAAGAGCTTGAAATGGAGTTGTCTCACCCTTGGTGGTATCTTTTACAAACTTACCAGAAAGAATCCTCCAGCCATGTTTGAAATACCTAAATTGAGGAAACTTTAAATAAATAGTAAAGAAGAGACCTGTTCCAATTAAGAAGGCTGGAAACCACCATGAGCCACTTAAATAACCATCAATAAATAATAAAAATTCATTAAATTTAACCATATTATTTTAACCACTCTAGAAGATCGGTATAACCACCAATCAGTTCGTCATTTATAAATATTTGAGGCATAGTTCTGGCAGCAGGATTTCTAACTAGCAACTGTTTAAAAACACTAATATCTTCAGCATCGTGAAGAGTGTAATCAATTCCTTTAGATTCAAAATAATTCTTTGCCATTACGCAATAAGAACAGTTAGATTTAGAGTAGATTTCTACATTTTCGAACATAATCATTCCTTAGAAAAATTGAATACTTAAAAAGATGATTTATCTTATAATATATTTTGTATTTAATCATGCGGGAGCAATAAATAATGTCACTATTCAATTTAAATAATAAAAATATTCTTATTACAGGCTCGTCTAAAGGAATTGGTAAATCTATAGCGCTTAATTATGCAAAACTAGGTGCAAAAGTAATAATTTCTAGCAGAACAATCAAGGATTGCGAGAAAACAGCTAGTGAAATTAATAATGAGGTGGGTGAAGAGCTGGCCTTTCCAATTGCTGCGAATATAAGTCATGAAGAGCAGCTTAATTTTTTAGTAACAGAAACAAGAAAACTACTTGGAAGAATAGACGTTCTAGTTTGTAATGCTGCAACAAATACCCATATGGGGTCAATGTTAGATATGCCTATTGAAGCGTTTGATAAAGTTATGAATAATAATATTAGATCAAATCAGATACTTAGCAATCTTGTTATACCTGAAATGGTAGATAGGAATGATGGAGCAATAATAATAATATCTAGTATTGCTGCGCTTAGAGGTACCTCCATTCTTGGTGCTTATAATATAAGTAAAGCAGCTGATGTGATGATTGTAAAAAATATTGCAGCAGAATTTGGAAAGAATAATATTAGAGCTAACTCTATTGCACCTGGTTTGATTAAAACTGATTTTGCAAAAGATCTTTGGAATAATCCAGATATTCTTAAATCAGTTCTAAGAACAACACCTATGGGAAGAATTGGCACCCCAGATGAAATAGCCGGTGTTGCAGTCCTATTGGCATCAAAAGCTGGCGAGTATATTAACGGTCAAACCATTGTAGTAGATGGTGGAACTACTGTGGTCTAAATGAAGTTTTAATGTCGCTAAATAGATAATTAAATATATGAGATTCGTTGATTGATTTAACCCTGTAAAAATTAAACTTTAAATCATTAATATCATTAATAATATTAGATATTTTTAAATTACTAAACGTAAAACTATCAAAAACCGCATAAACTCCACCAAGCTTTCTGTTACATAATTTTGAAGAAAGAAGAATTTTTAAAACTTCAACTGTGAAGTTGAGTTTCTCAATCAAATCAAGGTCATAGTCAGCAAAATCTTTTATAAATTCATTTTGGGGAATTTTATTACCAAGGTAGTTTGAAAATAGCTCAATATACTCTTTAAATATTTTTGCATTATCAGAATTTATAGAATCTAGAATTTGTATTGGTGTGAAGTAACTTGGAAAATCTAACGAAGAAAAATCAGATAAACCCTGACCTTCAAGCCATGAATTAATTTCCTCTCTGGACGGATTTTTTATGTTTACAGTCTGACATCTGCTGTAGATGGTTGATTTGAGTGAATGAGGCCTACTTGTGGTCATTAAAATATATGAAAAAGCGGCTGGTTCCTCCAAAGATTTAAGCAATGCATCTTGAGAGGCTAATGTCATATTATCAACGTTATGCATAAGTAAAACTTTATTCTTTGAAATTGAAGGTGTTAAGTTTAAAAAACTAATTGCATCTCTTTTACCCTTTTCAGAATCCCATTTATCATCCTTGCGCCTACTTATATCCCCTACTTTAATTGTATCTTTATCTAGCTCATAGAGATCGGGATGGTTCTTTGAATCAATTAACTTGATATGCTCTTTTAATATTTGGTCATTTAAGCCATATAGTAGAATATTATTAGTTAAATCACTTACAAGTGAGCGCTTTCCAACACCAACAGGCCCATTAATTATTATGGCATGAGGCAGCGTTGCAATAGAGGTTTGTAATATTTTTTGATCCAACCAAGGATAAGTAACAGAGCTCACAATATCGTTTTTATTTGAGAGATAATCTGACGATGTATAACAGACTCAAGCTGATCAGCATTAATTATTTTAACCCTGTGTGGGTGATTGGAAGCAATACTTATATAACCTTGCCTAACTTTATTAAAAAAATCTAATCCGGATGACTCTATTCTGTCTTTTAGATCATTGGATTTTCTTTTAAAGCCCTTTTCAACATCAAGATCTAATAGAAAAGTCATTGAAGGACTTGGGCATTTAGTAAACTCAATTAACTGATTAATAAAATCCACTGAAAGACCTCGACCATAACCTTGGTAAGCAATAGACGCATCAAAATATCTATCAAAAAGAATAATATCAAATTCACTGGAGGTAATTTTCTCATTAATCAGTTGAGATCTAGCAGCAAACATTAAAAGCAATTCAGTTTCGTTAGATAGAGAAATTTCGTTTGAAAGCAAAATGTCGCGTATTTTTTCACTAGCCATAGTGGAACCAGGCTCTCTAACAATAGAAGTATTGAGGTTCTGATTTTCAAACCAGTCTTTTAATAAGTTGATTTGTGTGGACTTGCCAACACCTTCAATACCCTCAAAGCTAATAATCATTTGTCTAGCCCAAGCCTTTTTATAGCTTGCTTATGCTCATCATAAGTCTTTGAAAAATAATGTGAATTTTTAGAGTTTGCTACAAAATAAAAATAATCGCCAGGTGAGCTTAAGATAGCTGCTTGCAATGAAGATTTTGAGGCAAATGCTATTGGTGATGGAGGTAAGCCATTAATCATATATGTATTATAGGTATTTCTTTTGTTAAGAATATCAGATTTTTTAATATCTCCATCAAAATTAGGTAATAAGCCATAAATAATTGTTGGGTCCGCCTGTAGCCTCATATTTTTTTTGAGTCTTGCCAAAAACACGCTAGCAATCTTATTTTTTTCTTCAAAGTTACCAGCTTCCTTTTCAATTATTGAAGCAAGAATGATTGCTTCATATTTAGTATTTAATAAATTGTTATCAGGTTTAAGCATCCAAATAGAATCTATAAACTTCATTAGGCTGTCATAGCTCTGATCGAAAATATCAGATGCGTTGTGACCCTTGTAATAAAAAAAAGTGTTGGGAAGTAACATTCCCTCTTTATAATCTAATTTGTTGTAAATACAGCTAAGATAAGAGCAATTATTATTAAGCATTGAATTGTTAACTAATGCCTCTAGTTCAAATATATTTGAACCATCAGGGATTGTAAAAGATCTTTGATAATATTTGCCATTATGTAAATCACTAATAATATCTAAGAGTTTTTTATTCTTGATGTAGTATTCGCCAGCTTTAAAAGATTTAATATTTTTTATTTTTAAATATATTTTCAACAACATTTTTTTTTCAGGAGACATCGATATAACATTATCAATAGAGCTATAAATTGATTCACCAGCAAGCACATCTAAGAAATCAATAGATGTATTTTTATGGTTTAAAAAGGCAAAATAAGGACCAATAAATAATAAGGGCGTAACTATTAGAGTAAGTATTATTATCTTAATATTAAGTTTCACTAAACTCTTTTAAAAATTAATGAGGAATTAGTTCCACCAAAGCCAAACGAGTTATTCATTACAGTTGTAATTTTTCTCTCTCTTGCTATGAGGGGAGTAAAGTCAAGGCCGCAATTTGGATCTAAATTGTCAAGATTTATTGTCGGAGGTACAACACCATCTCGAATTGCAAGCAATGAAAAAATAGATTCTATTGCACCTGCAGCACCTAGCGTATGCCCTGTCATAGATTTTGTAGAACTTATATTGGGTGTTGTATTTGTAAATATAGATTTAATTGCATTTGACTCAGCAAGATCACCTAATGGTGTTGAAGTTCCATGAGCGTTAATATAATTGATTTCTGAACAATCTATTTCAGCATCTTTAAGCGCCTCTTGCATGGCTGTTGCAGCACCTCTTCCATTCTCAGGCGGTGCTGTCATATGATATGCGTCTGAACTCATACCAAAACCAATTAATTCACCATAAATATGAACATTTCTTTTTACTGCATGCTCATATTCTTCAAGAACTAATGATGCTGAACCATCTGATAAAACAAAGCCATCTCTATCTTTATCCCAAGGCCTACTAGCTGTTAGTGGATCAGAGGATTCAGATAAAGCACGAGCTGCAATAAAACCACCAATTCCAAGAGGTGTACTTGACATTTCACCGCCTCCAGCAATCATAATATCAGCATCTCCGTAAGCTATTGATCTAGCTGACATCCCTATGGAGTGACTTGCGGCAGAGCATGCTGTCACGGTACTCATGGAAGGTCCAGTAAATCCATTTCTAATAGATATAAGTCCTGAGGCCATATTGATAATAGATCCAGGCACAAAAAACGGTGATATTTTTTTATAGCTATATTTGTTTAATAGGTTGTGATTTTTTTCAATATTAGATATTCCTCCAATACCTGAACTAAAATTCACGCCTACGCGCGAATAGTTAATTGAGCTATCGATAGATGCGTCTTTTATTGCTTGTGAAGAAGAAATTAAAGAGTACTGAATAAACGGGTCTAGCCTTCTTATTTCTTTGACATCAAGATATTCTTTATAGTCTAGATCTTTAATTCTTCCACCAATTGTTACTGGTGAACCGGGTATATTTGTTTCATTAAAAGAAATGCCTGACACACCATTCTTACAGGCATCCCAGGCATCATTAATACTATTTCCAATGGGGGAAACAATCCCCATACCGGTAACTACAACTCTTCTTTGTAGTTTCACGAAATTTAGGAATTAGAATTTATATAATCTACAGCTTCGTTTACAGTTGAAATTTTCTCAGCATCTTCATCGGCAATTTCTAAATCAAATTCTTCTTCTAATGCCATTACTAACTCAACAGTATCAAGTGAATCTGCACCTAAATCATCAACAAATGAAGAGTCATTATTAACTTCTTCAACTGATGACCCAAGCTGATCACTTACTATTTTTTTTACTCTGTCTTCAATACTCATATTATCTCCCTTGATAAAAAGAATGCTATTTTACATCTTTTAAAAATAAGATGCATTTTTTAATGCATAAATAATCCGCCATCTACAGATATTGTTTGGCCTGTTATATAGCTAGCTTCATCAGACGCAAGAAAATATACAAGCTCTGATATATCACTTGTGCTACCCATTCTTTTAAGAGGTATCTTGGATTCTAGATCTAGCTTAGCTTTTTCATCTAGATATTCAGTCATATCAGTATCAATAAATCCAGGGGCGATAGAATTAACAGTTATGTTTCGTGAGCCAACTTCTTTAGCTAATGATTTAGTAAAACCGCTTAAAGCAGCTTTAGAAGAGGAATAGTTCACCTGACCCGCATTTCCCATAAGGCCTGATACTGAAGAAATATTAATTATTTTTCCAGATCTATTTTTAACCATCTGTTTAATAAACATTTTAGTTATATTAAAGGTGCCCGTTAGATTGATATTTAAAACATTATCCCAATCATCATCTTTCATTCTTAAAAAAAGTTGGTCAGCTGTAATGCCAGCATTATTTACTAAAATATCCGGCAGTAATTCTTTTTTCTTAAGCAAGCTGAATGCTTCCTTTATTGAGTCTCTATCTGTTACATCTAGTTTTAAAGGAGTAAAGGTCCCTTTAAAGTCATCATCCATAAATTCAAAATCTGAGCGGGCTGTACCAACAACATTAAAACCTTTTCTAGCAAAGTAGTAAGCTATTGACTTGCCTATTCCTCTGGATGCTCCAGTTATTAAAATATTTTTCATATCATATTCCTTAAATCTTCTTCGAAACTTTGTGAGGACATCGTAAGAATATTCTCAATCCCATTTTGTTTAGCTAAACCAGATAAAACTTTGCCAGGGCCACACTCAATTAATATGCCATTATTGCTAGCTATCTGTTTCATTGTCTCCACCCATTGCACCGGCTTTGTGAGCTGTTTAATTAAATTATTTTTTATTAATTCAGGGTTTTGAATAACTTTTCCATTCACATTTTGAACAACATCGACCGCTGGTTTTATAATATCTATATTATCAAGCTCTTTTTGAAACTTTAGAGCTGATTCATTCATTAATGAACAATGTGAAGCCGTTGAAACTTTAAGTTTGATGCACCTCTTGGCACCCTCTTCTTTTAATTTAATTGAGGCAATATCTATGGCCTTGTGGTCTCCACCTATAACGATTTGATTGGGAGTATTTATATTGGCCGGTGCCACAAATACATCTTCTTCATTGCTAATATCAATACAAATTTTGTCTATTACTGATTGTTTTAAGCCCATCACAGCCAACATGGAACCGCTTGGAGCTTCTGACATAAATAAACCTCTTTTATAAACAAGTCCAAGCACAGTATTTAATTCAATAGAGCCTGCAGCAAGAAGAGCTGAAAATTCTCCAAGAGAATGGCCAGCTAATAGGTTGAATTTATCAGAAAGTAATTTGGTGAGTTTTCTAAAGTATAAGTGAGAAGATAATACTAATGCAGGTTGTGTGTATTGGCTTTGATTTAATTTTTCTTCGTCAGTGGAAATAATATCGAGCAAATCAAAACTAAAAATATCTGTATCATATCCGGAGGATAGAATATCTACATTGCTGAATTGGTCTAGCATACCAATAGATTGAGAGCCTTGTCCTGGGAAGACAATGCTAATATGTTTAGCCATACCTAACTGAGTTCTTCTTCTGCCTCATCCTTTTCAGGTTTTCTAAGATCTTTCACTAGCCTGCCCTTATAGAAACCATCTTTAGTCATTTGATGACGAAGATGCCTTTCACCTGAAACAGGGTCTGTTGAAAGCGTAGAGCTTTTCAATGAGTCATGAGATCTTCTCATACCTATTCTTGATCTAGTTTTCTTACTTTTTTGAACTGCCATAATTAACCCTTTAAAAAAACCGTATCCTATCAAATTTGCTAATCATTTGGTACCTTTTTTTAATTAAATACATTTATTAAATCTTCAAACGTTTCGTCAATATCTGCTGTTAAATTAATCTCATTCAAATCCTTGTCAACAAAATTAAGTTTGTGGGCATGCAAACCCATTCTTTTAACCTTTTTAGATATTTTTTTATTGTAATCCCAGTCACCATATTTCTTATCATTAATTATTGGGTGTCCCATCTCATTAGCATGAACTCTTATTTGATGAGTTCTTCCTGTAAATATTTGCACTTCAACATAAGTTGAATCTTTATATTTTTTTATAATTTTAAATTTAGATTGAGCTGACTGATGATTATCACCAACTGGTGATTTTATTTCGATATTTTTATTAAGTATTCCTTTTAAGATTGCTATGTATACTTTATTTACCTTCCTGGCTGAAAGCTGTTCATAAAAATGTTTTGAAGACTGTTTATTTTTAGAGAGAACTAAACAGCCAGATGTCTCTTTATCAATTCTATGGCATAAATCAATGGACTGACCAAAGATAGATCTCATTATTGAAATAACACCAAATTTATTATCTGTACCGCCGTGAACGGCCAAACCAATAGGCTTATTAATAGCAATGAAGTTTGCATCTTCATATATAACTGATTTTTTTAATAAAACCTTTAAATTTTCTGGTATGTATACCTCACCTTTTGAAGGAATAACTATATAGGGTGGCAGCCTTAAATTGTCTCCTGCTTGAATTTTTGAACTAGGTTTCACTCTGCCAGAATTAATTCTAATCTCACCTTTACGAATCATGCTGTAAATTTTTGATTTTGGCATATCAAATAGAACTGACATTAAATAATTGTCTAGCCTTCTGTTTGAATTATCACTATCTATAACTATTTTTTTGACACTCATCATACAAATCTATAGGATAAGAGTCTAAATAACTAGATAAACTAGTTATATTTTAATAATAAAGATAATTACAACAGTTTTTTTATTGCCTTTTATGAGGCATACCTTTTAAGCAAGCAGAAATAAGACTTAATAAGGACGAGCTTTAGCTCACTGCTGATTTATCTTCCTATACTTAGGGAGACTAGAATGAAAAGAATTTTAATCAATTCATCTTATGGAGATGAACTTCGAGTTGCACTTGTTGATGGTGCAAAATTATACGACTTAGATACAGAATCACCTGACAGGGTGCTGCTGAAAGGTAGTATTTTTAAAGCTACTGTTTCAAGAATTGAATCAAGTTTAGACGCTGCTTTTGTCAACTTTGGTTCAGAAAGACATGGTTTTCTACCCTTAAAAGACCTATCGAGCGAATTTTATAAAAAAAATGCAAATGGTAAGTCCGAATGTACACTAAAGGAAGGTCAGGACATCATTGTTCAAGTTACCAAAGAAGAGCGAGGAACTAAGGGCGCTGCGCTTACCACTCAAATTGGTCTTGCTGGTAGATTTTTAGTTCTAATACCAAATTCATCACGATCTGGTGGTATATCAAGAAGAATTAGCGGTGAAGAAAGAGACCAAATTAAAGATGCTCTCTCTAACCTAGATATACCTGAAGATATGAGCGCAATTGTTAGAACAAATGGCCTTGGCAGAACTTCAGAAGAGCTTGCTCTAGACCTGTCTTACCTTTTAGCTCTATGGGAAGAAATTTCAAAAACATTTGATAGTGCACCCAGCCCCTCTCTGATATTTAGAGACGATAAGCTAATAGTAAGAGTTGTTAAAGACTATTTTAAAGAAGATATTGAAGAAATATTAATAGATGATAAGCCAACATACGATGAGGCTTTGGAATTTATAAGTGCAGTACTTCCAGATCATGCGGATAAAGTTAAATACTATGATGAAGAAATACCTTTATTTAATAGGTATCAAATTGAATCTCAAATAGAACTAGCTTTTCAAAGAGAAATTTCGCTAACTTCAGGTGGCTCTATAGTTATAGATCCAACTGAAGCAATGACCGCTATTGATGTAAACTCTGCTAGGTCAACAAAAGGAAAGGATATTGAAGATACAGCTTACAAAACTAATTTAGAGGCAGCTA
This sequence comes from uncultured Gammaproteobacteria bacterium, assembly GCA_964523375.1. Taxonomy (GTDB): domain Bacteria; phylum Pseudomonadota; class Gammaproteobacteria; order Magnimaribacterales; family D2472; genus CAJQGY01. Next base: position 21,552 of record CAZFYG010000003.1, on the reverse strand, counting down.
GAGAGGTTGCAAGACAGTTGAGATTAAGAGATGTTGGCGGTCTAGTTGTTATTGATTTTATAGATATGATGGATTCAAAACATCAAGAAAAAGTAGAATCAGCATTTAGAAAGGCTGTTTACACGGATAGAGCTAGAGTGCAAATCTCAAGCATCTCAAGATTTGGATTACTTGAAGTGTCAAGACAAAGGCTTCGACCTTCATTAAATGAATCATATGATATAGAGCACGTTCTTGTCAGAGGCCCAAGGTCATTAGGGCAATCCATATTAAGAATTATTGGAGAGGACTCTGCTAAGGATAATACAGCTGAAATTCAAGTTTTCGTTCCATCTGATGTTGCAAGTTATTTATTGAATGAAAAAAGAAATGACATTATGCATATTGAAAAATCTAATAGTATAAAAGTCATAATTGTTGCTGACCCATATAAATCAAGACCTTATTACAAAGTACTTAGAGTGAAATCAAGTGATGTAAAAAATATTGACTCCTATAAATTAGTGCCAAATAGTCCTGAACCAGATACTGATTGGAGAGATGATAAAAATATAAATAAATCAATGAAACCTCTTGTAAGTGGGATTAAACCACCCAAGATGCCTAAAAAGAAAAAAGATGGTCTAGTCAGCTGGATTAAAAGTATTGCAGGAATTGATAGTGAAGATAAAAAAACTAAAAAAGTTGTTAAAAAATCTAATAATAGGAAGCCTCAACAAAGAAGAAATGCTAATAGGAAACCTACACAAGGTGTAAATACTAAAAAACCTGTTCAGAACAAGCAGAATCAACAAAATAAAAAACCGGTTAATAAAAAGCCAAATCAGCAACAAAAAAAGCCAAATGATTCTCAAAAGAATTTAAGCAAAAAACCTACTGAGCAAAAAAATTCTGTTCAATCAAATTCTAACCAAAAAAGTCAGAATAATAAAAATATTAAGAATGACACTATTTCAAAAAATACTAACTCTCCTAAAACAAGCGAGCCTGTCCAAAATAAAGATTTGAAGAAAAAAGCTAAGGTTGTAAATAAGCCTGTAGAAAAAAAACTAGCTAAAGAGAAAACAGAAGCTCCGAAGATTAAGAAGCCTCTGATTCAAGAAATTAAGAAGGAAACAAAGGTTAAGAAAGAGATCCCTACAAGAGCATCTAATGACCCTCGAGATAAGACTTAATTAACTGTCCTGAAATAGATGTGGTAGGTGGTATTCTTGGTAAATTGGTGGGTTTAAACCAATTAGCTTCTACTATCTCCTCACCGTCTACTATTATATCGCCAGAATCATACTCGCATTTAAATGCAATCATAAGCTGATTTGGAAAAGGCCATGGCTGGCTTCCAAAATAATCTATATTCTTAATATTTAGACCGACTTCTTCCATCACCTCACGCTTGAAAGTTTCTTCAAGTGTTTCTGATGCTTCTACAAAACCAGCAATTGCGCTAAACATTCCTTCTGGAAAAAGTTTATTACGAGCTAATAAAATTTCATCGCCCTTAGTAATTATCCCAATTACGCATGGTGATATTCTTGGATAGATCATTTCTTTGTTACATGAGCAATAGAAAGCGCTCTCTTTAGATGAGAATTTATTAAGAGCACCGCAAGAGCCGCAATATTTTGATGTTTTCAACCAATGAAGTAAATGCTGCGCTCTACCAATAATAGAAATTTCATTTGGTGAAGAGTTGGTTAGTATATTTCTTATATCAGTCTCTATTAATGAATTGTAGCCTTGATCATGTAAATCAAAGTTGCAACAAGATACATCTACAGCAAGATATTGTGAATTTTCATCCTCACCTATACCTATAATGGTTGCTTTTGAATAATCAATATTGAAAAAAAGTGATTTAAGTATTGATGAGTTGGAATTTTTATCAAAGATAACTTTCTTATCATTAAAAATAATAAGCGAATTATCTAAATTATTTGTCTTAAAATCTAAAAATCTTTTAAAATACATTGTAAATAAACTTTTATTATAATTATGTTAAATGAATTAATGAGAATGTTTCTAGGCAACTCTCCAAAGTGGTATAAGTCTACCATAATAGCTTTCTTAATCTTAAACCCCTTTATATTATTTATCTGTAATTCAATGGGATTGAATGGGGGATTTATAACTGGTTGGATCTTTTTAATAGAATTTATATTTACCTTAGCGCTCGCTTTAAAATGCTACCCCCTTCAACCGGGAGGTTTGCTGGCTATTCAGGCGATAGTATTAGGATTAACTACGCCCTATCATGTCCTTTATGAAATTGAGCATAATTTAGAGGTAATACTTCTATTAATCTTCATGGTTGCTGGGATTTTCTTTATGAAAAACCTAATGCTCTCTATATTTACTGGTTTACTTTTAAAAGTTAAATCTAAAACAGCCTTAAGTCTTCTTTTTTGTTTTTCAGCAGCAATTCTATCAGCATTTTTAGATGCCTTGACTGTTACTGCGGTATTAATAGGAGTGACAATAGGTTTCTATAGAATTTATCACACTGTTGCATCGGGTAAAAATTTTGGTGAAGAGCATAATCACAATAATGATAATAATTTAACAGAAGTTGGGGCTGTCGATTTAGAAAGATTTAAAGCTTTTTTAAGAGATCTTATTATGCATGGGGCAGTTGGTACTGCATTAGGTGGCGTCTGTACTATTGTTGGTGAGCCACAAAACTTATTAATAGCAAATATTGCTGGGTGGGAGTTTGTAGAGTTTTTTATTAAAATGGCTCCAGTAACTATGCCTGTTTTCTTTGCTGGATTAGTTACATGCTATTTAATTGAAAAATTTTCAATTGCTGGATTCGGTAATCAAATGCCAATCAGTGTTAGAAAGGTTTTTAACGATTTTGCCATTCATGATGCGGCTAATACAACCACCAACCAAAGAGCTCAATTGCTTGTTGAATTAGTTGTTGCTGTATTTTTAGTTGTTGCACTTGCCTTGCATTTAGCTGCAGTTGGGCTAATTGGGCTTTGCATAATAATTTTACTAACATCGTTTAAAGGAATTACAGAAGAGCATGATTTAGGAGAAGCTTTTCATGAAGCTCTACCATTCACCGCTCTTTTGGCAGTATTTTTTGCAATAGTTAGCGTTATAAACGATCAGCTACTTTTCGCCCCACTTATTACATTTGTTTTAATGCAAGATGTTTCAACCCAACCTTCTCTATTTTTTGTAGTGAATGGTGTTTTGTCAGCTATTAGTGATAATGTATTTGTTGCAACAATATATATAAATGAAGTTAAAACAGCTCTTGATGCTGGAGATATAACGGTTGATCAGTTTAATAAATTAGCAGTTGCAATAAATACTGGAACTAATATACCAAGCATAGCCACCCCTAATGGGCAGGCTGCATTTTTATTCTTACTAACCTCATCCTTGGCTCCGCTAATTAATCTTTCATATATGAGAATGGTTGTCATGGCACTACCCTATACAATCGTTCTAAGCATTGTTGGGTTTATATCTATTATTAATTTTATATAATGGATTTTAAAGCTGCTCATAGAGCTTGTGTCGCTCCTATGATGCAATATACAGATATGCATGATAGGTATCTTCTAAGATTGATTTCAAAAAATACCTATCTTTATACAGAAATGATCACTACCGGAGCTTTAATATTTGGAAAATGTCTTGATCAGTTAGATTTTAATAAAGAAGAGCATCCTGTGGCAGTTCAGCTAGGTGGCTCAGATTTAAATGACTTAATAGAATCATCTAAAATATCTGAAGGTTATGGCTATGATGAAATTAATTTAAATGTTGGCTGTCCATCTGATAGAGTGCAAAAAGGAAGATTTGGTGCTTGCTTAATGCTTGAGCCTGAGCATGTGGCTAATTGTTTAAGCGAAATGCAAAATGCTGTCACCATACCAGTAACCATAAAGTGCAGACTGGGTATTGATGATAATGATTCCTATGAATTTTTTGAAAATTTTGTAAATGTTGTTAAGAATGCAGGTATAAAGAATTTTATAATACATGCAAGAAATGGGATCTTGAGTGGCTTAAGTCCAAGACAGAATAGAATGATTCCTCCTTTAAAATATGACTTTGTATATAAACTTAAAAAAGATAATCCAGATCTAAATATTATAATTAATGGAGGCATTAAAAACCTTGAGGAGTCATTAGAGCACCTTGGTCATGTCGATGGTGTGATGATAGGTCGAGCTGCATATGACAACCCTTTTATGCTTTCTGAATTTGATGAGCATATTTATGGACAAGAAACCAAAAGGATATCAAAAGCTGAAATTTTTGATGAATATGTTTCATATATGACATCGAAAGAATCACAAGGCTATGACTTATCGCGCATGGTAAAACACCTCTTTGGTTTGTCAAAAGGAGATCCTCATGCAAAAGCTTTTAGAAAATTGGTTTTAGAAGCGATTAGATTAAAAGATATAACACCTTATAAGAGTGACTTACGTCAATTATTAGTCAATTAAAAAGTCGTCCATATCATCTGTAAATTCATCTTCAATATTTAGACCATCTTTAATTTCATATTCTCTTGATTGTGAATATGAGTCTCTAACAAAATTGTATTTATCCCCTGACAACAAGCTTTCAACCTCTAATAGCCTTTCTCTAGTCTCTATAGCATCAAGGGCACTCAAAGATAGTCTGACATTGCTATCATCCATGTGAAATGTAACTTCAAGAAAGGATGAAATTGGTCTGCTCAATAAATCTCTTGTACTACTAGGCCCCAAAAAAGGTACCATTAAATATGGACCCGGTGATACGCCCCATAAGCCAAGAGTTTGACCAAAGTCTTCATCGTGTCTTTCTAAACCCATTGAAGATGCTGGATCTAAGATACCACCTAGACCTAAAGTAGAATTAATAAGAAATCTTGAAAAATCATTGGCTGCATATTTTGGCTTGCCTTGAAGCACCTGATTTAAAGTGTTGTCTATTTCTTTTAAATTTCTAAAAAAGTTAGTTATCCCATTTTTAATTGGATCAGGCGTCTTTGAATAAGTTAATGCAATGGGCTTTAGGGCTACTTCATCTACTTTTTCGTTGATATTAAAAAATGTTCTATTTACCCCCTCTAAAGGATCATTAACTTCAGCAAATATCAAAGGAGTCACTATCAAAGGTAATATAAATAAGAATTTTTTCATAATTTTAGTTTTTCTAATAGATTCGTAGCTATCAACTCAACTTCTAAATTTTCTATATCAAAATTGAACTCATAGATCTCATCGTTGAAGTTCAAGCCACCAATGAGCGTAATATTCCTTTCTAAAAAATCAGTATATTCATATTTTTTATTTTGTCTAAAAATATTATTTTCAATAAAACCAAGTATATTTGTATTTAATTTAGAAAATGTAGAAAATGATTTTAATGTATCTTGTATAGAAAGTTTGCTAGGTGTTGTTACAAGCAAGGCATGGTCTGGTTTAATCTCAGAGACAACAGTTAAGTAAGCATCACCGGTGCCTGGTGGCATGTCAATAAATAATATATCTAGATCTCCCCATAGGGTGGATTGCATAAGCTGTCTTATAGCGCCGCTTAGCATGGGACCTCTCCAAACAGCAGCTTTATCTTCATCTAAGATAAACCCCATAGAGCTTAATTTGATGTTATTAGCCATTACAGGTATGAATACTTTTTTGCCATTAATACTTGTTATATCAGGCTTTGAATTAATAACATTGAATAATATATGCTGGTTAGGGCCATATATATCAGCATCGAGAATGCCTATCTTGAGTGATTTTGATAAATGTGATGCTAATGCTGCAGTTATGGTGCTTTTACCAACACCTCCTTTTGCAGAAGCAACTGCTATTATTTTTTTTATGGACATATATTTTCTATTTATTCACATATAATACATTTTATATATGAGCGAGAATACCAAAAACAAAAGAAAACTTATCGTGACCAGTGCCCTACCATATGCAAACTCATCTTTGCATTTAGGACATATCCTTGAAGCAGTTCAAACGGATATTTGGGTAAGGTTTCAAAATCAAAACTTAAATGAATGTCTTTATTTTTGTGCAGACGATACACATGGCACCCCTGTAATGCTTAAAGCACAGGAGCTTGGACTTTCACCAGAAGAGCTTATAAAAAATGTAAAAAAGGATCATATAGAAACATATGAAAAATACGGTATAGATTTTACAAATTTTCACTCTACCCATTCCGATGAAAATAAAAAAATTGCCCAAGAGATATATATGTCAGCAAAAGAAAACGGCCTGATAAAAAAGAAAGTTATCAACCAGCTTTATGACACTAAAGAATCTATGTTCTTGTCAGATAGATTCATTAAGGGTACTTGCCCAAAATGTTCTGCAGAGGATCAATACGGAGATGGTTGTGGTGTTTGCAATGCTGCATTTTCAGTTGAAGAGCTAATTAATCCCATTTCTACATTATCAAATACTAAACCTATACTTAAAGAGTCTGAGCACATTTTTTTTGATCTACCTTCAAAAAGTGAATATATTAAAAAATTTCTATCAGAGGCAACACTTCAAGAACCAATCATTAATAAGCTTCATGAATGGGTTGGTGATGGCTTAAAAGAATGGGATATATCTCGTGATGCGCCTTATTTTGGCTTTCAAATTCCAAACGAGCCTAATAAATTCTTTTATGTATGGCTTGATGCACCGATAGGCTATATAGCTTCTGCAATGAATTGGTCTGTTAAAAAAAATATTGATATATCTGATTTATGGTTTAAAAACTCAGAATATGAAATTCATCATTTCATTGGAAAAGACATATCTTATTTTCATGGGTTATTTTGGCCAGCACTTTTAGAATCATCTAAATACAAATTACCTGATGGTATTCATGTGCATGGTTTTTTAACACTTAATGGTGAGAAAATGTCTAAATCAAAGGGTACAGGAATTATGGCAAGTGAGTTTGCTGATATTTGCGACCCTGAAACATTAAGATATTATTTTGCATCTAAACTAAACAATAAAGTAGAAGACTTAGATTTAAATCTTGATGATTACGTTCAAAAAATAAATTCAGATTTGGTTGGAAAATATTTAAATATAGCTAGCAGAAGCTCATCATTTATTTCTAAAAATAATAATAAGTTGCTTACCACATCAGATTCAGCCTTGCTCAAGGATATAGAAGCTAACAAAAACATAATCATAGAACTTTATGAAACTAGGCAATACTCAAAGGCTGTAAGGCTGATTATGGAAATGGCGGACGAAATAAATAAATATATAAATGAAAATACGCCATGGAAAAAAGATACTAATGATGCGGCAGTTATAGCCTCAGTAGCATTAAATGGCTTTTATTATTTAAGTATTTATCTAAAACCAATAATACCAAGCATAACGAAATCTGCTTTTAAGTTTTTAAACAACCCGCCATCAAATTTTGATTGTGTTGGGAAAGAATTGCCACATGAGATAAATAAATATAATCCAATATTGAATAGATTGGAAAAAATAGAATTAAAAAAGGAAGAAAAAATGGAAGATCTAAATACTATTAATATTGATCAATTTGTTGATATTGATTTAAGAGTTGCAAAAATTATAAAAGCATCCCATGTGGAAGGTGCTGATAAACTACTTAAACTGGAGTTAAGCGTAGGAGATTTAGGCAAAAGACAAGTCTTTGCTGGTATTAAAAGCGCTTATGAGCCTCAAGATCTAGATGAAAGACTTGTAATTCTTGTATCTAATTTAAAGCCAAGGCAAATGAAATTTGGTCTTTCAGAAGGTATGGTTCTTGCATCATCTGATAAAAAAGGTGGTGTATTTTTAGTATCTCCAGACGAAGGAGCAGTCGAAGGTCAGAGGGTCAAATAAATGAAAAAAGAGATAGATATTGTTGTAATTGGCGCAGGTCCTGTTGGGTTATTTACAGTCTTTGAAGCAGGTTTGCTTGGTCTTAAATGCATTTTAATTGACAACTTAGACAAAGTTGGTGGACAGTGTGCTGAACTTTACCCAGAAAAACCAATATATGATATTCCAGGGGTGCCATTCCAAACAGCTCAAGAGCATGTTGATGCATTGGTTGAGCAGATTAAACCATTCGAGTATGAGGTTTTTCTAAACCAAAGGGTTGATGAATTAGTAAAGATAAATAATGATGATGGTGGTGGCGAGTTTTGGTCTGTTAAAACCAATGCTAACAATGAATTTATTACAAAAAATGTTTTTATAGCTGCAGGCGCTGGTTCTTTTGAACCAAGAAGGCCCCCAAATATAGATGATCCTGATCAATTTAAAGATAAAGGCGTGACTTATGCTGTTCGCTCAAAAGAAACCTATAAAAATAAAAATGTCTTTATATTTGGTGGAGGGGATTCAGCCTTAGATTGGACAATAGAACTTTCGAAGATAGCAAAAAGTATTAGTCTTGTTCATAGAAGAGATGCTTTCAGAGGGGCCCTTCATTCTGAGGAGCAAATGAGAGATCTTGTTAAAGATGGTAAGGTAAAACTCTTAACACCTTATGTTATTGATGGCATAGATGGATCAGATAAAGTTACTTCTGTTTCATTAAAAAACTTTGACACAAAAGAAATAGAATCTTTTGATGCTGATGAGCTTCTTTTCTTGTTTGGTTTAAATAAGAAGCTTGGGCCTATTTTAGACTGGGATATTGAACTTAACTCAAAAAAGATAAAAGTTAATACAGAAAATTTTGAAACCACAAAAGAGGGAATTTTTGCTGTTGGAGATATTAATGATTATCCAGGCAAGCTTGACCTAATACTTTCAGGCTTTCATGAAACTACATTAGCAGTTCAAGAAGCATACAAGAGGATTAATCCTGGTGAAAGAGTTCCTTTTGGCTATACAACATCAAACTCCAAGCTTCAAAAAAAACTTGGTGTTCTTGAAGAATAGCTTTGGAACTTATAGACATAATTCACAAAACACTCCCACAGATTCAATGTGGCAGATGTGAAACGCCTGGCTGCTACCAATATGCAAATGATATAGCTAATGGAGCACCACATGACCGATGTGTACCAGGCGGAGCTGAAACCCTTGATAAGTTAAATATTATTCTTGATAAACAAATAAATAATGTTGATCTTAAGTTTGGTCCAAGCATACAAAAACAAAAAGTTAAAATAATAGAGGATGACTGTATAGGTTGTAAAAAATGCATTGGAGCCTGCCCAGTGGATGCAATTGTTGGTGCTACCAACTTAATGCATTCAGTTATAGATGATATTTGCACAGGTTGTGAGCTTTGCATTGAGCCCTGCCCTGTTGATTGTATTGAAATTGTAGAGTCTTCCTCATCAGAGGCTAAAGGTCCGCGAGATAATTCTCAATATTATTTTGATCTTAAGGAGTCATTAAATACCAATGCTAAAAGAGAGAAACTTGTTAATAATTCCCCAGAAAATCTAAATATTAGTGATGAAATTAATATAAGAATTGCTAATAGAAAAGTAGATAAGTTAGCTGCATTAAATAAAATGCAATCTACTATTGCTAAAGAGGATCTTATTAAATTACATGAATTTAATCCAGAAGATGCATCCAATTTTATAGAGGATAAAAATGATTCTTAAAGAAAGGTTTAGAAAATATCTCCCCGTAGTAGTGGATATTGAAACTGGTGGTTTTGATCCATTAAATAATGCTATTTTGGAGATTGCCATAACCTTAATTGAAGAAATAGATGGGCAATTAGAAGTTGGTGATACATTCAGGCATCACATTGAACCATACGAAGGCCTAGCTATCGAAAAAGAGTCCCTTGAATTTACTAAAATAGATCTCAATCACCCATTAAGAATTGCTGTTAGTGAGAAAGAGGCATTAACTGATTTATTTAAAATTATTAACAAAGCAAGAAATAAATATGAATGCTCAAGAGCAATTTTAGTTGGCCATAATGCTCATTTTGATAGCTCATTTATTAATGAGTCTGTTAAACGAAATGGTATAAAAAAGTCGCCCTTTCACCCTTTTTCAGTCCTAGATACAGTCAGTTTAGGAGTTTTAGCAACAAACCAAACAGTGCTTGCTAGAGTCTGCGATTCATTACAAATAGATTATGATTCAAAGAAAGCTCACTCAGCTGCTTATGATTCTGATGTTACTGCTAAAGTTTTCTGCAAAGTAGTAAATGAGTATAAGTCTACTTAGAAGCTTCTTCTAAAACTTTCTTAAGCTCTCCGGATTCATGCATTTGGGTCACGATATCTGCTCCACCTATGAGCTCTCCACTAACAAAAACTTGAGGAAAAGTAGGCCAATCAGATACTGAAGGCAGTGTAGACCTAACCTCATTATTTTCAAGAATATCAACATATGAAAATTTAGCCTCGCATTCAACGAGAGCCTGAACAGTTCTGGCAGAAAAACCACATTTTGGTTCGTAAGGTGTGCCCTTCATATAAATTAATATAGCATTTTCAGCTATTTGGTCTTTTAGTTTCTGTTCAATGTCCATTATTTATCCTTTTATAATATCTATATATTTCTTTATAGTGTCATCAAAGCCAAAATTCAAGGCATCAACAATAATTGCATGCCCTATTGACACCTCATCTATTAAGTCTAAATCTTTTAAGTATTTAAGATTTGATAAGTTTAGATCATGTCCAGCATTAATATTTAATCCTTTGTCTTTGGCTCTTTCCAAAAAGAGCTTCAATGAATCAATGATTGTAAAATCTTTAGCTGCAATCAATTTAGAAAATGGTCCAGTATGAACCTCTATTGTATCAGCACCAACTTTTAAACAATAATCCAGGATCTCATAATTAATGACATTATTAGAAGTGCTATCTACAAATAAACTAACCCTTGAATTAAAATCAAATGATCGAATATGCTGAATAGATGTAGCAAGCTCTCTCTCATTAAAGCCTAGCACCCAACCGTGATCAGATGTAACTTGATCAAGAGAATCAGGAACTAGCGTAACCTGTTCAGGTACTGACTTTCTAACAAGGTCCATAAAACCACTATATTCTCCAGAAGCTTCTGAGAATGGATTACCCTCAATATTAAATTCAACTTTTCTATCTTTGCATATTGAAGATATTGATACTACGTCCTCACATGTGGCATGCCTTTGATCAGGTCTTGGGTGAAGAGTAAGACCATCTACACCTAAATCAATAGCTCTATAAGCATACTCTTCAAGTTTTGGATAATTTTCACCCCTTGCGTTTCTTAATAATGCTATTTTGTTAAGGTTTAAGCTAAAGTTCATAATAATATTATATGTTCAAATAACATTTACCTATATAGATCATCTTTCTTTTCTACAATTAAATCTATTGCATTATTTATATCGTATTTATCTTTATTAAATCCTTTGAGTAATATTACAGGTTGCATATCTGATCCTTGGCCCATTAATAGCCCAGATGCAGCTGCTATTTCATCAGCAATAGCTATCTCTGTATTTTTTAGCAGATTGCCATAAATATCCTTATCACCAGTTAAATCTATTAAGCTTTGCAGATTGGCGCTTGCTAATGCAAAATTTGTAATCCCAGATCTATATGGCCTAGTCATAGAGTCGGTTATAACAACTGAAATATTTTTTTCTAATTTTTGGGATAACTTTTTTTGAATTAAATCAGCGCTTTTAGATGGGTTTTCTGGCAAAAGTAAAACCTGGTTTATTTCTTGTGAAATATTAGATTTATCTATGCCCGCATTTATGTTGATGAACCCTAATTTATGCTCAACTATAATTACATTTTTACCAATACTTACAATTTCATTTGATTCATTTATTACTGCTTGAATGAAATATGGGTCTCTATTCATTTTTTCTGACAAGCTTACAGCTTCGCTTGAAAGGCTAAGGCTACTTAAGTTTAGATATCTATCTTCAGCTTTTGAAATTATTTTTTGAGCAATTATAAAAACATCACCATCACATATGTCTATATGATTTTTTAATATTGAATCAAAAATAATTGAGTCTAGATGATCGCCTGGCTCAATAAGTGGAAAATTTTGTAAGGCTAAAAGTTGAATTTGTTCCATAGCAAAACATATAACAAAGTGGATATTACAATACCATATTTAATGTAGATTAATCCTGATGTATACTTGAAAAAATGACAATATTAGATCAAAAATTACTAGATATATTAGTTTGTCCTGTCACAAAGGCCGCACTTGAATACGACAAAGAAGCTAATGAGCTCATATCTATAGAAGCTGGACTGGCTTACCCAATAAAAGATGGCATACCTGTAATGCTTCCAGAAGAAGCTAGAAAGGTTTAGATAGCAGTTAATTTAGTTACCCAGCTACTTCCTTCCAAATAAATAATTTTGTTGATAAGAAGGTTCCAACTATTATCCACATAACCATCCCAATAAAATTGCCAAACAAATCAAAGATCATCAACCCGTCGTTAGCAACAAGTCTCAAAGACTCTACAAGGATACTCAGCGGAAGAAGTGCAGCAAAAGGGTGAATTAATTCAGGGAGACTTTCAATAGGAAAAAAGACTCCAGAGAGAGCTAATTGAGGGTATATAAAAATACTAGCGAGAACCCCTACTGATTCTTGTGATTTTGCTAAGCTACCAATTGAAAAACCTAGAGTTAAGAACATCAATATGCCAAGCATAATCATAAAATAAAAAGTTAAAAGACTTCCTACAATTTCAACATCCAAAGCAAATAATGCAAAGCTAAATACAATAGTTAGCTGGGCTATAACAATTATCATTCGAGCAAGAACAATAGCGGTAACAAAATCTATTGGTTTTATTGGTGTAACAAATAAACGTTTTAATATGCCTCGCCTTCTAAACTCAACAACATTAAAACCACTACCAGCAATACTAAGATTCATCAGCATAAACGCCATTATTCCTGGTAATAAAAAATTAATATAGCTTAAAGACCTTGATTTTATATCCTCTAAAGTCAAAATAAATAATGGTTCAACCTTGGTTAATTCTCTTTCAATTTCTAATAATGAGTTATTTAAAATTGGTTTTATTGTTTGAATAAATTGGATGTCAGAACTATCAACCAACAACTTTATATCTGTGGCTATAGACTTCTCAGTCATGCCAATAGGTATAACAAGGCCAGCTTTTAATTTACCGCTAATAAGATCTTCTTTTAGTGAATTCTCATTTTTAATTACTATATTAAATAAATTATTTTTATTAAGGCGTGATGTAAATTGTTGTGAAAGAATTGTATTTGATTTATCGACAAGCCCTATGTCTATTGGATCTTCATCACCCTCATTAAAAGCAACTATGCCTAAAATGACCATAGGTAAGATAAGGCTAAAAATAATATACTGTTTGTTTCGAACAAACATTTGTATAAATACTTTTGTTAAGTAGAGTTGTTTTTGCGTTAGCATATCAATCTCTCAACCCATGTCCTGTTAATGCCATAAAAACATCTTCCATATTTCCCCTTGCTACTTCCTTTTGCTTTTCTGGTACATGCTTTGATATTAAGTTTTGAGGAGTGTCTTCAGCAATTATTTTTCCGTAATCCATTATTGCTATTCTTCCGCATAGGTATTGGGCTTCTTCCATATTATGGGTAGTAAGAATTATGGTCATGCCTAAATTATTTAAATTTGTTATTAAGTCCCATAAACTTCTTTTTGCTTGAGGGTCTAAACCTGTCGTTGGCTCATCTAGAAAAAGTACTAATGGATTATTGACAAGAGCGCAGGCAATGGAAAACCTTTGTTTTTGTCCTCCTGAGAGCTCATTGGCATATGAATTAGCTTTATCAGACAGGCTAACTTTCTTTAAAAGAGTCAATGGGTCATTTTTTTTGTTATACAAAGCACTAAATAAATTAAGCAATTCTGAAAGTGTCATATTATCAAAGTACTCATTTGATTGAAGCTGGACACCAATAAACTCTTTTACTTTGTATGGATTTTTTGAAATATCAATTGAATTAATTGATGCAGAGCCACCATCAACATCCTTTAAACCCTCTAAAATTTCTAACGTTGTTGTCTTACCTGCTCCATTTGGTCCTAAAATACCAAAAATCTCTCCTGAATTAATACTCAAGGATACCCCATCTACAGCATTAAATTTCTCCCCACTGTTATCTGGGTCTGTATAAGATTTTATAAGGTTATCTGCTTTGATTATGGCCATTAGCTTACTTTATAGAATTACTTTGGTGGTTTATATAAAAAGTTAGATTAAAAGCAAATTTATATCCGCCCATATATATACTCCATATAAAGAAAATTACATTAAGTGTACAATTTGGTGTACAAAATCATGTAAAAAAGCATAATAAACGCTTAAATATTTTGGACTTAAATTCATTAAATAATGAAATTAAGATACTTTAGAAATTGTATTTATTACCATTGCGCCCGTAGCTCAGCTGGATAGAGTACTTGGCTACGAACCAAGGGGTCGGGAGTTCGAATCTCTCCGGGCGCGCCACTCACTAATAACCCAAATTATTTAGTGATTTTTTCTAGCCAGTTAACTTTTCAAGCTTTGTAACATTCTCAACCCATTCCTTTTCAACTTTCTCAACTTCATTTGATAGTTCTAGCTGATTTCTAATTAAGTCCTGAAGGTTATCACTTGGATTATCTGAATAAAGATCTGGGTTAGCTAGCTCTTCGTTGGCATCATTGAGCTTTCTATTAAGCCTTTGTAGGCGTTTTTCTAGTTTTGATATTTCTGATTTCAAATTCTTGCTTTGCCTAATACTATCTTCATGATCGATTGGTTTATTTTTTTTCTTCTTAGTTATACTCTTGTTATCAGAATTTTTAATATCAAGAATAAGGTTCTTATAATCTTCCAAGTCACCATCAAAAACCTCTAACTTCCCCTTGTCAACAAGATAAAAACTGTCAACAGAACTATTTAACAAATGCCTGTCATGAGAGATAAGAACAATTGCCCCTTTGAAACTTTGAATTGCAACCGTAAGTGCGTGCCTCATTTCCATATCAAGATGGTTGGTAGGCTCATCCATTAGCAGTATATTTGGTTTCTGGTAAGAGATTATTGCAAAAGCCAATCTAGCCTTCTCACCTCCTGAGAAAAGTCTAATGGAATCCTTTACCTTATCTCCTTTAAAATTGAAGCCGCCAAGATAAGTTCTAATTTGTTTTTCTGATTTTGTTTCATCAAGTCTTTGTATATGAGTAAATGCAGAAATAGTTAGATCCAGATCATCAACTTGGTGTTGAGAGAAATAGCCGACCTTAAAATTAGCGCCTGTTTCCCTGTCACCATCAAGGAGTTTCAAATCTCCAACAATGGATTTAATCAATGTTGATTTACCTGCTCCATTTGGGCCAAGCAAACCCACTCTATCACCTGGACATATTGTAAAATCAACACTAGTTAGTATTGGATCTAAATAGCCCATCTCAGCCTTCCTAATTGCTACCAAAGGGTTCGAAATTTTGTCTGTTTCAGATATTTTAAAATTAAAAGGGGAATCTATGTGGGCTGGGGCTATTAACTCCATTTTTTCAAGAGATTTTATTCTACTTTGCGCTTGCCTTGCCTTTGTTGCTTTAGCTTTAAATCTATTAATAAAGCTTTGCATATGTGCTACTTCTTTTTGTTGCTTTATATAATTACTTTGAATTTCAGCCATTTTCAGAGCTCTCAATGACTCAAATTGTGAATAATTTCCTTTATAAATTTCAATCGACTGTCTGTGCAAATGGGCTACAAAAGTTACACAATCATCTAAGAAATCCCTATCATGTGAGATTAAAATTAATGCACCTTGAAAATGCTTAATCCAGTTAGAAAGCCAAAGAATAGCATCTAAATCCAAATGGTTTGTTGGCTCATCAAGCAACATAAGGTCAGATGGTTGCATTAAGGTTTTAGCTAAATTAAGACGTACACGCCAGCCACCAGAAAAAGCCTTCAGAGGTTTATTGAATTCATTTGATTTAAAGCCTAAGCCTACTAACAATTGTTCTGCTCTAGACTTTGCAGAATAACCATCGAGAGAACTAAAAACATCATAAAGCTCTCCTAGTTTTTCGTAATCACCATTTTTCTCAGCTTCATTGATTTGATTTTGAATATTTACTAAATGGGAGTCTCCTGAAAGCACATAATCAATTGCTAACTCTTCTGTTCCTTTAATTTCTTGAGCAAGATAGGAAATGCGAAGATCTGCAGGATAACTTACAGTGGACTGATCAACTTCTATTTCTTTTTTAATGACCTTAAATAAACTGGTTTTACCTGTACCATTTGCTCCAACTAAACCTACTTTTTGGTGGTGATGAATAGTTAATGAGACATCATTAAATAGTGTATTTCCACCAAGTACCAGTTCTAAGTTGTTAAATGAGAGCATTATCTTTTTTTTAAAAAATTAAGTATATCTAAAATTATCTTCATAAGTCTTTGGTTAATAAACCTTGGGCTGCTGCATATGCAGAGGACCAAGCCCATTGAAAATTGTAGCCACCTAGGTGACCTGTTACGTCTAAAACTTCACCAATAAAATATAGATCTTTCTGCCCAATAACCTCCATAGTTTTTGAGCTGATATATTTTGTGTCTATTCCACATAAAGTTACTTCGGCCGTCCTATATCCTTCAGTAGAGGATGGTTTAATATTCCAAGCATGTAAGTTTTTAGAAAGTGCCTCTATTTGATTGTTAGACCACTCACCCAATCTTAGATCAGCAAAATCAGGCCAAAAAATATGCTCTAGCTCATCGACAATAGCCTTTGGTAATTTTGATGAGATAATTGTTCTAAGTTTCTGTTTTGGGGTATTTTTTTTAGAATCTTTTATAAAAGCTTCAACATCAATTTTTGGGAAAAGATTGATTGAAATCTCATCACCTAAAGACCAGTAATTAGAAATCTGTAATATTGCTGGCCCGCTAAGACCCCTGTGAGTAAAAAGCATATCTTCTGTAAATGTTTTATTATTACAGCTAACTGAAATTGTCTGTGAAACCCCGGAGAGTTTTTCACAAATATTTTTTAAATGGTCGCTAAACATAAATGGGACCAAGCCTGCGTGAAGGTCTATAACATCTAAGTTAAATTGCTTGGCCAGTTCATAACCATACCCACTTCCACCAAGTGTAGGCACTGATAAGGCTCCTGTAGCAACAACCAAAGCCTTAGAAGATATTTTCATGGTGTAATTATTGGACTTAGTTTTAACTTCTGCATTCAAACTATACACATTATCTTCATTGCTAAAGTTTATATTTGAAGGTGAGGCATTTGTAATAATAGTTACGCCCACTTTATTACATTCATCAAGAAGCATTTTTACTATATCTTTAGCAGAATTTATGCAAAAAAGCTGGCCATGCTTTCTTTCCTCATATTCAATACCATGACTCTCAACAAGGTCTATAAAATCTTGAGGTTTATATCCAGATAGCGCTGATTTTGAGAAATGTTTATTTTTAGATATGAAATTGTCTGGGTTAACTTCAAGATTGGTGAAGTTACAGCGCCCGCCTCCAGACATAAGTATTTTTTTACCAACTTTATTAGCCTTTTCTAAAACAAGAACTTTATTACCGTTTTTTGCAGTCTCAAATGCGCAGAAAAGACCTCCTGCACCACCGCCAAGAATAACAACATCATATTTAGATATCTCGACCATGACTAATTTGTTTAATGCTATCCTTTTCGCGACCTTCTTCTGTTCTTAAAACCACCACGATTATGAAACTTCTTATTATTAGGTTTTTGTTTTTCTTTTGCAGGAACAACATGCTCCGGTTCAAAACCATCTATTTCAACCCGTTCCAGCTTTTGATTCAGAAGCTTTTCAATATCACCCAACAATCTAAACTCATCTGCGCTAACTAAAGTTATAGCCTTACCCTTATCTCCGCCTCGGCCCGTCCTTCCAATTCTATGAATATAATCCTTGGCAACTGTAGGTACGTCAAAATTAATAACTTGGGACATTTTTTTAATATCAATACCTCTAGCCGCAACATCGGTAGCTACTAAAATTTTTACCCTATTATTTTTAAAAGCATCTAAGGCTTTCATTCTATTGTTTTGGGTCTTGTTGCCATGAATAGCTTTAGCAGAAATTTCTACTTTCTCTAGTTGCTTTTGAAGCCTATCAGCACCGTGTTTTGTTCTTGTAAAAACAAGTGCCTGATCCCAGTCTTGCGTCTCAATAAGCTCAATAAGCAGCTCAGCTTTTCTAGATTTATCTACCGGATGACAGTAATGCTCTATATTCTCACCAGTTTCCCCATCAGAAGTTACAGAAATTTCTATAGCCTTATCGGCCATTTCTTTTGCAAGCTTTCTAAAAGGGTTAGAGAAAGTAGCTGTAAACATAAGATTCTGGCGCCTATCAGGTAAAAGATTGGCAATTTTTTTTATATCGTGAATAAAGCCCATGTCCAACATTTGATCAGCTTCGTCTAATACAAACAATTCTATGTTTTTAAAATTTACTGCCTTTTGATTGTATAAGTCTAATAATCTACCCGGTGTCGCAACAAGAACATCTACGCCCTTTCTTAATTTAAGGCGTTGATTATGTATTCTGGCTCCCCCATAAACAGCGGTAGACCGGATACTTAAGTATTTACTGTAGGTATTTACACTCTCTCTGACTTGTGCAGCTAGCTCTCTTGTGGGAGTTAGTATTAAGGCCCTTAACTGATGTCCTTTATAGTTATTTTTAGGATTTGATAATAAGCTTAATATTGGCAATACAAATGCTGCTGTTTTACCAGTTCCGGTTTGAGCAGCTGCCATAACATCGCTCTTATTCAGAATTGCAGGTATCACTTCTTCCTGAATTGGAGTTGGTTTTTCATACCCTTGATCTTTAAGAGATCTTGTAATTGAGTCTGATAGATTCAGATCATTAAAATTCATTAAATCCTTTGTTAAATTATGATTGAAGGGTATACAAGAGAGCCTTGAAGGTCAATCTTAATAAATTTTAAATATCTAAATAGAGTGAAGTTTTTGTTCAGGTATAGAGTTCTTTATACCAGTAACAACATTGCTACTATCAAAATATATGAGTGTAGGTTTATGTGTATTCGCTTCTGCTTCATCGAAGCTTCCATAAGTACAAATTATGACAACATCACCAACTGACACTTTATGTGCTGCAGCACCATTAACTGAAAGAGTTTTTGACCCTGGTTCTGCTAAAATGAGGTATGTAGAAAAACGTTCTCCATTGGTAACATTATAAACATCAACTTTTTCATATTCCTGCATGTTGGCAGCATCTAAAAAGTCCTTATCAACAGCACATGAGCCTTCATAATCTAGCTCAACTTGGGTTACATTAATGCGATGTAATTTTGATTTAAGTAATGTTCTATTCATATGCATCGAAGTATAAATAATTGAGGATAATTATTAAAGGTTTTGATATTAAATAAA
The DNA here is from genome assembly GCA_964523375.1 of uncultured Gammaproteobacteria bacterium. GTDB lineage: Bacteria > Pseudomonadota > Gammaproteobacteria > Magnimaribacterales > D2472 > CAJQGY01. Next base: position 2,162 of record CAZFYG010000003.1, on the reverse strand, counting down.
AATATTGTCAATTAGCCTTACAGAACCTATTTTTGCAGCAATGGCGACTATTAATCGCCCTTCTTCCATTCTTTGATTTAAGCATTCCTGCAATGTAATTGAATTTATTACTGTAAGGTAATCTACTTTAAAGCCCTTTTTATTCAAGTCTCTAGATACTTCATCCAAAAAATGCTTAGAAAGATTCTTAGTATTATTTTTTATAAATAGAAGTGATTTGTAGATTTCAGATGCTTTAATTAGCTCATTACTTGTAAGTAAATTATTCCTTGAAGACATTGCTAGCCCATTTTTATCTCTAATGGTCTTTGAACCCACTACATTTATGGGCAGATTGCGAGAATTAACATAGTCCTTTATTAACAAATACTGCTGGTAGTCCTTAAGACCAAATACAGCATCCGAAGGCCTCATTAGATCAAAGAGTTTATTTACAATAGTTAAAACACCATCAAAGTGCCCAGGCCTATTAGCGCCACAAAGAAAATTTGCTTTATCAGGAGCTTTTATTTGCTCTATATTATCAAGTATTGATTCATCGGGTAGAAATAAACACTCACAATTTTGAGATTCAAGCAGGCTTATATCTTTCTCTAAAGTTTTTGGATAATTTGTAAAATCACTTTTATTATTGAATTGTAAAGGGTTTATAAAGATAGACGAAAAAATTGGATTGTTTAGCTTAGAAGCACGCTCAAATAGAGATAAATGACCATTATGAAGGTTACCCATAGTAGGAATAAAAGTAATTTGACCAAAGGCTGACCTTATCTCATTAAAATCTTTAATGTTTTTAACAATCTTCAATTTAATAAAAAGTATGCTCTGAAGAGGGAAAGGTCTTAGCTTTAACCTCATGGACATAGTTGCTTAAAGCTTCTTGAATTGAATTTGATTCATTCATATAGTTTTTAACAAATTTTGGTAACTTATCTAAACATGAAATACCAAGAACGTCATGGACAACCATGATCTGACCATCAGTAGATGCTCCTGCACCAATACCTATAACAGGAATTTGTAATTCCGCCATAATCTCTTTAGTTAATGAGTCTGGCACACACTCCAAAAGAAGCATTGCCGCTCCTGCTCTTTCAAGAGCAATAGCTTCTGAAATAATTATTTCGCGCTTTTCTGGATCTCTACCTTGAACAAAATTACCACCAATTCTATTAAAAGCTTGCGGTGTAAGCCCCATATGAGCACAAACAGGTATCCCTCTATCAGCTAACATAGATGCCATCTTTGAAATCCACTCACCACCCTCTATTTTTATTGAATTAGCACCAGCTTGCATTAACCTTGTAGCGTTCTCAAACCCCATATCGTCAGTGGCATAACTCATAAAAGGCATATCAGCCATTATATGAGCACCATTATTTCCACGAACCACGCACTCTAAATGATAAATTAACTGCTCCATTGTTACGGGCAAAGTACTGTCATGGCCCTGAATAACCATTCCTAAACTATCGCCAACAAGAACAACATCAACACCTGCATCACATATTTTAGAAGTCATAGTAGACTCATAAGATGTGAGGCAAGTAAATTTTTCACCATTTAATTTCATCTTGTTTAAAGTCGCAAGAGTTATTTGCTTTCTATCTGAATGAACTGACATTATATTTTATTGATTTTTGTTGAAACTATATTAAGAATTTCACGAGCTATTCTAATTTTTTTATCTTTTTTTAAAAAAATTGAGTCTGTTTTTGTAATTACATTAACTTCATTTTCATCCACATCAAACCCAATTAATTTATTTGAGACATCATTAGAAATTATCATATCAATTTTTTTTGATAATAATTTTGCTTTTGCATTTATATCAACATCGTTAGTTTCTGCTGCGAATCCTATATGAAATACAGATGGGTATTTGGATGAAATGACTCCTAATATGTCTTTATTTTTTTCTAAATGTATTTTGAGATGATCAGACTCATCTTTTTTAATTTTTGTTTCTGAAACCACAGCAGGCTTATAGTCTGCAACAGCTGCGCAACTGATAAAAATATCTGTGGTTTTCATACATTTTATGCATCTCTCTAACATCTCATCTGCCGAATTAACTTTGTATAAATTTATATCCTTATGAGCTGAAATCGCTACTGGGCCACTTATTAAATTAACCGAGGCGCCTGCCTCAATAGCTGCCA
>CAZFYG010000002.1:0-112174 GCA_964523375.1 uncultured Gammaproteobacteria bacterium | reverse complement strand
TTATGAGTGCTGTGCTCTAACCATCTGAGCTACATAGCCAATCGTTGAATGATAATTATATATAAACGATAGTCAATATAATTTTTTACTTAAACATTAAATTTAAAGTGGATGACATCCCCATCCTTCACAAGATACTCTTTGCCTTCAAGCCTTAGCTTTCCCTTCTCTTTGGCTCCTGATTCACCCTGACACTCTACATAGTCATTAAAGCCGATAACTTCAGCTTTGATAAAACCTTTTTCAAAATCAGTATGAATAACCCCTGCAGCATTAGGCGCAAGCGAGCCTTTTCTAATCGTCCAAGCTCTAAGTTCTTTAGGTCCTGCTGTAAAATATGTTTCAAGTCCTAATATTTCATAACCTTTAAATATTATTTTATTGAGAACTGGCTCGTCCATACCCATCAATTCTAAGTATTCTTTTTTCTCTACTTCATCTTCGATAGAGGCTATTTCTTGTTCAATTTTTATTGATGCAGGTATTACCATAGAGTTGCTTTGTTTTGCAAACTCCTTAAGTTTAGCTAGCTCATTATCTGACGAACCGTCATCAGATATGTTTGCTATATAAAAAATGGGTTTTGTACTTAAAAGGTGATACCTGTTAACAATTTTTTTGTCATCAGCCTCAAATTCATTAATATCAATTAAATTACCAGCCTCGAGCTTTGCCTTTATTGCTGATAGCAAGTCATAATCACGCTTATTATCTTTATCATTAGTCTTTAAAAGTTTCTCACATTTAATCAATCTTTTACCAACTGACTCTAGGTCAGCCATGATCAGCTCAAGGTTTATTATTTCAGCATCTTTAACTGAATTTATTTCACCATCAACATGTGTAATGTTTTTATCTTCGAAGCACCTAACAACATGGGCAAGAGCATTCATTTCTCTTATATTAGATAAAAAAGCGTTTCCAAGGCCTTCGCCTTGTGATGCTCCTTTAACTAAACCTGCTATATCAACTAAATCAAGTGTTGCAGGTACTATTTTTTCTGAAGATACTATTTTTTGTAGTTCCACTAATCTATTGTCAGGCAATTGCACCTTTCCAACATTTGGTTCAATTGTACAGAATGGAAAATTTTCAGCAGGAATAGAAGAGTTAGTTAATGCATTGAATAAAGTAGATTTACCAACATTTGGTAGACCTATAATCCCACACTTGAATCCCATTTAATTAGTGTGAAGCTTTTTTTGAGCTTCAGCATATTTTTTATTACAAATATCATCAAATACATCAATAAAGCTCATATAACCTTTATCAATAAGATCTTTATCAGCAGGGTTGAATTTATTTAGAACCCATTTATTCACTTCTGACTGCATGCCTGGGTGACCAATTCCAATTCTAACTCTTGAGAATTCTCTTGATGATGTCCTGTTGAATATATCCTTAAGTCCGTTGTGCCCACCATGACCACCATCTATTTTAAAGCGGACATCACCAGGGCCTAAATCTAGGTCATCGTGCATTAAAATAATATTTTTAGGGTCCAGATTTTTATTTTTTATTATCTTAGATACAGTTATGCCACTATTATTCATATAGTTATTAGGTATTACCCAAAGAATTTTATTTTCATGAGATGATGAAATGAAAGCTTCATATTTCTTCTTGTCTTCGAAATCAAGTGAGTAAGTTTTGGCTAACTTTAATAACCAATCTTTTCCTACATTATGTTTTGTTTGATCATACTTGGATCCAGGATTACCAAGACCTATCAAGCAAAGATCATACATAAGGAAACCTATCTAAATTACTCAGACTCTTCGGTAGAATCCTCATCTGAAGCATCTTCATCAACATCGCCTTCTTGAACTTCCTCGCCATCAGCAGGGATAGGCTCTTCTTTTACAACAGCTTTAGGCGCATTGATTGATACAATCATTTGGTCTGTAGATTCATCTAAGCCAGGTATTTCACTTCCCTCTGGAAGATTGAGCTCTGAAAGTCTTATTGCACTTCCTAAAGCAAGGTTTTGTACATCAACCTCTATTGACTCAGGTATATCACCAGCTGAGCAAAGTATTTCTATTTCACGTATTGATTTATTAATGACCCCACCTTCATTTTTAACACCTTCGCACTCTTCTTCGTTAGTGAAGTTAATAGGGATAACAACTTTTAATTTTGTTTTTGTTGATACTCTTAGAAAATCAGCATGCAAAAACTTGCCTTTTGCTGGATCTCTTTGAAGTTCTTTAAGTACAACTTTTTCTTCAAGCTCACCAGTTTTAATAATGAGAACCTGAGTGTAAAAGAGCTCATCTTGTGATGCTTTTGTTAATTCATTTAATCTAAGTTTAATATTTAATGAGTCTTTCTCAGCTCCGTAAATAATAGCTGGCACCATACCATCGATGTTTCTTATAACTCGTGCTTTATTGGATCCAGTTCTTTCTCTTGGATCTGCATTTAAAATAATTTGTTCGCTCATAATATCCTCTTATATAAATATTTCACTCAATGATTCATCACGACTTAATCGCTTGATGCACTCGGCAATAATCGAGGCCAGTGAAATGACGCGTATTTTACTGCATTTTTGTGCTTCATGGGACAATGGAATCGAATTAGTTACAACTAACTCATCAATTTCTGATTTTTCAAGCCTTTCTATTGCAGGTCCTGATAAAACAGGGTGGGTAATATATGCTTTTACAGCTTTAGCTCCCTGTTGTTTGAGTGCAGCAGCAGCATTACATAAAGTACCTGCAGTATCTATAATATCATCTGGAACAATGCATACTTTCCCTTTAATATCACCAATTATATTCATTACCTCAGATTGATTTGCAGCAGCTCTTCTTTTGTCAATAATTGCTAAGTCTGTATCATCTAATAACTTTGCAAGAGCTCTAGATCTAACAACACCACCGACATCAGGAGATACAACTACGATTTCATCTCTTTCATTTGTATCTTTTATATCATCGACCATTAGCATAGTTGCATATACATTATCTGCGGGCATATCAAAGAAACCCTGAATAGTTTCGGAATGAAGGTCAATAGTTAAAACTCTATCAATACCAACACTATGAAACATATCAGCAACAACTTTAGCACTTATTGGAACTCTAGCAGATCGAACTCTTCTATCTTGTCTTGCATATCCATAATATGGAACGATGGCTGTAATTTTTGATGCAGATGAGCGTTTTAATGCATCAGCTAATAACATTAACTCCATTAAATTTTTATTACTTGGGGCACATGTAGATTGAATTATAAATGTGTCATGACCTCTAACATTGTCTTCAATTTGAACTTTAATCTCACCATCAGAAAAGTACCCAACATCAGCAGGAGCTATTACAGTCCCAAGAATTGATGCAACTTCATTTGCTAATTCAATATTTGCAGTTCCGGTGAAAAGGTCAATTTTTTTAACATTCATAAATTAGTCCAAAAAAATGGCTGGGGTGGAAGGATTCGAACCTACGCATGACGGGATCAAAACCCGTTGCCTTACCGCTTGGCTACACCCCATAACTCTAAAATTTCATGGTCAAGGGTGCATATTGTAATGGTTTAGTTAAAAAGAATCTCCAATTGGATGGAATTATTTTTAAAATTTTATCTAATTCGTGATGCGACTCATAGACTACAAACATACTTGATCCACTTCCAGAAAGGCATAGCTTAAAGTCATCTCTATATTTTGTAACAAAATCATTTATTTCGTTATTTAATGATTTGTATACATCCCAAAATGAATTTTGCTTATCCAGATTTGAGGTAGTACCACGATCAAATTTTTTATACATTTCAGCAGAGGAACAATGAGTATTAGGATATATTATTAAGAAGTCCGTGCTTTCACTACTTTTATTCACAAGCTTTTCTCCAATACCACTTACATATGCATTACTTCCATTTATAAAAAAAGGAACATCTGCTCCCAATTTTGTACCCAAGGCCATTAATTCATTTCTATCTAAATCTATACCCCAGATTTTATTTAAAACCACTAGAGCAGTTGCCGCATTTGAACTTCCTCCACCCAAACCAGATCCGGTTGGTATATTTTTATTTATTTCAATTTTAACTGAATGATTGGCATCTGATATTTCATTGAGCAGCATGGCAGCTTGGTAAACAATATTCTCATGCATTTCAATATCAAGATTACACTCAATTTGCACCCCCTTACTAGATTTACCAAAAGATAACTCATCACAGATATCAATCAATTGAAAAGCAGAATCAATCTCATGATAACCATTTTCAAGTTTAGATAAGATGTGGAGGTATAGATTTATTTTAGCAGGCGACTTTATTTTTATCATTCTCTTAAGATTTAACATACCCATTAACTTGAAATTCATAACCTCTTATCTCAAATGAAGTTTCATTTTCGTCTTTTGAGCATACTAATCTGATACTGTTATCTCGAATAAAAAGATACTCAGGGCTATCTTTTATTTTACTATTTTCTTGAAGTATTTCCTTATCTAGGCATTGATTTAACCACACATAGATTTTTTTATAATCAACATTTGTAAAATCTGAATTCACAAACATATTATTTGATGAGGTTGCTTCTACATCGCCATTGCTCTTAACGCTGAAATCCAAAACATTCCCAAAAAATGGTTTGCTTACCTGTATAATGAATACATTGCCTTGCTTAACGATGCTTGTAGTAAATGCTGAATTGAAATTCGAGTTATCAGCATAAAATTTACCAGTATAAATTTGTTGCTTTGACGTAAGTAGTGAATTTGAAGCGCATGAAAATAAGATGGGCAGTAGTAAAAACAAACATAAATTTTTATAAATGGAATTACAACTTTTCGGCATAAATCACAAAACCTCTAATGTTTCTGACAGAGAAAGATTTATTATAAATGAGTCTAATCAATTTTTACTCAATACCTTAATAAAAGATAAATATAAAAATATTATTTTTTCATTTTTTGGCTTGTCTACCTGTAATAGAAGCGAAATTTACATACTTGGAAAAAAGGGAGTAATTAAAAGTTTTTTTGAAGAGGCCTCTAAATTATTCTATTTAAATGAAATAAACATTTCTCAATTTTACTTTCTTCAAGACGAGGATGCTTTTATTCATATGTGCAAAGTTGCAGCTGGTATTGACTCCCAAGTCTTAGGCGAGCAAGAAATTTTTGGTCAATACAAAAATGCGATTACCCTTTCGAAAAGCATCGGAGTCATGGACTCTAACTTGCAAAGATATGCCAATAAAGCAATTGAGGTTGTAAGAAAGGTTAGAACCAATACTAATATTGGCGTAAACCCTCTTTCAATAAGTGGCCTTTCTTTAAAATTAATAAAAAATATATTTGAAAACCCAATCGATCAGAAGATTTTGGTAATAGGCGCTGGTTCTTTGGCCCAGGATGTAATTAAAAATCTTTACAACAAAGGCGTGAGGGATATTAGGGCTGTTAACAGAAGTGTTAAAGAAATTATTATTTCTGACTCTTTTGGAATCGTATCTTCGCCATTATCAACATTACACAGTGAACTTGAGCAAGCTGATGTAGTTATTGCTTCTGCAATAACAGAATTACCGATTATTGGTAAAGGTGCAGTAGAAAAATCATTATTTAAAAGAGGAAATAAACCTTTACTCCTTATTGACTTAGCAGTTCCAAGAAATATTGAAGAAGAGGTTAAAGATATAGAAACAATTTATCTTTACACAATAGATGATATTGAAAAAATAACACAAGATAACCTTGGTCAAAGAAGGATTGAAGCTGAAAAAGCTTTGAATATGATTGTAAGAGAATCACAGAATGCCTTATTAGAGCTTAGAAATATTCACTTTAAATCCTCGTTAAATAGAGATATATACAATCTTTTAAATAGTTTAGATGATGATGAATTATCCCGATTCAAAAAAGAAATAAACCATAAAGATCTTATTATGAATTTACTTTCTAACAACTCTTTTTATGATGATTCATTTGAGACTCTTAAAGAAATAAATAAAGTTGATAAACATATTGTTAGCTCGATGGTAAAGGGGTACTTTGATGCATAGCTCAATGAACATAAAGCTTAATAAGCTTAAAGAAAGATTAAATGAGATTCAGGAGATGCTATCTCAACCAGAAGTTGTAAATGATATGGAAAACTATACTGCTTTAAATAAAGAGTTTTCTGAGCTTGGCCCAATTGTAAGCAAATACAATGAATATATTGAATTAGATAACGCAATAAATGAAGCTAATGAATTATTGCAATCTGATGATGAAGACATGGTTCTTCTTGCAGAAGAAGAAATTGCCGAGGCTGCCAATAAGCCTGAAATCATTGAGCAAGATCTCAAACTGATGTTATTGCCCAAAGATACTGCAGATGATGGTTCTGCATATATAGAAATAAGAGCTGGAGCAGGTGGAGATGAGGCTGCTATTTTTGCTGGTGATTTATATAGAATGTACTCTCGACTTGCTGAAAGAGAGGGCTGGGTATTAGAAGAAATCAACATGCGCCCTGCAGAGCAGGGTGGTCTGAAAGAAGTAATTGGCAAATTAGAAGGCAAAGGGGTGTTTAAAGTTCTCAAATTTGAATCTGGTGTTCACCGTGTACAAAGAGTGCCTGAAACCGAATCACAAGGCAGAGTCCATACTTCTACGTGTACTGTGGCTATTCTTCCTGAGGTAGAAGAAGTTCAGGATATTCATATAGATAAAAATGACCTTAGAGTTGATACATTTAGAGCATCCGGAGCCGGTGGCCAGCATGTTAATAAAACAGACTCAGCTGTACGATTGACCCACACACCCACAGGATTGGTTGTAGAGTGTCAGGATGGAAGATCTCAGCATAAAAATAAAGAGAAAGCGATGTCTCTCTTAGCCGCAAAGTTAAAACAACAAGAAATAGATTCCCAACAACAGAGCATTGCAAGTGAGCGTAAAATCCTTGTAGGAACTGGGGATAGAAGTGAGAAAATTAGAACTTATAACTTTCCTCAAGGCAGAATGACAGATCATAGAATTAAATTAACTCAACACAATCTTGATCAAATTATGGATGGAGACATTAAAGCGATTTGCGACGCATTGCTTGCAGAAAATCAACTTGCCATGCTCTCAAAGCTTGAAGAAGAATAATTGATAATTAATACAAAAATTCTTAGATCAAAAGTATCTGAAAGATTTAATGGCGACGAAGATATTTATAGTGAGCTAACATGTTATTTAAAAAAGGTGCTTGGCATTTCTCTTGCTGACCTTTATTCAAGCGAAGATATAAAACTTAATAAAGATCAATCTGCCAATCTTGATAATTTTTTTAAGCAAAAATTAAAAAAAACACCCCTTGATTATATCCTGAAAGAATCTTCATTTTTCGGCAGAAATTTCTATATTGATGAGAGAGTTTTAATTCCAAGGTGTGAGACAGAGCTAATCATTCAATACTTTAAAGAAAATAAGATTTTAGGAAAAAAAAATATTTTAGATGCTGGAACAGGCTCAGGATGCATAGCTATCTCTATCGCTTATCTGGACGATAATTATACTCTTTATGCGTCTGATAAAAGCAGTAGCGCACTTGAAGTAGCAGCCATAAATATAGAAAGACACAAGCTCAATAATATTTTTTTAACTCAAATGCACTGGCTTTCTGGGTTTCAAAAAGATGCATTTGATATTGTGATATCAAACCCACCCTATATTGAAGAGTATGATGCTCATCTAAAAGACTTATCCCATGAACCAATAGAAGCCCTAGTTTCTTCTGACAATGGCCTTGGCGATATAAAAGAAATATGCAGTAACGCATTCGAAGTTTTAAAATATGAGGGAATGCTTGTACTTGAGCATGGGTATAACCAATCCGAAGAAGTTTTAAGAATTTTACAGACAACAGGCTTAAAATTTAAAGAAACAATTAAAGATCATCAAGGACATCATAGGATTACAATTGCTACAAAATAATTTCCCCTTTATCTTTTTTTGAACTAACTATAATATAAGAAATGCTAATATTTTATATTTCTAAAAGGGGGAATAATGAAAGGAGATATGCAAAGTTGGGCACCAAATATTGCTGGAATAATAGAGCATGCAAATAAGGTATTCCCTGATGTTGAGGTTGTAAGTAAATTAGTCTCAGGTGAAACGCATAGAACAAACTATGGAGAGGTTTGCATTCGATCAAGAAAACTTGCATCTGCGCTTGAAAAGAATGGCTATAAAGAAGGAGATATACTTGCTACATTGGCTTTAAACTCATACAGGCATTTAGAAATATATTATGGCGTTTCTGGAATGGGCGCAATTAACCATACTTTAAATTTTAGACTGCATCCAGATCAAGCAGTCTACATAATTAATCATGCTGAAGATAAAATTATTTTCTGCGAGCTGCCTTTCGTTCCACTCTTGGAATCTTTACAAGATCAATTTAATACAGTAGAAAAATTTATTATTTTATGTGATGAGAATGAGCTTCCAGAAAGCTCACTAAAGAATACTATTTCATACGAAGAATTTCTTAAAGAAGGCGATGAAAACTTCGTCTGGCCTCAACTGCAAGATGATGCAGCCTGTGGGCTTTGTTATACATCTGGAACAACAGGTGACCCAAAGGGTGTCTTGTATTCTCATAAGTCAACTGTTCTTCATTCCATGACAGCTGCTATGCCTGTCGCACTCGATATAAATAGAAAAGATTCAGTTCTTATGGTTGTCCCAATGTTCCATGTTATGGCATGGGGGCTTCCTTATTTTGCCCCAATGAATGGTATTAAAATTGTAATGCCTGGAATGCAGATGGATGGCCCGTCTCTTTACAATCAAATTGAAAATGAAAACATAAGTATGGCATTTGGTGTTCCAACAATTTGGATGCAGCTTCTTGGTCACTGTAGGGAAAATAATCTTAAATTAAATTCGCTCAATAAGACTCTTGTTGGTGGTGCCGCAGTTCCAGTTTCAATGATCAAAGAATTTGATGAAAAGCATGATGTTACATTAGTACAAGGCTGGGGGATGACAGAAATGAGCCCGCTTGGAACTACCAATATCTTAACTGATGAGATGTTATCTATGCCAAAAGAAGAAAGGTATTTATTGCAGGCAAAAGCTGGGCGACCAATTTATGGAGTAGAAATTGATATCAGAGACGAAGAGGGCAAATCTTTGCCCCATGATGGAAAAGCATATGGTAATTTGGTTGTAAGAGGTCCATGGATACTACAAAAGTATTTTAAAGCTGAGAATGATGCTGTTGATGAGAATGGGTGGTTTGATACAGGTGATATTTCATCTATTGATAAAGATGGGTATATGGCTATTGTTGATAGGGCAAAAGATGTAATCAAATCTGGGGGTGAGTGGATAAGTTCAATTGATCTCGAGAATGCAACTGTTGGCCACCCAGAGATAGCTGAGGCTTGTGTTGTTGGCTTACCACATCCAAAATGGGATGAAAGACCAATGCTATTTGTCGTTACAAATACAGGTGATGACATTGAAAAACAAAGTATTCTTGATTTCTTAAATGATAAAGTTGCTAAATGGTGGCTCCCCGATGAAATAATCTTTTTAAAAGAACTTCCGCACGGAGCTACTGGGAAATTGCAAAAATTTGAACTAAGAAAAGAATTTAAAAACTACTATATGGAGAAATAAATGTTAAAAATTATAAAATCTACAGAAATAGACTCAGTTATTGGGCAAGAAGTAGGCGTATCTGATTGGATTACTATTGATCAAGATAGGATTAATAAATTTGCTGAAGCAACGCTCGACGATCAATTCATCCATACAGATCCAGAAAAGGCTACTCCAATATTTGGTTCTACTATAGCGCATGGATTTCTTTCCTTATCACTTGTTGCAGGCATACCATTCTCACAAAATATTGGTCTTGTGCTTGAAGGAACAAAAATGGCACTAAATTATGGTCTAGATAAAGTAAGGTTTTTAAGCCCTGTTCCAGTGAATTCCGAAGTAAAAATAAGAATGAAATGTATAGAAATTAATGAAAAGAATCCAGGACAGTTTTTAGCAAAAACTGAAGTCACAATGGAAATAAAAGGTGTTGATAAGCCTGCATTTGTTGCAGAAACTTTAAGTATGTATGTACTCTAAGTATTTAGGATAAGAGCTTTCTTAAAATTTCGTTTACGCTTTTTGGGCTAGCTTTGCCTTGAGTTTCTTTCATAACTTGACCAACAAAAAAACCAAATAGCCTATCTTTCCCACTTTTGAATGCTTCAACCTGCTTTGGGTTGGCATCTATAATTTTTTGTCCAATTTCTTCTAGCAATGATTCGTCTTGAATTTGAACCAAGCCCTTTTTTTGGATAATTTCATCTACATCACTTCCTGAATCCCAAACTTCCTCTAATACAGATTTAGCTATTTTTCCAGATATAGTATCATCCGATATTCTTTCAACCATCTTTGCAAAATTATCAGGCGTTAGCTTTGACTCATCTATATCAATCCCATCCTTATTCAATAAGGCACTTACATCTCCAACAAGCCAGTTTGCTACAAGCTTTGAATCATCTGTTTTTAAACAAGCTTCCTCAAACATATTAGCCATAGTTTTTGATGAAGCTATTATTTTTGCTTCAGCAATATCCAAAGAGTTGTCAGAGACATACCTTTTTTCTTTTTGTTTAGGCAACTCAGGTAGATTATTTCTAATGTTATTTAATTCCTCGTCAGTTATAACTACAGGCAAGAGATCTGGACAAGGGAAATACCTATAATCATTTGCCTCTTCCTTAGACCTCATAGATCTAGTTTCATTTTTAATACTATCGTATAAGCGTGTTTCTTGAACCACCGACTCACCTGATTCAATAATCCTTATTTGCCTCTCAACCTCATGATTAATAGCTCTCTCAATAAACTTAAAGGAGTTTATGTTTTTGATTTCAGCTCTAGTTCCTAATTTTTCCTCACCTTCTTTTTTTATTGAAACATTTACATCACACCTCATGGAACCCTCTGCCATATTCCCATCACAAATGTCTAAAAAAGTTACAAGTTGTCTTATAGCTTTAAAGTAAGCCACTGCCTCTTTTGCATTTGATATTTCTGGCTCTGAGACTATCTCCAAAAGTGGAGTACCTGCACGATTAAGGTCTACACCGGTTTCACCTTCAAATAAATCATGTATTGATTTTCCTGCATCTTCCTCTAAATGTGCTCTCGTGATATTTATAATTTTTTCAACGCCATCAACTTCTATTTTTATTGATCCTTCTCCCACAATAGGCAATGCCATTTGTGTTATTTGGTACCCTTTAGGTAAATCAGGGTAAAAATAGTTTTTTCTATCAAATGTAGATGTTTGGTTAATAACAGCATTGGTGGCTAAGCCAAATCTAATTGCTTTTAAAAAAGCTTCCTTGTTAGCAACTGGCAACACTCCTGGCAATCCCATATCTATTAAATCAACATGCGTATTAGGTTCTGCTCCAAAACTGGTGGATCCACCCGAGAATAGCTTTGATTTTGTTGAAAGCTGAACATGAATTTCAAGACCTATGACTGTTTCCCAGCTCATGATAGTTTAGTTCCTTTTGGAGTTTTTAAATGCCAATCTGTCGATTTCTGGAAACTATGAGCAACCTGTAATATCTTTTTTTCATCTAAGAAATTACCAATCAGCTGAAGTCCAATAGGCTTATTATCTACCATTCCATTTGGTAATGACATAGCAGGGAGACCTGCAAGATTAGCTGGTATGGTAAAAAGATCTTCTAAATACATCTGAATAGGATCGCTACCTTTCGAACCAGTCTCAAATGCGGCACCTCTTGTTGTTGGTGACATAATTACATCAACCTTCTTAAAAGCACTATCAAAATCATTTTTAATAAGCCTTCTTACTTGTTGAGCTTTTTTATAATATGCATCGTAAAATCCTGCTGATAAGACATATGAACCTATTAAAATTCTTCTCTTAACCTCATCTCCAAATCCTTCAGATCTTGTTTTTATGTATAACTCTTCTAAATTGATAGTATCTGTAGATCTATGCCCAAATTTCACACCATCAAATCTTGATAAGTTTGAAGAGCATTCTGCAGGTGCGACTACATAATAAGCTGGTACAGATAGAGAAATATTTGGTAATGAAACTTCAATAAATTCAGCACCAAGAGATTCATAATGTTTTTTTGATTCTTCAAAAACAGAAACAACATCACTATCAAGTTTGGACATATCAAATTCTTTGACAATTCCAATTTTTAAACCCTTGATAGAAGAGTCTAAATCTTTTGTAAAATCAGGAACATCCTCGCTTAAAGATGTTGTATCTTTAAAATCATGGGAGCACATTTCATTGAGCATTATTGCACAGTCCTCTGCAGTCCTTGCCATTGGGCCTGCTTGGTCAAGACTAGATGCAAAGGCAATCATCCCCCATCTAGATATTCTTCCATAGGTTGGCTTTAAGCCAGTGATACCACATAGTGAAGCTGGTTGTCTAATTGATCCCCCAGTATCTGTTCCAGTTGCTGCAGAGACTAAACCTGCTGCTACCGCGGAAGCAGAACCACCTGAACTTCCACCAGGAACTAAATTTTCACCCCAAGGATTTTTCACTCCACCAAAAAAACTAGTTTCATTAGATGAACCCATGGCAAATTCATCCATGTTAGTTTTTCCAATTGATATGCAGCCTGCATTTTCTAGATTTTTAATAACAGTAGCAGAATATGGCGGTATAAAATTAGATAATATGTTTGACCCACATGTAGTTCTTAAATCTTTCGTACAAAAAAGGTCCTTTTGTGCAATTGGAATTCCATGAAGCACTGATTTTGCTGAAGTGCTTTCTATCTCAATAGATTTAGCAATTGCCGCCTCTTTGTTAAGCGTAATAAAAGCATTTAAGTCAGCATTCCCGTCAATTAATTTGTATGTCTCTTCAACTATTTCTTTCGATGATATTGCCTTGCTATCCAGCATTGATCGAAGCTCTGCTATTGTTTTAAATTGTATGCTCATTCAACAACTCTCGGAACTAAAAAATAGTCTTCATTAGACTTTGGAGCTCTTTCTAGAAATACATCTTTCCTATTTTTAGCTGTTACTTCATCCGATCTTGTCTTAGCGGTTTTTTCTAGCGGGCTTGTAAGAGGGGCTATATTTTCAACATTTACATCATTTAGTTGATCAACAAATTTAATGATATTCTCAAGATCTGAGGTAATCTTCTCTTCATTATCTGCATTGAGCTTAAGTCTTGATAGGTAAGCTATATTTGCAACTGTTTTCTTGTCCATATATAGGATATTATATTATTTAGAAGCTGAATATTAACTCAACTAGAGTATTATTAACATTATTTTTTAAGGAAAAGCGTGGATTTCAATATATTTAAAACTATCAGAGGTTACTTCTCTAATGACCTTTCTATCGATTTAGGCACAGCTAATACATTGATATACACAAAAGATGTAGGAATTGTTCTTGATGAGCCATCTGTAGTTGCGATAAGGGAGTCACGTGGCCAAAAAACAGTAGTAGCTGTTGGGACTGAAGCTAAAAAAATGCTTGGAAGAACTCCGGGTAATATAAAAGCAATAAGACCATTATCAGAAGGGGTTATTGCAGATTTTCAGGTTACTGAAAAAATGCTTCAACATTTTATTGCAAAAGTTCATGAACAACGGTTTATAAAACCAAGCCCTAGAGTTCTTGTTTGTGTTCCTTGCAGATCAACTCAGGTTGAAAGAAGGGCAATTCGCGAATCTGTATTGGGAGCAGGGGCCAGAGATGTCAAGCTTATTGAAGAGCCAATGGCTGCTGCTATTGGTGCAGGATTACCTGTAGAAGAAGCAAGTGGAAATATGGTCGTAGATATAGGAGGCGGAACTTCTGAGATTGCTATTCTTTCTTTAAATGGAGTTGTTTATGCAGAATCTGTAAAAATTGGTGGAGATAAAATGGATGAGTCCATTACATCATGGATAAGAAGAAATTATGGTTGTGTTATTGGAGAATCAACCTCAGAAAAAATAAAACATACTATAGGCTGCGCTACTCCAGAATCTGAAAAAATAGAAATGTCCATAACTGGAAGAAATCTAGCAGAAGGTATACCTGAAACCTTCACTGTAAATAGTGAGCAAGCATTTGATGCAATGAAAGATCCTTTATATGGAATAGTAAGGGCTATAAGAAATGCCTTAGAGCTCTCGCCCCCTGAGCTTGCAGCTGATATTGCTGAAAGGGGTATCGTATTAACAGGTGGAGGGGCCTTGATGAGAGATTTAGACAAGTTAATTGCTAACTCTACAGGTATACCTGTAATTGTTGCAGAAGACCCTTTGACATGTGTTGCTAGAGGTGGAGGCCAAGCCCTTGAAATAATGGATAAATATAATATAGACCTTCTTTCTTCAGAGTAAGGTTATGGCGAACTATGCGCCCAATACATCGGTCTTCTCATATGTATTTTTTGTTTTACTATCATCTTTTTTACTTTACTTAGACTTTACAAACGAAACATTCTCAAAACCAAAAAATACCTACAAAACATCTGTTTTGTCATTAAACTATTTTTTTAAAAATTATATTCTTGAACCATTGGTGCAATTTCCAGAGCTGCTAAATTCTAAGAAAAATCTTATAAAACAAAATAAAGACCTAAGATTGCAAGTTGAAAAAGAATATATTTCAAAATTTGTATTATCAAAAAACAATGATTTTTTTCTCAATGAATCCAAGTTAAATACTCTGGTTGATAAAGAAAATAGCCTTAATAAGGTAGTTATTTCAAAACTTATAAAATTTGATACAAATAATTATTTTTGTTGCAGCAATCATAAGTTATTTATAAAACCCATTTCAGATTCTGTAACAGAACCCTTGCAAAGCGCTATCATTAACTCGCAAGGGTTAATTGGTCAAATTGTTTATGATATGAATGGTATCTATGAGGTTATGTTGCTTACAGATACAAGACATTCAACACCTGTTTTTTCAGAAAATTTTTATTGCAATGCAAAAGGTAGCGGCAAGCCAGGGATTATCACATGTATATATAGTGAATTGATTTGGGATGAGCAATTTGAAATTGGCCAAAAATTTTATTCCTCAGGTCTTGGCGGTGTTTTCCCAAAAAATATCCTTATAGGAAATGTATTAAACATAAAAAATATTTCAGCTTCTGAAAAAGAAGTTGTTATAAAGCTTGAAGTAAACCCAATAACAGAAAATCTATTTGGTATCGTCGTTAGCCCATGAGAGAAGATAGCATGCTTAAAATACTCTTTTTAATTGTCTTGGCATACAACATAGAAGTTTTTATAAATCCTATTTTTAACAACGTTAATATCATCATACCTTTTTCATTTTTAACATACTCTTATTTTGCATATAAAGATAAAAATGGCTTTACTGCCTCATCTTCATTTTCAATAGGTTTGCTTATGGACCTGGTATCTGGTTCCTATATTGGATTAAATGGGCTTATTTATTGCATGACAACTTATATTATCAATAGCTACAAATATGTCTTCAGACTATTTTCTTACCTTCAGATATCTATTTTTTTTGGGATAATAGCCTCAACATATGTCGCTCTTACTCATCTTTTTTTAAATATTAATAATTTCTCATACCTAACATTGCTCATAACATTGATTGGTAACACAATATTTAGTTTCTTGATATCAATAGCAAGAGTTTATAAACCAATCATATTTAAAAGAAGAGGCTTATAAATAATGCTTTTATTTAAAGTTTTTCTAAAAAAAATATCAATAATCATTGCTTCACTACTATCACTATTTTTATTTTTAGTCTTAATTATCATTATTTTATTAACGAGCTATCCAAAACACGGCATAGCAGTGATTGATAAATTGTTTATACACTCATATGAATTAAGCTTTCAAGACATTCAACTCAAAAGCATATTTTCGAACCCCTATATAAAAGCCTCTGGCATTGAGATAACTAATGATGCGCAAATTATAGAAATTCAAGATTTTGAGTTATCTTTTAAGCTCCTAGATTTTGTTCTAGAAGAACGCTTTATTTTGAATAAACTTCACATAAATGGCTACCAATTAACAAAAAATAATACCAATACATCTGAAACAAGAAATAATACAAATGCAAATATCTTGAATGGAAACGACTTACTCATAAACACAAATGCATTAAAATTATCAGCTTCAAGTTATTACCTTAGATCTAATCTAAACAAAAGTTCAATAGTTCTTGTAGATGGGGTAATTAATAAAGTACCTTTTAAAGATCTGAATTTACTGATAGAAGCTAATGGTGATATTTTTTACTCAGGCAGTCATGATCTTGATGCAAGTAATCTTGATGACCTTGGTATAATAAAAATGTCTTCGTTCAAAGTTGCAGCAATCAATGCATACATTGAAAGCAGGGGGTACGTAAGCACTAATAAACCCTCAAAAAATACATCAACATATAAAATAAAACTATCCAATACCAACCTTACTTTTAACTCTGGTTATTCAGTAAGTAACATCAACTCACTTCTTTATGCAGATTTTCAAAATAATCTTTTTGGCAGGTTCACATCCTCACTGCCTTTACAGGATGTAATCCAAGACATTAGTGGAAATGTTACCTACCAAAAAAATATTGGTCTTGAACTATTTTCAGATTTTTCATTTAATATGAGCAAAATTTTAAAAGAAAATAATTACTTCAGCCTTTCAGGAAAAGAATCATTCCAAACAAAGCTAAAGATCACTAATGATCAAACTATATCTCTTTCGCTAAAGACAGACTTACAAAATACAAATGTTTATTCAAGCATCAATGAAATATCAAAACCAGTTGGAGAGCCTCTATTAACAACAATCAATATACCAAATCTTACAAAACCGGCATATAAAATTTCTAATAAGTTATTTAAAGTATTCATTGATAGCGATGGTAAGAGTGGCTATTTTTCATATGGCTTCAAAGAAAAAGTTAGCATAAAAAAATCTAAAGGGTTTCAAATATTTTTAAATCTTAAAGAATTTGATTTTTCTTCAATTTCTTTTGATTCTAATGAGAGCGACGAATCATTTGTAAAGCGCATTTTTTTAAAAACCAATAAATTTAAATTACTTAATAATTCTTTTAAAGACCAGGAAATAGATGTTTCTTTTAACGAAGAAATGTATGGAACATTTATTGGCCCAGATTTAAACGGAGATATTGTTATTGATAAAACAGGCTTTGCAAAAGTAACACTAAATAATAGTAATTTTAATACTTTAGATTTTATGTCTAAAAATGCTGAAACATCATCTTATGTTAACGGCTCATCAATTATAAATATGAGAATTATTGGAAATAAAATTGGATTGAGGGGGGAAACTTTTGAAAAAGTTAACTTCTACCTCCTCAGAAATGAAAGTTTAATCACAATAGATAACTTGGAGATTAAAAGTCAGTTTTTAAATGTATCTTCATTGGAGACCGGTGAAAGATCTTTCTTAAGTTACTCATTTCCAAATGATCAATACAAAGTAAGGGGCTTGTTTGAATTAGACGGTAGGTCAGATATTTTTAATGGCCTTATAAATTATAATTTTGAATATCTAAAGACTGATATGAGCATTCAGTGGAATAGCATTAGTGAGCTCAATAATCTCGAGGGAAAAATTAACTTTTTAACCAAAAATTTTTCTATAGATAACGATATACCAAATTCAGCTTTCTTAAATACTCTTAAGATTTTAAATCTTGATGCCATAGTAAAAAACTTAGATTCTGATACCAGAAGGCAAGAGTTGGGTTTATTAAATCTTACAAGAGCCTCTGGCGATATTCTTTTTAGCAAAAAAAGAGGTTTGATATCTAACCCAATATCTATAGAAACTGATGAAGCTAAAATGTTGTGGGTAGGAGAAATCCTAAAAAATGAAATGGGGTCTTTGGAAATGTTAAATTTAGATATGTCATTACGAATTAAAATTTCTGAAAATCTCCCATGGTACGCAGCTATATTTGGTGGGATCCCAGCGGTTGCTGGAACCTTAGTTTTTCAAGATTTATTTGAAGAAAACATAGACGCAGCATCCTCTATATCTTTTAAGGTTGATGGGACAATTGAAAACCCAGAGCTAGTTAGACTAAATTAAAAATAATGTTGCAAGTCCAAGAAAGGATAAGAACCCAACAACATCTGTAACAGTCGTAACTACAACTGATCCGGAAATAGCAGGATCTTGATTGAATTTTCTTAGTACTAAAGGTACAAATACTCCAGCAAAAACTGAACTTATTAGATTTATTATTAATGCACTCGATATTAATACAGATAATATTAAGTTTTGGAACCATAAATAAGTTATCAATCCAACAAGAAAAGATAAAACAATCCCATTAACAATAGAAACAGCAAGCTCTCTTTTGAATAACCATCGAATATTTGAGCTATTAATTTGACCCAAAGTTAAACCTCTAAGAACTATAGTTAAAGTTTGAGTTGCGGCGACACCTCCCATACTAGCAACAATGGGCATTAGGACAGCCAAATAAACAACCTTATCTAGCGTTTCTTGAAATATATTGATTGATAATGAGGCTATAAAGGCAGTGAATAGGTTCATACTCAACCAAAAAACTCTACTTTTTGCAGCCCTTCCTGGTGGCGCAAAAGTATCTTCTGCAACACCAGCCATACCCAAGAAATTTTGATCTGCATCTTCTAATATAACGTCAACAACATCATCAATTGTTATTCTTCCTAAAAGCTCACCCTCGGTGTTTATAACTGCAGAGGAGATTAAATTATTTCTTTCGAATTTTGTTGCCACTTTTTTATCACTTTCAGTAACTAATATTGGATCAATATTAGGCGTAATAAGATTGTCAATTTTTTCAGATACTTCAGAAGTAATAATTTTACTAATAGATATTTCACCTAAATATTTATCATCTCTAGACACAACAAAAATCTTATCTGTATTTTCTGGAAGATCCTTCTGCTCTCTTAAATATCTTGTAACAACCTCAACTGTATGATTTGGCCTAACACTCAGAACATCTGTATTCAATAAACCTCCCGCAGTATCATCAGGATATATAAGACCTTTCTCAATTCTATTTCTGTCTCTAAGTGACATTTTTGAGAGTATCATCTGCATTCTTTCTTCTGGTAAATTATGCAGAATGTCTACCACTTCATCCAGCTCCAGTTCTCTAACCGCCTCGGAAAGTTCTTCGTTTGATATTTTTGATAGAAGGTCTTGTTGAATTTCTTCACCCAGCTCAGTGAGCACATCACCTTCGTCACTAGTATCTATTAAAGAGAATAAAAGCTTTCTTTGCTCTGGAGGGGACGACTCGAGTGCATGTGCTATTTCTGATGCATGCATCGATTTCAGAATATTTTTTATTTGGTTGAGAGATAGCTCTTTATTATTTGCATCTAAAATAGCCTGAAGTTTATCCTGATCAATGGAGCTCATAGATTTTATTCTAACCTAATAAAAATTTATTTATCTATTTCTTGAGGATGGTATATGAAGTTTTTTTCTGTATTTTGTGATAGTTCTTCTTGCTAAGCTAAAGCCTCTCATATTGAGTTTTTGTACAATTTTTTGATCACTAAGCGCTTGTTTTTCTTCACCAATAATTTTTTTAATTTGATCCATTAGTTGAAGAGGAGTTACCATTCTGGTTCTTGAGACAGATGATATCAAAAATGCTTTTAGAGGCAATATACCTTTTGGTGTATCTATGTATTTAGATTTAATTATTCTAGATACAGTTGATGGGTGAACTCCAAGCTCGTCAGAAATATCTTTATTTGAGAGTGGAGAAACCTTTAATGGGTTATCTCCAAGGAAATCAATCTGTTTGTTGCAAATTAATTCCCCAACTTTTAAGACGGTATCATTCCTTCTTTTAACTGAAGACAAAAGCCACTTGGCATCTTCTATACTCTTTGAAAGTTCCTTATTTGGATGTTTTTTTAAGATACTTTGTGTTTCATCAATAAAGCCTTCATCAAGCCTTATCGATGGAAAATTATCATTTACAAATTTTGCTTCAAGCTTTTGATCTGTTAAAAAAGATATTTTCAGATCTGGGTAGATATAGTTTGTAGGGTCATATGCTAGGCCAGGACTTAAATCACATGCCTTTATTGACAAAATAGCTTCTTTAATTTCGCTATCTTTATAGCCTTGATAGGAAAGCTTGTTGAAGCACTCATCTAAATCATCAGAGGTAATTTCAAATAAAATTTTCTCTGAAATTTTAAATATTTCAATAGCTATATCGGCCTTCCTAAGCTGAAGGAAAATACACTCTTTGTAATCTCTGTAGCCAACACCGTGCGGTTCTAGGTGGTGTATAATATTATGAAGATTATTCTGAATTTCTTCATATTTATATTTATAGGACAGGAGCTCTTCTACTTCATCAATACTATCTGCTAGTTTTCCAGTTTCATCTATAGATTCAACAATGGTAAACGCAATTTCCTTATCCTTGGCTGAAAGGTTCAAATCTTCAATTTGCTCATGCAGACTATCTTGAAGGCTTTTAGAGGCTGATATATCAAAATCAAATTCATCTAATGATTGAGAGCTAACTTCATCAAACTCATCATCATTTTTTTCAAGAAATGGATTTAAGTATATTTCCTTTTCTATTTTTTGAATTAGCTCATATCTTGAAAGATGCAATAGCTCAATTGATTTTCTTAGCTGAGGAGTTATTGATATTTTTTGAGTTTGTTTTTGTTCTTTTGATAGAGAAATAGCCATTTTAATTTATTAACTATACATTTTTCCAATATAAACCTTTTTAACCAGCTCATTGGAAATTAGATCATTTTTAGAACCAGTTGCTATTACTTTTCCCTGGCTTATAACAATAGATTCATAGCAAATATCAAGAGCCTCTCTAACATTGTGATCAGTAATAAGAATACCAATATTATTATTTGCCACAATCCTAAGTATTTCTTGAATTTCTTCTATTGCTATAGGATCAATTCCTGCAAAAGGCTCATCTAATAAAATAATTTTTGGATCAGCAGCTAAGGTTCGAGCAATCTCAACCTTCCTTCTTTGGCCTCCTGAAAGCTCTCTTCCTTTTGAATAGAGAATTTTTGAAAGCTTGAAGTCTTCAATTGATTTTTCAACAAACTGATCAATGTCTTTTTTACTTCCATAAGAGAGCTCTGCAAGCCCCATTAGATTTTCCATTACAGTTAAATTTTGAAAAATAGATGGTTCTTGAGGTAAGTACTTTATCCCAAGTTTTGATCTTTTATGCATTGGAAGTTTCGTTATATTAGAATCATCTAAATAAATTTCGCCCTCATCACATTTAATTAGCCCTGCAATTGAGTAAAAGGTGGTTGTTTTTCCAGCACCATTAGGTCCAAGCAGTCCATAGATGTTTCCTGAGTTTATTTTGAAACTAATATCATCAATAATGGCCTTACCATTTATTTTTTTTCTAATATTAGATACCTTTAACATTATTTATTGGAATTTATAAATCCAGATCTTGGGCTAAAAACAATCTTATTGGATGTGATTGTCATATTTTCATATTTCATCTTGGCAGCCCCTAAAAGATGAACATTATCATTATTATAAAAAATAATTTTAGAAGCACTTCCCTCAAATTCACTCGCTTCACCAATAGATTTTAATAAAGAAGGCTCTCCAGTTATTTCTATAATTTTTGAAGAATTATCATATATTGCTTCTTCTGCAGATATCAACATTAGACCAGAATCGATAATTAAGTTCTTTGAAAAAATAACCTTGTTTGCTGCCTCTTGTACATTGACATTATCAGAGCTAATTTTAATTTCATTACCCACGTCAGCCAACAAAGGAATGGCTAAGAGCGCTATTAAAATTATTTTATTCATATAATCCTAGCTTGAATTAAATCATGCATGGATAATATCCCAATTACATCATTTGTTAAATCTGTAACTGCCAGAATAAAAATCTTATTCTCTTCCATAATTTGAGCAGCATCTATAGCCAACATATTCTCAGAAACAGTTATATATTCTTTGGTCATAACTTCTTCAATTTTTGTTTGATTAACGTCAACATTCCCATTTATACACCTTCTTAAATCTCCATCAGAAAATAAACCAATGGTTTTGGAATCATCTTTTATCAATGTCACACCAAGCTTTTTCTCAGACATTTCCAAAAGGGCGCTAGTTAGGAGAGTTCCCTTATTAACTTTTGGAAGCGCATTATCTTTATGCATAAGGTTATGGACTTTCGTAATTAATTTTTTTCCTAATTTTCCTGCTGGATGAGAGCTTGCAAAATCATTTTTTGTAAATCCTTTAGCTTCAAGCAAAGCTATTGCAAATGCATCTCCAAGAGCCAAGGCTGCAGTTGTTGAAGAGGTTGGCGCCAAATCAAGAGGACAAGCCTCATTTGAGGTTATAACTATCGAGATATCAGATGCAACAGCCATAGATGATTTATTGTCACTTGTAATGGAGGCAATGCAATTTGATAACCTCTTAATTGAAGGCAAAATATTTATAATTTCATCTGTTTCACCAGAATTAGAAATTAAAATAATTAAATCATTTTTGCCAATAAGCCCCATATCTCCATGAGCTGCTTCTGTTGGATGTATAAAAATTGATTTAGTACCTGTACTTGAAAGCGTTGCAGCAATCTTTTGACCAATATGCCCTGATTTTCCAACACCCATAATAACTATCTTGCCATCAAGATTGATTGCAGCTTCACATAACTTTTCAAAGGATCTATTAATTTGATTTGAAAGATCCGAAACAGCACTTGCTTCTATTTCAAATGTTTTCTTAGCTGATTCCAAAAAATTAAATTTTTTCATTAGTTTGTGAATTTTTATTTATTACCAACTGTTATAATAAATCAATGTTGACCAATCATAAAAATTATTTTCTTTTAATCATATTTGTTTTTTTTAGCAACATGATTGCTGCAGAAGAAAACCCATATATATTTATAGATGATAATGCCCAATTAATGGTTAAAACATTAAAAAATAATAAACAGCTCTTTGCTAAAGATAGAGAGCTTTTTGAAGATAAAATCAAAGAAATTTTTGAACCAATGATAGATTTTAGAAGAATATCTGCTTCTGTAATGGGTAAAAAATACTATACTCAGGCAAGCAAGGCACAGAGAGTTGAATTTGTTACAATTTTTAAAGATTCATTGTTGGACACTTATGCCGAAACCTTAGCTCAATGGGATGATCAGGCTATTAATACGATTTTTTTAGATTACAGTGCTTCGCCCGAATTAAAGAAAATTGAAATCAGGCAAGAGCTTAATACAGGTGATAGCATTTACCCTATTATCTACAAATTGAGAAGAGCTGATGAAAGCTGGGCAATCACCAATATAATTATTAATGGTGTAAATCTTGGCCTCACATTTAGAAATCAATTTAGAGCTTTAGCAGATGAGCACAAGGGTGACGTCTCCCTAACTATTGATAATTGGGTTTCAGATGCTGGTAATGCAGGTATAGATGAATAAAGAAGATATTACAAATATTATTCTAAGCGATATGGATGATGCAGACGTCAAATTTATTGGAGATTCTTGCAATCTCAAAGTATCCATATCATCAAAATATTTCAACAATATGAATATTATCCAACAACACCGAAAGGTTCTAAATCTTCTTAAAGATAATTTTGAATCAGGCGAGCTTCACGCTTTAAGCTTGGAAACTAAAATAAAATAATATGGAAAAACTTTTAATAAAGGGTGGTAAGAGGCTATCGGGTGAAATAAATTGTTCTGGTGCAAAGAATGCAGCACTTCCAATGATTGCAGCTACAATCCTTTCAGATGATGAAATAACACTAAAAAATCTTCCGTATCTTCAAGATATCACAACCATGTTTGAATTACTGGGTTCAATGGGAGCAAATATTACCCTAGATGAGTCAATGAATTTCACTCTCTCATCTGCAACAATTCATGATACAGAAGCAAGATATGAGCTAGTAAAGACAATGAGAGCTTCAATTCTTGTACTTGGCCCACTTGTTGCAAAATTTGGTAAAGCTAGAATAGCTCTTCCTGGCGGTTGTGCAATAGGATCTAGGCCAGTTAACTTTCATTTGGAAGCTTTAAAGAAACTTGGCGCAAACATAGAGCTAAAAAATGGTTATATTGAAGCAAGCGCAGAGAGGCTAAAGGGCGCAAGTATTAATTTTGAGGGTGTTACCGTGACTGGTACCGAAAACATTATGATGGCAGCTTCATTGGCAGAAGGCAGAACTGTTTTAACTAATGTAGCCATGGAGCCTGAGATTGAAGATTTAGCTGAACTGCTTAATGCTATGGGAGCGCAAATTAAAGGTGCAGGAACCAAGGAAATTATAATCGATGGCGTAGAGTCGCTTAAGGGAACATCTTTTGATATTCCTGCTGACAGAATTGAAGCTGGAACTTATCTTGTTGCTGCTGCAGTTACAGGTGGCGATGTCAAGATTAATGGCATTAATCCTGCCAGGCTTTTGAGTGTGATTACTAGTCTTGAAAGTGCAGGAGCATTAGTTGATTCTGGAGATAATTTTATTAAGCTTTCTATGAATAGCAAGCCAAAACCAGTAAATATTGAGACATCACCTTTTCCTGGATTTCCTACTGATATGCAAGCTCAATTTTCCGTATTAAATGCTATTGCAGAAGGAAATTCATATATAAATGAAACAGTTTTTGAGAATAGATTTATGCATGTTCAAGAGCTTAATAGAATGGGCTGTGATATTTCAATATCTGGCAATCATGCAAATATTGTAGGAGTTTCAAGGCTTTCAGGAGCACCTGTAATGGCAACTGATTTAAGAGCCTCAGCAAGCCTCATTCTTGCAGGTTTGTGTGCTGATGGTGAAACTATTGTTGATAGAATTTATCATATTGATAGGGGTTATGAGAGAATTGAGGAAAAACTAAACTATCTTGGAGCCAATATTACAAGGCTACCAAATTAGCTTGCTTTTTTATAGCTAGATACCTGCACAGTTATTTTTTGCAAACCTTCCTTATTAATAAAGTCTATATTGATTGAGTCTCCTGGAAGAGAATAGTTTATAGCGCTTGTGAGGTTACTCCATGAGGCTGGTAAAGAATTTACTTTTATAATTTGGTCATCCGTTCTAAGACCTTCAAGATAGATTCCTTGACCAGGTTCAATTTCTACCACCTTAAGAGATGGAAATACCTCATCCTTTAGCAGCACTCTTGATGATGTTACCCGAAAATTTCCAATCCATGCTTTTCTAACTTCACCAAATTTAATAATCTCTGCAGCTATTTGCGTTACTTTTTCAGATGGTATTGCAAACCCCAAGCCTTGGTATGCACCTGTCTTAGAAAATATTTTTGTGTTAATGCCTATCAAATTACCTTCATTATTTATTAAAGCTCCTCCAGAATTTCCTGGATTTATGGCAGCATCAGTCTGAATAAGATTTAAATAAGGGTTACCATACTCCCTTCCAGTGGCGCTTATAATGCCGCTTGAAACAGAGATCCCAATTCCATATGGGTTTCCTATTGCCAAAACCTCATCTCCAACCCTTAGGCTTTCACTACTTCCAATAGATACAGGCTCTAAATCTTTATCATGATCAACCTTCAAAACTGCAATATCAGAATTAGAATCAAAACCGATAACTTTCGCATCTAACTCAATATTATCAACTCTTACAATAATATTTTTAGCTCCACTTATTACATGATAGTTCGTTACTAAATAACCATCAGAAGAAAAAATAACACCGGAACCAATACTGTTTAATTTATTCTTGTACTGAGAGTTTTGAAATGACCAAATAGTTACAACCGATGGAATAGCTTTGCTAGATGCATTTACAAACTTATTATTTTCATTGATTGAAAATGTAAACAAACCTATGATAAAAATCGTTATAGTAAAAATAGTGAGAATATACTTCATAATCCTTTAATGTTAAGTAACAAAAATATCATCGATGCGCTCAAAATCCAAGGCATAGATCCTGATATTGCTCAGAAAGAATTTATAGATATTGCTATAAAGAATCAACCTAAGAAAAAACCCTTTCTTTTAAAGACTTTTCAGTTAACAAGAAATAAAAATATAAATAATGGAATTTATCTATGGGGCGAGGTTGGAAGAGGTAAAACTCTAATTTTGAGGACATTCTTTGAAAGCCTACAAATGAAAAAAAAAGAATTTCATTATATCGATTTTATGAGCCTTATTCATAGCAAGTTAGATGAGCTTAAAGGAAGAAAAAATCCACTTGAAAGCGTAGTTGTTTATTTGGATCGTAATTATGAAGTGATTTTTATTGATGAGTTTCAAGTTGAAGATGTTGCAGATGCAATGATTTTGGCAAATATAATTAGAATGCTTATTAAGAGAAATATTTATCTGTATTTATCATCAAATGCCCATCCTGATGATTTATATAAAAATGGTTTACAGAGAAGAAAATTTATAGAAGCGATGCAGTTTATGCAAACCAAATTTTTGATACATAAACTTGTTGGTCAGAACGACTATAGGTTAATAAATATTTTTAGAAAAAACTCAGTAAATACAACAACTGAATCAAATAAAGCAATTTCTAATTTAATTAGTAAGAATTTTAGTCAGGGTATAGAGCCAAACAAAGATCTTCAGATTAATGGTAGAAGCTTTACTTGTTCAGATCATGGAAAAGAATTTGTCTGGTTATCTTTTAATAAATTTTTTTCTCAACCAACTGCAGCAAATGACTACAAAATAATGTGCACTAGGTTTAAATGGATTTTTATAAATGACTTTGAGCTAGTTGATGATTCAAGGCTGGATATCGTACGAAGATTTATTTCTTTTATAGATATTGCCTACGCAAATAAGATAAAGATCAAGTTTTTCTTCGAGAAAATAACACCTGAAAACATATATACTGGTGATAAACTAGATTTACTTTGGGGTAGATGTGCAAGCAGGCTCCAAGAGATGCAAACAAGTGAATATTTAAATAGTAAAAAAAATTAATTTAAATGCATTAAATTATTGCTAATTTTCCCTCTAAACATTAATATTCGCATCTTATTATTATTTGTATATGAAAACATTCGCATTAAAAAAAGAAGAAGTTCAAAGACAGTGGTTCATCGTAGATGCATCAGACAAAGTTTTGGGCAGACTAGCAACCAAAGTAGCTGATAGAATCAGAGGCAAAGATAAGCCAACATTTACACCACATACTGATGGTGGAGACTATGTTGTAATTATAAATGCAGATAAGATTAAAGTTACTGGAAATAAATTCAACGATAAAAAGTACTACAAGCATTCTTTATATCCAGGAGGTCTTAAGACCAAAACTTTCAGAGAGGTAATTGAAAAAAATCCTGAAAGAGTTATTGAAGATGCTATCAAGGGCATGCTACCAAAAAATAAATTGGGAAAATCAATGGTTAAAAAGCTTAAAGTTTTTCCAGGTTCAGAGCATGATCACGAATCACAACAACCTATAGAATGGAATCCCGAATTATGACATCAGAAGTGCACTACGCAACCGGTAGAAGAAAGACCTCATCTGCTAGAGTTTATCTAACAAAAGGAGATGGAGCAATAAGTGTAAATGACAAGGCTCTCGATGTATATTTTGGAAGGAAAGTTGCTCAAATGCTTGTCCTACAACCTCTTGAACTCACAAATTTATCAGATAAGGTTAACTTAAACATAAAGGTAGCTGGCGGCGGTAATTTCGGTCAAGCTGGAGCTATTAGACATGGTATCTCTAGAGCATTGCTTTCATTTGATGAAGAGCTTAGAGCACAACTTAAAAAAGCTGGATTACTTACTAGAGATTCTAGAAGAGTTGAAAGGAAGAAGCCTGGTTTAGCAAAAGCTAGAAAGAGCAAACAGTTCTCTAAGCGTTAATATTTTTAGTAAGATTACCGAGATTATTAATGTTATAATCTTGCCGATTTTTAAATTAAATTCACATAGCTACCCACAGGCTTATGCAAGAAAAAGATAAGACAAGAAGAAAAGTTTTAATTGGTTTAACTAGCGCAGTTGGACTATCCGGCATACCGTTTGCCGCAACACCCTTTATCGCCGCATGGAATCCAAGCGCAAAAGCAAAAGCATCTGGAGCATCTGTTAAAGTGGATGTATCTAAAATAAGGTATGGTCAGCAAATACAAGTTGCTTGGAGAAAACAACCGGTATTTATAGTAAGGCATACAGAGGAGAGCTTAATTGGCTTAGCAGAGTCATTGCCAAAGCTGGCGGATCCTAATTCAGATTCAATTGATGAGCCATATAAAAACTTATCACCAACTAGAAGCCAAAGTAATGAGTATTCAGTTTTAACTGGCGTGTGCACTCATCTTGGATGTTCACCGAAATATTACCCTGAAGTAGAGCCCAAGGCTTGGGATGCCTCTTGGTCTGGTGGCTTCTTCTGCCCATGTCATGGGTCAATGTTTGATTTAGTTGGCAGAGTCTATAAAGGTGTTCCCGCTCCTACAAATTTAATAGTTCCGCCACATTTTTTTGATGGTGATATTTTAACCATTGGCGAAGATAACGGAGTTGCATAATAATGAATCAAATGTTTTCTAATATATTTAATTGGGTTAATCATAGACTGCCCATTGTTAATACATTTGAAAGGCATTTATCTAAACACCCTGTTCCAAAAAAAGTTAATTTTTGGTATCTTTTTGGCGCACTAGCTTCAGTTGTATTAATCATTCAAATTGTCTCCGGTATATGGTTGATTATGCCTTATGAAAATACTGAAGAAGGTGCTTTTGCATCTGTTGAATACATAATGAGAGATGTTGATTATGGTTGGGTAATAAGGTACATGCACACTACTGGAGCTTCGCTATTTTTTGCAGTAGTTTATTTACATATGTTTAGAGGCCTACTTTATGGGTCATATCAAAAACCAAGAGAGCTAGTTTGGATATTTGGTTGCACCATATATTTAGCAATGATGGCCGAAGGTTTTCTCGGGTATGTTTTGCCTTATGGCCAAATGTCTTATTGGGGTGCTCAAGTAATAATTTCATTATTTGGTGCTATTCCTTATGTAGGTGAATCACTTGAGCTTTGGGTTAGGGGAGACTACTACATTTCTGGCATTACAGTTTCTAGATTCTTTGCACTTCACGTTGTTGCGCTTCCATTAGTTTTGATCGCGCTTGTGTTTCTTCATCTTGTTGCTCTGCATGAGGTTGGTGCTGGTAACCCAGAAGGAGTTGATATAGAAGCGCATTTAGATGATGACGGCATACCGCTTGATAGCGTACCTTTTTTCCCTTACAAAGTTTTAAATGCCTTGGTCGGAATAGGTGTTTTCATGACTGTTTTTGCAATCATAATGTTCTTCTTTCCCGAAGGAGGAGGCTACTTTATTGAAATGGCTAATTTTGAGGAAGCTAATCCACTTGTTACACCTGAGCATATAGCACCAGTTTGGTACTATGCACCATATTACACCATGTTAAGAGCTATCCCAGACCCATTGGGTGGGTTAATTGTTATGGGCTCAGCAGTAGCTATATTTTTTGTTGTGCCGTGGCTTGATAGAAGTAATGTCGCTTCAATTAGATACAAGGGAATTTATAGTAAAATCGCACTAGCCTTGTTTGCAATAAGCTTTATAACGCTAGGCTATTTAGGGACTGTGGGTGTTACCGAAGTAAGAAAAACAATGAGTTTGATATGTACCATATTATATTTTGCTTTTTTTCTATTAATGCCTTTTTATACAAAATTTGAAACTACCAAGATAGTACCTGATCGTTTATGAATACAATTAACTTACTAAGTTTAAATTTATTAAAGATTCTTTCACTTTTCGTGTTGGTTTTTTTCATAGGAAGTATTTCAGCTGCTGAGGGTGGTCCTTGTAAGGATTATGGGGATTGTGATGATTTTAACTATTCGTTAAATGATACAGAGTCTTTGCAGAGAGGTGCAGCAGTTTTTCTTAACTACTGTTATGGATGTCACTCATTGCAATATTCTAGATGGAATAGAGTTGCAAAAGATTTGAATATTCCTGAGGAATTATTTGCAGAAAATCTAATTTTTGATTCATCTGTAAGGCCTGGTGATTTGATGAAAGGCTCCATGGAGAAAGAGGTGTCTGCGGAATGGTTTGGCGTAGCTCCACCTGACCTCACCTTAGTGACACGATCTAAAGGAGATGACTGGGTTTATACTTACCTAAGAGCTTATTATGAAGACTCATCTAAGCAATATGGAGTGAATAATCTTGTATACCCAGGAACTGCAATGCCAAATGTTTTAGCAGACCTCCAGGGCAATCAAAAGCTTGTCTGTAAAAATATACCAATTATAGGTAAGAATGGTGGAGAGAAAAGAAACGAAAATGGCGATACTGTTACTAAAGAAAAATGTGGCTATTTGAAAGTTTCTGATGGCGAGGGGAGCTTATCTCAAGAAGAGTTTGATGGCCTAATTTATGATATTACTAATTTCCTCGTTTATGTTGGAGAACCAGCAAAAGCAGAAAGGGAAAGGATAGGTTGGTATGTTATATTCTTCTTTGTAATCTTTACAACTTTAGCCTCTCTTCTATATAGAGAGTATCAAAAAGACTACCACTAAGTGTTAGATAGGAAAAAATTATGATTTTATATTCGGATAGAGATGACCATTATAGCCAAAGAGTAAGAATTGTTTTGGCTGAAAAAGATATTACAGCTGAGATTAGAGAGTCTACTCTTGAAGATACACCTGAGGAAATATTGTCCATCAACCCTTACCACAAGCTGCCGATTCTAGTAGATAGAGATCTTGCTCTTCACGATCCTTCAGTAATGATGGAGTACCTTGATGAAAGGTTTCCTCATCCTCCACTTTTACCAGTTTATCCAGTTGCAAGAGCTAATAGCAGAACTTTAATGTTACGTATTGATAAAGAATGGTGTCCAATGGTTGATACTTTAATTGAAGGAAAACTTTCTGAAAAAGAAATGATGAAGCTTCGAGAGGAGTTACTTCATGAAATATCATCAATCGCACCCACCTTCAAAGAGTTTAAATTCTTTATGAGTGATGAATTCACTCTAGTAGATTGCTGTTTTGCTCCTATATTGTGGAGGCTGCCATCTATCGGTATAAAACTTCCAGTGAATAGACATCTAAAACCACTCCTTGATTATCAGAAAAAAGTATTTGAGCGTCCTGGTTTTCTCGACAGCCTTTCTTCACTAGAAAGAGATCTTAAAGAAGAATAGCTTTTAGCTATTTCCGACAGGTGAGATGGATACTATCCTCTCATTACAGCTATTAAGGTCAAATTCAATATCCGATAATGCCGTTTTTATATATGATTTTTTAATACCCGCATCATTCAGTTTTTGTTGAAAAAGCATATCTTTCAAGATAGATTTATTAAATTCATCTTTTAAAGTACCTGTTTTTAGATCTTGACTCATAAACAAAGATATCGTTTTTGAATCCAATGGAAAGAATAAGCCTTCAAAGTCTAAAATTTTCTTCGGATCAGTTATCCCATACAGCAAGTCATTTGTAGCATAAATAGGGAAGTCTAGAACATAATTTTTGAGAATGGGAACAACTGCCTTAGCATCCCGATAATCTAAGATAATAAATATTTTTCTTAAATTCTGGTTTTTTCGTGGCAAAAAAACTAGATTGGTATTCTTATCTAATGCCTGAATAGCATTTTTTCGACCCTTGCTCTCTTGTATATTAAGTACTTCAGTTACAAATTCATCGTAGTTGCTTGATGTAATTTCAGCAAACGATGCAAATGGGAAGTTTAGTCTTAAGTAGGAAATATAGCTTTCAAAATTTTTGCCATAAATAACTAGTATTTCATCTTTCTGGAATCCATCGAATACAACTTTTTCTATTAATGACCTTTGATCCTGAGAATAAGAATTACAAAAACCATAATGTACAGAATCTATGAGGTTTTCATCAATAAAAATACCTGAATCATTAAACTCTAAATTAAAAGGATAGCCAGAATTTAAAGATAACTTTATAAGAATATCTTTATTTTTTTCGTTAGTATTGAAAATAGATTTATATGATTTGCTTCCCTTAAATATCTCTACTTGTTTAAGCGCAGTTTTAACATTTGATTGAATGTCTTTTTCTAGAAGAGGGAGATACTTATTTATAATATCAAGCTCTTCTTTATCAAGACTATAATATGAAAGAGTTTTATCTATTATTACTTCAAGTTTTAATCGATCTTTTGATGCAATTAATACATTACTATTAGCAAATAGCTCAACACTGCTTATATAATTTTTCTGAGTATTTAAATTATTAGTGACACAGCCTGTCGCAATAAATGCAATTAATAAAAAAAATGTTAAGCTAAGTTTCATAAATTTTTATATTCAAATGTTATATTTTATCGCCAGCCCAATAGGCAACTTAAATGATATATCACTTAGGTCAATTGATGTTCTAAAAAAAATAGATTTCATTTATGCTGAAGATACACGAAATACAATAAAACTTCTAAACTTCTTTGAAATTAAAAAAGCTGTTAGCTCGTTACATGAGCACAATGAAAGCCAAGTAGCTCCAAAAATACTTGATCTTCTCAAGCAAAATAATGATATTGCTATTCTTTCCGATGCTGGAATGCCCGCAATTTCAGATCCAGGCTACCACTTAATTACACAATGTATAAAAGAGAATCAGAAATTTACTGTTCTACCAGGTCCTTCAAGTGTTATTAATGCTTTGGTTTTATCAGGCATGCCTCCTTCAAGCTTTCTATTTCTTGGTTTTATCCCAAGGAAGAAAAATCAAAAAGTGCAATTCTTAAATGATATTTCTAATGAGAAACATACGCTTATTTTATTTGAGACTGTTAAAAGACTACCAGATACTATTCTAATTTTAGATGAACTCTATTCTTCTGGTATATGTATTTCTATATGTAGGGAGATGACAAAACTTCATGAAGAGGTTATCAGAGGTAATGCAAATGAGTTATTGCAAATGATCAATAATAATAAAATAACCCTTAAGGGCGAAGTTGTGCTGGTGATAGATATGAAGCGTGAAGATTTTAGTAATATTAATATAGACAATA
This sequence comes from uncultured Gammaproteobacteria bacterium, assembly GCA_964523375.1. GTDB lineage: Bacteria > Pseudomonadota > Gammaproteobacteria > Magnimaribacterales > D2472 > CAJQGY01. Next base: position 79,090 of record CAZFYG010000002.1, on the reverse strand, counting down.
AAATTAAATCTGCATTTCTTGAAAAACTTCCCCCAAAAGATGCAGCAAAACTTTTGTCAATGGTTACAGGGGAATCAAAAAGAGATATATATAAATCACTTATGGATTTATAAAATTTATTTCACAGCTTATAATATCTATGAGTTGGTCGAACGGTCGCTGATTATTCAGAGGAAAGTCCGGACTTCATAGGGCAAGGTGCCAGGTAACTCCTGGGGAGCGTGAGCTTACGGAAAGTGCAGCAGAAAATATACCGCCAATCTTTATTGGTAAGGGTGAAATGGTGGGGTAAGAGCCCACCGCTTAAGTGGAGACATTTAAGGCATTGTAAACCCCAACCTGAAGCAAAACCAAATAGAAATCTTATCAGGCTGCTCGCCTGGGATTTGGGTAGGTTGCTAGAGTATTATGGCAACATAATATCGAGATAGATGACCGTTGATTACAGAATCCGGCTTACAGACCAACTCCTTCTCACATAGGTGTGTAAATGTGTGAAAATAAATGTTTAAAGTGTGTAAATAATGCTATATACTTTTTAACATGTACGGATTTAACTCAGTTTCAATAGATAGCAAAGGAAGAGTGGCTTTGCCTGCTAGATATAGAGCAAGTTTGTTATCTGACAACGAAACGAGCATCATAATAACTAGAGATCCACAATACCCCTCACTAAAAGTATACTTTGGATCTGAGTGGGAGAATCTTTCAGGTTACCTTAAATCACTTCAGAGCCTAGATCCAATTGTAAGGAAATTGCAATGGACCATTTTAGGAAATGCTAGTGTCAACGAATTCGACCCATCCGGAAGAATGCTAGTCTTAATTCCATCTGAGTTAAGAGAGTATGCTGAAATAGATAATAAGAAAAAATTATGTTTAGTAGGCATGGGTAATAAATTTGAGATTTGGGAAGAGGAGAACTGGTCTTTAAGACAGACAGGAGGATCTCTATCCACAGAAATTTTAGATGTTGTTTTACCAGAGACAATTAAATCAATGTCATTTTAAATAGGGGATTATTATGAATTGGGAAGTTATTGGACAAGAAATTGAAAATGCAAAAATAAAAGTTGTTGGAGTTGGGGGTGCGGGCGGAAATGCTGTGATTCATATGATCAACCATAATATTGATGGTGTTGATTTTATTTGTGCTAATACTGATACCCAGGCATTATCTGAAGCAAATGGTGCAATTTCTCTTAAGCTTGGCAATGGCCTGACTAAAGGATTAGGTGCTGGTGCAGATCCGGATATAGGCAGGAAAGCGGCAGAGAGCGATAGAGGAGCAATAGAAGAGTTATTGTCCGGAGCTGATATGATTTTCATTACAGCAGGCATGGGTGGTGGAACTGGAACGGGAGCGGCCCCTGTCATTGCTTCTATAGCAAAAGAAATGGGAGCTTTAACAGTTGCAGTAGTAACAAAACCATTTAAATTTGAAGGTAAAAGAAGAATGTCAGCAGCTGAAAAAGGGCTTGCATCTCTAGTCGAAGAAGTGGATAGCTTAATAACAATTCCAAATCAAAAGCTATATGAAATTCTGGGTGGCAACACTCCTATGCAAGAAGCATTTGCTAAGGCAGATGACGTGCTTAAAGGCGCAGTTCAAGGTATATCAGACATCATTATGAAAAAAGGCCACATCAATGTAGATTTTGCTGATGTAAAAACTGTTATGTCAGAAAAAGGCATTGCAATGATGGGAACAGGAAGATCTAACGGAAAAGATAGAGCAATAGAAGCAGCAACCCAAGCTGTAAAAAGTGAGCTTCTTGAAGATATCAACCTTAAAAATGCTCGAGGTGTATTGGTTAACATTACCGCAAAAGAACCTACATTAAATGATCAAACTGATGTAGCAGATATTGTTGATGAAATTTGTAGTGAAGAAGCTAATATTATTTATGGTCTTGTTTATGACGACTCAGTTGAAGAAGATCTACTAGTTACTATTGTAGCAACTGGAGTTGATCAAAGAGGGCCTGCACTTGCAATAGATAATCATCAACCCTCTATTAAACTAAATCCAGTTGGATTAAATAGAGATAAACAATCAAGTCAAAAAGTTGGCACATCGTCTGCAGAGGAAATAAACTTCCTCGATGTGCCTACTTTTATGAGAAAGCAAGTAGATTAAAATGCTTCATTTTCCAGTCCTTCTGGAAGAATCAGTTGAATTCCTTATAACCAATTTAGATGGTAGTTATATTGATTGCACTTTTGGAAGAGGTGGCCACACTTCAAAAATCTTAAATAAAATATCATCCAAAGGCAAACTAACATCATTTGATAAAGATGCTGAGGCTTGTGAATTTGCTAAAAAATTTAAAGAAAATAATTTTTCAATTAAGCATGAATCATTTAATTCTTTAAACAAATATTTTGAAAAAGGTTCTATTGATGGCATTCTTTATGACTTAGGCACTTGCTCGACTCATCTTGATAACGGTGAGCGTGGTTTTAGCTTTATGCGAAATGGGCCTCTTGATATGAGATTCAATACAAAAAGAGGTATACCATTATCAGACTGGATTAATAATGCTACATTTGATGAAATATTGAATGTTCTATATAGCTATGGTGATGAAAAGCATGGCAAGCTTATTTCTAAAGCAATTATTGATTTTAGAGAAAAAAAAAGAATAGTTAATACAATTGATTTAGCAAATTTAATCAAAGATTGTTATCCTGGCTCAAGAAAGAAAATACACCCTGCTACAAAATCATTTCAAGCATTTCGTATATTTATTAACAACGAGCTAAATGAGATAACTGACTCACTTCAGCAAGCTAAGAAACTTCTAAAAAAAAATGGAATCATAGTTGTAATATCATTTCACTCCCTTGAAGATAATTTAGTAAAAAATTTTTTTAAGCCACATAATGTAGAGTACCCAAAAGATATACCAATCAACCCCATTAAGAGTCAAGAGTTTAAATGCATTGCAAAAAAAATTAGGGCCACTGAAGATGAGGTCAACATTAACCCTAGATCAAGAAGCGCAATCATGAGAGTCTTTAAGAAATTATGACACTAAGACCTAATTTTTTTTTAATAGCTCTACTTTCTATATTGATAACTTTCTTATCACTTGAAAAGGTTAAATTATCCTGGGAGGTCTCGAAATTACATCTAAATAATGAAAATTTACAAATTGAATATGAGAGATTTAAAGATTTAAATCTAAGACTTCAAACTCAATACTATGCAGAAAATTCAGTAGGGCTTATAGAGAAGCAATCCAAGGAAGTACTTGGCATGTCTAAACAAAAAACAAAAATAATTATAATTGATGAAGAGAAAAAATAAGTTACTAAATTTAAGGCTTGTTATTACATGTGCAGTATTAATAATCTCTACTGTTACAGTTTTATCTAAATTAATATTTTTAAATATATCAGATGGAGTTTTTCTTCAGGAGGAAGGTAAAAAAAGATATATCAAATACAGAGAAACCAGGGCTGTGAGAGGAGGTATCTATGATAGAAATAATTTTCCACTAGCTATTTCGATTGTTAATTATGATCTTTATGCGCTGAGCGGGTTAAATCCTGATGACTTTCGAAGCTTAAAGGACAAAATTAAAATACCTGATAAATATCAAGCTAAGAAGAAGTTCTCAAAAAAAACATTGCTAAAGAAAAACATTTCGGCATCTGATTATTTGGCTATTAAAAACCTTAAATTAAATAGAATTGAGATTGAAGTTCGACACAGCAGGCATTACCCTCTCGGAGAGCAAATATCTCCCTTGATCGGGTTCTATGGAAAAGATGGCCCACAAGAAGGAATGGAAAAAAGCTATAACTACCTACTATCCGGTCTTGATGGTAAGGAAAAGTTATACAAAAATGCAAAGCAAGAAATAATATCTAAGCCAATTGAGGTTCTAAAAGAAACTCAAGGAAAAGATATCACCCTTACAATAGACTCAACTATACAATTTTTTGCATATAAATATTTAGCAGAAGGCATTGAGAGCAATGATGCCAAGTCAGGTAGTGTTATAGTTTTAGATAATGCAAGTGGTGAAATACTAGCCGTTGCAAGCTACCCATCCTATAATCCGAATGATCCTATGAGAGCTATCCAAAAAAATAGAGCCTTGGTTGACGCCTATGAGTTTGGATCTGCCATGAAGCCAATTACAATTTCTGCTGCTATTGAGAATAATATTATAGATAGGAACGAGTTTCTAGAAACACCTCAACGATATATTTTAAATAACAAAGTCATAACTGATCCAAAAAATTATAAAGAACTTAAACCAAATGAAATAATAGCTTATTCAAGCCAAGTTGGAGCTTCTAAAATAGCATTAATGTTGGGCTATAATAGTTTAAAAAATAATTATCTTAATTTTGGTTTTACAAAACCAATATCAATTAATTTTCCATCATCTTCATATGGATATATGAATTTTAAAGATAGCATTAGTGATAGAGAGCTTGCAGCTCTTGGATATGGATATGGTTTTGAGGTTAGCCCATTTCAATTAGCTACGGCATATTCTGTTTTTGCAAATGAAGGTATTTACAAAGATTTTATTTTATTAAAAGATACGAATGTGAGCCATAGAAAAGTTATATCAAAGAAATCAGCAGACTTTATTATAGATTCTCTTTCAGATGTTGTTGAATTTGGAACTGGAAAGTTAGCTATTGTAAAAGATTTTAAGGTTGGGGGAAAAACATCAACAGTCCACAAAGTATCATCACTTGGCTATAAGTCGGATTCCTACAGGGCATCTTTTGTAGGTATTGCCCCATTGCAAAGGGATTCATTGACAATACTTGTCTCAATAGAAGACCCAAATTTAAACACCTATTCTGGCGGTGCCGTAGCAGCACCAGTTTTCTCAAAAATTGCTGAGAGCACTCTTAACTACTTAGGGTACTGAAATGTTACAAATTAATACATTTATAGAAAATATTAAAATAGAGAATATCTCTCCTCACGTAACTAGTTTTTCAAAAGATATAAAGCAAAATTCAGTTTTCTTTGCACTTGAAGGTATTAATTGTCATGGCTCAGATTTTATTGTTGATGCATTAAGTAGAGGTGCTTCGCTTGTCTTTCACGATGACCCAAACTATAAATCAGAGGAAGAAAATATCTATTTTGTGAGTAGCCTTGAAAATCAAATTCTTCCATTTCTCTGCGAGCTCTATGAGATCAATTTATCTAAATATAAAATCTTTGGGTTTACAGGAACTAATGGAAAAACTACCACAGCATATTTATGTCATCAAATGCTTCTTTCTATGAGTATGAACTCTATTTATATTGGAACACTTGGCTTTTTGAGCAATTCGTTGAAAAAGTTTCAAGAAACCAGGAATACAACCCCTGATCTGTTTTCGATACTTCATTATCTTTTTCTGAATAAATCAGAAGGAAGTCAAAATATATGCCTTGAGGTCTCTTCGCATGCCTTAAAGCAGAACAGATTAAAAGGTCTAAATTTTGATATATCATCAATACTAAATATTGAAAGTGACCATCTTGATTTTCATCAAAATATTCAAAATTATATTGCCTCAAAACTTATGATTTCAGATATTACCGCAGACAACAATGTAATTATTAATTTGGACTCCAGTCGAATAAAAAATGAATATAAAGATGTTCAAAAATCTAAATTTAAATCATTTAGTCAAGTTGATAAATCATGTGATTTCTTTCTTTCAATAGATCAATGCAACGCTACTAATTCAATTTTTTCATTGCAGCACGAAGACAAATTATTATCTTTTTCAACAAAAATGTTTCCAGATTTTAATATTTTAAATTTTTCATTCGCACTTATTTCGATTCTAAATATTTATGGGTCCAAAGCTTTCACTGATATTAAAGTGAATAAATTAAGACTTCCCAAGGGAAGGATGGAGTTTATTTCAAATATACCAAAAAATGTCATTATTGATTATGCTCACAATGCTGATGGATTTAAAAATGTTTTAAACTCAGTCAATACACAATTTGATAGAGTTATAAGTGTCTTTGGGTGTGGGGGAGACAGAGACAGGGAGAAGAGACCATTAATGTTAGAGACAGCATTGAAATATTCTGACCTAGTAATTTTTACATCTGACAATAGTAGGACAGAATCTTTTGATTCAATATCTAAAGATGCCACAAGGGGAAATGATCTTGGCAATGTTGTTATTATAGAAGATAGAAAATCTGCAATTAAAAAAGGCGCAAACCTCCTTAAAGATAATGAATGCTTGATTATCTTAGGCAAAGGTCATGAGCTTACGCAAGAGGAAAGGGGAAAGAAGGTTCACTTTAGTGATCACGAGGTAATACATGAAATTTATATCTAATTCTGACGAGCTAACAAGTTATATAAATTTAAATATACCTGTGTTGAAAGATATTAAAGATATATCAATTGATTCAAGGGAGATATCTGATTCTTCTCTTTTTATCTGCATTAAAGGACAAAACTTTGATGGTAACGACTTTAAAAATGAGGCAATAGAAAAAGGGGCAAGCATTGTTATTGCCGACCGAAAAGATATTTCAGATTTTGATGAAAAGATTTATTACGTTCCAAACACTATTTTAGCTCTAAGAGACATCTCTAAAAAAATATTAAGCAGTTTTAGTGGAAATATAATTGCCATAACCGGCAGCAATGGAAAAACAACAACTACAAAAATATTAAAAAAAACCTTATTGTCTGCATCAGGAACAATCAAAAACTTTAATAATGAAATAGGTATGCCTCTTAGCATAATGAAAGCAAATAGAAATTCTAACCATATTGTTTTAGAGATGGGCGCATCAAAGATGGGAGATATTGAATATTTGAGCTCAATTGCAAAACCAAATATAGGTATTATTACTAACATTGGCAACTCACACCTTGAAAATCTTGAAAATATAGAGGGTGTATTAAAAGTTAAGTCCGAGCTAGTTCAAAATATACGAGAAAACGGATACCTTATTGTGCCAGGAGATAATAAAAAATATGTAGATTATTGGAAAAGTATTAGAAAAGATATTGAAATAATAACCATTGGTCTTGATAGTACTTGCGATATATATGCTACTAAAATAATTAGCGAAGAATCATCAAGTTTTAAAATAAAGTCAACTAAATTTAATATCGACATGGATGTAGAAACTGATCTTATAGGCCTTCACAACATCAACAATATATTGTTTTCTTATGCTGTAAGTTTTTTAGTAAAAAATGATAATAATTATTTTAAGAAAACAATTAAATTTATTAACAAATATACAACTCGCTTAAATAAACTTAAGTGGTTTAATGGCTCTACACTGTTTGATGATAGTTATAATGCCAACCCTGACTCAGTTAAAAAAAGTATAGAATTTCTTTCTTCATTTTCAGGTAGAAAAATCTTAATTCTTGGTGATATGTTAGAGCTAGGATTGAATTCTAAGGAATTTCATAAAGATATCGGTCAATATGCTGGTGAAAAAAATATTGATATGCTCATAGGTTTTGGAGAGCATACAAAATTTTCAATAGAAAATTTTCCAAATAATGGATATTTTTATGACACTGAATCAGATTTAAAACAATTTATTTATAACAATGTAAAATCAACAGACATTATTTTATTGAAAGGATCAAGAGGTATGAAAATGGAGAGGTTTATCGATGTTTGAGTATTTGGGCACTATTCTTACTGATATTGATCCTGGTTTTGATGTTTTAAGGTATTTAACTGTCAGAACTCTTGGTGGCACAGTTACAGCTTTACTGATAACCATTCTTCTTGGACCAATGTTTATAAACAAACTTAAACAAATCCAGTTTGAGCAATTCGTAAGAAAAGAGGGTCCTAAGTCCCATTATAAAAAAACAGGGACCCCAACCATGGGCGGCATATTAATAATATCATCTCTTTTGATATCCACTCTTTTATGGGCAGATTTAAGTAATAGGTATATCTGGGTAGTTATTATTACTACACTTTTATTTGCACTGATTGGCTTTCTTGATGATTATTTAAAGATAAAAAATAAAAGCTCAGATGGCTTATCATCCAAACAAAAAATTGTCATGCAGTTTATTTTTTCTTTTGCAATACTTTCATATCTATATAGTTCTCATCAAAATTCAGCAGAGATCTCATTCATTGTTCCTTTCTTTAAGGACTATATAATTCCAATGAGTGCAGTAGTTTTTATCTTTATAGGTAGCTTTGTTCTTATAGGATCTTCTAATGCTGTAAATCTCACAGATGGGTTGGATGGTTTGGCTATTCTTCCATCGGTATTAATTGCTGGAGCCTTGGGGTTAATAGCATATGGTATGGGAAATCAAATTATTGCTGATTATCTTTATTTACCTCATTTAGAATTATCTGGTGAGCTGGTAGTTTTTTGTGGTGCCTTGATAGGTTCAGGCATTGGTTTCTTATGGTACAACACTTATCCCGCTCAAATATTTATGGGTGATGTAGGATCTCTAACACTTGGTGCAATATTGGGAGTGATGGCTGTTTTGTTAAGACATGAGCTTGTATTCGCAATCATGGCTGGAGTATTTGTAATTGAAACTTTGAGTGTAGCTATCCAGGTTTTATCCTATAAAATAAGAGGAAAAAGGGTGTTTCTAATGGCACCAATTCACCATCATTTTGAGCTTAAAGGTTGGCCTGAACCAAAGATAATTGTTAGATTCTGGATTATCACTTTAGTTTTAATCCTAATTGCTTTAGCAACACTAAAACTAAGGTAGTTATAGCCAATGAAAGCCTTGATTTATGGTTTTGGCAAAACAGGAGCATCTTTTAAGCGCTACCTAGAAAAAAAGAATATTAGTTTTGATATATATGATGCAAATATTAAAAAATATAATTTTGAATACAATATTCAAGATTATGATCAAGTCTTCTGCAGTCCAGGGATCTCAAGAAAAATATTCGATGATATTCAAATCCATACAGAAGTTATCACAGATATAGATATATTTTTTAATGAAGACAGGTCAATAAAAATAGGCATTACAGGAACGAATGGAAAAAGCACAACCTGCTTTCATTTATCACAAATTTTGAAAGAAAGATTTGAGGTAAATCTTGTCGGAAATATTGGCGAACCAGTTCTTGATTATTTAAATAATGGTGCAAAATACTCAATAATAGAACTTTCAAGCTTCCAGCTTGATAAAATGAAAGTAAATAAACTTGACTATGGCATTCTTCTTAATATTGAACCAGATCATCTCGATTATCATGGGTCTTTCACCAATTATTTTAATTCAAAGCAAAAAATAAAAACTGCAAAGAAATTTAGCGAGGAGACTGATCCATACTCCCTCTCTAAGTGGATAACAGGAGTTCAAAGTAAAAATTTTAGTTTAGAAAATCTACCGTATAGACGTGAATATGTTTCTAAAAATATTATCAATGATTCAAAATCAACTAATACCAGCTCATTGAGATATGCGCTCAATAAAGCAGACTCTGATTTTAATGGCAGTGATTTTATTTTAATTGTTTGCGGCGACCCAAGAAAAGAGAACTATCCTGAAATACATATCTCTAAGCCATCACAAGTTATTATTTTTGGAAAGCATTCCGATGAACTATTGAAATGCATTTTTCATAAAAATATAAAAGTTTTCTCTAATCTAGAGGGCGTAATAAATTATTTAAGCTCCATAAAAGATGCCGGCATACTCTTTTCTCCTGGCTTTCCAAGTGGGCTAGATTATAATAATTTTGAAGATAGAGGCAGCCACTTTAATTACTTGCTCAAAGAAAAAAAATTATGAGCAGTATAGATAAAAACAACTACTTAATAATATTCCCATTTATATTTCTTGTTTTACTTGGGCTAATTATGATCTCTTCTGCTAGTATTTATATTGCAGAAGAGCAAACCTTAAATCCTTTTTATTATATTTCTCGTCAACTTTTATTCGTCTCAGTTGGTTTGGTATCAATGTCTGTATTTCTAATAATCCCATCAAACTTTCTTTTAAAAATAGATTGGCTGTTAGTCTTAATCAGTATTTTATTACTTATTGCACTTTTTGTTCCCAATGTAGGGTCTTCGGTTAATGGAAGTATAAGATGGATAAGGCTTGGTTCTATTGGAATACAACCATCTGAAATTTGTAAATTTAGTCTTATAATTTATATTTCAGGTTATTGTTTTCGTAGAGCATCTGAACTCTATTCATTTAGAAATTTTTTAAAGCCATTAACGCTTCTTTCAGTAATATCTTTACTGATTATGTCTCAGCCCGACCTAGGGTCTACTGCAATAATTTGCCTTGTTGTTGTTGCTATTTTATTTTATGCAGGCATATCATTTTTTCAGTTCTCTCTTCTTTCTTTGCTTATGTTGTTATTAGGCGCTGCCGCCATTTCGACCTCACCCATGCGTATTGCAAGAGTTATGGCTTTTAGAGATCCATTTGACTCGGAGGTAGTATTTGGAAGTGGCTATCAGCTAGCAAATTCCTTGATAAGTATTGGTCAAGGTGGCTGGACTGGGCTAGGGCTCGGCAATAGTTTTCAAAAAAACTTTTTTTTACCAGAGGCTCACACTGATTTTATATTTGCTATTTTAGTAGAAGAGCTTGGGGTGATAGGTGGAATAATTTTAATCACTGCATATATGGTTCTTTTTTTTGGAATTCTCAAAGTTGCTATAGATTGCATTAATTTTGGAAGAGTGTTTCAGGGCTTAGTTTGTTTTGGAACAATGATACTTTTTGCTTCTCAGTCCTTATTTAATATTGCTGTTAATATAGGATTGCTACCCACTAAGGGCCTTACACTTCCTTTTATTAGCTATGGGGGAACAAGCATAATCATAATGATGTCTTTAGTAGCAATTGTTCTTAGAATAAATAATGAAAATAAATTAGTATAGTCTAATGAATATCATTATTGCGGCTGCTAAAACAGGCGGACATGTCTACCCAGCCATTGAGGTTGGAAAGAAACTTTTATCAAAAGGTAACAAAGTTTTTTTTATTGGCAATGGTTCACAAATTGAAAAAAATGCACTTAAAGGCTTGGATTTTGAATATAAAGAAATAAACATAGATGGCGTAAGAGGTAAATCTTTATTTAATAAAATCTTTTCATCTATAAATATAATTTCTAAAATATTTACAATATGGAAATTTATTAATAAAAATCAGATCAAAGCCATGGTTGGTTTTGGTGGATTTATAACTGTACCAATTGGTATTGCATCACTAATATCTGGTGTGAAAGTGTTCACTCAGGAACAAAATTCAGTAATGGGGTCAGCAAATAAGCTGCTTTCAAAATTTGCTGTAATTAATTTCCTAGGCTTCCCTTTAATTAAACCTCAAAAAAATAGCAAGGTTTATGGAAATCCAGTAAGGGATAGTTTTACAAGAAATAAAACCTATGTTGCCCAAAACAATATTATAAAAATTTATATAACAGGAGGTAGCCAAGGTTCTCAATATTTAAATACAATCTTACCAACTTGTTTTAGCAACAATAAATTTGAAGTTGAGATTAGGCATCAATGTGGGATTGGAAAAAAACATGGAGTTAATCAATTGTATGAAAAATCCAACATTAATAGTGTAGTTAAGGAGTTTTTTGATGACCCCAGTGAGCAAGTAGATTGGTGTGATTATGTAGTATGTAGATCAGGAGCACTTACAATTTCTGAAGTTTCTTCAATGTCTAAGGGAGCCTTGATGATACCTCTACCAAGTGCCATAGATAACCACCAGCTATTCAATGCAGAACATATAGTGAATAGTAACCTGGGTATAATTCATCAAGAAAAAAATGGGGTAGAGGATCTAAAGAATCTTATTAATAAAATTAATGAAGAAAAGCTATACAAAGAGTGGCAAAAACAAGGAGATCAGAAACATTTCCATGCTAGCAATCAAATAGCAAATGCTATTATTGAAAATATATGAACGCATTTAAAAAAATAAAAAAAATCCATTTTGTTGGTATTGGTGGTGCTGGAATGATTGGCATTGCAAGAGTATTATTGCAAAAAGGGTATAAGATTTCTGGATCAGATATAACAATTTCAGCAGATTTAAATAAGCTAAGAAATGAAGGTGCAAAAGTTTACCAGGGTCACAGCAAGTCTAATTTAAAAGACGTAGATTTATTAGTACTATCCTCAGCAATTCACAAATCAAATTCAGAAGTGCTAAAAGCAAAAGAGCTTGGGATTACAACCATACCAAGAGCAGAAATGCTGGGTAGTATAATGAGGGGGTATGACAGTATTGCAATAGCAGGGAGTCATGGTAAAACAACAACCACCAGCATGCTTGCTAAAATATTTAGCGAGGCCGATCTTAGCCCTACATATGTTATTGGAGGAAAGGTTTTAAGTACTGAGAACAACTCTGATTTAGGTAGTGGGACTTATTTAATGGCTGAGGCGGATGAAAGCGACGGGTCTTTTATACACCTTCACCCTAATGCAGCAATAGTTACCAATATTGACGATGACCACTTGGTTCATTATGACAATAACTTCGAAAACCTTTTAAACGCGTTCATAACTTTTTTAGATAATGTTCCATTTTTTGGATATATTGTTTTAAATAATGATGATAAAAATATAAAAAAAATATCTAAGTCAATATCTAGAAAACAAATTACATTTGGTTTTACAAAATCGTCAGACTTTCAAATTAAAGAGACTTCATATAAAAATGGCTTTCAATCTTTTTCCTTATTTCACAAGGATAAAGATAAAACCTATTTCTTTAAAATACCATGCCCAGGTAAACACAATGTATACAATGCTGCTGCTGCAGCACTTGTAAGTATCGAAGAAGGGTTGCCAATATCAAAAGTTAAAAAGGGCTTAAAGGAATTTTCTGGCGTTGGGAGGCGTTATGAAAAACATAATCTTCTTATCAACGGTAAAAGCAAGTTGTTAATAGATGATTATGGACATCACCCATTAGAGGTTTTATCAAATATTAACGCAATCAAGCAAGAATTTCCTTCAAAAAAAGTATGTATAATTTTTCAACCACATCGTTTCTCGAGAACTGCTCAGCTTTTCGACGAGTTTATCAATGTATTAATTAAGACAAAAGCCTTAATTATTTTAGACATATATGCTGCAAGTGAAAAACCAATAAAAGGCATTAATTCAAAATCTTTAGTTCACTCATTAAAACAAATAGGGCATCTTAATTGCCATTACATTAACTCACATGACAAAATTAATAACTATATTGAATCAAATTCAAATAATTTTGATATTTTTGTTACACAAGGAGCAGGCAGTGTTTCCAATGTGTGTGAATCAATAAGAGAAAAATGGGCAATATAACAAAGGTTGTTGTTATTTGTGGAGGAAGCTCGGCTGAGAGAGAAATCTCCCTTATTAGCGGAAGAGCTGTTAAAAATAGTTTAGAAGTAGCTGGAATTCAAGCAGTCTTAGTAGACTTTACTTCATTGCAAAAGCTTCCTAATTTAGATATTTATGATATTGCTTTTATTGCTCTTCATGGGCACGAGGGAGAGGGCGGAGAACTCCAAAAGTTTCTTGTTAAAAAAAATATAAAATTTACTGGATCAGGTCAAAACGCTTGTTCTAAGACATGGAATAAAAGACTTTGCAAAGAGATCTTATCTACAAAACAAATTGCAACTCCAGAATGGATGGCTGTAAATAATTTGCACGAAGCATTTTTAGAAGATGGTTTAGAAAACCTATACCATAATGTAGTTTCTCAAGTTGGCGAGGAGTTTTTTGTAAAGCCTTCAGAGGAGGGCTCAAGCATAGATATCTTCAAGATATCAAATTTATCTAATTTTGAAGAAGCTATAGCAAAATGCACAAATGCGAATAGAGAATTTATATTTGAAACCTTAATTGTAGGAAAAGAAATTACAGTTTCAGTTCTTGATGGGCAGTGCTTGCCCCCAATAGAAATTATTACAACTAATAAATTTTACGACTATGATGCAAAATATATTTCAAATAATACATCTCTTGTTGAAGCTAATCTAAATGAAATCGAGTTAAAAGAATTAAAAAAAATGGCTCTAAATGCATTTAATGCGCTAGATTGTTTTGGCTGGGCTCGTATTGATTTTATGCAGAATAGAGACGGAAAATTTTTTATAATTGAGATAAATTCAGCTCCAGGAATGACATCACATAGCTGTGTTCCTAAGGCAGCAAAATTAATAGATATTTCTTACTTACAGCTAGTAAAAAAAATAATAAATGCAAAAAAATAGACTTTTATTTTTAATATTTTTAAGCATCAATGCTTTTACAAATTTTGACATTAAAATTTCTTTTGAAGATAAGCCTAAATTTAAATCACAGTTTGAATTCATAGATGAAGCTAAAACTATAGACTCAATGGCCTCATTCTCGTTGTTAATTGACAAACAAGACTGGGTAGAAGGTTACACCCTTAGAAAATCACCGTTTTTAAACAGTATTGAAATTAATATTGTCTCCAAAAAACCCCTATTTATTTTAAATAACATTTTTTATGTTGATGAGAGCCTGAATAGATTCAAGCATTCATCTGGTGATGAGAATATTCTGAGAGTTAATGGGCAAATTGATGATCTTTCTAATGTTTTAAAAATAATTAACTTCCTAAATACCAATAATATAAAAAATTTTAACACTCTAGACCTTGTTCAATACAATCACATATCTGGCTGGGCATTGAGTATTGGCAAGACCGATATAAGGCTTGGTAAAAACTTAAATGATAAAAAATTTAAACTATTCAAAGAAACCTTAGATTATTTGAGCATTAATAATAAAATACCTAGTATGATAGATTTAAGATACAAAGATGGAGTGGCATTAAAGAATGGGTAATTCAAAAAATTCAAATATTGTTGTTGGGCTTGATATTGGAACATCAAAGGTTGTATGTATTGTAGGCACAAGAGATGAAAATGGCCAATTGGAAATTATCTCACTTGGATCATACCCATCGAGTGGTCTTAAAAAGGGAGTAGTTGTTAATATAGAAGCTACGACTGATGCAATAAAAAAAGCTGTTGAACAAGCTCAATCAATTCAAGAAGATAAGATTAAATCAATTTATGTTGGAGTGGCAGGTAGTCATATAAAAAGCATTAATTCCCAAGGGATAGTTGGGATTAAAGATAAAGAAGTTAAACCATTTGATATTGAAAAAGTTATTGAGTCTGCATCATCTGTCTCAATCCCTTCAGATCAAGAAGTGTTGCATGTTTTGCCTCAAGAATATGTAATAGATGATCAAGATGGTATTAAGGAGCCACTAGGAATGTCAGGAGTAAGACTAGAGGCGAGAGTACATCTTGTAACCTGCTCTAATAGTGCATTAAGAAATATTGAAAAATGTGTTAAAAACTGTGGATTGTCTGTAGACGGATTTGTGTTAGAGCAATTAGCTAGCTCATATTCCATTTTATCTGATGATGAAAAAGATCTTGGTGTGTGTTTAGTTGACATCGGAGGTGGAACTACCGATATTGCGATATTCAATTCTGGTTCAATTGTTCATACAGGAGTCATCCCCATCGCTGGCGATCAAGTCACAAGCGATATTGCACAAGCATTAAGAACTCCCACACCACAAGCAGAGGAAATAAAACAAAAACATGGTTGTTCTGTTGCTGAATTTACCAACGATGACGAAAGCATTGAAGTCCCAGGCGTTGGAGGGCGGCCACCAAGAGAGCTCTCAAGAAGATCTCTTGCAGAAATAATTGAACCGCGCTATGTCGAACTATTTGAATTAATTAAGGCAGAAATATCTAGAAATGGTTTTGATGACAAGATACCGGCCGGTGTCGTTTTCACCGGAGGTACTTCCAAGATAGAGGGAGTTGTTGAGCTTGCAGAGTCAATTTTTCAAACCAGCGTAAGGCTCGGAGTACCTAATAATTTTGTTGGCATGGAAAGGGTTTTACAAAATCCAATATATTCAACCTCTATTGGGCTTGTGGAGCATGGTCATAATCAATTAACCTCAGATTTAGTTGCAGAAAGCAATCAAACTCTATGGTCTAAGCTATTAAAAATAGTTAAAAGTGAGTATTGATTCTAAAAATTAATTCCATTAGAATGCACCTTCCTTGGTTTACGCTAATAAAAGCTTAAATCTTTAACCCAAAGGGAACAATATGAAAAAATACGAAGCCGTCCTGATATTAAATCCAAATCTGTCATCTAAAGTAGACGAGTTCAAAACCGAATTCAATCAGCTTTTATCTGAAAATTCTTTTAAAGTTACTAAGCTTGAAGATATTGGTAGACGTCAACTTGCCTATTCAATTAACAACCACAATAAAGGCCACTATTTATTGATGAATCTTGAAGGTGATCCAAGTAAGCTGCTAGAAATTGAAACAAAAATTAAATATAACGAGTCAATTATTCGCCATATTATTTTAGTTGTTACTAGTCATTCTGAGGAAGAGTCAGTGCTCATGGTTGAATCTAAAAACAAAAGATCAGATATTAATGAGACATCCCAAAGAAAGGACACATCTGAAAGAACAAAAAGAGGAGATAAGTAATGAGTAAATTTGATCTACCAAAAAAATTCGATTATAAAAATACTGACCTACTAAAACAATTCATAACTGAAACTGGAAAAATAATGCCAGCAAGAGTTACTGGTATTACAGCCTCTAATCAAAGAAAAGTTACTAAATCCGTTAAGATAGCTAGATTTTTGGCTCTCTTGCCTTACACTGACATGCATCAATAAGAGAACATCATGAAAATAATACTATTAGACAAAATTCAAAGACTTGGTGAAATAGGAGATGTAGTTGAAGTAAATTCAGGCTATGCCAGAAACTTCTTAATACCACAAAAAAAAGCAGCATTTGCAAGTGATAGAAATATCGAAGAAGTAGAGTCAAGAAAAGAAGAGCTAGCAGCAGCCTCAGCTGATCAACTTACTCAAGCAACAGCTAGATCAGAGTCTATAGAAGGCTCATCTTGTGAAATACATGTTCCGGTGACTGAAGAGGGCGCTTTATACGGCTCAGTTGGCACTAGAGAAATAGCTGAAGCGTTTACAAATAACGGAATTGAAATAGACAAAAGTGAAGTTCAACTTTCTGGTGGACCCATTAAAGAACAAGGCGATCATAATATTACAATTAGCGTTCATCCAGAGGTTTCTGCAAACGTAGTGGTTAAAGTATTAGCTGAATAGTTGTTTATTTTAAAATATGATGTAAAAATCATATTCTTATGACAGATATACCAATAGATCAAAATAATCAAGCTAGAGAGGCTGAGAGAGCCGTTCTAGGTGGCCTAATGCTTGAGACTCATAGGTTTGATACTGTAATACAAGTTATAACTGAAGTTGATTTTCAGGGTAAAGATCATCAAATTATCTTTGAATCCATGGCAGAGCTTGTTAATGAAAACAAGCCTTTAGATCCATTAACTGTATCTGAGAAATTAGATAATAGTAATAATTTAAATAGAGTTGGTGGTAAAAACTACTTAATAGAATTAGCAACATCAACACCCTCAGCTGCAAATCTTGAAGCATATGCAGAAATAATTAGACAACGATCAATTTCTAGAAAATTGATGCAGGCAAATTCAGAAATTACTGAGCTTATTAACAACCCACAAGGTCAAAATGGTGAGGCGTTATTAGATCATGCTGAAAGATTGATATTTGCTCTTAATGATGAAACCAGCCAGAATGATTCTTCTTTACAATCTATGAAAGAGCTTATTCCATCCACTATGGATAGACTTCATGAGCTTTCAAATAAAAAGGGTGGTCTCATAGGTGCATCTACAGGGTTTAAAGATCTTGATAAGAAGCTTCAAGGCATTCAAGATGGAGATCTAATTATTGTTGCCGGAAGACCAAGTATGGGTAAAACTTCATTTGCTATGAATATTGCAGAAAATGTTTTAGTTAACGATGATACAGAAGGTGCTGTTCTTATTTTTAGTTTAGAGATGCCAGGCGAATCATTAACAACTAGAATGTTGTCTGGTATGTGTAAACTTGATCAGCAAAATGTTAGGTCAGGTATGTTACGTGATGATCAACTTAAGATTCTTTTGCAAGAAGGAGAGAGGCTGAAGAATATGCCTTTATGGATTGATGATAGCTCATTACTTAGCCCAATGGAGCTTAGAGCAAAAGCAAGAAGATTGGCAAGATCTGAAGGAGGATTATCATTAATAGTTGTTGATTATCTTCAGTTAATGCAACTTCCTTCATCTGCTGAGAATCGTGTTAATCAAATATCAGAAATCTCAAGGGCCTTGAAATCTCTTGCTAAAGAGCTCAATGTCCCTGTTATTGCCCTTTCTCAGCTAAATCGTGCCGTTGAGCAGCGTCCAAATAAAAGACCAATAATGGCTGATTTAAGAGACTCAGGTGCAATTGAACAGGATGCCGATGTAATATTATTTATTTATAGAGATGAGGTTTATAACGAAGACTCAGAGCAGGGTAATAAAGCTGAGATTATTATTGGCAAACAAAGGAATGGTCCAATAGGTACGGTTCATTTAACATTCTTAAAAGAATATACAAGATTTGAAAATTTTTCTAATGATGGCTTCTATGATTCATTTGAATGACATCACTTAGATCAGAGCTAATCATTGATCCATCTATAGTTCAAGAGAACATTAAATATCTTAAGACTCTCATACCAAATAACAGTCATTTTATGGCTGTTATCAAATCTGATGCATATGGCCACATCATGGAAAATTTATTGGAACATATAGATTGCTCTGTAGATGGGTATGGAACAGTTCGAATAGATGAAGCAATAAGAATAAGGGAGAGATCTAATAAAAAAATCCTATTAATGACAGGAGTATATTCTGAGAGTGATTTAGAAATCGCAACAAAACATAATCTCGATCTTGTCATACATAATAAAGAACAATTTGAGTTAATCAAAAAGAATAATTTTTACAATAATCTTTGGTTTAAAATTAATACTGGAATGAATAGGCTTGGTTTCGAAGAAAAAGATTTTTTGCAAATTTATAATGAGCATTTAAAAGATAAAAAAATAGTCCTTATGTCTCATTTAGCTGCTTCTAATAACCCAGAAAATAAAAGTAACAAAGAGCAATTTGCTAGATTTAATAATGTTTTTGATCAACTTTCTGGAGAAGTTTCTAAGAGCATAGCAAATACAGGTTGTATATTTAATTATCCAGATCATTCATATGATTGGGTTAGATGTGGAATAGGTATTTTTGGAGGTTATATTGGAACACATGAGCTTAAAACAGCAATGACCCTAAGATCGCCAATTGTTAATATCAGGAAGATCAAAAAGGGAGATTCTGTAGGCTATGATGGAAGAGCAACAGCTATTTGTGATATGACAATTGCTACTGTTTACATTGGTTATGCAGACGGCTTAGCGCAAAATATAAAAGACGGAACTTCAGTTCTTGTGAACGGAAAGAAAGCAAAAATCTTTGGCAAGATAAGTATGGACCTTACAACAGTTGATATTTCTGATCATACAAACTGTAATATTGGAGATTACTGTGAAATTTTTTCACCAGAATCAAGCATTAATAACATCACAATACCTAATGATTTAATATCTTACGATCTAATGATTAGAATAAAATCCAGAGTGAAAAAAACATACCATAATTAACCGTATTTAATTATTTCCATTTAACTATCCATTGTTATCTGTTATTCTTTTATCCCATCATAACCGAGATAAATGATGGCCAAAACTAAATACATTTTTGTTACCGGAGGGGTTGTATCATCACTCGGCAAAGGTATTGCTGCTGCATCTTTAGGAGCTCTTTTAGAGTCTAGGGGGTTATCAGTTTCCCTAATCAAAGTAGATCCATATATAAACGTTGACCCAGGAACAATGAGCCCATTTCAGCATGGAGAAGTTTTTGTAACAAATGATGGCACTGAGACAGATTTAGATTTGGGGCACTATGAAAGATTTGTAAGATACCAAGCCTCAAAAAAAAATAACTTTACTGCTGGCAAGGTATACGAAACTGTTATTCGAAATGAGAGAAAAGGAAAGTATCTAGGTGGAACAGTTCAAGTCATTCCCCATATTACAAATGAGATTAAAAAAAGAATTAAAGAAGGCGGACAAGGAAAAGATATTGCAATTGTTGAAATAGGCGGCACCGTGGGTGATATTGAAAGCCAACCATTTGTTGAAGCAATTAGACAAATGGTCCTTGAGCTACCATCTACATCATCAGCAGTAGTCCACCTAACTCTCGTCCCATATATAAAGGCTTCTGGAGAACTAAAAACTAAGCCAACTCAACATTCTGTAAAAGAACTAAGATCGTTGGGCATTAGTCCTGATTGTTTGGTATGTAGGTCTGAGCAGGAACTGCCAAAAGATGAAAAGAAAAAAATTGCATTATTTTGCTCAGTCAATTCAGATAATGTTATTTCTATGCATGATGTTGAAACTGTTTACTCAATCCCACTTCTATTAAATAAACAAAAAGTTGATGAATTAATTCTTCGTAAGCTAAAAATAAGATCTAAAAAACCAAAACTTTCTGACTGGAGAAGGGTTGTTAAGGCAAGCCTAAACCCTATTCAAGAGGTAAATATTGCATTTGTTGGAAAATATACAGAACTTCAAGATTCATACAAATCTATCAATGAAGCGCTAGAACATGCAGGAATTAAGTATAAAACAAAAGTAAATATTAATTTTGTACTGGCGGATACTATTACGACTAGAAACGTAAAAAAACTAATCGGTTCTAATGATGCTGTGTTAGTTCCAGGTGGGTTTGGGGATCGTGGTGTTGAAGGGATGATTACAGCTTGTAAATTTGCTAGAGAAAATAATATCCCTTATTTAGGGATATGTCTTGGAATGCAAGTTGCGATTATTGAATATTCAAGGAATGTCTTGGGTTTAAGAAACTCAAATAGCACAGAATTTAATCCAAATACTAAATACCCTGTAATAGCCCTAATAACTGAGTGGAGCGATGGTACTGGTAAAAAACAAAAAAGAAATAAAAATTCAGATCTTGGTGGAACAATGAGGCTTGGCGGACAGGTTTGTAAAATTAAAAAACCTTCAAATGCTTTCAATATGTATAAAAAAATAGAAATAATTGAAAGACACAGGCACAGATATGAAGTTAATCCAGATTTTGCTGAGGATATGTCTAATTCTGGGCTTGAGGTAGTTGGAACTTCTGTTGACGATAAATTAGTTGAAATGGTAGAAATAAAAAATCATAAATGGTTTTTGGCTTGCCAGTTTCATCCAGAGTTTACGTCGAATCCAAGGGATGGGCACCCTATATTTAATAGCTATATAAAGAGTACAATAGAAAATAATGAATAATTTAAAACTAAGAAATTTTGAGATATCAAATGAAGGAAATTTGACCTTAATGGGTGGGATGAATGTTCTTGAATCAAGGGATCTTGCGATGAAAATCGCTGAAAAATTTACAAGAGTATCTGAATCAATGAAGATAAACTATATCTTCAAAGCATCTTTTGATAAGGCTAATAGAAGTTCAATAAATTCTTTTAGAGGCCCTGGAATGGATGAGGGCTTAAGAATACTACAAGAAGTAAAGGATACCTTTGATATTCCTGTTATCACTGACATTCATGAGCCTGATCAAGCTATTCCAGTAAGTGAAATTTGTGAGATAATACAGATACCAGCTTTCCTAGCTCGCCAAACAGATCTAGTTTCTGCAGCAGCTAAAACTAATTCAATTATACAATTCAAGAAACCACAATTTTTATCAGCTCCAGAGATGAAAAACATAATAGAAAAATGTGCGTCAGCTGGTAATAATAAAATTACATTATGTGAAAGAGGAAATTCATTCGGATATAATAATTTAATTGTAGATACTTTGAATTTTCAAATTCTTAAAAATCTTGATAAACCTGTTTTTTTTGATGTTACTCATTCATTGCAGCTTCCTGGAGGGCTTGGAAATGCTGCTGGTGGAAGGCGTGAATACCTTTTGAGTCTTGCAAAAGCTGGTATATCGCAAGGTATAGCTGGGTTATTTTTAGAAGCCCATCCTGATCCAGATAATGCTAAGTGTGATGGTCCGTGTGCGTTAAAATTAGATATGATAGAGCCCTTTCTAAAGCAAATCAAAGACCTTGATATTTTCATAAAAGATCAAGAAAATCTAAATATTAAATAGTAATTATGAGTATTAATTCCATAAAAGCTATTCAAGTTTTAGATTCTAGAGGTCTCCCAACAGTATCATGCAAAGTAATACTTAGCTGTGGAATAGAGGCAAGCGCTATTGTTCCTAGTGGAGCATCTACTGGAACTAAAGAAGCTTTAGAGCTAAGAGATGGCGATAGTGCATTTATGGGAAAAGGGGTTATTAAGGCTGTAAATAATATCAATAACCTTATAAGCCCTCTTCTAAAAAATCTAAACCCTGAGGATCAAGAGCTCATAGATAAAAAATTAATTGATCTAGATGGCACGGATGATAAATCAAATCTTGGAGCAAATGCTATTCTGGCAGTTTCATTGGCTGTTTCTCATGTTGCTGCAAAGAAAAGAAATGTGTCACTGCATCAACATTTTCATGACGTATACTCTGATATAACTGGGTTAAGTGTTGAACCAAATCTTCCTATGCCAATGTTGAATATTCTTAATGGTGGCGAGCATGCTGATAATAATATAGACATTCAAGAATTTATGATAATCCCTTTTAATGCCTCAACTTTTCATGAAGCAATGAGATGGTCAAGTGAGATTTACTGGAATCTAAAAAATATTCTAAAGAATAAATCTCTATCGACAGCTGTTGGTGATGAGGGTGGTTTCGCTCCCAATCTTAAGTCTAACGAAGAGGCTTTGACTTTAATATTAGATGCAATTAAGCACTCAGGCCTTGTTCCAGGAAAAGATGTATTTCTTGCGCTAGACTGCGCAGCAAGCGAGTTTTTTGATGGAAGAAAATATAACCTTAAAGGCGAAGGAAGAAGCCTATCATCGTCAGAGTTTGTTTCTTATTTGGAAGAGCTTGCCGAAAAATATCCCATCATATCCATAGAGGATGGCATGGATGAAAACGATTTTGATGGCTGGAAAGAGTTAACTGATAGAATTGGCCATAAATGTCAACTTGTGGGAGATGATCTTTTTGTAACAAACAAAAATATTTTTAAAACCGGAATCGAACAAGGCCTCGCAAACTCTATTTTAATAAAATTTAATCAAATAGGCACTATTACAGAGACTATAGAAACAATACATTTAGCAAATTCAAACAACTACAAATCAATAATATCTCATAGATCAGGTGAAACAGAAGACACAACAATTGCGGACTTGGCAATTGGTCTTGGTGCTGGTCAAATTAAAACTGGAGCTCCCTGCAGATCAGATAGAGTGGCAAAATATAATCGCATATTATGGATTGAAGAGGAAAATAATAATTTTAGTTTTCCTGAATGACAAGGACAATTAACCTAATCGCAATCCTTTTAATATTAACTTCTTTTGGTTTAGGCTACTCAATTTTTTTTGGTGATAATAGCTATGCACAAAAGAAAAGTCTTGATAACAACAACAACATTCAGCATATTAAAAATAATCAGTTAAAGTTAAAAAATGATATTTTAATTCTTGAAATTCAAAGTGCGCAAAGCTCTGATGAGCATATTGAAAACTTTGCTAGAGAAAGATTGGGCTTAACCTATCCAGATGAGGAGTTTATAAGCTTTGAAAAGAAAAAGGATGATGAAAAATAATCGAATCTTAGCTGTTATTCCTGCTGCTGGAATAGGGCATAGATTTGGTGAAAGAAAACCAAAACAATATGCCAAATTGAATGCATTTTCTGTTATCGAGAACACCGTTAATGAGCTGCTTAAGTCAAAAGTAATTGATAGGCTTATAATTGTTATTTCAGAGGGTGATAGCTATATTAAAAATCAAGATTTTTATAAAAATGAAACTATACAATTTATAAACGGTGGCTCCACAAGAGCAGAATCCGTTAATAATGCTTTGAATCATGAATGCGCAGATGGCTATGATTATGTTTTAATTCATGATGCAGCAAGGCCTAATTTTTCTTATACAATCATAAATGAATTATTAAAGAATTTAATGGAAAGCAAATCTTCTGGCTCTTTCCCATATATTCCAATTTCAGAGTCACTTAGATCGAAAGAGCTAGGAACAGTTAATAAAAATGAATATTTTTTAGCGCAAACACCACAAATATGCAAATTTCATGATTTAAAAAAATCATTACAATTATGTATTTCAGAGGACGTGGATGTTCCAGATGAGTCGTTTGCTTTGGAATATGGTGGCTTTGATGTAAGTAGAATTCTTGGTTCTAGCTCAAATATAAAAATTACCTACAAAGACGACCTAAGGCTGTTATCAAAATTTAATACAAGAACAGGAACTGGTTTTGACGTTCATAGATATCAAGAGGGTGACGGCATAACTCTAGGGGGTTTTAGGGTGCCTTGTAAATATAGTATTATTGCCCATTCTGATGGGGATGTGCTTCTTCATTCAATTGCCGATTCAATTTTAGGAGCTTCAGCGCTGGGAGATATAGGTATATTTTTCTCGGATCAAGATATCAACAATAAAGGACTTGATAGCAAAAAAATAATTGAGCTCTGCTTAGATAAAATTGAATCAATTGGTATGGAAATTCATAATATAGATTCAACTATCATATGCGAGCAACCAAAAATTAATCCATTCCGGAACGATATTCTTAAGAGTCTCAGTGAAATTCTGGGTATCCCTGAATCAAAAATAGGGCTAAAGGCAACTACAGCAGAAAAGCTTGGTATTATTGGAAAAAATAAGGCAATATCTGTGCAATCTATAGTAAATCTTAAAGATAAATAATGAAAATACTTCTTACTAATGATGATGGGTATAAAGCAGAGAATATCAATTATCTATATCAAGAGCTTATAAAAAACCATGAGGTTTGGATGATTGCTCCAAAAAATAATTGCAGTGGCATGAGCGCTGCAATATCTTTTTTAAAAGAAACTGAAATTGAAAAGATTGATGACAGAATTTATTCTGTAGATGGAACGCCAGCTGATTGTGCTTATTTTGGGTTATTAGGCATGGTTGATTTTGAGTTTGATATTGTTATTTCAGGAATCAATCATGGAGCTAATATCGGTAATAATGTTTTATATTCTGGGACTGTTGGAGCAGCAATTGGAGGTAGAAATCTTAAATACCCCCCGATTGCATTATCAGTAGCATCATATGATTGCAAAGATAAAGGCTATATTGCAAAAAAATCAGCAGAAATTATTCATTTCATAATAGATTCTTCAAAAGGGTATGAAGGCAAAGTTTTTAATGTCAACTTGCCTGATATTTGTGAAAATGATTACAAAGGAATTAAAATCACCACTCTTGCAACGAATGGTATTCCAAACAAGCCATTAGCAGTTAAGTCCTCTGATGTCATTACCAAATATAGATACAATCTCTCAGGAGAGCCCATTCAAGAAGATCATCTTACAGATGCTAAAGCAGTTGAAGAAGGGTATGTATCCATTTCAATTCTGGACTATGATCTTGTAAATAATAATCTTTCAGAGAGTTTTAAAAAGTTTTTATGAGCAATTCAGGCTTTACATTCAGAAGAGTTAGAGAAGAGATGATAGAAAACCTTCTTAATATGGGCATTAAAGACTTCAGAGTGCTGGATGCAATATCGCAAGTCCCAAGACATATATTTGTAGATGAAGCTTTGTGGTCTAGGGCATATGAAAATAGATCATTGACTATTGGCTACAAACAAACAATATCTCAACCATACATTGTTGCAAAAATGACTGAACTTCTAATCTCGCATACAAAAGCTAGAGGAAAAATTTTAGATAATGTTTTAGAGCTTGGAACAGGCTGTGGATATCAGACAGCTGTACTTTCATATTTTTGTGAAAATATTTATTCCATAGAAAGAATCAAACCTTTGGTAAATAAGGCTAGAGAAAATTTAAGTGAACTAAAAATTAGAAATGTAGAGTTGATATATGGAGATGGTTTTGAGGACTATGACAATACAATAAAATATGATGGTGTTATTTGCGCTGCTGCACCAAGAGAGTATCCATATGAGCTGGTTGATAGTTTAAATATATCAGCAAAAATAGTGATACCTGTTGGTAACTCAAAATCACAAAAGTTAAATGTTATCAATAAAATATCCAGTAATGAGGTTGAGCAAGATTTGTATGATGATGTTTCATTTGTACCAATGCTCCCAGGTAAGTCTGAGGATGGGTTAGATTCTTGAGCGAAAGGTTAAGGTTTATTGTCTCAGGTTTTTTTGTCGGTGTTGCTGAATTACTTCCAGGAGTTTCAGGTTCAACTGTTGCACTTGCCTTTAATGTTTATGATAAATTCATTCTATTTCTTTCTAATCTTAGGGTTTCTAATCTAACTTGGGATATAAAAAAATTAAATAAAATATTCTACCTAGATTTAATAGTTCCTTTTTTATTCTCCATGATGCTAAGTGTAATCCTTGCATCAAAATTGATACTTTTTTTATACTCATCTTTTACAGAATATTTTTTAATTTTTATAAGCGCTTTGATGTGTCTAGTTGCAATAATAATAGGGGCAAGGATAAGAACTGAATTTGATACTAACTTTAAATTCGATATTTATTTTTTTGCTGGAATTGTATTAGCATTGGTTTTAAAAGAAATAAGCATTTCACCAGGAAATATTTCAGATGGGTATATCTTCTTAACGGGTTTTATTGCCTTCACATTTTTTCTTTTACCAGGCATATCGGGAAGCGCAATTTTATTATCATTTGGGGTTTATGAAAGTATTATTGGGTCTATAGCAATACTTAATTTTTCAATACTTATTCCATTTGCATTTGGTTGCTTAATTTCTTTACTTACAATGCCAAAATTATTAAATTCCTTGTTAGAAGTTAGAAAAAAAGAAATCATGACTTTCTTCACAGCATTGATTTTATTAAGTGGAATACTGACCTTCCCGTTTGAAAATCTATAGGTCTAGAAAGTCTCGTTTATTTTCCACTGTCTCAAATTTTTTTGCATCTGGAAGCGGATCTTTGGCCTCAACAATATTTTCATAAACCTCAGAGAGCCTTGCATTAATTTCAATAAACTCTATCTGATCATCTGGTAGCTCATCTTCAGAAAGAATTGCATTAATGGGACATTCTGGTTCACAAAGGGCGCAATCAATACATTCATCTGGGTGAATGACCAAAAAATCAGGTCCTTCATAAAAACAATCAACTGGGCAGACCTCCACACAATCTGTGTATTTACACTTTATACAAGACTCAGTAACTACAAATGTCATAAGATAAAATAATAACTTAAAATTAAAAAAAAGACTTTAAGTTATTAAACATAAAAAATATATATAATTTTTAATTAAACTTGTATTTATTTTAAATAAAAGTTTATACTGTATATACATACAGTAAGGAGTAATGAATGGCTAAATTAAAAGACACAAAAAAATCATTGAAGGATACATTGGCTGATATAGACAGTCAGTTTGGAAAAGGCACTGTAATGAGGATGGGTGATAAGGAATTAGTTGATATACCATCAATCTCAACAGGGTCGTTAGGTTTAGACATTGCCCTTGGCATTGGCGGAATCCCAAAAGGAAGAGTTACTGAAATATATGGTCCAGAGTCTTCTGGTAAAACAACTTTAACACTTCAGATAATAGCTCAATGTCAGAAAGCAGGCGGTACTTGTGCATTTATTGATGCAGAGCATGCGTTAGATCCACAGTATGCTGAGAAACTTGGAGTTAATGTCGATGAGTTATTGTTATCTCAGCCAGATACGGGTGAACAGGCACTAGAAGTTGCTGACATATTAGTAAAATCTAAAAGTGTTGATTTGGTAATAATCGACTCTGTTGCCGCCTTAGTTCCAAGAGCAGAAATAGAGGGAGAGATGGGGGACCATCATGTTGGGCTTCAAGCTAGGTTAATGTCACAGGCTTTAAGAAAGATAACTGGCAACATTCAAAGATCAGGAGCCACGGTAGTATTTATTAATCAGATTAGAATGAAAATTGGTGTGATGTTCGGAAGTCCAGAAACTACTACTGGCGGTAATGCTCTTAAATTTTACTCATCTGTTCGTTTAGATATAAGAAGAATAGGATCAGTAAAAGAAGGTGATGAGGTTATGGGTAATGAAACTAGGGTAAAAGTAGTAAAAAATAAAGTATCACCTCCATTTAAGCAAGCTGAGTTCCAGATAATGTATGGCCTGGGCATTAATCAAGAAGGGGAAATACTAGATTTTGGTCACAAGCTCGGTTTGGTAGATAAGTCTGGCGCCTTTTATAAGTTAAATGGTGAGACTATTGGTCAAGGTAAAGTTAAAGCTAGCTTATATCTTAAAGAAAATACAAAAATTAGAGATGGCCTTATTAGCGAAATAAGATCTACTTACATAGCATCAAAGGCAAAATCTAAAGATACAAAATAAATCTTTGTTATAATCCTTATTAGACTAATTTAATAAGGATTATTATGGCTGAAAAAGCTTATATTGTTGCGGCAGTAAGAACGCCAGGTGGAAAGAAAAATGGAAGCTTGAGTAAATGGCATCCAGCTGACATGGGCGCAGTTGTTTTAGATGAACTTGTAAATTCAACAGGCATTCAACCCAAAGATGTTGATGATGTAATATTTGGTTGCGTTGATCAGGTTGGAGCCCAATCTGGAAATATAGCGAGAAATTCTATTTTAGCCTCTTCACTACCTGAATCAGTTCCTGGAACTTCAGTTGATCGTCAATGTGGATCATCACAACAAGCTCTTCATTTTGCTGCGCAAGCTGTCATGTCTGGAACTCAAGATGTTGTTATTGCTGGAGGTGTTGAAGTTATGTCTTTGGTGCCAATTGGAGCTAGTGTTAAGGATGGGTACGATGCAGGTCATGGATTTCCATTCAATGCTGCTGGTATTGAATCTAGATACCCTGGAGTATTTTTTTCACAATTTACAGGTGCAGAGCTCGTAGCAAATAAATGGAACTTAAGTAGAGTAGATTTAGATAATTTTGCACTATCAAGCCACCAAAAGGCTGCATATGCATCAGAACAAGGTTTTTTTAAAAATGAAATCTTAGCTATTGAATCAAGATCTGACGCAAATACTGGATCTCTAATTTATCAAGATGAAGGCATTAGATATGATGCCTCAATAGAGGCGTTGTCTGGTTTAAAAACAGTTATTGATGAAGGTCTAA
Source organism: uncultured Gammaproteobacteria bacterium (assembly GCA_964523375.1). Lineage (GTDB taxonomy): Bacteria > Pseudomonadota > Gammaproteobacteria > Magnimaribacterales > D2472 > CAJQGY01. The sequence goes on along the minus strand of CAZFYG010000002.1, from coordinate 49,817 downwards.
TTACAGCAGGAAATGCAAGCCAAATAACTGATGGCGCTTCTGCAGTTATGGTATGTAATGATGCTGGGCTTAAAAAAATTAAAGTTGATCCAAGAGCTGAAATAATTTCTTTATCAGTGGTAGGTGATGACCCGGTATTTATGTTAACTGGCCCTATACCCGCTTCCATAGCCGCATTAAAAAATATTAATCTTTCAATTGATGACATGGATTTGTATGAAATAAATGAAGCATTTGCACCTGTTCCATTGGCTTGGGCCCACGAATTAAAAGCTGATATTTCAAAGCTAAATGTTAATGGTGGAGCCATCTCATTAGGCCACCCACTTGGATCTACTGGTACTAAGTTAATGACCACTTTACTCCATGAACTCGAAAGAAGAAATGGCAAGTATGCTTTGCAAGCCATTTGTGAAGGTGGTGGGACCGCTAATGCAACTATTATAAAAAGGTTATAGATTATATATATTTTATAAATGTTTAATTTTTTTCAATCTGTTATATTGGTTTTTATAACACATTATTTGGAGTTTTTATGTTAACTGGATTTCAAGCTTTTTTAACTTTCCTATTTTTCTTATCGATATCATTTTTATTTCTTTCAGTTAAGGTTGTCCCTCAATCAAAGGTTTATGTTATAGAGAGATTTGGTAAATATACAAAAACATTAGAATCTGGCCTTTCAATAATAATACCTTTTTTAGATAGAGTTGCTCATAAAGTTGATGTTTTAGAAAGACAATTACCTAAGTTTCAAATTTCAGTCATAACTAAAGATAATGTGGAAGTGGGCTTAGTTTCAACTGTATTTTTTAGAATACTAGACGCATCTAAATCAGTTTATAGAATAAAAAATATTGATTCAGCAATAGAAAATACTGCTATATCTGTTATTAGATCTGCAGCTGGAAAATTAGAGCTTGATGACCTGCAGTCCTCAAGAGAATCAATGAATCTTGAAATTAAAGAAAGGCTTGGTAAAGCAGCTGAGATATGGGGTGTTGAAGTAACAAGAACAGAGATACTTGATGTCTTGGTAGATGAGCAAACAAAAGATTCCCAAAGACAACAATTAAATGCAGAAAGAGAAAGAAGGGCAACTATAGCAAAGGCTGAGGGTGATAGAAGGAGTGTTGAGCTTAATGCCGACGCTCAATTGTATGAGGCTCAAAAAGAAGCTGAAGGTGTTAGAGTTACCGCTGATGCAGACGCCTATGCGGTAAAAGTCAAGGCAGCAGCAGATGCTGAGCAAACAATGTTACTAGGCAAGGCCATTAAAGATGATGGGCAGCCAGCTGTTGATTTTGAAATAATGAAAAGACAGGTTGACGGCTTGGCAAAATTAGCATCATCTGACCAAACAAAAACTCTTGTAGTCCCTTCAGATATTACTAAAGCACTTGGTAGTATAGAATTACTAATGGGCGCAACTGGTAATAAAGATAAATAATAATGATAGATCTAATTGAAAATGCAAATAACTGGCTAATACTTGGAACTATTTTAATTATTATTGAACTATTCTTAATTGGCTCTTTTGTTGTCTTTCTTCCTGCAGGCCTTGCTGCAATTTTGGTTGGTATTATTTATAAGATTCAGATTTCTTTTGGATTTATAATTCTGTCCAGTTGGGCGTTTTCTTTAGTAGTCTGGGGCCTGTTTTCCATTGCCATGTCATTTTTAATTCAGAAGTATTACAAAGATAATTCAACTGAAGATATTAATGATTATTAGTATTTATTTGAAGTGATTAAAAATTATTTTTAAATCATCAATTTGAGCTACAGAAATTTGCCCATCTCTTGTTCGTAATTCAATTTCATCATTTTCTACAAATGATTTTCCAATTATTATATTTATAGGAATTCCAATCAATTCAGAATCTTTAATTTTTGAACCAAATCCAGCTTTTCTATCATCTAAAATTACATCATAACCTTGGTGAGAAAGGCTTTCATAAAGTTTTGTTGCTGCCTTCGCAATTTTCTCATCTTTCTCAAAGCCAATAGCAATAATATTTACATCGAATGGAGTAATTGTTGGCGGCCAAATAATACCTCTATCATCATTATTTTGTTCTATAGCTGCTGCAACAATCCTTGAAACACCAATACCATAACAACCCATATGAAGAGTTGCTGATCTTCCCTCTTGAGTTTGAACATTAGCATTCATGCTTTTGGAGTAGACTTGCCCAAGTTTAAAAATATGACCAACCTCAATACCTTTTTTTATTTGAATAACCCCATTGCCATCAGGAGAATCTTTTCCTTCAAGAGACTTAATATCCTCACCTTCTTCAAGCAAGAGCTCTGTATTAATAGCAAATTCAGAGTCGGTGCTTACAGCAATAGTATCCTCACCATTTTCAGCTAATACATGGAATTCTTCGGAAGCATCTCCACCTATTGCTCCAGAATCAGCTTTAACTATCTTAAATTCTAATCCAATATTTTTGAGAATTTGTTTATATGCATTTCTCATATTGATGTAACTATTATTTAAACAATCCTCATCCACACTAAAACTGTAAGCATCTTTCATAAGAAACTCTCTACCTCTCATCACGCCGTATCTGGGTCTAATTTCATCCCTAAATTTTGTCTGTATTTGATATGCATTAATTGGTAATTCTTTGTAGCTTTTAACGTTGTTTCTAATTAGGTCAGTTATAACCTCTTCATGTGTTGGGCCTAAACAAAAATCTCTGTCATGCCTGTCTTGAAATCGAAGAAGCTCTTTACCCATTTTTTCCCATCTTTCAGTCTCATTCCATAGTTCTTTTGGTTGAACCATTGGCATTAAAACTTCTTGAGCTCCAGCATTATTCATTTCAGCTCTTACAATTGCTTCGACTTTTCTTAAAACTTTTAAGCCCAACGGTAGCCATGTATAGACTCCAGAGGCAACTTTTCTAATCATTCCAGCCCTAAGCATGAGCTTATGACTAATAATCTCAGCTTCCTGAGGAGCTTCCTTTAATGTTGGCAATAGTAATTTTGAAAATAACATCTTTAAATTATATGAATAAATCCTTATGGTTTATAATTCTATCTTTTTTTTAGAGATATATGCCGATTTATGAATATAAATGTTCAAATTGTGGACATCAATTAGAAACTCTTCAGAAGTTTAGTGATGAACCTTTAAAAAAATGTGTGCAATGCGGGAAAGATTCTCTCGGAAAGTTAATCTCAGCTCCTTCATTTAGACTTAAGGGGTCTGGATGGTATGAAACAGACTTTAAAACAGGTAAAAAAAAGAATCTTTCAGAAGATACTTCAAAAAAATCTTCAGTAAATAAGGCAACTAACTCCAAGAATGGCAATAAACAAGATAAGATTACTTAATTAATGAGGAATAAAAATGAGATCACATTATTGTGGTGAAATAACTACTAAAAATTTAGAACAAGAAGTGACACTTTGCGGTTGGGTTCATAAGAGAAGAGATCATGGAGGTGTTATTTTTTTAGATCTAAGGGATATTAAAGGTATTTGCCAGATCGTATTCAATCCTGATTCCAAAGAATCTTTTGCAATTGCTGAAACTTTAAGAAATGAGTTTGTAGTATCAATAAATGGGCATGTAAACAAAAGGCTTGAAGGAACATCTAATGCAAACATGACTACTGGTGAGATAGAGGTAGAAGCTAAGCATATAAAAGTTCTAAGCAAAGCGGTTACTCCGGTCTTCCCTCTGGATGATTACCAAGAGGTTAATGAGGATGTTAGATTGAAAAATAGAGTTCTTGATTTAAGAAGGCCTGAAATGAATCAAAGGATCGTCACAAGATCAAAGATATCGTCTACCATAAGAAATTATTTAGATGATAGAGATTTCAATGAGATTGAAACACCTATTTTAACAAGAGCAACTCCTGAAGGCGCAAGGGATTATATTCTTCCTAGCAGAGTTCAGCCTGGAAACTTCTTTGCTTTACCTCAATCACCTCAACTTTTTAAGCAAATGCTAATGATGGGAGGGCTTGATAAGTATTATCAAGTGGCAAGGTGCTTTAGAGATGAGGATTTAAGAGCAGACAGGCAGCCTGAATTTACTCAGATAGACATAGAGGCATCATTTATTGATCAGGAATATATCCTTGATTTAGCAGAAGGAATGGTCCGGGAGTTAGTTGAAAAATTTTGCAACCATAAGCTAGATAAATTTCCTGTTATTAACTGGCATGACTCGATGGAAAAATATGGATGCGACAAACCAGATTTAAGAATACCTCTTCATTTGGTAGAAATATCTGAATTAGTAATGAATGAGGAGTTTAAAGTATTCTCAAGTCCAGCCCAGGATGAGAAATCTAGAGTAGTGGCCTTAAAAATTCCTGGTGGAAATAGCCTCAGTAGAGGAAAAATAGATGAATATACAAAGTATGTTTCAAAACTAGGAGCCAAGGGCCTTGCTTATATAAAGGTTAACGAGCTCGATGGAAGTGAAAATGGTCTCCAATCTCCAATTCTAAAATTTTTAAATAAACAAACAGTTGAAGGAATAATTAGTAGTCTTGGTCTTGAGAAGGGTGATTTGGTATTTTTTGGAGCAGGGCCTAAAAATGTCGTTAATTTATCTATGAGCAGTCTAATTAAAAAATTAGGAGAAGATCTAAATTTATATTCTTCTAAATGGGCTCCATGTTGGGTTGTAAACTTTCCTATGTTTGAAAGGAATAGCCAAGGAAACTTAACCTCTCTTCATCACCCATTTACCTTGCCAAAATGTTCAGCAGGCGAGTTACTTGATAGGCCTGAGGACGCAATAGCATATGCATATGATATTGTTTTAAACGGTTATGAGGTTGGAGGAGGATCCTTGCGAATTTATCAAGAGGAAATGCAAAAAGCAGTTTTCAATATTTTGAAAATAACCAATGAAGAGGCGAATAATAAATTCGGATTCCTTTTAAATGCTTTATCTTCTGGGTGCCCGCCTCATGGAGGTATTGCTTTTGGATTAGATAGGCTTGTAATGCTTATAACTAACACATCAAATATAAGAGATGTAATAGCATTTCCTAAGACACAGAGCGCAACATGTCTTCTTACAGAGGCACCTAGCAAAGTTGATAATACTCAATTAGATGAGCTTAAAATACAATCTACACTAATAGAAGAGGTTTAAATGGCAGGACATTCTAAATGGGCAAATATAAAACATCGCAAAGCAAGACAAGATGCCTCAAGAGCTAAAGTATGGACTAAGGTTATAAGAGAGATAACGGTAGCAGCTAAAGGTGGCCCTGATCCTGAGGACAATCCGAGATTAAGGCTTGCGCTAGAAAAAGCGAACCAATCAAATATGCCAAAAGATACAATAAAAAGGGCAATTCAAAAAGGTTCAGGTACTGGAGAGACCGGAAGCTTGGAGGAGATAGTATTTGAAGGTTACGGCCCTGGAGGCGTAGCTATCCTTGTAGAAACAATGACAGACAATCGAAACAGGACTGTCTCCGATGTTAGACATGCTTTTTCGAAATTTGGTGGAAATCTTGGTACTGATGGCTCTGTAGCCTATTTATTCAACAAGCTTGGTATTATTCATGTTGCCAAGGGAATAACCGAAGATGATTTAATGGATATTGCTTTAGATGCAGGAGCAGAAGATTTAGTTGATGAAGGTGATTATTTTGAAGTAATTACCCCCCACAATGAATTAAGTAATATAAATGATATTTTAAAATCTAATGATATTGAAATATCAAATGCTGAGGCAACACTTCGAGCAGATACTCTCATAGAGGTAGATCAAGAAATGGCTGAAAAAATATTAAAAATTATGGATTTCATGGATGACCTTGATGATGTGCAAGAAGTCCATACCAATGCTCAATTCCCTGATAATTTTGAACCAGGAGAATAATTTTGCCAGTTAACTCAAGAGCTAAAGGTGCAAATTTTGAAAGAGAGATAGGTAATTTATTAGTTCAAGAGCTAAATTTAACAAATCCTGTTAAAAGAATATTGGAACAAACCAGAACAAAAGAACTCCCCGATCTCCGACTTGGGCGATGGTGTCTAGAATGCAAGAGGTATGGTGACGGTGGAGAACCACCTCAGGATTGGTGGGATCAGGTAATTAGAGCTTCCGATAGAGAGGATCTAATACCTGCACTCATCTACAAATTTAATAGAAGGCCTATAAAAGTTAGAGTGCTTGCATCAACAATTAACCCAAATATTCAAAATCATTTAATAACTGTTGATTTACTCTGGCCAGATTTCATACAAATTTTGTTAGAGCTTTTTCAAAAAGATATAGAGCTTCATGAACAAACATATCAAGTCTAAGGATTTACACCTAAAGGTTTATTGTGAAGATACTGACTTTCAAGGTTTTGTGTATCATGCAAACTATTTAAAATTTTTTGAGAGATCTAGAACCGAATTCCTCATAGACAATGGTATCTCTCAGGAAAAGCTGTTAAACCAACAATTAGTATTTGTGGTTCGTAGGATGAGAATTAATTTTATTTCACCAGCAAGAATTGAAGATGCCTTGATCATTTCCTCATCGGTCTACAAAAACTCAAATGCTAGACTAACATTTTCACAAACAGCAAAAGAAAGTAACTCAAATAAAATTCTTTGCTCTGCAGAGGTTGAAGTTTGCCTCATAAATTCGGTAACAAATAAACCAAAACCGTTTCACAATGATTTATTATTACTTTTTAGTTAAAAAATTATTATGAATGAAATTTCTGTTTTAAATTTATTTCTCGAGGCAGGACTGGTTGTAAAATCAGTCATGTTAATCCTTTTATTAACCTCAGTATTGACATGGATAGTTATAATTGAACGCTATAACTTTTATAAAAAAATAAAAAAAATCAACTCTGATTTTTTATCTAGATTCTGGTCAGGGAAAGATTTACATTCACTTTATAATGAAATACCAAATGACAATAATATTAATTATGGATCTTTAAATGTTTTTAGAAGTGCTTTTGATGAATTTAATACTCTTAGTAAAAGCAATGAGGTAACTGAGTTAGATTTAGAGGGTATTAATCGCTCTATGAGAGTGGCTATAGCTTCAGATGAGGAGCAGATGAATGTTAACTTATCATTTCTAGCTAATGTTGGCTCCGTGAGCCCTTATATTGGTTTATTTGGCACAGTTTGGGGAATTATGACCTCATTCCAGGGTCTATCTGATGCTACTCAGGCAACAATAAACGCAGTTGCACCTGGTATCTCTGAGGCGCTTGTAGCAACAGCCATGGGCTTATTTGCAGCTATACCTGCAGTCCTGGCATACAACAAATTTGCTTCTGAGCTTGAAAGCATCTCACAATCAACTGTCATATTTTCTGAAGAACTTGCTAGCATTTTTTATAAGCAAACTTTAAAAAATAAATGATTTACAGATTAGGAAAAAAGAAAAAATTAAATGCCGAGATCAATGTAGTTCCTTATATTGATGTCATGTTGGTTTTATTGATTATTTTTATGGTTCTTTCCCCTTTATTGATACAAGGTGTTGAGGTTAATTTACCTCAAACCGACACTACAAAAATGTCAGTACAAAATGAACCACTTGTTGTGTCTATAAATAAGAGCGGTGAATACTTTATTAATATTGGTGAAGAGCAACTGCCCATAGATTTGGATGAATTAAAAAGAAAATCTTTAATTATCTTTTCGGCAAATCCTGATATTGAGGTTGTATTTAAAGGTGATAAAAGTGTATCTTTTGATAGCGTTGCTAAAGCTATGGCAGCTGTTCAAAGTGTTGGGATCGAAAAAATAGGCATTGTTACTACAGGTTATGCAAATTAAAACTAATTACATTATAGCTTCAACATTTTCTTTTCTAATACATGCTTCTCTGATACTTTTTTTTGTTGGCTATTTCTATTCTGAAAAAAAAGTGAGACCTGTTCTAAATAACCCAATAGATGTTAGTTTAATTTTTGAGCAAGATGCAAAAATTAGCCCAATTAAAAACAATATAGAAAAACCTATAGCTCAAGAAAACTATAGTGAAATCAAGATTATTTCTTCAAAAACACTAACTTCCAAAACTACTCAATCTAAAGAATTTGAGCCAACTATAAATACAACGTCTGAGGTTAGTAATTTAATCAAGGAAGAAATAAATTTCTCAAATAATGAACAAATTAATAATACAGACAAATTTAGCCTAATGATTATTGATGCTGTTGAAGGCGCATGGTTAAAACCAAAAAATATTCAAGATGGCTTAGTTTGCGACCTTAGAATTCAGATAAATAAAAATGGAAGGATAATCAATGTGTCTCTACTTAAAAGTAGTGGCAACATTAGGTTTGATAACTCAGCAATTAAAGCCGTAAAAAGGGTTGAAACATTTAATTTTTTTAGCAAAATGGATATAAAAATATATCAGACAAATTTTAAAAATATAATGCTCACTTTCAATCCTTCATGAAAATTTTTGTTTATCTCTTCTTCGTTTTCTTAAATTTAAATGCAGAGCTAGTTCTTGAAATTACAGAAAGTTCTGACAATCCTTACAGAATTGCTATTCATAATTTTGATGGCCAAACCTCAATTTCAAATGAAATTAGTGCAATTATCAAAGCTGACCTACAAAGGACAGGTGAGTTTTCAGTTCTAAGTTCCAATGATCTCTTGGAGGAAGAGGCATATCAAGAGGAATTAAATTATAAAAATTATAGACTTCTTGGTGTTGATTATATTTTAAAAGGGAAGATTGATAGCAAAGATAAAATGAATATCACCGTTTCTTATGATATCTACGACTCTGTAAAAGAGAGAAAAATAAGATCTTCAAAAATATATGGTATACCAAATAAAACTAGACAGTTAGCACACTATGTGAGCGACGGTATTTATGAAGAAATAACAGGTTTAAAAGGGATTTCATCAACAAAAATGCTTTACGTCAGCGAAGATGTTGCAGGATCTGCAAAGGTTTATAAATTGATGCTAGCTGATGCCGATGGTATGAATGAGCAGATCTTACTAAAGAGTAATAGCGCAATTATTTCTCCATCATGGAGTCCTGACTCTAAAGAAATAGCGTATGTTTCATTTGAGACAGGATTAGCAAAAGTATTTATTCAAAATATTGCAACTGGAAGTAGGGAGGTTGCTGTAAAAAATAAATATCAGATCAGCTCGCCAGCATTCTCTCCAGATGGGAAGTTTTTATCTCTCACTTTATATCAAGATGGAAATGCAGAAATATATATTCTTAATTTAGAAAATAAAAATCTAACACGTTTAACAAATCATTACTCCATAGATACTGAATCATCATGGTCACCAGATGGTAAAAAAATATTATTTACGTCCGGAAGATCAGGATCGCCTCAGTTATACGAAATAGATTTATTAAAATTTAATACAAAGCCTAAAAGACTTACCTTTGATGGGAGTTATAATGCTAAAGCATCTTATCTTCCAAGTAATGAAGGTATTGTATTTGTTCAAAGAAGCGAAGGAGAGTTCAAGATTGCTCTCAAATACTTCAATGAAAATTTTTCAAGACCTTTAACCGAATCTCGCTTAGATGAATCACCAAGTATTTCTCCTAACGGTAATGTGATAATCTATGCAATTAAGGAAGATAAGGTTGGACTTCTTGCCGGTGTTACCCTCAGCGGTGCTAAATTCAGACTGCCATCAAGTTCTGGAGAGGTTAGAGAGCCTTCTTGGTCGGGATATTTAAGATAAATAAATGGAGTAAAAATAATGTATATACAATCAAAAAATAGAAATATTTTCTATGTGTCATTCCTCATGTTTGCAGTATCTTGCAGCACCACAAATAATACAGAAGAATCTGTCTATAATTCAACTGTAAGCAGTGTCGAAGTTTCAGTTGCAGAAGATACTATAATTTCATATGACGAAAAGCCTATAACTACCAATGCAGTAGTTTATTTTGATTTCGATAGATTTACTCTTTCCACCAAGTCAATACAAACTCTAAAAAGTGTTGTACGAGCAATGAATGATAATTCAGATATGGTTATTACTGTATCTGGTCACGCTGATGAGAGAGGCACTCGTGAATATAATCTAGCGCTTGGCCAGAGACGGGGTGATGCTGTAAAAGATTATTTATTGTTAAATGGAATCAGTAATAATAGAGTTACAGTGAAGAGTTTTGGTGAAGAATATCCTCTTGTAACAGGTTCAAACGATGAAAGTTGGTCAAAAAATAGAAGGGCGGAGATTAACTAGAAAAGGATGAGAATTACAAAAAATACTCTTTTAACTTTGGCTGTGCTAATTGCTTCCTGTCCTAGCTTCGCTGATGAAAAAAGTACCGTTTCGGATATACTTTTTTTAAAGATACAAGAGCTTGAAAACGAGATTGCTCAACTAAGAAATCAAATTGAAAGCCAAAACCATTTAATAGAAAAACTTATAAACGAAACCTTTAATGAAGAGGATAATAAAACACCTGAAAGTAATGCCATAAATGCAAATAGCAGTATAAGATTTAAAGGGGTGAGTGATATTCAAAGTGAAGAAGATGTTTACGCAGCTGCTACAAAATCATTAGAAGATCAGAATTATGAAGATGCATTCAAGTTATTTAAATTTTTTGTTGAAAGTTTTGCAAATGATCAAAAATCACCTTTAGCCTTTTTTTGGCTTGGCGAAATATCATTAATTAATAATAATCTTGAGATAAGTAAAAAATATTTTTTAGATCTGATCTCTTCATACCCAAATCATTACAGAGTGCCACTAGCTCACAAGAAAATAGGGGATATATACGTAAAAAATAATGATTTAAATATGGCAACTGACAAGTACAAATTTGTAGTTAGAGAGTACCCAAATAACTCAGCTTCATCACAGGCCTTGCAGTTATTGAAAAATATGGAATAATCACATTTTTTATGATGCTTAATCATGGGTCGCTAGCTCAGCTGGTAGAGCAGTTGGCTTTTAACCAATTGGTCACAGGTTCGAATCCTGTGCGACCCACCATCTAACTTAAGCTATATGAAATACAATATTATCGGCATCTTTAGAAAAAATAAAACTTTTCTATCAAGCCTTCTTTTCTATCTTGTGCTTTCTTCCTGGTATGTTTTAAGACCCTTAAGAAATGAGCTAGCTGTAGAGAGTTACGGTGAGGGAATGCTAATACCTCTCCTGATAAGTACTACTTTGGTTATGATCTTGGTAAATCCAATTTATTCCTGGGTGGCATCTAGGGGCAATTATATAAGAATTATTTTTTACACTTATTCTTTCTTTATTTTTAACTTAGCACTTTTATATCTTTACTCATCAAGCTTGTCTCAATCCATGGTAACTGAAAGATTGTGGCTTGGAAGAATATTTTATGTTTGGAGCAATATATATTCATTTTTTACAGTTTCAATTTTTTGGGTATTGGTAATTAATCTATTTAGAGATTCTTCATCCAGAAAATACTATGGATTTGTTTTAGCAGGAGGATCAGTTGGAGCTATGTTGGGCTCGCAAACATCTAGCATTCTTTCAAATTCATTTACAGAAAGTGGCATTGCACTATTTTTGATTGCAGCCTCATTTTTCTTATTGCTAGCATTAGCCCTCGCAACTTATATGGTAAGAACATTTTCAATCGAAGCCCTTTCATCCAAGGTTGGAGGAGGCTCAATTGATAGCATCAAGAATATATTAACTAAAGATGATATTAGAAATATTGCTCTCTACTCATGGTTCTTTACTTTTCTTATGACAGTGCAATGGATAGCTGCAATACCAATTATTGAAAACTATTCTGAACTATCCCCTGAAAGGATAAGATTATTTGCTTTGATAGAGCAAATAGTTTCCCCTCTTACTTTAATAGTACAGCTGACTTTAACTTATTATGTTATATCAAAGTTTGGAATTAAATTCATACTAATAGTTTATGGTATTTTATTTGTAGCAGTCTTCTCTCTTTATGGGTTTTTCCCATCTGTGGCAGTTGTTATCTTGTGCCAAACGTTTCTTAGGGTGTTTGAGTATGGATTTAATAAACCTGCTAGAGAGATCGCTTACAGTCAACTTGAAAAGAGGGATAGATATAAAACCACAGTATTTATTGATACATTTATGACTAGGTTTGGCGACCTCTCTGGAAGTGTTTTTATGGGAATTGGTAAATCTATATTTCTTTCAATTACATATATGCCAATAGCCGCAATTCCATTTGCAATCCTTCACACATACCTAGGCTGGAGTATTACAAAAAAGAATTTATTTAAAGACCTCTAGATTTATTAATTTTATTTTTTATATCAATAATTTTAGTCATGACACTTTCTGATACTTGAAAGTTATTTTTTGTAAGTTGAAGTGCAAACTCTAATTGGCTTATAGCTTCCTCATACTGGCCAAGTAAAACATGATATTCAGCCTTGCTTTGATAATAACCAACAATATTTTTACCATCCCTTTGAATATCAGATAACAAAAGCCATAAATATGGATCACCATTTCTTTTTAGAAGCTGTCCTCTTAATAACTCTTCGGCTGCAAAGTATGCCCCAGTCGCATTCAAAATTTTTGCTTTTGTAATTGTTAGCGGATAATTTCCAGGAGAAATTGATAGAAATTTATCAACATAACTATTTGCTTCTTTGTACAGACCAGCATTTAAATAAATCTCAACTCTAGATGTATTAAGAATTAAGTTTTTTGGGAATTTACTAATTAGCTCATTCATTACAAGGATGCTATCTTTAAATTCATTATTTTTACTCAATGAAAGTGCTAGTCCATATTGATCCGAAGGTAAGTTTGATTTTTTGAAAGCATCTTCAAAGTAGCTTACAGAGGTAGCTGGTATCTTTTCATAATAAACTTTTAATCTAGAGCGAATAAAAGAATAATCAAGGCTGTCTTTTTTTGATCCTTTTGCATCAATGCTTTCAGCAGCGTTAAAAGCGTCACTTACTCTTGAAGATGTTACGGGATGTGTTAAAAGAAACTCAGGCGGAGCTTCGCCATAGTATCTTTTCATTTTATTCATATTCTCGAACATTTCACCCATCGTATATGGATCATATCCAGAGGCTACTAAATTAGTAAAACCAACTCTATCAGCTTCTTTTTCAAAAAGCCTGCTATATCTTAGGTTTTCTTGCTGCATGAAGGCACTTCCTCCAATGATTGCTTGTGGCTGATTAGTAATTAATGCAATCGCTATGGATGAAACCAAAACAAGTGCAGATGATAGGCTTGTATCTTGAGATCTAAGTATATTTCTTGCAAAATGTCTTTGGCTTAAATGAGCAAGTTCATGAGCCATAACTGATGCAAATTGACCTTCATTTTCTGCTTCAAGGAACAACCCACCATTAACCCCAATAACGCTTCCGGGTGCTGCAAAAGCATTCAAAGATGAGTCGTCGATTAAAAGCACATTAAAGTATCTATCTTGCACCTTGCTTTTTTCTGAAAGCCTAAATATTAGTAGTTCAGTATATTCCTGAATCAATGAATCATTTATTAAAGGTGCTTGGGCGTATGCTTGTTTAAGAAAAGCTTCTCCGATTGCTTTTTCTTGCAAAGATGATACAGCTCCAGAGACCCTATCTCCAAGCTCTGGGAGTTTAATTTGGTTATCAGCTTGCGCATAAACAAAGGAACTGATAAAAATTACTATAAATAAATAGCATCCCAATCTTATTTTTATCAATTTATTAATTTTCATATAACTGGTGAAAAACTATAACAATAGACTTTTTAGATTAATATCGGTCATAATTAGATAACATAACATTACAAGCTCTGTTTATAGACAAGGTTATTTGTAATAAGTTTTAAATATAACATGTAGATTAAAAATGATAGAAAGACTTAATAATTTTTTTAAAAGAATATTTACAAATGACGAAACTATTGTTTTTTCAATCTTACTGATTTCAACAATAGTCTTGCTAAACTACTTTGGTTCAATACTTACTCCATTCCTATTAAGTATTGTTGTGGCATATTTGTTAGTTGGTCTTCAAAGAAAAATAGAGTCTTTTGGTGTAAATAGCTTTTGGGCGATGTTGGCTACTTTTTCAATTTTTATAATTGTAGGCGCAGCTCTTTTGATATGGCTAATACCAATTCTATACACTCAATTACAATTATTAATTCTTGAAACCCCAGGTCTTCTTAATGATTTTGTAATTTTTGTGTCACAAATACCATCCTCTTACCCAGACTTGCTAACGTCAGATCAAATTACAACTTTTTTCCAAGCGGTTTCTTCTGAGGCATCAGCATTAACTCAAAATATTGTTAAGAGCTCAATTTCAGGAATACAAAGCGCCATAACACTTTTAATATATATTTTATTATTCCCTATATTAGTCTATTTCTTTTTATTTGATAGGAAGGCGATCTTAGATGGTTTCTTAAAAGTTATTCCAGGTGAAAGGAAGATGCTTGTAAAAATTTGGGAAGAAATGGATGTTCAGTTAAGTAATTATGTTAGAGGTAAAACTCTTGAAATATTTATAGTGGGAGCGTGTGCCGCAATTATATTTTCATCGCTCGGACTTAACTACACAGCGCTTTTGTCTGTTCTTGTTGGTTTATCGGTTGTAATACCATATGTTGGAGCTTTTGCTGTAACTGTCCCAATAGTTATTATCGGCCTTATCCAGTTTGGGCTAACCTTTGATTTTGGCCTTTTAATTATTTTGTATCTAATACTTCAAGTGCTAGATGGAAATTTGCTAGTACCTATAATTTTTTCAGATGCAGTGAAGCTGCATCCTGTAATAATTATTTTAGCCGTCTTTATATTTGGAAGTATATTTGGTTTCTGGGGTGTGTTTTTTGCAATACCAATAGCGACATTCATCAAAGCAGTATGGAATGCATGGCCCTCTAGCAGAAATGCCTAATCTAAGTTTTGAATAAAATCCAAAACCTCATCTGCATGACCTTTCACTTTAACTCCACGCCACTCTTTTACTAATTTACTATTTGCATCAATAATAAAAGTACTTCGATCTACGCCAATATATTCTCTTCCATACATAGATTTTAATTTCATTACATCATATGCCTTGCATACTTTCTCATCGGGATCTGATAGTAGCTCAAATGGAAAAGACTGCTTCTCTTTAAAATTTTCATGAGATTTTATTGATTCTCTCGATACACCAATAATCTCAGTATTATTAGCCTGGAATTCTTCATATAGATCTCTGAAATTTTGGCCTTCTGTTGTGCATCCCGGAGTACTATCTTTTGGGTAAAAATACAGTACTAAATTTTTACCATTAAAATCATCTCTAGCATATGTTTTTTCACTGGTACATTCTGCTTTAAAGTTTGGAGCTTTTTTGCCTACTAGTTTTTTTGTCATTTGATTTCCTTTGTGTAAGATTTTGTATTAAATAGTGTATAGTCCTATTTTTTACTGAAAATTTATTTGATGCAAGTTTTAAGAGGAAGTTTTGTCGCATTAGTAACGCCAATGTTCGAAAATGGTGGCATTGACTATGACTCCTTAAAACATTTAATTAATTGGCATATAGAAAATGATACAAGTGGAATAGTTTCAGTTGGAACAACTGGTGAGTCATCAACGCTAAGCGTCCAAGAACATTTAGATGTAATTAAATATACCGTAAAAATATCCGGTAATAGAATCCCAGTAATTGCTGGGTCCGGAGGTAATTCAACTCAAGAAGCAATAGACTTAACGCTTGAATCTAAAAATCTTGGTGCAGATGCATCACTTCTTGTGACTCCATATTACAATAAACCAACACAAGAAGGGCTTATTCTTCATTACTTGGCCATTGCTAATAAGGTAAATATCCCTCAAATTTTGTACAATGTTCCATCAAGAACAGCATGCGATCTTCAACCGCAATCAACTAAAATTTTATCTGAGCACGAAAATATAATAGGTATAAAAGAGGCATTAGATGATATGAATAGAATCAAGCATATAGCTGAAATAACCAAAGAAACAAATAATTTTTCAATCCTTTCAGGAGATGACCCTACATTTTTAGAAAGTATGCAACTTGGCGCCTCAGGTGTAATATCAGTAGCTGCAAATATAATTCCTAAAAGCATATCTGCAATATGCAAAAACTCACTTTCTGGCAATTACCAAAAAGCTAAGCTAGAAAATGATTACTATAATGACCTTTTGAAATTGCTATTTGTAGAATCTAATCCAATTCCAGTAAAATGGATGTTATCGGAAATGGGGCGCATTAATAAAACAATTCGTTTACCATTAACTGATTTAAATGAAACTTATCACGATAAAGTTTTGTCTACATTAAAGGAACTAAAAGTCTTATGATAAAAACCTCAAAATTATTATTAATTTTAATTACATGCTCATCATGTGCATGGTTAACTGGGCCTGAAGGCTATTTTCCAACAAATGAATACGAGTTTCTTGATGAGACATCACAGGCACCGCTTACGGCACCTGAAAACCTTTCTGAATTAAAATCTGATAATCATTATCCATACTTTAGCATTATAGAGGTAGAGAAAGATTTAGATATTCCAAAGCCAAGGCAAATATTTTCATCTGGAGGTGAAAGTTCAGTTCAGCTAAGAAGGCTAGGTGAATTGATGTGGGTTTATATAGAAACACTGCCATCGACCACGTGGCCAATATCAAAAAATTATTGGGATACGTCAATTTATTCAGTTATGAGCGCTGATCCAGAGAGTGGAGTCATAAGAATTGATTTCAGTGAACAGTTTGAACTGGAAATGAAAATAGAGCATGGAATCAAAGAGGCGTCTTCTGAAATATTTTTAAATAAAATTAATAAAGAAACTAAAGAAATTGTAAGTAATCCTGAGTTTATTCAATCAGAGTTAGGAAGAGTTGTTGAATATTTGGCTGAATCTGTTGATGTGTTTACAGGCACATCATTAGCAGCACAAAATCTTAATGAAAGAAAAAAAGCTAATATTTATACCGAGAATGGACAAACAATTATCGAATTAGATCTAAACTTTGATAGAGCCTGGTCATCAGTAAGCAAGGCTCTTGCAAGCGGGAATATCGTCTCTAATGATAGAGATAGATCAAACGGAATATTTTTTGTAAGTTATGGTCTTGATGAAGAAGAGGGAATGTTTTCTTTTTTAGGTTTTGGAAGCTCTAAAAAAGAATCAGATTTTAATAAAGAATCACAGTTTGAAGTAATAATTAGCCAAAAAAATAATAAAACCTATGTAAGAGCTAAATCATTAAATGGTAATATAGACGAATCTGAACAACTATTATCAAAAATTAACGAATTACTAAACTAATGAATAAAATAAAAGAAATAACCTCAGGGAAAGCTAAGTCTTTATTTACCACTGATAATGAAAATCATTTAATTATGAACTTTAGAGACGACACCTCTGCCTTTGATGGTAAAAAGAAAGAGGCGTTACTGGGCAAGGGAGCTGTTAATAATCAATTCAATGCTTTTATTCTTGAACATTTAGAAAATAATAATATCCCAACCCACCATATAAAAGTTTTAAATCAGACTGATTCATTAGTCCACAAGCTTGAGATGTTTCCAATTGAGTGCGTAATAAGAAATATTGCCTCTGGATCAATCTGTCGAAGACTCGGCACAGAGGATGGTCTGGTATTGCAGTCACCGCTTTTTGAATTCTTTTTAAAAGATGATGATTTAGGTGATCCATTAATAAACGATGAACATATCATTTCATTTGGGTGGGCGAAACAAGAACATATTGATCAAATGAAAATTCTTACTTATAAAATAAATGATGTTCTTTCAAAATTATTTTTAGACTCTGGTCTTACTTTGGTTGATTTTAAAGTTGAATTTGGTCTTTTAGAAGGAAGTCAAATTATCCTTGCTGACGAATTTACTCCTGATGGATGTAGATTGTGGGATGTTGAAACCGGAAAGAAGATGGACAAAGATAGATTTAGAGAGGGTCTCGGAGATGTGGTTGAATCGTATCACCAAGTTGCCGATAGATTGGGTATGAATATTAAACTTGACTAAATTAGTCAGGTATTTATAATTCATGCGTGAAACTCACCACTAAAAGTAAATATGCAGTTAGCGCACTAACAGAGCTGGGGATTCTTGCTAACTCCGGGCCTGTATCCTTAACTGACATTTCTAATAACCAAAACATAGAAATTTCATACCTCGAGCAATTATTCAGAAAACTTAGAATAGCTGGAATTGTAAAAAGTGTTAGAGGAAGAAACGGAGGCTACTCATATGCAAAAGATATCAATAGAATATCTATTAAAGAAATCATGGATGCTGTTGATGAGGATTTAGATGCTACAAACTGTCATGGTAGCCATACCTGCCAAGATGGAAGGGAGTGTAAAACTCATAATTTATGGAATGATCTAAACAATTTAGTAGATAATTATTTAACAACTATAACCTTAAGCAGCCTTGTTAATTCTCCTGACAACCCATATATAAAACTTAAAGAAATAAAGTAAAAATGAAAGAAAAAAATAAAACAATTTATCTCGACTATGCTTCCACAACACCAGTTGATCCGAGGGTGGCTAAAAGAATGATGGAATTTTTAACACCTGATGGGGAGTTTGGTAATCCAGCATCGAGATCACATCGTTATGGGTGGAAAGCAGATGAGGCTGTAGAAGAAGCAAGATCACATGTAGCAAATTTAGTAAATTGTGATCCTAGAGAGATCGTTTGGACCTCTGGTGCAACTGAGGCCGATAACCTAGCTGTTAAAGGTATTGCCAAGTTTTATAAAACAAAAGGTAATCATATTATTACTTCAAAAATAGAGCACAAAGCTGTTTTAGATCCGTGCAGGCAACTTGAGCGTGATGGTTTTGAAGTAACATACCTGGAACCAAATGAAGGTGGAATTATCACTCCAGAGGCTGTAAATAATGCAATAAAAGATTCAACTATATTGGTTTCAGTAATGCATATCAATAATGAATTAGGCACATTAAATGACATAGATGGTATAGGCAAAATTACTAGAGAAAAAGGAATTTTCTTTCATGTAGATGCTGCCCAGAGTACCGGAAAAGTTCCAATTGATTTAAAAAAATTACCTGTAGATCTAATGTCCTTTTCTGCTCATAAAACATATGGCCCTAAAGGAGTTGGAGCTCTATTTGTGAGAAGAAAACCTAGAGTAAGAATTGAAGCGCAAATTCATGGTGGGGGTCACGAGAGAGGCATGAGGTCTGGAACACTTCCTACTCACCAACTTGTTGGGATGGGCGAAGCCTTCAGGATTGCAAAAGAAGATATGAAACAAGACATAGCAAAAATTAAAAGATTTCATGATATGTTTTTAGATCAAGTCAATGATATTGAGCACGTTTATTTAAATGGTGATGTTGCAAATAAAGTCCCTAATATACTTAATGTGAGTTTTAATTTTGTCGAAGGGGAGTCTCTCATTATGGGCTTAAAAGACATTGCTGTATCTTCTGGGTCAGCATGTACATCTGCAAGTTTAGAGCCATCATATGTTCTAAGAGCATTAGGTAGAAAGGATGAATTAGCTCATAGCTCAATTAGATTTTCATTTGGTAGATTCACTAATGAAGACGAGGTATTGGAAACACTTTCAATACTAAAAAATGTTGTTGAAAGATTAAGAGAGCTATCTCCACTTTGGGAGATGCATCTCGATGGAATAGATCTTGATACTGTTGAATGGAAAACACACTAAGGTAAATAAAAATGGCATATTCAAAAAAAGTTGTAGATAAATTCGAGGATACTTTAAATAATCCTCAGGCATTTAAAGTTGGTAGGTTTGATCCTGCTGAATTGAATGTTGGCACTGGAATGGTAGGAGCTCCAGCATGCGGTGATGTTATGAAACTTCAAATTAAATGCGAACCTAAAGGAAACTCTCATGTTATTAAAGATGTTAAATTTAAAACTTATGGTTGTGGATCTGCAATTGCATCATCTAGTGAGTTAGTAGAAATGTTAATTGGAAAAACGCTAGAAGAAGCAAAAGCTATAAAAAATATTGAGATTGTAGAGGCTCTTGAATTGCCTCCCATAAAAATCCATTGCTCAGTTCTTGCTGAGGACTCAATACGTCAAGCAATTGAAGATTATGAATCAAAGCAATAACCATGCAAGAGTTTAATCCAAAATCAATTTCATTTTCAGATAAAGCAATTAATCACTTTCTCATTAGTCTTCAGCAGCGAGGCAGTGGAAAGGGCATTAAAATTGGTGTTAAAGAAGCTGGCTGTAGTGGTTATGAATATGTTTTTGATTTCATTGATAGTATTGATATTAATGACCATGTTTTTAAAAAAAATGGATGTAATATTTATATTGACAATCATAGCCTCAATTTTTTATCCGGTAGTATGGTCGATTATTCTGAAGATGGGCTGAATAAGGGTATAAAATTTATCAACCCAAATGCTAAAGCTGTATGTGGATGTGGTGAAAGCTTTACGATATAAAAATGCCTAAAATTAAGATATTCCCTCACCATGAAATTTGCCCAAATGGTGCCATCATTGAAAATCTTCCAGGTGAAACAGTATGCGAAGCAGCTTTAAGAAATGGTATTAAGATAGAGCACGCCTGTGAAATGTCATGTGCCTGCACAACTTGTCATATAGTTGTTAGAAAGGGCTTCAATTCTTTAGAGGAAGCAAATGATACAGAGGAAGATCTGCTTGATAAAGCATGGGGTCTTGAACAAACATCTCGATTAAGCTGTCAAACTGTACCTATTAATGATGACTTAGAGATAGAACTTCCTAGATATAACATAAATCAAGTTTCAGAGGATCACTAAGATGCAAAAGCTAGAATGGTCAGATGTTTATGAAATTTCTATTTTACTATCAGATGAATATCCTGATATTGATCCTCAATGGATTTCATTTCCAGATTTACATAGTAAGGTATGCAGCCTTGCTGACTTTGAGGGCGACCCTAAGAAATCAAACGAAAAAATATTAGAAGCAATTCAGATGTTATGGATAGAAGAATTCGAATAACTCTCATATAATACTCAAAATTTTTAACCTAAGGATACAAAATGTCAAAAGAAAGAACACTATCAATAATCAAACCAGATGCAGTTTCAAAAAATGTAATAGGAAAAATAATATCTAGATTTGAAGATAACAACCTTAAGATAGTTGCCGGAAAATTAATACAGCTTGATGATGCAATGGCGTCTGGGTTTTATGCTGAGCATGAAGGAAGGCCTTTTTTCGAAGACCTTAAGAAATTTATGACTTCAGGTCCTGTCTTTGTTCAGGTTTTAGAAGGTGAGAATGCAGTTCTTAAAAATAGAGAGCTAATGGGGAGCACCAATCCTCAAGAAGCAGAACCTGGAACAATAAGAGCTGATTTTGCCAATAGTATTGATGCAAATGCTGTTCATGGCTCAGATTCACTTGAGAGTGCAGCAAGGGAGATAGACTATTTTTTCAATAAAGAAGAAATAATGTCAGTGTAAATTTTGATCAAAAAAAAGAATCTCCTTGGTTGCTCTCTAGAATCGCTTGAGGTTTTTTTTAAGTCTCTAGAAGAGCCATCTTTTCGTGCCAAACAGTTATTAAAGTGGATACATCAAAAAGGTGTTATTGATTTTGATGAAATGACAGATTTTAATAAACCCCTCAGGGCTAAATTAAAAGAAGTTGCGTTCATGAAACCTCCAATTATAGAGGAGTCATTCCTGTCACCAGAGGGAACAAAGAAATACTTAATTAAACTTGATTCAGGAACAATGATCGAGATGGTAAGGATACCGGAAAAAAAAAGAGCTACCCTATGTATATCATCTCAAGCTGGGTGCGCTTTGCAATGCACTTTTTGTGCAACTGGAGCACAGGGTTTTGAAAAAAACCTAACCTCCGATGAAATTATCGGTCAGTTATGGTTAGCAAATTTTGGCGAAAGTGAAAATATGCCAATAACAAATGTTGTTTTTATGGGTATGGGAGAGCCTCTTTTAAACTTTAATCCTGTTATTGAATCAGCAAAAATTATGAAGGACCAAATGGGCTATGGTCTCTCAAGGAAAAGAATCACAATTAGCACATCTGGAATAGTTCCTCAAATAGACAGTATTGCAAATAATGTAGATGTTTCTTTAGCAATCTCTTTACACGCTTCAAACAATCAACTTAGAGATGAGATTGTTCCTATTAATAAAAAATACCCAATTGAAAAATTGATTAAATCCTGCATGGATTATATTTCTTTTTATGATGGCAAACGAAACATTACAATAGAGTATATTCTTATAGACGGTGTTAATGATTCAAAAGAACAGGCATATGAATTATGTAAACTCTTATCAGATTTATCATGCAAGATTAATTTAATTCCATTTAATCCATTTGATGGGTCAGATTACAAGAGATCAAATAAACTTAACATTCAAAATTTTAAAGACATTCTTGTAAAAAAAGGTTTTATTACAACATTAAGAGTGACAAGAGGCGATGCGGTTGATGGAGCTTGCGGGCAATTAGTTGGCAAATTAAAAAAATCAATTAAAGGTAAAAACCTTATAAACGCAAGAGAGATCTAATGAATGAAGATCTAAAGTCCGCTAACTCTGCAAAAACTGGAATCATTTTTAAAGCCAGAAGAGAAGAGCTTGGATTAACAATAAGCGAAATATCTAGTAAATATATGATTAATATCAAATATTTAAGATGTATAGAGAGCGGAAGTTACTCAGGCTTTCCAAGCGAAGGTTTTGCAAGAGCCTATTTTCGTAAATACTCAAATATTTTAGATATAAAGCCAGAATTCCCTTCTGTGTATGTAGCTCAAAATAGAAAAGACGAAATAATAAACAAATCATACAAATCAATTGGCAACCCTTTTGTAAAAATTTTAATTGGGCTAGCTGGGTTAGTTCTATTAATTTTAATAGTTATTATTAGCAAGCCTACCCAGCCAGCGATTAAAGACATTAAAGTATCAGGCCCTGGCTTATCTGTAAGTGAGGATATTGAAGTGTTGATACCTGATAAATTCTCAGTTAATGATACCGGTTTTCACGATAATAAAAATATCAGCTTGGTAAAAAAAATAACTAAAAAAAATATTGTGGAGTTACCAAAAATTATTCCAAGTGCAACTAAAAATAATCTTACAATTCCTGCCATAACTATGCCAATTGAAAAGATCACACAGGAAATTCTTAATGGTATTGATAATAAATTACTCTTATATTTTGATAGTGAGTGTTGGGTTGAAATACAGGCAGATAGAAATATTCTTGTATCAGACCTATATTCTAAAGGGGACTCTCTATCACTAACACTTGAAAATCCATTCAGTATAAAAGTTGGAAATGTTTATGCTATTAGAGGAACTTATCAAGGTCTTGATATTGATTTTATTACCGGTGCTGATAGGCTTAATGTAAATACTATATTTTATTTAAATGACTGATTGGATAACAAGAAAAAAAACAAAAGTTATAAGCGTTGGTGACGTTAAAGTTGGCGGCGATAATCCTATATCTATTCAATCAATGACTAATACTGATACATGCAATGTTGATGCAACTATCGGGCAAATTAATGACCTTAAACTAGCAGGAGCAGACATTGTTCGTGTCTCAGTACCAACATTTGATGCAGCAAATGCATTTAAAAAAATAAAGAAAGCAGTGGAAATACCGCTTGTTGCCGATATACATTTCGATTATAAAATTGCACTTGAGGTAGCCAGCACTGCAGACTGCTTAAGAATTAACCCTGGTAATATTGGTAAAGAACAGAGAATAAGAGAGGTTATAAATGCAGCCAAAGATAACAATGTTCCAATTAGGGTAGGTGTCAATGCAGGTTCTCTTGAAAAAGATTTACAGGTTAAATACGGTGAACCAAATTCAAGTGCGCTGGTAGAATCAGCATTACGGCACGTTGAGATATTAGATAGGCACAATTTTACAAATTATAAAATGAGTTTAAAGGCCTCTAATATTGAAATGACAGTAGATGCTTACAGAGATATTTCTACAAAAATAGCTCAGCCGCTTCATCTTGGTATTACAGAAGCTGGTTCTTACAGGGCTGGCACAGTTAAATCTTCAATAGGTGTTGGTATGTTATTGTCCGAGGGGATCGGTGATACTATAAGAATTTCTTTAGCTTCAGACCCTATTGATGAAATAAAAATCGGGTGGGATATATTAAAGAGTTTAAATTTAAGAAGCAGGGGTGTAAAAATTGTTGCTTGCCCAAGTTGCTCAAGGCAAAACTTTAATGTGATCGAGGTAGTTAATGAGCTCGAATCTCGTTTTGAAGATATTACAGAAGATATAGAAGTTGCTGTAATAGGCTGCTATGTTAATGGACCTGGGGAGAGTAAGGCAGCAGATATTGGCTTAACTGGAGCAAGTCCAAGAAATCTTATGTATGTAGATGGGCAGCCTGATAAAAAAATTAGCAGCGAAAATTTAGTTGATGAATTAGAGTCAAAAGTTAGGGAAAAAATTGCTCAATCAAATATTGAGATTATTGCAAGGAGTTAATATGAAAAAAATTCAATCCTTAAGCGGTATGTTGGATTTGTTTAAAGATTCAGATAAACACCAGTCAGCAAAAAAAATTTTTAGAGTTGAAGAGTTATTAAAATTATCATTCACCTCATTTAATTTCTCTGAAATACGCACCCCGGCTTTAGAAGAGACAGATTTGTTTAAGAGATCTGCTGGAGATGTCTCTGATATAGTAAATAAAGAAATATATAGCTTTCTTGATAGAAACGATAAAAGCATCAGCTTACGACCTGAAGGAACTGCAGGTGTTGTTAGATCAATGATAGAAAAGAAGCAAGACACATTAACTAATAAATTTTGGTATATAGGACCTATGTGGAGATACGAAAGACCACAAAAAGGTAGGTTTAGACAATTTAATCAAGCAGGCGTTGAGATTCTTGGTTATGAGGA
This sequence comes from uncultured Gammaproteobacteria bacterium, assembly GCA_964523375.1. GTDB lineage: Bacteria > Pseudomonadota > Gammaproteobacteria > Magnimaribacterales > D2472 > CAJQGY01. The sequence goes on along the minus strand of CAZFYG010000002.1, from coordinate 24,909 downwards.
AGGAAGTTCAGAGTTTGAATTAATATCTCTAATTTGCAATATTGTTAATGATCTTGATGTTAAAGATGCAAAAATTAAAATTAACCATTTAGGTGATCCAGACACAAAAAAGAAATATTGTGATGACCTAGTTTCATACTTAAAACCATTTTTGGAAGAGCTTGGTGAAACTGAACGGGAAAGGCTGAAAAAAAACCCGTTAAAAGTTCTAGATTCTAAAAATGAAAGAACTCAAGAAATATTAAAAAATGGACCTGTGCTAAAAGAGTATTTACCACAAGACAATATTCAGCTTTTAAACAATATCAAAGAAACTTTTTCTACATTTAGTAATATTGAGATAGATTACTCGCTAGTAAGGGGCCTTGATTACTATTCTGGTTTTGTATTTGAAGCATCTTCTTCCAATCTAGGTGCTCAAGATTCATTTTTGGGGGGAGGTCGCTATGATATCTTATCCGAAAAATTAGGCGGTAAAAATTTGCCTGCCATTGGTTTGGCAATTGGTATTGAGAGGCTAGCAGATATAGCAAATGTTGATTTTAATAAGAAGAAGACTGTATCTTTCATAACTATAACTAGCAATTTAGAACCAAAAGCATTTAAAATAGCTCACCAACTCAGAACGCTTAATAAAAGCGTCATATTAGATGTTAATTTGTCTAGCGGCAGTCTTAAATCTAAATTAAGAAGAGCTAATAAAATAGGTGCTAGCCATGCAATTATTATTGGTGATGGTGAGTTGGAGAGTAATAGTATTTTAATTAAATATTTGGATGATGAACTAAAAAGTCAAGAGACTGTCTCATATGAAGAGGTCTCATCTTTTTACAAGTCACTATAAATAGGAAGAAAAATGAACAGAATTTTTGATAATGAGGCTGGAACATCTTCAGCTCAAAATTTTTTTAACAGTAACAAGAAATTAATTTTAATTATTGTTTCTTCTGCATTTTTGGTCTCAGCCATCTATGCTGGTAGTTTTTATACAAACAAACTCTCTAATGAAAAGGCTGCAGGAGTCTATAATCAGTGGTTAGATTCTTCTGTGCTTGAAAAGGGTGATGATGAAAGCCTTTATCTAGAGCTGGTAAATAATTATCCTAATACAGGCTATTCAATGATGGCAATGTTAGGTAAAGGTGCAGAGTTAGCAGAGAAAGGAAGTTATGAAGAAAGTATAGAAGTCTTGTCTAGTCTTAAAGATTTAACAAATGGGTTCAATGGTAATAAGTTCTTCAATAAAATATCTCGCCTTAGTATTGCAAGGATATACCTTCACTTAGAACAATTTGACGAGGCGTTATCAGAATTATCCAGTTATTCTGAAGAATCAACAAATGCATATATACATGAATTAATTGGAGATATTTTTGCTGCAAAAAATGATAAAACTAGAAGTCTTGAGCAGTATGAATTTGCTAAAAGCAAGTATAACGATCAGCAAGCTGCATCAATTGTCTCAATGAAAATAGCAAATATTAGTTTAGAGCAGTAAATGAAATTAAAATATTGCTACCCACTCTTCTTCTTTTTTTTAACATCATGTTCTTCTATTTCCTCTATGAAATTTTGGGAAAGTTCTGAAATTGATACTGACGAACCAATGTTGTTGATTGATGTTAAAAATAATGAAGGTATTTCAGAGAATTGGAAGATTAAACTTTCTGGTAATAATGATTTAGGAAATTTTATACCTAGCTTTTCTGCTGATAAATTATTTTTTTCTGATGAGATTGGTAGTATAAATTCTTATGAGGCTAGCTCTGGTAATCTTTTGTGGTCAACAAAGGAATCTGAGCTGTCTTCAGGAACTGCATCAGGTTTTGGGGTGGTTGTAGTTTCAGATAAATTAGGAAATGTTATATCTTATGACCAAATAGATGGTACTAAATTATGGTCTAAAAATGTAAAAGCAGGTGTTCTATCTCAAGCAGCAATTGATGCATCTGTCGTTGTTGTAAAAACAAGTGCTGGCGAGCTGATTGCTCTCGATAAAAATAATGGAGAAATAGTTTGGTCTTACAGATCACAACTACCACTTCTAACTGTTCGCGGAAGCAGTAGCCCAGTGATAGATGATGATAAAGTTATTGCAACATTTGATAATGGTAGATTGGTTGTTTTTCAGCTTGCTACCGGTTTTCCTATTTGGGATGGTGCTATTTCTTATGTATCAGGGACATCAGAACTAGATAATCTGGTTGATGCAGATTCAAATCCTGTTATTGCAGGTTCGCTGATATACGCTGTAAATTACCAAGGCAATCTTAGTATATTTGATCAATCTCAAAAAAGATCAATTTGGAAGTCAAAGTCATCTTCTTTCTATTCACCGGTAATCACCAAAGGATTGGTAATAGTTGTTGAGGAAAATTCAAAAATAATTACATACTCTAATAAAACTCTAGAAGAATCATGGAATTCTGATGAATACCTTAATCGTTCTTTAAGTAACCCAATTTCTTTTAAAGGCAATCTTCTCGTGGGTGATTATGAAGGATATGTGCATGTAATAAATCCAATCAACGGTAAAACAGTTGGTAGAAAAAAAATATCCAAGCAACCTATTAAATCCTTATCATCAAGGGGGAATGCAGTTTATGTTGTAGATGAAAGTTTTAACCTATTTTCATTATCAATATAAAATTGGTGATACATGTTTACCTCAATTGCAATAATAGGCAGGCCAAATGTTGGCAAATCTACACTTTTCAACAAACTTACAAGGACTAGAAAGGCTATAGTATCTGACTATTCAGGTCTAACTAAAGACAGAAACTACGGCTATATAGAATTTGGTGAAAACCGCTTCTTTGTTATTGATACTGGAGGAATTGCAAAAGATGAGACAATTCTAAAGGAAGATATTGCAGATCAGGCATGGATAGCTGCTGAGGAATCTAACCTAATCATTTTTGTTTTAGATGGGTCTCAAGACCTAAACAACGAAGACCTCGATATTTTAGAAGGTTTAAGAAAGTTAAATAAAGAATTTATAACTGTAGTAAATAAATTAGATAAAAAATCTGATAGTCAGTTGGTTCATGATTTATCTAAAAGAGGGATTAAAGAACTTATTGAGGTTAGCGCAGAGCATTCCTTAAATATCACAGAACTCAGGGCCTTGCTCAAAGGAAAGCTACCTAAGGAAAAGCTAGAATATCCAGAAGGTAAAAGAATAGCTGTTATAGGTAGACCTAATGCAGGTAAATCAACTTTTATTAATAAATTTATCAATGAAGATAGGTTGATAGTTTCTGAAATTGCTGGAACAACTATCGATTCAATCAGCATTCCTTTTGAAATCGATGGAAACGACTACATTTTTATTGATACTGCTGGTATTCGAAAGGGCTATAAGACAAGTCACAAAGTAGAGTATTTCTCGTATGTTAGAGCAATGCATTCTGTTGAAGAATCCGATGTTGTTTTATTTTTGTGCGACGCTTCAGAAGGAATCGTTGATCAAGATTTAAAAATTATTAATATGGTTTGTGAAACAGGCAAACCAATCCTCATTGCTTTCAACAAAATCGACCTTTTAAACAGGAAAGATAAAGATGAAATGTATAACTCAAAAAGAGCACAATCAAATTTTGTTGCTGATTTTATTAAGTTAGAAATTTCAGGAATTAAAGGAAGGGGTTTTAAGAGACTATTTAGAAATCTTGACCAACTTATAACGCGCTCACAAAAACCTTATACAACTTCAGAATTAAACAAGTTATTAGCATCATTTGTAAATTCTAGCGCTCCTCCCTCTGTTGGAGGCAGGCAATTAAAACTGAGGTATGTTCATTTTGCAGGAATCAATCCAACTACTTTTATTATTCACTCAAATAATGAAAGCAAGATTCCAAAAAACTATAAACGCTATCTAGAGAATTCATTTAGAGAAACTTTAAAGCTTAAAAGTATTCAGCTAAGAATATTTTTTAGAAAATCTAAAAATCCTTTTGAAAATAAAGTAAATAAATTAACTGACAGGCAGATCAAAAAGAAACAAAGGTTGATGAAGCACGTTAAGAAAAATAAAAAGTAGTTTTTTGAGCTTTTTTGTTCTATTTTCTATTCTATTCTAGGGTATAATCAACCCGAAAATATCAGCATAAAATCAACATTTGTTTACTTTTTAATATGAATAAAAGACCAGTTAATATTAACCTCTTAAAGATAAAGCTTCCTTTGACTGCTCTGTTATCAATAACACATAGGGTTAGCGGCATAATAATCTTTTTTTTAGTACTTCCTGTAACGGTTTATGGCTTATTTCAGCTTTCAAACTCTCAGGATTCATACAGCACAATTACTCAACTCTTTCATGGTAATTATTTATTTAAATCAATTATCATAATGCTTATTGTTGTGCTTAAGTACCATATCTTTACAGGAGTTCGTCACATGCTGATGGATTTCCACATAATCAGTCACAGTCTTGCATCATCACAAAGGTCTTCAGTAGTAACTTTGGTTTTGTTTGTTATTGATGCCTTGCTAACCACATGGGTTCTCGTATGAATATAGGAAAACTGTTTTGGTATATGCAAAGATATAGTGCAATATATTTTTTAGCTTTCATTGTTTACTTAGAATATCTGTATTTATCAAATCAATTCAATTTTGTTTTTTTTAACAGCAATATATTTTTTAAGATATCCACAAGCTTATTCATATTGCTTGCAAATATTCATGGATTTATTGGATTGTGGACTGTAGGGACAGATTACTTAACTGAAAGAACCCTAGGTTTTGTATCACAAGGTTTGGGGGGAGTTGCCAAAACCATTAGAAAAACTTATGAATTCTTTTTTATTTTATTAGGTTGTATTTTAACAATCTCTTATTTTTATATTATTTGGTTATAAATATGCATAATTACAACTCATCAAACATTAAAACTTTAGAATTTGATGCTCTTATAATTGGCGGCGGGGGCTCAGGAATGAGGGCTTCCTTAGAGCTTGCAAAATCTGGTTTAAAAACAGCGGTTGTTTCAAAAGTTTTTCCAACAAGATCACATACTGTTTCTGCGCAGGGAGGAATTACCTGTGCGATACAAAGCGCTGACCCTAACGATGATTGGAGGTGGCATATGTATGACACTGTTAAGGGCGCTGACTTTATTGGTGATCAGGATGCAATAGAATATATGTGCTCCGAAGGCCCAAAAGCTGTATTTGAACTTGAGCATATGGGTTTGCCATTTTCAAGGTTTGATAACGGAAGAATCTATCAAAGACCATTTGGAGGTCAATCAAAAGATTTCGGTAAAGGAGGGCAGGCTGCCAGGACTTGTGCGGCAGCTGATAGAACAGGCCATGCACTTCTTCACACTTTATATCAAAACAATGTAAAGGAAGGGTCAAATTTTCTCAATGAATGGTTCGCAGTTGATTTGGTAAAAAATTCTAAGAACGAAGTTACTGGCGTAATTGCTTTTTCTATTGAGTCAGGTGAAGTGGCGTATCTCAAGGCTCAGGCTACAGTGCTTGCTACTGGAGGTGCCGGAAGAATTTATGCTTCAACAACTAATGCTTTAATTAACACTGGAGATGGTCTGGGAATGGCTTTGCGCTCAGGTTTCCCAGCTCAAGATATGGAGATGTGGCAATTTCATCCAACAGGAATATATGGTGCTGGATCCCTTGTAACAGAAGGTTGTAGAGGAGAGGGTGGCTATTTAGTAAATGCTGATGGAGAAAGGTTCATGGAACGATATGCTCCGAATGTTAAAGATTTAGCAGGTAGAGATGTTGTTGCTAGATCAATGGTGTTGGAAATTTTAGGAGGAAGAGGGTGTGGTGAAAATAAAGATCACGTTTTCTTGAAACTAGACCATCTTGGTGCAGATGTACTAAATGCAAAGCTTCCTGGAATTTGTGAATTATCAAGAACTTTTGCTCATGTTGACCCAATTTATGAACCAATTCCTGTAGTACCAACATGTCACTATATGATGGGTGGAACTCCAACAAATGTTAATGGTCAAGCATTTAAAAGGTTGGATAATAAAGATATAACAATTCCTGGTCTTTATGCTGCTGGTGAGGCAGCTTGTGTTTCTGTTCATGGTGCTAACAGACTGGGTGGAAATTCTTTGCTTGATCTTATTGTTTTTGGTCGAGCTACCGGCAAACATATACAAGAAGAAATTAAATCTGGTGGCGGGGTTGAGAGTTCATCAGATACAGATATTAATGAATCCTTGGAAAGACTAAATAAACTTAATGAATCCTCATCAGGATATCAAACTGCCGAAGTTAAAAGGCAGCTTCAGGCATGCATGCAAAACTATTTTGGTGTATTTCGAAGAGGTGAGTTTATGGAAAAGGGTGTTGAGGAATTGAAAGAGATTAGAGAAAAAACTGATAATTTATTTGTTGCTGATAAGAGCATTGCTTTTAATACTAGCAGAGTTGAGGCTCTTGAGCTTCAAAATCTTCTTGAAGTAGCAGAGGCGACTGCTATTGCAGCTTTACAACGAAATGAAAGTAGAGGAGCACATGCCCGAGATGATTATCCTGAGAGGGACGATGAAAACTGGTTGTGCCATTCAATGTATGACCCAAAAACCAAGACTCTCACAAAACGTGAAGTTAATTTTTCACCAAACCAGGTTGACCCATTTCCTCCAGCAGTGAGGTCTTATTAACATGAGTAAAATAGAGATTAGTCTTTATAGGTATAACCCTGAAAACGATAAGTTTCCCTATATGAAAACATATAGTGTTGAAAAACCATCTAGAGATATAATGATCTTAGATTTACTTCACCTTTTAAAGGAAGAGGATGAATCAATCTCCTACAGAAGATCTTGCAGAGAGGGTGTTTGCGGTTCTGATGGTATGAGTATTAATGGAAAAAATGGTCTAGCGTGCATAACGCCTATTTCATCAGTTTTAAAAGCTAACAAGATTGAACTAAGGCCGCTGCCCGGTCTTCCTGTTATAAGGGATCTTGTAGTTGATATGTCAGAATTCTATGCTCAATACGAGAAGATAAAACCATTTTTACAAAATGATACAACTGCACCGGAACAAGAAAGACTTCAATCCCCAGCCGATAGAGATAAACTTGATGGTTTGTATGAATGCATACTTTGTGCGTGCTGCTCAACTAGTTGCCCATCTTTTTGGTGGAATCCTGATAAATTTGTTGGCCCAGCAGCTCTCCTTCAAGCGTATAGGTTTCTTGCGGATACAAGAGATCTGAGCACAGATGAAAGGCTGGAAGATTTATCTGATCCTTTTAGCGTTTATAGATGTCATGGAATAATGAATTGCGTGAGTGTCTGCCCTAAAAGCCTCAATCCTAATAAGGCTATTGGAGAAATAAAGAGCATGCTTTTAAAAAATAAGAAAAATATTATCGTAAGTGAAAGGGCTTAAAGATTAAAATAAAATGAGTCTATCAATGGAACAATTTTGGGAGAGTTCGCACATTTCGGGTGGCCATTCAGGTTACCTTGAAAATATGTATGAACAGTATTTGTCTAATAAAGACGAACTCCCATCTGATTGGAGAACCTTCTTTGAAGACCTTGAATCTAAATCTATTTTAGATAGTAAGATTTCTCATCGAAAAGTAATTGATGAGTTTAAAAATATAACTAGACACGCAGGCCCTAATGACAGCATTCCAGATGCTAGACAGGCAAAAGTTATTCGACTAATACAATCGTATAGAAATAGAGGGCATCAAAAGGCAAATCTAGACCCATTAGGTATAATGGACAGGGTTGATATAGAAGATTTAGATCTTAAATTTCATGGTCTTTCTGAAAATGATTTAGATGATGAGTTTTATACAGACACCTTGCTGATAGGCAAGGAAAGAGCGTCTCTTAGAGAAATTATTGAATCTTTAAAAATTATATATTGTGGGAATATTGGTATTGAATATAACCATATAATGAATTCAAATGAGAGAAAATGGTTTCAAGGAAAATTTGAATCTAAGCTTGGTAAATACTCATTTTCAACAGAAGAAAAGCTACATATTTATGAAAGACTTAATTCTGCTGAGGGTCTAGCTAAATATCTAGCTGCAAAATATCCAGGTATGAAAAGGTTTGGTATAGATGGTGCAGAGTCACTAATACCCCTTGTAGATGCTGTGATACAAAACTGTGGAGAGCTAGGAGCAAATCAGATTTGTTTTGGTATGGCTCACAGAGGAAGGCTAAATCTTCTTGTAAATGTATTAGGCAAGCTTCCGTCAGAATTATTTGCAGCATTTAATGAGGACTATGAAATCACTGGAGCTAATACTGGCGACGTTAAATATCATTTAGGTTTTTCTTCAAACCTTCAAACTAAAGGTGGAGAGGTTCATGTATCTCTTAATAGTAATCCATCGCATTTAGAAATAGTTGATCCTGTTGTGTTGGGGTCTGTAAGGGCAAGGCAGGACCGCTTAGATGACAAAGATAGATCAAAAGTTATTCCAGTTCTTCTTCATGGCGATGCTTCCTTTTCAGGACAAGGCGTGGTTATGGAATCGCTCCAGATGTCGCAAACAAGAGGTTTTAATGTAGGTGGAACTATTCATATTATTGTCAATAACCAAATTGGGTTCACAACAAGTAATAAAAAAGATTCAAGGTCAACTGATTATTCAACTGATGTAGCAAAAATTATTCAAGCTCCTGTAATACATGTAAATGGAGATGATCCAGAGATGGTCGTTAAAGCGGTTAAAGTTGCTACAAAATACAGAAAAGAATTTAACAAAGACATCGTCATTGATTTGTTTTGCTACAGAAGGAGAGGCCATAATGAGGCTGATGACCCATCGGCAACACAGCCATTGATGTACAAGAAGATAAAGGACCATACATCCGTTCTTACTCAGTATGAAGATAAGCTTATTCGAGAGGGGTTAATATCATCTGATCAAACAGCTGCTGTTCGCTCAGATTATAGAAAATCTTTGGAATCCGGAGTATCAGTTGCAAAAAACTTAGCTAGCACGCCTAATGAAGACCTTTGGTTTAATTGGGACGAGTATATTGATAATAAGTGGTGGGAGAAAACAGATACTTCAATAAACAAAGAAAAAGTTTCTTTATTAGGCAGAGCACTTTGCAAAGTTCCGGAAAATTTTAGTCTTGGCATACAAGCATCTAAAATATTTAAAGATAGAGATTTGATGTCTAATTCAAGCATTGAATTCAATTGGGGTTATGGAGAGATGATGGCTTACGCTTCTTTACTTTCCGAAGGCTACCCAATTAGGCTGACAGGTCAGGACGTTAGAAGAGGTACTTTTTCTCACAGACACGCCTGCGTTTTTGATAAAGAAACAGGTGAAGGGCATATTCCTCTTTCAAATATTGCTGATAAGAATAATACAAAGTTTGATATTTACGATTCTTTGCTTTCTGAAGAAGCTGTTTTAGGCTTTGAATATGGGTATTCTGCAACATGGCCAACTGGCTTGGTTATATGGGAAGCTCAATTTGGAGATTTTGTGAATGGAGCTCAAGTTGTTATTGATCAGTTTATTGTTTCAGCTCAACATAAATGGGAAAGACTATCTGGATTAGTCATGCTTCTACCACATGGTTATGAGGGTCAAGGTCCAGAACATAGCAGCGCAAGAATTGAGAGATTTCTTCAGTTATGTGCATCAGAAAATATTCAAGTTTGTGTCCCAAGTTCCCCATCACAAATATTTCATCTTTTAAGAAGACAGGCTATAAGAAAATTAAGAACTCCTTTGGTAGTAATTACTCCAAAAAGCTTGCTTAGAAATCCTGATGCAACTTCTAATTTAGATGATTTGTATAGCGGATCATTCCAGTGTGTAATCGACGATAAAATTAAAAACAAAACTAGTATAAGAAAAATTATCCTTTGTTCTGGAAAGGTTTACTACGATTTAATTAAAGAAAGAGAAAATCAAGCAAAAAATGATATTGCAGTTATAAGAATAGAGCAGCTATATCCCTTTCCCTACGATGACTTAGAAGATTTTTTAAAGGCTTATACACAATTAAGTGAGGTGGTTTGGTGTCAAGAAGAGCCAGCCAATCAAGGGGCTTGGTTTAGTCACAGACACAGAATACAAAGAGTTTTGGATAGATCGGATAAGAGGCTGGAAATTAGCTTAATTAGTAGGGCCGCTTCTGCCGCTCCGGCTGTAGGTATGATGAAATTGCATTTAAAACAACAAGAGGATTTAGTAGCACTAGCACTAAAATAATATTATGACGATACAAATAAAAGCACCAACTTTTCCTGAATCTGTAGCAGATGGAACAATTGCAAATTGGTTAAAAAATGAGGGTGATATAGTAAAACAAGATGAGATTATTGCTGAAATAGAGACAGACAAAGTAGTATTAGAAGTTGTTGCGCCAAATGACGGAAAGTTATCAAAAGTCATCAAAGTAGTCGGTGATATAGTTCTAAGTGCTGAGATTATCGGTGAGTTTGATGATTCTGTTGAGGTTTCAGTTAAAAGAGATGTAGTTGACGCTGAGCCAACAAGCGATAAAGTTACTGAGGAAACTATAACTAAAAAAACAGGTCCAGCAGCAAAAAAACTCATTAGTGAAAATAATCTTAACAAATCTGAAATAAAATCATCGGGTAAAGGCAATCGAGTCACCAAAGAGGATGTTCTAAATCATTTAGAAAAGTCTGAATTAGCAGATAACACAGAAACTAAAAAACCATTAATAGCAACCTCTGGAAGAACTGAGAAACGAGTTCCCATGTCAAGATTGAGGGCTACTATTGCTGAAAGACTGCTTACCGTCAAACAAAATACAGCTATGCTAACAACTTTTAATGAAGTTGATATGCAGCCAATAAAAGATCTTAGATCAAAATACGGTGAAGAATTCTTGAAACAACACGAGGTAAAACTTGGTTTCATGGGCTTTTTTGTAATTGCTGCTGTTCAAGCTCTTAAGAAATTCCCTCTTGTGAACGCATCAATTGATGGTAGCGATATTGTCTACCATGGATTTCAAGATATTGGCGTAGCCGTTTCAACAGAAAGAGGTCTTGTTGTGCCTGTGATTAAAGATGCGGATATGCAGTCTTTACCTGAAATAGAAAAATCTATTCTCAATTACTCACTCAAGGCTAGAGATGGTAAATTATCCATGGAAGAAATGCAGGGTGGTACCTTTACAATATCTAATGGTGGTATTTTTGGCTCATTGCTATCAACACCTATCCTAAATGCCCCGCAAACAGCTATTCTTGGTATGCATTCTATACAAGATAGGCCAGTTGCTATTAATGGTAATGTAGAAATTAGACCTATGATGTATCTAGCAATGAGTTATGATCACAGGCTTTTAGATGGAAAAGAAGCTGTTTCTTTCTTGGTATCAATTAAGGAGCAACTAGAGTCACCAGAGCGTTTATTACTAAATTTATAAAAGGAAAATTATGTACGATGTAGTTGTTATAGGTTCGGGTCCAGCTGGTTATGTTTCAGCAATTAGGGCATCTCAATTAGGTTTAAAAACTGCTTGTATTGAGAAAGAATTGAACCATCAGGAAAAACCACTTCTTGGAGGAACTTGTTTAAACGTTGGCTGTATACCCTCTAAGGCTTTATTGGATTCATCCCATAGATACCATGATGCAAAAGAAAATCTAAAATCTCATGGAATTGGAATTTCTCAAGTTGATCTAGATATCGCTGAAATGATGGATAGAAAAAATAGTATTGTTAAAAAACTAACCGATGGCATTTCAGGTCTTTTTGTTGCAAATAAAGTTGAATCAATATCAGGTGAAGGAAAAGTTATTTCTGAAGGAAAGGTTGAAGTTACTCATTCTGACAAATCTACCGAAGTCATAGAAACCAAGCATATTATTATTGCTACTGGTTCATCTCCTATTGAAATTGGGTCAGCTAAATTTGATCAGGGTGATATTGTTGATAGCACTGGTGCTCTTGAATTAACTGAAGTTCCAAAGACCTTGGGTGTAATTGGAGCTGGAGTGATTGGCTTAGAGTTAGGCAGTGTATGGGCAAGGCTTGGTTCAAAAGTCACAATAATTGAGGCTATGGATGATTTTTTACCAATGGCAGATAAAGATATTTCCAAAGAAACATTTAAAGAATTTATTAATCAAGGTTTGGATATAAGACTTGGCTGCAAGCTTGTTGCATCAGAAAAAATAAAAGGCGGCATAAAAATTACATATGAAAACAAAGAAGGTTCAGCTGATATGGAATTTGATAAATTAGTGGTTGCAGTAGGGCGACGCCCCAATAGCGATAATATTTTTGATAAAAATTTAGGTATCACTCTTGATTCTAGGGGTTTCATAAATGTTGATGATCATTGTCAAACTGAATTAAACAATGTTTGGGCTATTGGTGATGTTGTAAGAGGGCCTATGCTTGCTCATAAAGGAAGCGAAGAGGGCATAGTTGTTGCGGAAAGAATTGCTGGAAAGCATGCTGAAATGAACTATAACTTAGTCCCATCGGTTATCTATACACATCCAGAAATTGCATGGGTTGGTAAAAATGAGAAAGAGCTTACCGAAGAGGGTATTGATTATAAAATTGGAAAGTTCCCATTTGCTGCCAGCGGAAGAGCGCTTGCTGTTGATCAATCTATAGGTTTTGTTAAGTTAATTTCAGATACTAAGACAGATACTATTTTAGGTGTTCATGTGTTTGGACCTTCTGCAGCAGAGCTAGTTCAACAGGCTTTAATTTCGATGGAATTTGGTGCAAGCTCAGAAGACCTAGGGTTGACCATATTTAGTCACCCCACAGTCTCTGAAGCACTTCATGAGGCAGCGTTATCAGTTAATAATCAAGCAATACATATTGGGAATAGAAAAAGATGAATTTACATGAATATCAAGGAAAGGAATTATTTGGGAAGTACAATCTTCCAGTTTCAAAAGGTATCGTAATTGACGATCCAGAAAATGCTCTCAAAGCTTGTAGAGATATTGGAGGTTCAAAATGGGTCGTAAAAGCTCAGGTTCATGCAGGTGGAAGAGGAAAATCTGGAGGCGTTGTGTTGGTTGAAAACCCTGATGATGCAAGAGAATTTGCAAAAAAATGGCTTGGCAAAAGGCTTGTGACATACCAAACAGACTCTACTGGACAGCTTGTAAATTCAATACTAATTGAAGAATGTACTGACATAGCAAGTGAGTTGTATTTGAGCGCAGTCATTGATAGAGCTTCTAAAAAAATAGTTTTTATAGGATCAAGTGAGGGCGGAGTGAATATTGAAGAGGTTGCTAAAAATACTCCTGATAAAATTATTTATGAAAGTATTGACCCACTTACAGGCGCACAACCTTTTCAAGCAAGAAAAATAGCAAAAGTCTTAGGCCTTGATTCTCAACAAACAAAGCAATTTACACCTATGTTACTTAATTTAATGAAATTATTTGTTGAAAAAGATTTGGCTCTTTTAGAGATTAATCCATTGGTTATTACCAGTGGTGGAAAATTACATTGTCTGGACGCAAAAATTAATATTGATTCAAATGCAATTTATAGACAACCTGAAATTGAAGAAATGCATGATTCTTCTCAAGAAGACCCAAGAGAATCAGAGGCCGCAAAAAATGATTTAAGCTATGTTTCGCTTGATGGAAATATTGGGTGTATGGTGAATGGCGCTGGTCTTGCCATGGGAACAATGGACACCATAAAATTTTATGGTGGTAATCCAGCAAATTTCTTAGATGTTGGAGGTACTGCAACGCAAGAAAGAGTTGCTAAAGCTTTCAAATTAATACTAGCAGACCCAGAGGTTAAAGTAGTTCTAGTTAATATTTTCGGGGGTATTGTAAGATGCGATTTGATAGCTGAAGGAATTCTTGCAGCTATTGAAGAGGTTGGTGTACAAATACCTGTAGTTGTAAGGCTTGAGGGTAATAACGCAGAAATTGGCTCTCAAATTTTATTAGAGTCAGGTGTAAAAATTGAAAGTAAAAATGATTTAGCTGAAGCAGCTAAAAAAGCAGTGGAGCTATCAAAATGAGTATATTGATAAATGATGACACAAGAGTCTTAGTTCAAGGTTTTACAGGATCCCAGGCCACACTTCACTCTGAGCAAGCCATTGATTATGGCACCAATATTGTAGGGGGAGTAACTCCAGGTAAAGGTGGGCAAGTTCACTTAGGCAGACCTGTGTTTGATACAGTTCAAGAAGCTGTAAAAAAAGTAAATCCAAATGCAGCATTAATATTTGTTCCAGCACCGTTTTGTAAGGATTCAATTTTAGAAGCTGCTGAATCTGGTATCAAACTAATAATATGTATTACCGAGGGAGTGCCAACTCTTGATATGTTGGTGGTGAAAAAGAGAGTTGATGATCTGGGAATAACCTTAATTGGTCCAAATTGCCCAGGGATAATTACTCCTGGTAAAGGTAAGATGGGTATTATGCCTGCAAGCATTCATATGCCTGGATCAATTGGTATTATTTCTCGTTCAGGCACTTTGACATATGAAGCAGTAAAGCAAACTACCGATTTGGGTCTAGGTCAGAGCTCTTGTGTTGGTATTGGGGGTGACCCTATACCAGGATCATCTTTTATAGACATTTTAAAAATGTTTGAAGATGACTCACAAACTGAAGCAATAGTTATGGTTGGAGAAATAGGAGGCTCCGCTGAAGAGGAGGCCGGTGAATATATTAAGGATAATGTAACTAAGCCAGTAATTTCTTATATTGCAGGCCAAACAGCACCCGCTGGGAAAAGAATGGGGCATGCTGGTGCTATTATAGCTGGTGGTAAAGGCACAGCATCAGATAAAATTAAATCTCTAAAAGATAGCGGCGTCCATATTGCTGAAAACTTGGTAGATATTGGTTCTAAAGTTGCTGAGGTTCTTGGTCGATAAAATTATTAAATAACTTTTTTCTTATTATCCATCTGAGCCTTAGTATCGATAGCACAGAAAATATTGTTAATCCAATAATCATACCAATCCACATTCCAGCTGCACCAAGCGGACTTTCAAAGCCGTGCATAGTTAAAAAATATCCTGCTGGAATGGCAAACATCCAGTAGGATATAAATAAAAGTATCATTGGTGCAAATGTATCTTTATAACCCCTTAAACTTCCAACTGCTGCCATTTGGATGCCATCAGGCAGTTGAAATATAGCTGCAAAAATAAGTAAACTAGTTGCAATTTTTATTGCATCTAAATCACTACTATAGAGATAAACAATATGATCCCTAACTAGCAATATAGTTAAGCAAGTTAATAAAGAACCGATCACACACAAATAAATAGTTGAGTATGAGGCAATTCTAGCTTGGGAAAAATTGTTTTCTCCTACTAGATTTCCTACTCTTGTTGCGGCTGCAAGGCCAATCGACAATGGCAGCATAAAGAATAAACTAGCAATATTTAATGCTATGTAATGCCCTGCAACAATGGTTTCACCAAGAACACCTAAAATAAGTGCAGCTCCCGAAAACATACTTAATTCAATAAAAATTCCAAACCCAATAGGAGTTCCTAGCTTAAATATTTCTTTGGTTGTTTTTGCTGAGGGTGGAGTAAATGTAGAAAATGGTTTTGTCGAGCTATAGTTTTTAGATAAAAATATGTAGATTATTAAAGTAAGCATCATAAGAAAGGATACTAAAGTGGTAGCAATTCCACACCCAACCCCTCCAAGTTTTGGAACGCCAAAATACCCGTATACAAAAATTATATCAAGAGGAATGTTTAATAACATTCCAAAAAAAGCTATGTAAAATACAGGCCTTGTTAGCGCCATTCCTTCGCTATAACATCTTAGGGTCGTAAATATTGTCATAAAAATAATGCCTAAAGAAAGAGCCTTTAAGTAAGAGCTTGATATAGAGGTGATAGAGGTATCTATAGGTAGATAAAATAAAAAGTTGCCCATGAAAAATAAAATAGTGCATACAGCAAATCCAAGCGCAAGCGCGATCCATAAGACTTCTCTTAGCTTAGTTCCAATCTCGTTAAATTTCTTGGCTCCATATAACTGTGCCACTATTGGTGTTACTGCAAAAATCACACCAGCTATCAAAAACCATATAGTGTTAAAAATTGCTGAACCAACACCCAAGCCTGCTAAATCTGCAGAACTAGCTCGCCCAGCAACAATAGTATCAGTTGTGCCCATAAGCATATAAGATAGTTGAGAGCCAAGTATAGGGACCCCAATTTGTATAAGCTTTTTAAATTCAAAAGTATGTGATTGGAACAATTTATTCAATTAATAATTTTTTTGCTACTTTATCATATTAAAATGAATTTTTTGTGGAGATTATTATTAGAAAAGATAACAGACCTTATTGGCTTAAGAAAATTTCAAATAGACTTATAAATATCTATGTTGACCAATTCCTAAAGCCGCAATTTCTTCGATTGGGAAAAGGCGGTGCTTTTTTTAAACCAAGGTATATAAAATTATTTGGAACTAATATTTCAATTGATGATTATCCAACTTTAATTGGGGCACCTGATGCTTTCATGCAATTTACTGCATGGAATGTTGGAGGCTGGAATGGCTCTATTGAGATTGGTAAGTATTGCCTTATCACTCCTGGAGTAAGGATAATGGCTGCGGAAAAAATTTTAATAGGCGATTCTTGTATGATCGCCCACGGCGCATATATTTCAGATGCTGATTGGCATGGCATATATGACAGAGCTGAGCCAGTTGGCCAAACTAAACCTGTAATTCTTGAAGATAATGTGTGGGTTGGAGATAGCGCAATCATCTGCAAAGGAGTAACAATTGGTAAAAATAGCATTATAGGCGCAGGCTCAGTAGTTACAAAAGATGTGCCGCCTAACACTATATTTGCAGGCAATCCCGCAAAATTTATTAAAGCTATAGATGAACATAATTTTAATACCAGGGCCGATTTCTTTCACGATCCAAAAAAATTAGCAATGGATTTTGATGCTCTAGATAAGCATACTCTCAATGATAATTCTATTATTGGATGGCTAAAGTCTCTCACTTTCCCAAGTAGTAAAAACTAAAATGAAGATTATCGCTGATATATCTTTGCGAGATATCGATAAGCTATTTAGTGTTTTGGACGGATTTGATGATTTCTCTGTAAAGTATCTAGAAACAAACAATATAAAACATGAGTTTATTTATGATGCAGACATTCTTCTTGTGCGGTCTCAAACCTTAATCAATGAAAAACTTTTATCATCCTCAAATATCAAATGGATTGGTTCAGCAACAGCTGGTGTAGACCATATAGACACCAAGTTCCTAAGAAGTAAAAATATCAATTGGTTTAATGCACAAGGCTGCAATGCTTACTCAGTATGTAATTATGTTTTAAGTTCTTTGTATGAGCTTAAAAAGGATAAAATTTATAAAAATACAGATATGCTAGGAATTGTTGGATATGGGAATATTGGAAAAAGATTAAAATCTATTCTGGATAATCTAAATATTAAAAACATTGTTTATGATCCTTTTGTAAACAATAAGAGTCTTTCGACGATTGACGAGCTCTTAAAGGCTGAAATTATAAGTATTCACGTACCCTTAACATTTGATACAAAATATCCTACGCATACGATGATAAATGAAAGTTTTTTAAATAAATCCAAATGTCATTCTGTTATAAACACATCTAGAGGCGGCATAGTCTCTGAATCTTCAGTTATTGATAGAAAGCTTAATTATATTGCTGATGTTTGGGAGGGCGAACCATCTTTAAATATTAATTTATTGAACCATTGCCATATCGCAACGCCCCACATTGCAGGCCATAGTTTTGAAGGTAAAGTTAATGGAACTATTGATATCCTAATTGCTTTAATGAGATATCTAAACTTTGATGAAAGCACAGTTAATAAAAATTTAAAGATTATAGAAGGTTTTTATCCCCCCCAAAAAAATTACTATTTAGACCTTAAAGACTTTAATAATAATTATGATATCTCCAAAGAATCAAAAAACTTTAAAGATCTATTTAAAAAATACCCTCAAAATAACTTCAATAAAATCAGGGCCTGTCATCCCAAAAGGCATGATTTATCTGTCTATAATATATAACTATATTCCATATATAGATAAATTAATTTCTAAGCTATTTACTAGTTAATTCTGTTAGTATTTGTGACACAGTAAATATATATATTTATTAAATATATTATTTTGTTATTAAAAGCCCAATATGTTTACTATTCATAGGAGTATTTGGAAGTTATGACAAGCAAAGCACCCCAAAAAAGTCTAGCAATTAGCAATGAACATCAGATAGAGATGCTTGATAATTCATTGCCTATAATAAAAAAGTTATTAGTACTTCTTTTTGATCATGATGTATCAAGCACATTGGGGTTTTTTAGATCTGATGTCTATCGATACTTCTTTCTTTTAACCTTTATGGTTGAGTATTTTGAAGGCAGTGAAATTTCTCAAGAACACGCAATATCTCTAGTTCCTCAGAAATATGCATCTAGAATTAAACGGCTGCAAGTTTTAAAACAGGCCGTTGAACTTGGTTATATTATTGAAGAGTCCTCTACAGTAGATAAAAGAAGAAGAATATACTCACCGTCCACTGAACTGGTTTCAGAATTTTTAGATGGCGCAAATAATATAAACGATATATTTAATAAAAGTTAATATATATTTTTACTACATTTAGTTAATTATATTTATTACAATTGCTAAATGACTAAAATTAATAAAACCAATGAAGAGTGGAAAGATTCGCTATCTGAAGAATCTTTTAAAGTAACAAGACAGTCTGCCACGGAAAGACCATTTACTGGTAAGTATTGGGATTTTGATGAAAGCGGGACCTACAAATGTATATGTTGTTCTGAACCTCTTTTTGAATCACAGACAAAATTTGATGCTGGTTGTGGTTGGCCAAGTTTTTTTGTACCAATCAAAGATTCGTCTGTTTCTGAACATGAGGATAATTCTCTCTCAAGGACAAGAACTGAGATAAAATGCTCAAAATGTGATGCTCATTTAGGTCATGTATTTGAAGATGGTCCAGATCCTACTGGTCTTAGGTACTGTATAAACTCAGTAGCGCTCGATTTTGATGAAAATAAATAAAACCATTTGAGCCAAGTTATCAAAAAGAAACCAAGCCTTTTAAATTCAATAAAAAAAGTAAGTGGTTGGACAAGTCTCTCAAGGATATTTGGGTTAATAAGAGATATTGCCACAACTGGATTGCTTGGAGCCTCATACTTACACGATATTTTTGTTGTTATCTTAAAAATTCCAAATTTATTTAGAAGGTTTTTTGCAGAAGGGGCTTTTAATCAAGCTTTCATCCCCGTCTACAGCGAATATTACAAAAAAAAGAATGATCACCAAGCAAAAGAGTTTTTAAGTTCTCTTTTTGGAACGTTATTAACCTTTCTATTTTGCTTCACCGTGGTTGTTTTACTTTTTTCACCATTAGTAGTTATGATATTCGCTCCTGGTTTCTACTCTGATCCAGTAAAGCAGAATATATCTGTAGATATATTAAGAATTATGTTTCCTTACCTATCCTTAATATCCCTAGTTGCTTTTGCATCTGGAATTCAAAATACCCATTCAAAGTTCTCAATTCCAGCAGCAACCCCTATAGTTTTTAATTTTTGCTTGATTGTAACCGCTTATAAAATAGCACCTCTCTATTCAATACCTATCTATCCATTAGCATGGGGTGTTTTGGTGGCAGGTATTCTTCAATTATTAATTCAAATAGCTCCACTATCTGCGATTGATAGAATTCCCATTCCAAAATTTAACTTCTCTCATCCTGGAGTTAAAAAAGTTCTATTGGTTATGCTTCCAGCATTATTTGCAGGTGGTATTATGCAGATAAATATTTTAGTTGACACAATATTTGCATCTTTGCTTGAAACTGGAAGCCCTACATGGCTTTATATATCTGATAGGTTAATTCAATTACCAATGGGAGTATTTGCTATCGCAATAGGAACAGTACTTCTTCCGTTGCTTTCGAATATAGATTTTGAAAATAATAAAAAAGATTTTGTTGCCAGTGTTCAAAAGTCTCAAAAAATAGTGCTACTAATTGGTTTACCTTCATGTATTGGGATATATTTTTGTGCTGAACATATAGTTACCACTATTTTTTTTAGAGGAGAGTTTACAAACCTTGATGTTTTAAAAACTTCATTGAGTCTAGAGGTTTTAGCATTAGGACTTCCATTTTTTATGCTAATGAAGATCTTAATACCCACTTTTTTCTCTAGAAAATTAACAAAAATTCCTGTCCTAATTGCATTTATTTCATTAATTTTGAACATTGTTCTCAATTATTTATTTGCTTTTGTATATGGATATGGGCATGTAGGGATTGCAATGGGAAGCTCAATTGCTGCATTAGTTAGCGTATTGATTCTAGAGAGTGTTTTAGCTAATCAAGGAATTATTAAACTCAGCAGTCCTTTGAATAGATTCAATCTAGCTCTATTTATATCATGCGTTGTTTTATCAGTATTCCTCTATCTATTTAATCAATATTTCCATTTTATGAATTTAGGTGCGTTAATGAGAGCATTCCTTTTATTCGCTGAGGTAACGGCAGCGGTTCTAATCTATTTTGCATGTATTAAAATGCTTCTTGGAAATGAATTTAAGAAATTACTATCAGAATAAAATGTATTTAATAAGAGGCCAAAATAATCTTAACCTTTTTAAAACAAGGTTCCCAAATATTAAATTTTCAGCAACTATAGGAAACTTTGATGGTCTGCATTTAGGCCATAAGTCTATTCTTAAATCTATTAAAAAGGATGCAAAAAATAGAAATTCTAAAACCATTGTCTTTTTTACTGAGCCGCACGCATCAGAATACTTTGCAAAAAAAAATAACAACATTGGAATTTCTCCTCCAAGACTATCTCCCTGGAGGGAGAAAGTAAGACTTTTAGAAGCGGAGGGTATCGATTTTGCTTTTTTTTTGAAATTTAATAATGCTCTTCAAACTATGGCACCAGAAATTTTTATAGAAGAAATATTAGGTTCCCTTGATTTAGTTTCTTTAAAAGTTGGAGATGATTTTAGATTTGGCGCAAACAGGGCTGGGGACTTTAAATTTTTAAAAAATTGGGGTGATTCAAATAATATTTCTATATCAAATACCCCTACTTTTTTATATAAGGAAGAGAGGGTGAGTAGCACACGAATAAGAGACTCTTTGCTAGAAAATAATTTCTTATTGGCTTCTGAACTCTTAGGGAGACCATACACTTTTTCTGGCAAAGTCGTTGGTGGCCAGAAGCTTGGGAGAACTATTGGTGTTCCAACTGCTAATTTATGGATTCCTAAGCAGAAGTTACCAATTTCAGGTGTCTATGCAGTCCAATGCTTGCTTGATGGAGAAAACCATATGGGGATTGCTAATATGGGAGTTAGGCCTACCGTCAATGGAACTAAGCCTGTTTTGGAAGTCCATCTATTTGATTTTAATAAAGATATATATTCAAAAAGATTAAAAGTCGAATTTAAGCATAAAATTAGAAATGAAAAGAAGTTTAAAGATCTTAATCTGTTAAAATCTCAGATTCAAAAAGATATATCAATAGCTAAAGGGCTATTAAAATAAAAACTTATGGCTACTAACTACAGAGATACTCTCAACTTACCAGAAACTGAATTATCAATGAAAGCTGGCTTGCCTAGGAAAGAGCCTGAAATCTTAAGTTTTTGGAATGATATTGATCTGTATAGCAAGATAAGGAAGCTTAATAATGGTAATAAGAGGTTCATTCTTCATGACGGTCCTCCTTATGCAAATGGGCCAATCCATTTGGGGCATTCAGTTAATAAAATTCTAAAAGACATTACCATTAAATCAAAAACTTTAAGTGGGTACGACGCGCCATATGTGCCTGGATGGGATTGCCATGGCCTACCTATTGAACTAAACGTAGAAAAAAAACATGGGAGACGAAGCGAGGTAGTTTCTGATAAAAAGCTTTTCCAGCAGGCTTGTAAAGAGTACGCCCTTACACAAATAGGTAAGCAAAAAGAAGATTTTATAAGGCTTGGAGTCTTTGGTGAATGGGATAACCCATATAAAAGCCTAGATTCAACTTTCGAAGCCGATGTTGTTAGATCCCTTGGAAAAATTTTTGAAAAAGGCCATATACAAAAAGGGGAAAAGCCAGTTAACTGGTGCCAAGACTGCGGCTCAGCATTAGCCGAAGCTGAAGTTGAGTATATGGACAAAGTTTCTAAGTCTATTGATGTTAGCTTTAAAGTATCCTCTGAACATATAAACAAGGTTAACGAAGTCTTTAATCAAAAAAATATTGATAATATTTCATTTGTAATTTGGACTACTACACCATGGACGATTCCATCGAATGTTGCCGTGTGCATTAACCCTGATCTTAATTATGCATTAGTAAAAAAAGATAATGCATTTATCATAATTGCGGAGGAGATGGTCGCTTCTTGCAATCAAAGATGGAATTCTGAGATGGCAACTATATCTGTAGCTAAAGGCAGTTCATTTGGAAGCATTAAGCTTGAACACCCATTTGTAGACAGAAATTCATATTTGTTAGAGGGTGACCATGTTACAACTGAGGCAGGTACGGGTTGTGTTCATACAGCTCCGGCACATGGATTAGACGATTTCAACGTATGTAAAAAAAATAATATTGAGGTATATAAAGCTTTAAATGCTAGAGCTTTATTTACATCTGATTTTGATTTTATTGAGGGCCTACCTCCATTAAAGGCAGATGAAAAAATTATCCAAAAACTTAATGAGGTAAATGCACTAATATCAGTAGAAGATTATGATCATTCCTATCCACATTGCTGGAGACATAAAACCCCTTTAATTTTTACAGCAACAGCGCAATGGTTTATTTCAATGGATAAAGCTAATCTTTTATCAGATGCTCAAGGGGCGGTTGATACTGTTAAATGGGAGCCATCTTGGGGGCTTCAAAGAATTAACTCAATGCTTAAGGATAGGCCTGATTGGTGTATATCTAGACAAAGAAACTGGGGCGTTCCAATTACCCTAGTAATTCATAAGGAAACTGGAGAAATTCATCCCAATCAAGATAAATTATTTATTAAATTTGCTGATCTTATAGAGAAAGAGGGGATATCTTCCTGGAATTCTCTTGATCTTTCAACATTTATAGACGAACACGACGAGTATATTAAAGTTACAGATTCTCTTGATGTATGGTTCGATTCAGGTGTTACACATTCTGCTGTAACTGATAATAGATTTGGCGCAGGAACTGTCGCAGACCTATACCTTGAAGGTTCAGATCAGCACAGAGGTTGGTTTCAATCCTCATTGCTGACTTCAATGGCTATGAATAATAGAGCTCCATATAAGTCAGTTTTAACCCACGGTTTTGTAGTCGATGAGAATGGCAGGAAACAATCTAAGTCACTTGGTAACGTAGTATCTCCTCAAAAAGTTTGGGATAGTCTTGGTGCAGATATTTTAAGATTATGGGTTGCTTCTACTGACTTTAGAAGTGAGATGGTTGCATCTGATGAGATCTTAAAAAGAGTTTCAGATCAGTATAGAAGAATTAGAAATACATTAAGATTTGTATTAGGAAATCTCAATGATTTCAGTAATAAAGATTCTATAGAGATGAAAGATCAAGTTGAGCTAGATAAATGGATTATTAATGCTACAAAAAATCTTGAGAAAAATGTTATCAAGGATTATGAAAATTACTCATACCATACAGCTGTTCAAAAAATCCATAACTTTTGTGTAAATGAGCTCGGTGGAATTTACTTAGATATTGTAAAAGATAGGCTTTACACTACTGGCAAAAATTCACATGCCAGAAGATCATGTCAAACAAGCCTAGATTACATATGCAATATTCTTGTCAGGCTGATAGCACCAATTCTTTCTTATACAGCTGAAGAAATATGGCAAACACATCCATCTCTAAAAGAGCAGGGAGAATCAATTTTTCTTAATACATATGGTTATAAGGAAATATATAACGAAGTTAAAATAACTTCTGAAAATTGGTCAAGAATTTTTGAGATTAAAGATCTCGTGAATCAATCTATAGAAAATATGAGATCTGCAAACAATATTAAAGGATCGCTCGACTCCATTGTTACCTTGCACTTAGAAGATGAAGACTATAGTTTGTTGCAAAAGATTGGCAAAGAGCTCCATTTTATTTTTATTTCAACCGATGCTCAAATTAAAAAAGCTGATAGTTTTTCAATAGAAATTTCTGTTTCAGACGATCCTAAATGTTCAAGATGTTGGCATAGATGTAAATCTGTTGGAACTATCAAAGGTCATGAAGAAGCATGCTCTAGATGTGTAGAGAATATTGAAAATGATGGAGAGCTTAGGCATTTTGTATAAAATCTACCCATATATTTTTATATTAATTTTGGTTTTGGTTGATTTCTTTATTAAAGAACACTCTATTAAAAATTTAATATTTGGACAATCAGAACCTTTAATGCCTTTCATTGATTATTTGCTAATTTATAATTCTGGTATTGCTTTTGGATTTCTAGATTTAGACCAAAAACTCTTCTCAAATATAATATTTATAGTTGGTCTTCTGATTGTTTTCTATCTTATCTACCTACTTAGATCAGAAAAAAATAAAGTAAAGATTTATAGTCTTGCGATGATTATTGCTGGAGCAATAGGCAATTTGATTGATAGAGCTCCAGATGGGCAAGTCACAGACATGTTTCACTTAATAGTCATGGATTATTCTTTTTTTGTATTCAATCCAGCAGATGCTTTTATTTCATTTGGTGCAGTTATACTAATCCTGTCTGAATTTTTTTATAAACATGAAAGCAACTGAAAGGCTCATCAAGCTTGCTAACCCAAGAGGGTTTTGTGCTGGTGTTGATAGGGCTATTGATATCGTGAATAGAGCGCTTGAGATACATGGCGCACCTGT
>CAZFYG010000001.1:113392-123861 GCA_964523375.1 uncultured Gammaproteobacteria bacterium | reverse complement strand
GCCAATGGTAGTGCAGGGTCTCCCTGTGTGAGAGTAGGAAATCGTCAGGCTTTTTAACTTAAAAAGGCTCTCATTTATGAGGGCCTTTTTTTTATGTTTTTTTCTGTGATAATGTTTCTATGATTATTGGATTAACAGGTGGTATCGGCTCTGGAAAATCAGCTGCAGCTCATTTATTTAAAGCTCATGGTATTGATGTAATACAGGCTGATGTAATAGCTAACAAAGCGCTAGATAAGGGCACACAGGGATATATGAATTTTGTAAAGATATTTGGTGATGAATACCTTCGCAAAGATTTAAGTATAAACAAGACCTATTTAAGACAGAAAATCTTTGCAAATTTAAGTTTAAAAAAAACTTTAGAAAATATCATCCATCCTATAGTTGGTCAAAATATTTCTATATTAATTAGTTTATCTAAGTCTCCTTATCAAATTATAGAAGTGCCATTAATATACGAAACAGGCTCTCAAGATAATTATGACAGGATACTTGTAGTTGATTGCGATGAATCACTTCAAGTTAAAAGAGCCTCTTCTAGAGACTCTGTCAATCAGGCTAGCATTAAAGATATTTTATTAAACCAAGCTTCTAGACATGAAAGGCTTAGTATTGCAGATGATGTAATTATAAATAATGCTGATATAGAGCAGTTAGAAATCGAAGTTAATAAATTACATGAATTTTACTTGAATCTACTTAAGGATTAAATATGAATAAATGCCCGCGATGCGAAAAGAACACAAGCCTCAGTAATGAAAATAAATATAGACCTTTTTGTTCAGAGGTGTGCAAACTAATAGATTTTGGTGACTGGGCTAATGAAGACAATAGGATTTCAAGGCCTGTTGATTCAGAAGACTTCTATGAGGATTAGTTCCCTATTTCATACTTCATACTATCTTCCACTCGCCACTATCAATTAGAGCTTGAGCTTTTTTATATTTTATTTCTTTTGTATCTTTGCCGTTGGAAATTTTTACCAATTCATTTCTTCCAATTTTTGGATCCTCTCTTTTTATAGAAACTTTAGTTTCATCAACGTCTGAGAAATTACTATGATTGATATCATTAGTATTGCTTTCTCTGTTTAAAATTATCCCACTGTCATTGTTTATACTTCTTCTTTCAGTATTTTTTAAATCTTCTTCTGAAGATATTTTTAATGAAAACAATACTCTTATAGTTTCAAAATCTATTTCATCAAGCATGCCTTGAAACATATGGAATGCCTCTTTTTTAAATTCATTTTTAGGGTTTTTTTGAGCATATGCTCTTAAGCCCACACTGCCCCTTAGATGGTCTATTTCAGCTAAATGCTCCTTCCAGTGCACATCAAGAACCTGAAGCATTATCTGTCTTTCAAGATCCTTAAGATTGCCCCCTAATAAAGCATACTTATTTTTATAATGATTTTTAGAATAATCAATTATGCTATTAGCAATTGAGGCTGGGAGTAACTTTTTATCTTCTTTTGCTTTCAAACTTATGCCAGTCTCTAAGTTAAAAGTTTCTTGAAGGTATAAATCTAATTCATCTAGCTTCCATTGCGATTCAATTGATTCTAATGGCACATATCGATGTGTAATTGATCTAAATTGCTGTTCAATAAGAATCTGAATAGTGTCATTTATTGATTCTTCTTCAAGCAACTGGTCTCTTAATGAGTAAGTAGCTTTCCTTTGATCATTTGAAACATCATCATATTCTAATAAGTTTTTTCTAGCATCAAAATTTCTAGCTTCAATCCTTCTTTGTGAATTTTCAATACTTCTTGATAACATTCCATGTTCTATAGCCTCATCTTTCATTCCCATCTTTTCAAATAGATCTTTCCTTGAATCTGTTATAAACAAGCGCAGAAGATCATCATTCATTGATAGGAAAAACCTTGAGTAGCCCGGGTCACCCTGTCTACCAGATCTTCCTCTAAGCTGATTATCTATTCGTCTAGATTCATGCCTTTCTGTGCCTAGGATATGTAACCCTCCAGCCTCTAAAACAGTTTTATTATTTTTCTCCCATGTAATAAGATCTTGATCTTCTTTATTTCCACCCAGAACTATATCAGTCCCTCTACCTGCCATATTGGTTGCAATTGTTACAACACCAGGACGACCAGCATTAGCTATAATTTCAGCTTCTTTTTCATGATGTTTTGCATTTAGTACTTGGTGGGGAATTTTTGCTTTAGTTAAATAATCAGAAACTATTTCAGATGATTCTACGGATGCAGTCCCCACTAAAACCGGAGCACTCTTTTCTCTAATCTCAGTAATTTCTTTAACAAGTGCCTTAAATTTAGCATTTGTGTTTTGAAATACTAGATCATTCATATCACTCCTAGCCATTGGGACATTTGTAGGAATTATTACAACGTTAAGGTTATAAATTTCTCTAAACTCAGGAGCTTCAGTATCGGCAGTTCCAGTCATTCCAGACAGTGTTTTGAACAGTCTAAAGAAGTTTTGAAATGTAGTTGATGCAAGAGTTTGGGACTCTCTTTGAATAGTTACATTTTCTTTACACTCTAAAGCCTGATGAACCCCCTCACTAATCCTTCTGCCAGGCATTGTTCGTCCAGTATGCTCATCAATTAGCAATACTTCATTATTCCTTACTAAATAGTGAACATTCTTTTTAAAAAGAAAACTCGCTTTTAAACTTGCTTGAACAAATTTCATAATTTTTAAATTAGAAACAGAATAAAGACCATCCTCTTGACCAATTATCCCGGCATCTTCAAGCATTGTTTCTACAATTAAATATCCATCATCAGTCAAATCAATGGTTCTATTTTTTTCATCGATAACAAAATGCCCTCTCTCATCGTTCGAAAGAGGCTCCTCTTCGGTCTCTTCTCGATCTTGTTTTATAAGTTTTGGTATAAACCCCTTAATTTTTTTATACATTTCTGAGCTTTCAGCTGCTGGACCAGAAATAATTAGAGGCGTTCTAGCCTCATCAATTAAAATTGAATCAACCTCATCAATAATTGCAAAATCTAAAGAACACTGAACCTTATCTTCAGATCTATGAGCCATATTATCTCTAAGGTAATCAAAACCAAGTTCATTATTAGTTGCATAAATAATATCTGAAGCATATGCCTGTTTTTTTTCATCTGGATCTTGGTTTGAGTAAACGACACCAACAGTTAAGCCAAGATATTCGTATACTGGCTTCATCCATTCTGCATCTCTCTTCGCAAGATAATCATTAACTGTAACTAAAACAGTTTTATTTCCAATAGACGCATTTAAAAATGCTGGAAGGGTGGCCACAAGAGTCTTTCCCTCACCAGTCTTCATTTCAGCTATATTACCTTCAGATAAGGCCATTCCTCCAAGCAGCTGAGAATCAAAATGTCTAAGGCCAAGAGTTCTCATGCTTGCTTCCCTTGTTGCAGCAAAGGCGAGGGGTAAAATTGATTCTAGTTGCTTGTCATTGTTATTGTAGGATGCAAGAAGTTCATTTCTAAGCTCCTTAAAATATTGCTCTGATTCATTATGGACTGTGCTCTCAAGGCTGTTAATTTCTCTAACAGTCACCATCATTCTTTGAATGACCCTATCGTTACTAGTTTTAAATATTTTTTTTAATAACTTAAACATATCCTATCGATTAATCATGAATCTCCAAAAGGAGGTCTTGAATAAGAAATGGGGGCGTTATCAAAATTTTCAAACTCTATTATTTCGTAAGCATCATCAGAAGCTATAATTTTTTTTAATAACTCATTGTTAAGAGCATGGCCAGATTTAAAACCAGAAAATTGGCCAATGAGGTTATGGCCTAATAGATATAAGTCACCTATTGCGTCCAACATTTTATGCTTCACTATCTCATCTTCAAATCTCAGCCCTTCTTCATTTAGAATTTCGTCATCACCAAAGGCAATAGCATTTGAAACGCTTGCTCCTAGTGCAAGGTTTTGAGATTTAAGCAGTTCAAGGTCATTCATCGAACCAAAAGTTCTGGCTCTGCAAACCTCTTTAACAAAAGATGTTGATGAAAAATCAATTATGGATTCGGATGGAAGTTTTTTGTGAACAGGGTGATCAAACTCAACCTTAAAGGAAACCTTGAACCCATCATATGGCTTTATCGTTGCAAACGCATCATCTCTTCTAACAGTTACTTCTTTTGTTACTTTAATAAATTTCTTCAATGATTCTTGTTCTTGCAATCCTGCTGACTGAATCAAAAAAACAAAAGGGCTTGAGCTACCATCCATTATCGGAACTTCAGGACCATCTACTTTAATAATACAATTATCTATTCCCAGACCAGCAATTGCAGATAATAAATGCTCTATGGTAGAAACTTTTACATTATCTTTTATTAACGCTGTAGAAAGGCTCGTATCTCCAACATTTTCAACAAGAGCTGGTATCTTTATACTTTCGTCAATATCAGATCGTATAAAATTTATCCCAGTATCAGGACCGGATGGAATTAGCTCCATATTTACGACTTTACCAGTATGAAGACCTATGCCTTTTGCCTTGATGGCATTTCGAAGTGTTCTTTGTTTTAACATGTTAGAAGTCTAATAGAAAAAAATATCATATCAAGCTAAACCTTATTTCTTTGTCTAGTCGCCTCTGAAAGTATTATCCCTGTAGCAACTGAAACATTGAAGCTTTTAAATCTACTGTTAGAAGCAAGACTGATAACATTGTCACATTTTTCCAGTGTTTTCTTTCTAATCCCCGCTTCTTCAGACCCCATAACCAATGCACAAGGGTCTCTAAAATTATAATCCGTATAACTTTCTTTTGCATGTTCGCTAAGGCCGTTTATGTTAATACCACCTTCTCTTAAATATTTAAAACAATTAACTAAGTTTGTTACATGAAATATATTCACAAATTCAAAACCCCCAGCAGCCACTTTGTGTGAAATTGAATTTGATGGCGCACAGTGGTGCTTATTTATTATGACTGCATCTACACTTGTCACAGCAGCAGACCTTATACATGCACCCAAATTCCTTGGGTCTATGACGTTGTCTAGAATAAGTAGTAATGGGCTACCTTGAAATCCATCGATATAGTTCTTTAAATCTTTAAAGTTCTTCTCTTCTTGTTCTTTTATATATGCTTCAGGCTCCTGCTTTAACTTAAATGAACTTTCAAAAGATATGCCAGCTTTTTCAAGATTAATCTTGAGATTAATTAGCCTTTGATCATTTCTTTTAGCAGGAAGAATAACTTTTTTAATAATTTCGGGAGTATTCTCAACAATGCTCTCAATACTGTGAAAGCCTATTCTTATATTGCTATCTCTCTCCCTCATCTATCTTTTATTATTTTTTGGCACAAGTGTTATTTTTCTCTCTTCTGGTAATACGTTCGCTATAGTAACCAACATAGATTGACCTAATTTATATGATTTGCCAGTTTTTCTGCCTTTTAAGACATTTGATTCCTTATCAAGAAAATATCTGTCCCCAGAAAGATCAGAAACATGTATTAGCCCAGAAACGTAAAAATCTTGAATTTCTGCAAACAAACCAAACTCGGCTACTCCAGTAACAACTGCATTAACCTCTTCTCCAATATGCTTTTTTAAAAAGAAGCATATCATTTGTTGTGTTACTTGCCTCGATGACTTCTCGGCCACTCTTTCAAGACCAGACATATCAATACATATCTCTTCTATATTGTCTTTATTAGTAGCATTTGATGAATTATTAAGAATGTTTTTAATCATTCTGTGAGTCATAAGGTCAGGATATCTTCTTATTGGAGATGTGAAATGTGAATATCTTTGTAATTGCAATCCAAAATGGCCAAGCTCTTCTGTAGAATATTCTGCTCGCTTTAAGCTTTGAAGCACAACTGTTTGAAGAGCTTTATTTAATTTATTGTCTCTAGAATGCAAAAGGCATTGCTTGATTAAATTGGCTGGGTCTTTGGAAAAAGATCCTGAAAAACCCTTTAATGAAAAAAATTTCTTTAAACTCTCTAGTTTTAATTCATCTGGTTCTTCATGAATCCTATAAACTCCAAAGTTATAATGCTTATTCATAAAGTTTGCAGCACAAACATTTGCGGCAAGCATTGATTCTTCAACCATTCGATGAGAAAAAAGCCTCTCAGGTAAAATAATTTTTTTAACTTTACCTTCAACATTTATATCTAATAAAGGCTCTTGGCTTTCTATTTCTAACGCGCCTCTTTTACCTCTAATCTTTAGCAATACTTTTGTAAGTTTATGAAGAGACTTTATAGAGTTGCTAATATTGCTTTCAAGCCCAGAGCCAGCAGCTAGGAATTTGTCGACTTCGGCATATGTCATTCTTTTATGCGATTTTATTCTTGCCTCAAAAAAATTATAGTTTTGAATCTCTCCAATTTCAGAAAAAGTTATTTCACAGACCACAACATTTCTTATTTGATTTGGTACTAATGAGCAAAGACCATTAGAAATTTCCTCAGGAAGCATGGGTATGACTTTCGATGGGAAGTATATAGACGTCCCTCTATTTAAAGCCTCATCATCAAGAGCAGTACCAGGCTGAACTAGTTCTGCCACATCTGCAATAGCTACGCTTAAGGTAAAGGATGACTTTGAGTAAATGCAATGAATTGCATCGTCAAAATCCTTTGCATCTGATCCATCTATTGTGATAAATGGAACTCTCGTAAGATCCTTTCTTTTAGAATTTAAGTCTAGTTCTGCGTGCTTTAGTTCATTAAGTACTTCTTTACCCCATTCAAATGAAATATTATTTTCATCTATAACTTGCGATATGGTTGCTTCGAGTTCATTCATAAGAAGAGTTTAGTTTAATTAGGATAAAAAGGGGTTTATATTAGATTTTATAGCTTATTAATTTTTACTTTCGATATTCAAAATTCAGCCCAATTATTCTTCCCCTAGGATCATGCGTTCTTGAATCAAAGCTAAAGTCTGGAGCATCGTAAACTCTTGGAGCAGGCTCATTAAATATATTTGATGCAGATATTTTATAATTTAATACCCCATTTTTAAAACTAAAATAGTTTCCTATTGAAAAATCAAAAACCAGAAAAGATTCAACTTTATTTCCATATCCTAGCTGCAAACCTCGTGTGGAGATAGCTCTACCATTGTTATAGCCATCTATATATCTTGCAGTAATTCTATAGTCATAGTTTTTTACATTTAATCCCAATGATGTATTGATCCTAATTTTTGGTAAAGAATATAGGTGAGTATCATAATTAAATTTACCAATTCTATTAATCATTGTATTGCTACCTATTCCAGATGGAGTAAGAAACTTTTCAAGTGAGGTAGCCTCTAAATTAGCACTTAAAATTCCATGATCTTGTGATTCGAATAGAGTGATTTTATAACTTAAATCAACTCCCGAGATTTTAGTATTTTCTTCATTAAAATATGATGTTGTTACGCCAATGAGATCACCATTTTCATTTCTGGTTATGCTTTCCCCAAAAGGGTTTTGATCAAGAAGGGCTTGCGCACTTTCACCAGTAACCCTATCAGTAAAATCTAGACTCCAATAATCTATAGCGATTTGATGTGAGGAGTTTTTAAAAAGAAAACCTATATTCTTATTAACAGAGGAAGCAGGCTTCAATTCTGGATTTCCAATTTTAGCTTGCCTAACAAAGGGATTATTGTCATTAATATCTCTTATGCTTCCAAGGTTGATATCACTTGAATACATTTGCGCCATCGATGGCATTGAAAATGAAGAGCCTATTGAGGCTCTAAAATAAAAACCATCTATTAACTTGTACTTAAAAGATAACTTAGGGTCGAATGAAGAAATATTACTAAATTTTTCAAATCTCCCAGAAAATCTCCCGCTAAAATTTTTTAAGCTTTTTCCAGCTTCAAAAAAAGCAGCATAGTTTTTTCTGCTTTTAGAAACATTTATACCGCCTCCTAAAAAAAATAGATCTGCTGTCTTTAAGATTTGACCTTTTTCATCAAATTTTGCTTCGCTTATTTCGTCATAATATATTTGTAAATTTTCTTTATTTATCTGGAGCCCATAAGCAAAGTTTATATCTCCTATATTAGTCCTAATAACGGCCTCTAAACTTTTCAAATATGACTTTTTATTAGAAACCTCAGCCCCAGTAACATAATCAATAAGCTTGTTAGAATTATTAGCCGGAGTGAATATGTCCCAAAAAAAATCTTCACCAGTTGAAGAGTTTAATTTGACTCCATCAAGCGCATCGACAAACCTTGAATCAATAATGTCTGGTCTAAAATGCATATTTGCATGTTTGCTTGATGTGAAAGAAATTTCTAATTCAGCATTGTCATCTATCTGACCAGATATCATTTGGCTAAAATTATATTGCTTGATATCTTTTGGAGATTTCGGTGATGTATATTCTGGTCCTAAAGGGCGCCCATACCAAGTAACTGGGACATTGAATGGGCTTCCGCCCTGACCAGGTAATATTTTTCTTGAAAGAAATGGAAGTGCTGGGTATGAGGGTGACTGAGGATTATCATTAACCTTGATGTTTGAAAACATAAAAGTTGCTTCATAATCCAATAGTCCTAGATCATAGTGTATATGTGTATAAATTTTTTCATGATTCTCATCATTTACTAGATTAAACCTTTCACCATAATTAAAACCACAGGTTTCATTATTTACTAGAGTACCCCCATTGGATTCGCATTCAGGGTCGGGAATTTTTTGACCAGCATCGTAAACTCCCGCCCACAAACCATCTTCAACAATGTCACTTTCGACAACTCTGAATGATCTCCCTAGGCCACTTACTGCCAGCTCTGCGATTCCATCTACTTCTGAAGCAGTCAGAGGTTTTCTATCCATTACACCAACACCAAAAACGTAATTCAATTTTTTGAATGAAGATCCAAATAAAACACCAAATGATGAGTCGCTCTGGTTATAACCTGAGGTCTTTTTATGATCTGCTTGAATCTTGATTCCTGAGAAATCAGTTTCAGTTTTTATGTTAACCACTCCTGCAACTGCATCTGATCCATATATTGAAGTTGCACCTTCTTTTAATAAATCAATCTGCTTTAGTGCAATCTCTGGGATAATATTTAAATCTATATAACTACTTCCATCTGATGATGGCGTTCCTGCAAAAGTATGCCTTTTTGAGTTCAGTAAAATTAGCGTGGAAGAATGACCTAGTCCTCTCATATTAAAAGATGACATGCCTTGATCAAAACCATCTAGATTGTTTGATTGAAAATGTGAACCTGAGGCAGAGGGTATGTGTTTAGCAATTTCTCCGATATTAGAAATATTAAAGTTTTTATAGTCTTTCTGCGTGATGACCTGAAGAGGGTTAGAATCTTGCTCAGATTTTTTAGTGAGAGATCCTGTTATTATAATTTCCTCAATATTTTGATCACTCAATATTGGCAAAGAAGCTAATACTAAAAATAGTTTAGAAAGTCTTAAAAATTGAGCCATCAAATTTTTGAATAAAAAGACGGATTTTACAGGATTAAAAGTATTCTTGAAACTTGAATTTAACTAGATGCTACTTTCAGGTTCGTGGCAGTCACAGTTAGTCTTTTTGCATATTTGATAGTTTTTATAGTGAGATAGCACAACTAAAGCAGAACCAAGCATTGTTAAAGATAGCTCGCCATTTTCACCTAAGATACCTTCGCCCATTATTACAGCAAGAACAAGGGTAAGTAACCCAATCACACCCAACGCAATGAAATTTATAGTTTTATGATTTTTATACCCAAGACTTAACGCAAATATACTCACAGGAACTGTAATAAGTAGGATTAATTTATGAATAAGCTCGCTCTCAACTGACATTGCCATAAAACTATATGTAAGAACAATTAACGACGGCGCAAACAAACAATGCACTAGACAGACCATAGACAAAGTCATTGCAAATTTATCAGATAGTAATTGTGTTTTCATTGTTGCCCTAAAGTTTCCCCAAATTCATTATACATATGAACTTGGGGAGACATAATATACAGAATTTATTTAATTAGAAAGTTAAATTAAATTTCATTCCATAGTTTTTTCCAGGCAATGGAACCTCATCTTTTACAAAAGATGAATGGTTTCTAGCAGCTTCATCAAGCAAATTATTGCCAAATAATGATATTTTAAGAACTCCCTTACCACTTATTTCATATGTTTTGGTAAGTCTAGAATTCAGCATTTGATATCCATCAGTTGCAGTTTCACCCTCTCCAAATGAGCTTTGCTTTTCAACATCTTTTAAATTTAATTTAAAAGTTAAATCATTTTGCGCATAAGACAAAGAGTATATATTTCTAGCCGGATTGATTCTTGGAACATTATGGCCGTCTGAGAATTGAGCATTAGTAACATCTCTACCAAATGATAAAGTTAGCTCTCCAGATCCCAACTCAACAGTTCTTCCAAACTCTATCTCATACCCATAAAAATCAGCATTCTCCTGGATATAGTTCGCATGAATAAGATTTCCGTGACCATGATC
>CAZFYG010000001.1:0-113292 GCA_964523375.1 uncultured Gammaproteobacteria bacterium | reverse complement strand
GGATATAGTTCGCATGAATAAGATTTCCGTGACCATGATCATCATGATCTTCATCACCATGATCTTCATCACCATGATCTTCATCGCCTTCATCCATCAGTGTAATATAATTATCAACATCATTTATGAAGAAGCTAGCAAATGCATAGTAATCTCCATTCTCATAATTAAATGTTATATCTATGTTATTTGAAGTTTCACTATTAAGGTTAGGGTTCCCAACTTCAAACCTTCCTGTTGCTAAATGAGGCCCATTCATAAATAACTCAATCACTGAAGGCAATCTCTCAACACTTGCAAAGCCAAGATTTACATTTAAGTTACTATTTAGATCCTTGCCAATGTTAAATGCATAGCTAGATGTGCGATTATCAATCTCATATTTATCAGCATTGCCATCTTCATGGGAAACACTTCCCGTTCTAACAACGTCATCAAGCCTAGCCCCAAAATCAATATTATAAGATTCAAAATCTTTACTCATAAAGTAACCTAAGGTTAGTTCTCTATTATTTGCAGGGTTCATAAAAGCTTCTTCACCAAATATAGATGTATCTTCATCTACAAAATTAAAAGATATTTTTTGACTAACACCACTTTTAGATAAATCAAAAATTGCACCATATTCAGACGAGTTATTTAGGAATAGAGTAGGGGCATGCTCCTCATGCTCTTCACCTTCATGCTCTTCACCTTCATGTTCGTCATGCTCTTCTTCAGCATGCTGCTCTGTAAATGAATAATCTGATTTTCTATATGTGTAATCCACTTTATTAAATAATGAGCCATTAGTATTATAGGATCCTTTCAAAGTAATACTTTCTGAGTCAGTAGTTGAGAATATTCTTTCGTCCTCATGCTCTTCACCTTCATGCTCGTCATGCTCTTCACCATGGAAGGGAATGCCATACATGCTCTCAATATTATCAACAGAAAGACCAATATAGCCCCAGTCACCAGTTTTGGATATACCAAATTTAGTTGCCTCAGACATGTAATCTGAATTATTTATATAACCCATATTTTCTTCATGTTCTTCATGCTCTTCACCTTCATGCTCTTCACCCTCATGCTCTTCATCATGATGCTCCTCATGCATAACTGCTCCGTTAGGGATATCGTAATTACCAAATTCTGAGTTTTTATACCCAAAATTTACATTAAAGCCGTTTAGATTATTTTTATAATTAAAATATTCAGTACTACCATCATTAACTGACTGTGTTTCATAGCCTGCTGCAAACTCAGCGCCATCGAAATCCATTTGTGCTATGCAATCATCAACCACATTAATAATTCCTCCAATAGATCCATTTGCATATAGTAGTGATGAAGGCCCCTTAACAATTTCAATTTGAGATATATCATTTAAATCTAAATCATTTAAATGATCTGCACCTAGAAATGAAACATCTCTATTAACCATTCCATTTTTAAGGATCTTGACCCTAGAACCAGACATCCCTCTAATTATTGGCTGTCCAACAGCTGAACCGTAATCGGCAATTGAAATTCCTAAATACCCGTCAATTGCAGCACCCAGACTTGATGTTGGACCATCTAATATTTCATCACCATCAATAACATATAAAGGTTTATCAATAGTATTTATATCCACCAAAGCAGATGTGACCACGACCGTCTCATCCACAACTTGCTGTGAAAAAGCATCGCTCGATTGAATCGCTATTAAAACTATAAAAGCGTTAAAAATTTTGTTCATATGAACTCCTAAAAATTAAAATTAAAAAAAAATTAAATTAAATTTTTGGCGGAGCCCTTGAATTAAAGATTCGAAAAAATGATAGAACAAGATGATTTCTTAGTTCGTTAGAAACTTTTTTAGAAAAATATCTTTGAATATGTATTGGGGCTAGATCTGGAGCATCAACTGACTTATTTTCGAAGTATTCACAGCTAAATGAACTTTCATTCTGATGGAAATGATCATGGATCAAAGAGTCAGATGAGATAGATGTAACAAAAAGCAATCCAGCTAATATTAGCAATATATTGTTTTTATATTTCTTCATCTATTATAAGTATTAATGTTTTAAGCATACCATTCCAGGTATATCACCATTTTTAAGGTCACGCAGTGTATCAGTTGCTTGAGAGATATGTCTAGACTCAACCTGTACAGGGTCAATTTTTCCAGACTTTACTAATTCCATCAATTCTCCCATCTCTTTCAAGCTTCCGACATATGTGCCGGTAATAGTTCTTGCTGTAAATGTATGTAACGGGAGCTGGAGACTAAACTGACCACCAAGAAGGCCTACAAGAATATATTGGCCACCTTTAGTATATCCAAAAAGTTTATAGCCAAAATTTACTGATGATTCAGACCCAACAAAATCAATAACTGCACCAGCTGACCCATCTGTTAGCTCTATGATTTTTTCTGAGGCTCCCTCATTTTTTGAATTAATAACTTCTCTAGCACCAGATTTTTTTGCTGCTTGAAGCTTTTGATCATCAATATCAACTACTATAGGCTCAATATTGAAAGCAGCTTTAGCTATTTTAAGGGCTAAAAGACCAAGTCCTCCTGCACCAATTATTACAAGATTGCTTTGCCCTGATTTCAGATCAGCTTTTTTAAGAGCGCTATATGCGGTAAGCCCTCTGCAGGCATAACTACCAGCCAACTCTTCAGGTGTATCGCCAGCATCAAAAAGATATCTTGCATCTTTTACTAAAACATATTCTGCATGGCCTCCATTCACAGAGACTCCTAAATTCTGTGCTGTAAATGGGCCACAATAATGCTCCATATCATTTTTACATTCTTTGCATTCTCCGCAACCAATCCATGGATAAACAACATATTTTTTACCTATTTCAACATCATGAACATCTTCTCCGGTTTCAACAAGTTCACCATATATCTCATGACCCATTGCCAAAGGCTGGACAAGACGAGAAGCCATCTTTTTATCATTACCAATATCAAAGTAACCATCATGAATATGCACATCAGAGTGACATACTCCACAAGCAATAGTTTTAATTAAGACTTCTTTGCCCTTAGGAGTTGGCTTATCAGAAATTACTTCTTCAAGAGGCAAACCATTTCCTGTGACTTGATATGATTTCATTTACGTTAAATGCATTATTTAAAACTAATTATAGTTTTTCTATTAATATCTTCCCATCTTTTTTGATCAACCAAGTAACAAAGAATTGAATCAGAGTCATTGCTTTGCTTAACTGAAAAATTATTTGGTATTTCTGAAGGCAGCAGGGTACATTTTTCAGTTATCTCTCTTTGGCTCTTAAGCGATTTAAAAGTTATTTCAACTATGTCATTTTTCAGTTTATTTATTATTTTATCCATATTGCTTAAATGAGAAATAAGTATGATCTATCCAGATTATATGGTATTTAATTTAAAGTTCTAACAACATATACTATTTATATGAAAATTATATATATGAATAATATTTTTAGCTTTTTTTTAGCTTTCTTTTTTTCAATTTTTGCGGTATCTCAAAACGCTCCCTTTGAATCAACTTATACTCCAATGCCACATTCCAACGTACTCCTTAAGAATGGAAATATTTTTGATGGCGATGGCAACAAGTTTCTAAATACAGATATCGTTTTACAAGATGGAAAAATTGTAGCTATAGGAAAAGACTTGCCACGATCTATGGATTTAGAGATTGTAGATGCAACTAATAAGTGGATAACACCAGGCATAATTGATATTCACTCTCATATGGGTGTTTATCCAGCACCATCTGTAACAACCAGCTCTGATGGCAATGAATCCACAAGTCCTGTAACTGCTGACGTTTGGGCAGAACATTCAATATGGGTCCAAGACCCACAATTTGCTCTTGCTCTAAAAGGTGGAGTAACTTCATTTCATGTTTTGCCAGGCTCAGCAAACTTAATTGGTGGCAGGGGCGTGACAGCAAAAAATGTTCAGCGTAATACAATTAATTCAATGAAATTTCCAGGAGCACCACACTCATTAAAAATGGCTTGCGGCGAAAATCCAAAAAGAGTTTACGGAAATAGAGGCCAGGCACCCTCAACAAGAATGGGCAATGTTGCAGGATATAGAAAATCTTGGATTAAAGCATCGGGATATTTAAGTAGGTTAGACGAGTATGATAATAAATCTGAAGATGCCAAAGAAATGGGATACAGGCCGCAAAGGGATTTAGAGCTTGAAACGCTGGCAGGAGTTTTAAGAGGAGAGATATTAGTTCACAATCATTGCTACAGAGCTGAAGAGATGGCAATGATGATTGATATAGCCAATGAATTTGATTATAAAATTACAGCTTTTCATCATGCAGTTGAGGCATATAAAATAGCAGATTTATTAGCTGACAATAATATATGCGCAGCATTATGGGCAGACTGGTGGGGCTTCAAACATGAGGCTTATGACATGGTTCAATCAAATGTTGCAATTGTAGATCAGGCTAGAAATGGAACTGGTTGCGCTATAGTTCATTCTGATAGCGAGATAGGAATTCAGCATTTAAATCAAGAGGCCTCCAAAGCTTTAGCTGCAGGAGTTAGAGCAGGATTTGACATAACTCAGGCTAGAGCAATGAAATGGATAACAAGTAATCCTGCTAGAGCGGCAGGCATTTACGATGTAACAGGATCTATAAAAGTTGGAAAGAATGCAGACGTAGTTTTATGGAGTGAAAATCCATTTAGCGTCTATTCTCTTGCTGAAAAAGTTTACATAGATGGTGCCCTTGCTTATGACAGAGAATTGGGTCTCGAGCCTGCTTCAGATTTTGATATTGGCATATTAAACCCAGTAAAAAATAGGATAGACGAGTAATGAATATTTCTAAGTTTCTTAAAATATATATTGGTTTTTGTTTAATTCTGTTCAACCACATCGCATATGCGGATGAAGTGCTTATTACAAATGCTAATATTTATGATGGCCAATCAGACAAACCATATTTTGGAAATATTTTAATAAAAAGTGGCAAAATAATAAGTATTTCCAATGATATATCTAATGCCAAGAAAGTTATTAATGCAGATGGCAAAATAGTTACACCTGGTTTTATTGCCCCAGATACAGAAATAGGGATTGTTG
This sequence comes from uncultured Gammaproteobacteria bacterium, assembly GCA_964523375.1. Taxonomy (GTDB): domain Bacteria; phylum Pseudomonadota; class Gammaproteobacteria; order Magnimaribacterales; family D2472; genus CAJQGY01. The sequence goes on along the minus strand of CAZFYG010000001.1, from coordinate 108,209 downwards.
AAATTGGCTCACTTAGCGTAACAAGAGATGACTCACCTAAAATTTATAATATTGGATTCTCCATATTTGATGCGTTTAACCCAAATTCAACATTAATTCCATGGAATAGAGCTAATGGGATAACTTCTGCATTGTCACTTCCAAAAACCTCATCGAGTCCAATTGGCGGCTTGGGTTCATTTTTTGATCTAAATAGCGACCTCAATATATCTGGAGAAAAAGATATGGTAATGATTGGGAGAGTTGGAGGAAGCTCTTCCAAGTCTAGAGCTGAGACATTTGCATTAATGGAAGATATATTAGATTTAGCATTCTCCATTGATTCAAAAGTCATTGAATCAGACATAGAAATAATAAGTTTTATGAATGATATGCCTATAGTCAACCATCTAAATCTTCAGGTGCGCGATATGAAAGCGCTTTACAAACTTGCCAATAACAGGCTTCCACTCATTATAGAATCCAACAGAGCATCTGATATTCTTAAATTGATCAAATTGAAGAAAAAATATAACTTAAACCTTATTATTATGGGTGCGCAAGAGGCCACTCTGGTTTCAACTCAAATTGCTGAAAGTAAAATACCTTTAATTGTTAATCCAATTAACAATATTCCAAATTCCTTTGATGAGCTTGCATCAAATATAAATGCATCTGCAAGGCTTGAGAAGGCTGGAATATCTTTAATGTTTAATGCGCCGCGAGATCATAATTATCATCTTATCAGACAAGGTGCGGGTGTTGCAGTTGCAAATGGTATGTCATATGGCGGAGCAATCAAGGCGCTAACAAGTAACTTTTCTGAGGCTTTTGGTATCAGTTCAAAAGGAGTATTGAAGAAAGGAGCATCCGCTGATCTTATAATATGGTCTAGCGACCCTCTTGAACCTTCGAGCATACCAGAGAAAGTTTTTATTAATGGAGTTGATTTAAGCTTAATGACAAGATCACTTAGATTGCAAGAAAGATATATAAAAAATTTAGATAAACCAAATACATATAGATAAAAAAACCCATCTTAGAGATGGGTTTTGATGTTTGGAGCCACCTGTCAGAGTCGAACTGACGACCTGATGATTACAAATCAACTGCTCTAGCCAACTGAGCTAAGGTGGCGAAGTTGATTATTATATACAAATATTTATTTTGGGAAAGGGCAATTTGTACCTCCAATACCACAATAACCATTTGGATTTTTAGCTAGGTATTGCTGGTGATATTCTTCAGCTAGATAATATTTTTGATTTTCAACTATCTGAGTGGTTATTTCACTGAAGCCATTTTTTATTAAAGCTGACTGATACTTGTTTTTAGACTCTTGCAAAATGCTAAGATCCTCATCATGACAACAGTTAATAATAGATCTATATTGAGTTCCAATATCATTACCTTGCCTCATTCCTTGAGTAGGATCATGACACTCCCAAAATACAACCATCAAAGCAGATAATTTAATTACATCTGGGTTGTAATAAATTTTAACAACTTCAGCATGATTTGATTCTCCACTACAAACATCTTCATAAGATGGATTATTCAATTCACCTCCGCAATACCCCACTGAAGTTAAATAAACGCCATTCAGATCCCAAAATTTTCTTTCCACTCCCCAAAAACAACCTGCTCCTAAAATTATTTCTCTATGCCCGTCGGGAATAGGCTTGTCTAAATTTATTTTTTTTAAAAAATGGATCATTAGTAAACTCCTATTATTGATATTTCACCAAAATGGTATGTTTTTAAATTATTCTTGCTTTGGAGAAGCAAGCTACCATCATCATTGATACCCTTGAAAGTCCCTTCATCTATGATATTACCATCTTGAATGATTTTTATTTTTTTTTGTAAATGTATGCAAGAACTTTCCCACTTATTTTTTATAACAGTAATATCATTTTTAAAATTTAAGAACCCTAGTATTATTTTATTAATTATTTCTTCTCTTTTTATCTCAACACCAAGCCCCGAAAGGTCACCCCACCAAGCTTCTTTATCTTGAAGGTTTATATTAATACCAATTCCAGTAATGCTTAAAATATCCTTTCCAAGTATTTCTTGCTCGACCAAGATCCCTCCAACTTTCTTATTATCAAAAATAATATCATTTGGCCACTTTAGCCCAAGCTTTTCATTTTCTGTAATTGAGCTAATGGCATCATAAGAAATAACACCTGCAGATAAGCTTAACGGAAAGTCAGTCTCAACATTTTTTTGTGCAATTGACATGTATATATTGCCTAAACTTGGACTAGACCAATTCTTACCTCGCCTACCTCTGCCCTTAGTTTGCTTATTAGCAATCTTAACTGATAGCATTTTGGAACTTAGGCTTCTTTTGCATTCCTCGTTTGTTGAATCTATCTCGTCAAATATCTCTATGTCCACCAAACTTGATGGAACATTCTCTTTTATAATACTTAGATCTAATTTACTCAATTTAAAAAAATTAGTTGACTTAAATGCATTCTAGAACAAAAATAGTCACCTTGATATGGAGAGGTGGGTGAGTGGTTAATACCAGCAGACTGTAAATCTGCCGCTTCGGCTACGTAGGTTCGAATCCTACCCTCTCCACCATTATAATTTCTTCAAATCTTAGCCTAAAAAAAATCTGTAAATTTATCTTGTAAAAAGGTTGAGTTTATCAATTTTTAAAGGGATAATACGCCACCTTAAAAATAGGATGCTTATTCGGGCTCATATAGCTCAGCGGTAGAGCACTTGCTTGGTAAGTAAGAGGTCACCGGTTCAAGTCCGGTTATGAGCTCCAATTTTTAAACAAATATTAATTTCAGAGAGGCGTAAAAAATGGCTAGAGAAAAATTCGAAAGAACCTTACCCCACGTTAACGTTGGGACAGTCGGTCACGTTGACCATGGTAAAACAACATTAACAGCTGCTTTAACAAAAGTTGCTGCAGAAGTATTTGGTGGAGAGGCTGTAGACTTTGCTAATATTGATAATGCTCCAGAAGAAAGAGAAAGAGGGATAACAATCGCTACTTCTCACGTTGAGTATGTATCAACAGCACGTCACTATGCTCACGTTGATTGTCCAGGTCACGCAGATTATGTAAAAAATATGATTACTGGTGCTGCTCAAATGGATGGTGCTATTCTGGTAGTTAGTGCTGCTGACGGTCCAATGCCTCAAACAAGAGAACACATTCTTCTTGCAAGACAAGTTGGCGTTCCTTACATAGTTGTATTTATGAACAAAGCTGACCAAGTAGATGATCCTGAACTTCAAGAGCTAGTAGAGCTAGAAATTAGAGAGCTTCTTAATGAATATGATTTTCCAGGAGATGACACACCAATCATCGTTGGAAGTGCACTAAAGGCTTTAGAGGGAGATACCTCAGAAATAGGCGTACCTGCTATAACTAAATTAATTGAAACTTTAGACACATACGTTCCAGAGCCTGAAAGACCAGTAGATGGAGCATTCCTAATGCCTATCGAAGATGTTTTTACAATCTCAGGTAGAGGAACTGTTGTTACAGGTAGAATCGAGACTGGTATCGTGAATACTGGTGATGCGCTAGAGATTGTGGGTATTAAAGATACAACACAAACAACTTGTACAGGTGTTGAGATGTTTAGAAAATCTCTTGATGAAGGTAGAGCAGGTGAAAACTGCGGTATTCTTTTAAGAGGTATTGATAGAGAGGCTGTTGAAAGAGGGCAAGTGCTGTCCAAACCAGGAGCAATTCTTCCTCATACTAAATTTGAAGCTGAGATATATGTATTGAGCAAAGAAGAGGGTGGAAGACATACTCCATTCTTTAGTAATTATAGACCTCAGTTCTATTTCAGAACAACTGACGTAACTGGCGCATGCGAACTTCCTGATGGAGTTGAAATGGTTATGCCAGGAGACAATATTAAGATGGTAGTTACACTTATAGCTCCTATCGCTATGGACGAAGGTCTCAAATTTGCGATTAGAGAAGGTGGAAGAACTGTTGGTGCTGGCGTAGTAGCAAAAATTATTGAGTAGAAAAATTGACGAATAAAGCCGAGGCCTAGTGTCTCGGCTTACTTGTCTTTAATAATATGAAAATATGTTTTAGGCCAGTAGCTCAATTGGTAGAGTACCGGTCTCCAAAACCGGGGGTTGTGGGTTCGAGACCCTCCTGGCCTGCCAATTATTTATTACTGGTGAATAAGGAATTTTATGAGTAAAGGAACAGCTTCAAAAACACTAGATACCGTAAAGTGGCTATTAACATTAGCTATATTCACATCTGCTGTTATTGCTAATAGCTATTTTGTAGAAGTTGCCTTTCTATACAGGGTATTGGGAGTAGTATTCCTATTCATTCTTGGATTAATATTCCTAGCAACTACAACTTTTGGATCTAACTCTATTAAATTGATGAGAGAGTCTAGAACAGAAATTAGGAAAGTTGTATGGCCTACAAGATTAGAGACAACTCAAACATTTCTTGTTGTATTTGTATCTATTATAGTTCTTGTTATATTTTTTTGGGGCTTAGAAAGCCTTCTAAGTTATTTAACTAAATTGGTGCTAGGTTAATATTATGGAATGGTATGTAATACAGGCTTATTCAGGCTACGAGCAAAAGGTTAAGCTAGCTATAGAAGAAAAAATAGAGCTTAATAAATTATCTGAGAAATTTGGTGAAATTTTAATACCAACTGAAAAGATCGTTGAACTAAAGGGCGGCGCCAAGAAAACAACAGAAAGAAAATTTTTCCCTGGCTACATATTAATACAAATGATACTTGAAGATGATTCATGGCAGCTAGTTCAGTCCACCCCAAGAGTATCAGGTTTTGTAGGAGGCACTAAAGATAGGCCGCTTCCTATATCTGAAGATGATGTTAATAATATAATCAATAGAATTGAAGTTGGTGAAGATGCCCCAGCACCAAAAACCTTATATGAACCAGGCGAGGTTGTAAGAGTTTGTGATGGTCCATTTAATGACTTTAACGGAGTTGTTGAATTTGTAGATTATGAAAGAAATGTTGTCAAGGTATCAGTTCAAATTTTAGGTAGAGCAACCCCAGTGGAGCTAGGCTTCATTCAAATAGAGAAAACATAATGGCAAAAAAAGTAGCAAGCATTTTAAAATTACAAATTCCAGCAGGAGCAGCTAACCCAAGTCCTCCGGTAGGTCCTGCACTTGGTCAAGCCGGCGTTAATATCATGGATTTTTGTAATGCATTTAATGCAGAAACACAAACTGCAGAAAAGGGTTTACCTCTTCCAGTAGTTATATCAGTATACGAGGACAAGTCCTTCACATTTATTGTTAAATCACCTCCAGCTGCAGTTTTAATTCGAAAAGCTTTGGGCATACCTAAAGGAAGTGGGGAGCCAAATAGAGAAAAAGTTGGAAAATTAACCAGATCACAGTTAGAAGATATAGCTAACGCTAAAGAACCTGATCTAAATTCAAATGATATGGATGCTGCAGTATTAATTATTGCTGGCACCGCTAGAAGTATGGGAGTTGATGTAGAGCTGTGAGTAAATTAACTAAAAAACAAAAAGTCTTAGCCGAGAATCTCGATACTGAAAAAACATATTCAGTCTCGGAAGCTATGGATATATTTAAATCAGTGAAGTCAGATAAGTTTGAAGAATCTATAGATATCTCTATAAGACTGGGAGTAGATCCTAATAAATCAGATCAAAATGTTAGAGGCGCAGTTACACTTCCTAATAGTTTAGGCAAGCAAGTTTCCGTTGCTGTATTTGCTGACGGTGATCAGGCTGAAGCTGCAAAGAAAGCTGGAGCTGAACATATAGGAATGGATGACCTTGCTGAAAAATTTACCAAAGAAGAGATATCAGTGGATGTTGTTGTCTCAGCAAGTAGTGCTATGGGAGTTGTAGGTAAACTAGGTCAAATACTTGGACCAAAAGGTTTAATGCCTAATCCCAAAACAGGAACGGTCACAGACGATGTTGCAACAGCAGTAAGCAATGCTAAAGCTGGACAAGTGAGATTTAGAACAGATAAGAACGGGATCATTCATGGGAGTATTGGAAAAGTATCGTTTGATAATGAAAAAATTATCTCAAATGCATCTGCTCTTATAAGTGAACTTACAAAACTAAAACCAGCATCTGCTAAAGGTGTTTATATTGGGAATATTGCTTTAAGCAGCACTATGGGCCCAGGTGTAAAAGTAAACTCATCGGAGTTTATATAAGTTTTAAAGCTGTAAGAAATTATAGCTTTAGATAGTTGCGTTTTACGCAGCCGTCAAAGACCGTAGGTGTCGAAAGACTTAATTTCCTACGTAGGTGGTGTTCAAATTGTAATTATGCAGTTTGTCGCCGAATAGCCGAAAGGCTTAAACAGGAGAAATTGCTGTGGCGTTAACAAAAAGTGAAAAAGAAAAAATTGTTTTAGAAGTTAAAGAGGTTGCATCAAAAGCATCATCTTTAGTTATTTCTGATGCAAGAGGAATGAAAGTTACTGAGCTCTCAGAGGTCAGAAAAAATGCTACCGAAGCCGGTATTCATGTACAAATAATCAAGAATTCATTAGCTAAATTAGCTTTTGAAGGCACTGATTTTGGTTGTTCTGATGAGGCATTGGTTGGCCCTTCATTATTTGCTTTTTCATTTGATGAGCCAGGTGCAGCAGCCAAGCTACTTAAAACTTATGCCAAGAACTTCGAGTCACTTGAAGTAAAAGCATTAGTTGTTGAGGGTCAATTACTTGATGGAGCTCAGATAGATATTCTAGCTAAACTTCCATCTAGAGATGAGGCTTACGGTTTAGTTGCATCGGTATTGCAAGCACCAGTTAGTAAATTTGCAACTTTGTTAAATGAGGTTCCAAGTAAATTAGCTAGAGTTTTAGCAGCAGTTCAAGACAAAAAACAGGCGTCAGCCTAATTATAAGGAGAAGAAAAGATGGCAACTACTAAAGAGGATATCTTAAAAGCAATCGAAGAAATGTCAGTTATGGATCTTGTTGATCTTATTTCTGATATAGAAGAAAAATTTGGTGTAACTGCAGCAGCAGCTGTAGCAGCAGCACCAGCAGCAGCAGGTGGCGGCGACGCTGAGGCAGCAGAAGAAAAGGATGAGTTTGATGTTGTATTAAGTGCAACTGGTGATCAAAAAGTTCAAGTTATTAAAGCTGTAAGAGCTATTACTGGTCTTGGTCTCAAAGAGGCTAAAGATATGGTAGATGGCGCACCAATAACTGTTAAAGAAGGTGCTAAAAAAGATGATGCTGAAGCAATTGTTAAGCAATTAACAGAAGCTGGAGCTACTGCAGAACTTAAGTAACAACATTTAACTAACATATTTAATAGGGCGCATTTATGTCATATAGCTATACAGAAAAGAAAAGAATAAGAAAGAATTTTGGAACTTTTGCCAAGGTGATGGAATTACCTAATCTTGTTGAAACCCAAACAAAATCTTATTCTGAATTTTTACAAGCTGATTTGGCTCCTGATTCACGAAAGAATCAAGGATTAGAGGACGTATTCAATTCTCTTTTTCCAATCAAGAGTGTTTCAGGTAATGCGGCTCTAGAATATGTTTCATACGAGCTTGGTAACCCAGCTTATAATGTACAAGAATGTTTGGTGCAAGGTCTATCCTACTCTGCTCCACTTAGAATAAAGGTAAAGCTAGTAATCTATGATAGAGAAACTAACTTTAAAGAAGTAAAAGATATTAAAGAGGGTGAAGTATTTATGGGCGAAGTTCCATTAATGACTCCAGACGCCTCTTTTGTTGTTAATGGAACTGAGAGAGTTGTTGTCTCCCAGCTTCATAGATCACCAGGGGTTTTTTATGATCATGATAAAGGCAAGACCCATTCATCTGGAAAAGTTTTATATTCTGCAAGGGTAATACCTTACAGAGGCTCTTGGCTCGATTTTGAATTTGACCCAAAAGATATCTTATTTTCAAGAATAGATAGAAGAAGAAAAATACCAGCTACAATTATGTTAAGAGCTCTTGATATGAGTACGCAAGAAATACTTTCTGAGTTTTATGAAGAAGACTTATACACATTAGAAAAAGATGGTGTTAAGTTAGCTTTGATACCTGAAAGACTAAGAGGTGAAACACTTTCAGTTGATATTAAAGTAAAGAGCAAAGTGTATGTTCCAGCTGGAAGAAGAATTACGGCTAGACACATTAAAGACTTATCTTCAGCTAAAGTAAGCGAGATTAAACTTAGTGATGAATATCTAATTGGCAAAACTGTTTCTAAAGACATAATAAATCAAGAAACAGGAGAAGTTTTAGTTGAAGCTAACACAGAGATTTCAAATGAAATTTTAGAATTATTAAGAGAAAATAACATTTCGCAAGTTTGCTGTTTATTTATAAACGAGCTAGATAAAGGTTCATATATTTCAGATACATTGAGAATTGACCCTACTTCAAATAGGCTTGAGGCGTTAGTTGAAATATATAGAATGATGAGACCTGGCGAGCCACCTACAAAAGATTCTGCCGAAACCTTATTTGAAAATTTATTCTTTAATCAAGAAAGATATGATTTATCTGAAGTTGGTAGAATGAAGTTTAACAGAAGACTTAAACTTGATTCTGAGAAAGACAATCCTAATATCTTAGATAAAGAAGATATTATTGAAGTCATGAAAGGAATAGTTAATATCAGAGACGGTCATGATATTGTTGATGATATTGATCATTTAGGTAATAGAAGGGTTAGATCTGTTGGTGAGATGACCGCTAACCAATTTAGAGTTGGCCTAATAAGAGTTGAAAGAGCTGTTCGAGAAAGACTAAGCATGGCAGAAGCTGATGAGCTTGGACCACAAGACTTAATTAATGCTAAGCCTGTAACTGCAGCAATAAAAGAGTTTTTTGGTTCTAGTCAGTTATCTCAGTTTATGGATCAAAACAACCCACTTTCTGAAATTACACATAAAAGAAGAGTATCAGCTTTAGGCCCAGGAGGCCTAACAAGAGAAAGGGCTGGTTTTGAGGTTAGAGATGTCCATCCAACTCATTATGGAAGAGTTTGCCCAATTGAGACTCCTGAAGGCCCCAATATTGGTTTAATAAATTCTTTTGCTTCATATTCAAGAACGAACCAATATGGTTTTATTGAAACTCCTTATAGAAAGGTATCTAATGGAAAGGTATCTAATGAAATAGTTTATCTTTCTGCTATTGATGAGGGTGAGTATGTTATCGCTCAAGCAAACATAACCCTAGATAAAAATAACAAATTTGTTGACGACTTAGTTGCTGTTAGGCACGCAAGTGAATTCGAGTTGATGTCACCAGATAGAGTAGATCTTATGGATGTTTCCCCTCAACAGGTTGTATCTATTGCCGCTTCTTTGATTCCATTTTTGGAACATGATGATGCCAACAGAGCTCTAATGGGTTCTAATATGCAGAGGCAAGCAGTTCCAGTTCTTCGTGCTGAAAAACCACTTGTTGGCACCGGTCTTGAGTCAGTTGTGGCTAGAGATTCAGGTGTTTGTGTAGTTGCTAAAAACAATGGAGTTGTTGAGAGTGTTGATGCTTCAAGAATTGTTGTTAGAGTTACTGATAAAAAAGCTGATTCAGCTGCTGATATTTATAACTTAATAAAATATACAAGATCAAATCAGAATACATGTATCAATCAAAGACCTATCGTTAGAGTGGGTGACTCTGTTAAAAGAGGTGATGTGCTAGCTGATGGTCCATCTATTGATAATGGCGAACTTGCGCTCGGTCAAAATATAAGAATCGCATTTATGCCATGGAACGGTTATAACTTTGAGGATTCTATCCTAATATCAGAAAAGGTGGCAAGAGAAGATAGATTTACATCTATCCACATACAAGAAATTGTTTGTGTTGCAAGAGATACAAAACTAGGGTCAGAAGAAATAACGGCTGATATCCCAAATGTTGGTGAAGGTTCTCTCAATAAACTAGATGATTGTGGAATTGTATATGTAGGTGCTGAAGTTGCTCCAGGAGACATTTTAGTTGGAAAAATAACACCTAAAGGCGAAACTCAATTATCACCTGAAGAAAAGCTTTTAAGAGCTATATTTGGCGAGAAAGCATCTGATGTAAAAGATACATCTCAGAGATCAAGCTCGAAGGGTACAGTGATAGGTGTTGAAGTATTTACTAGAGATGGTGTTGAAAAGGATGAAAGAGCTCAAGCAATAGAGCAAGATCATTTGGATCAATCTAAAAAAGATGCTGATGATGAAGCTGCTGTTGTAGAAGGGGCAACAAGGACTAGAGTATGTGAGCTTTTAAAAGGTTCAAAGGCTGTAAAAGGTAATGGAATTAAAAAAGGCTCTACTATAACAATAGATATGCTTGCTGATCTTACTTTAAATGATGTTTTTGCAATAAGAACAGATGACGAAACATTAAACTCAGCTATTGAGCAAACAGAGAAAACTTTTAAGAAATATATTAAAGGTATCAAAGATAGGTTTGAGGAAAAAAGAGCAAAAATTATAAGAGGCCATGACCTAGCTCCTGGTGTTATAAAAATTGTTAAAGTTTACTTGGCTATCAAGAGAAGAATACAGCCTGGTGATAAAATGGCTGGGCGTCATGGTAATAAAGGAGTCATATCTGAAATAATGCCTGTAGAAGACATGCCTTATGATGAGAATGGTGATCCTGTTGATATATGCCTAAATCCTCTTGGAGTCCCTTCAAGAATGAACGTTGGTCAGATTCTGGAGACGCACATGGGTGCTGCAGCAAAGGGTATAGGAAAGCAAATAGATTTAATGCTTAAAGATAGCGCTAAGCCAGCTGAACTCAAAGATTATTTAGAGAAGCTTTATAATAAAAATGCAGCCAATAAAGAAGACATTAGTTCATTTAATAACCGGGAAATATTAGAGCTTGCAAATAATTTAAGAGACGGGCTGCCAATAGCTACACCAGTATTTGATGGTGCTAAGGAGTCTGAAGTTAAAGATTTGCTAAAGTTAGCCAAACTTCCTGAGACTGGTCAATTTACTCTATTTGATGGTAGAACAGGTAACAAATTTGAAAGACCTGTAACGGTTGGCTATATGTATATGATTAAGCTAAACCACTTAGTTGATGACAAAATGCATGCGAGATCAACTGGTTCCTATAGTCTTGTAACTCAGCAACCACTTGGCGGTAAAGCTCAGTTTGGAGGCCAAAGGTTTGGTGAGATGGAGGTATGGGCGCTTGAGGCTTATGGAGCATCTTATACACTTCAGGAAATGCTTACCGTAAAATCAGATGATGTTTCTGGAAGAACTAAGATGTATAAAAATATTGTTGACGGTTCATTTGAAATGGACGCAAATATACCTGAATCCTTTAATGTGCTTAGCAAAGAAATCAAGTCGCTGGGTATTAACATTGAATTAGACTCAGAAAACTAGGAGATAAAATTGAGAGACTTATTAAATTTACTGAAAACTGGTCAAGAAGATTTTACTACTATATCTGCAGGGCTTGCCTCACCACAAGTCATTAAGTCTTGGTCGTTTGGAGAGGTTAAAAAACCTGAAACAATTAACTACAGGACCTTTAAACCAGAAAGAGATGGTCTATTTTGCTCTAAAATATTTGGACCAATAAAAGACTACGAATGTATATGTGGAAAATACAAAAGGATGAAGCATAGAGGTGTAGTCTGTGAAAAGTGTGGTGTAGAGGTTACTTTAGCAAAAGTTAGAAGAGAGAGAATGGGGCACATAGATCTTGCTTCTCCTGTTGCGCATATATGGTTTTTAAAATCGTTACCATCTAGGATTGGATTACTTCTTAATGTTACATTGCGTGAAATTGAAAGAGTTTTGTACTTTGAGAGCTATATAGTTACTGATCCTGGCCTTACAGATCTCGAAAAAGGTCAAATCCTTACCGAAGAAGAATGGGTTGAAAGGTATGAGGAATTTGGTGATGAGTTTTCAGCTGGCATGGGTGCTGAGGCTGTTCAAATTCTACTTGAAGAATTAGATGTTAATGATGAGATAAGAATTATTAGAGAAGAAATCCCACAAACAAACTCAGAAACAAAACTAAAAAAACTATCAAAAAGATTAAAACTATTGGAAGCATTTAATGATTCTGGTAACAGACCTGAATGGATGATAATGAATGTCCTTCCTGTGTTACCACCAGATTTAAGACCTTTAGTGCCTCTTGAAGGAGGAAGGTTTGCTACATCTGATCTAAACGATTTGTATAGAAGAGTAATTAATAGAAATAACAGATTGAAAAGACTTTTAGAGTTAAGTGCTCCTGAAATTATTGTAAGAAATGAAAAAAGAATGCTTCAAGAGTCTGTAGATGCTTTGCTGGATAATGGAAGGCGTGGAAGAGTTATAACAGGAACCAACAAAAGGCCTCTTAAATCACTCGCTGATATGATTAAGGGTAAAGGCGGAAGATTTAGACAAAACTTACTTGGAAAGCGTGTTGATTATTCAGGTAGATCAGTGATTGTTTCTGGCCCAAACCTTAAGCTTCACCAATGCGGGCTTCCTAAAAAAATGGCCTTGGAATTATTCAAACCATTTGTTTATGGTGAGCTTGAAAGAAGAGAGCTGGCTACAACAATTAAAGCAGCTAAAAAGCTTGTAGAAAGAGAGACACCTGAAGTTTGGGAAGTTCTTGAGGATGTTATCAGAGAGCACCCGGTAATGCTTAATAGAGCTCCAACACTTCACAGGCTTGGTCTTCAAGCATTTGAACCAAAGTTAATTGAGGGTAAAGCAATTCAGCTTCATCCATTAGTTTGTGTTGCATTCAATGCAGATTTTGATGGTGACCAAATGGCAGTTCACGTTCCATTAACGCTTGAGGCTCAACTAGAAGCCAGAGCATTAATGATGTCAACAAATAATATTCTATCTCCTGCGGATGGGTCACCAATTATTAATCCTACACAAGATGTTGTTCTTGGCTTGTATTACATGACAAGAGAGAATGCTAGTGCTGCTGGTAATGGTAGAGTTTTTAGTAATCCAGACGAGGTTTTGAGAGCCTATGAAACTGAAACTATTTCTATTCATTCAGCGATTAAAGTAAGAGTAAAAGATTCTGAGGGTAACACATCTATTGAAGATACAACTGTCGGCAGAATAATTATTTGGAGAATCACACCAAAAGAAGTTGGGTTTGATAATATTAACAAGGTTCTTAATAAAAAGCTGATATCGAAGCTCGTTGATATTTCTTATCGTAAAGCTGGCTTAAAAAGTACTGTAATATTTGCAGATCAGCTAATGTATTTAGGCTTTGATTTTTCAACAAGATCTGGTTCATCTATAGGTGTTAATGATTTTGTAATTCCTGAAGAAAAAGCAGGAATAATAGATGCTTCAGAAAAAGAAGTTAAAGCTATTGAGAAGCAGTTTGATTCTGGTTTAGTTACTCGTGGCGAAAGATATAATAAAGTTATTGACATATGGTCCAGGGCTAATGAACAAGTAGCCAAAGCCATGATGGAAAAAATAAGCACAGAAACAATAGTTAACCCTGAAGGTGAAGAGGTAGAACAATCTTCGTTTAACTCTGTTTATATATATGCAGATTCTGGAGCAAGGGGATCTCCTGCTCAGATTAGACAGCTTTCAGGAATGAGAGGGTTAATGTCAAAACCTGATGGCTCTATTATCGAAACACCTATTACTGCTAACTTTAGAGAAGGGCTCTCTGTTCTTCAGTACTTTATTTCTACTCACGGAGCTAGAAAAGGCTTAGCTGATACGGCTCTTAAAACTGCCAACTCTGGTTATTTAACTAGAAGGTTATGTGATGTGGCTATGGACTCAGTTATAAATATTGATGATTGTGGAACACAAAATTCAATTACAGTAACTTCTATAATCGATGGTGGTGAGATAATACAAGCTCTTACAGATAGAATTCTTGGAAGAGTAATAGCTGAATCAATTAGCGACAGTGATGGTAATTTATTATTTGAAGAAGGAACAATGCTAGACGAAGATGCTGTTTCGCAAATTGAATCCCTAAATCTATCTTCACTTCAAGTAAGATCACCAATGACATGTGAGGCATCAATTGGAGTATGTTCGAAATGTTACGGTCGAGATCTCGCAAGAGGCCATTTAGTCCATAGAGGAGAGGCTGTTGGTATTGTTGCTGCTCAATCAATTGGAGAGCCTGGAACTCAGTTAACCATGCGTACATTCCATATCGGTGGTGCTGCATCCAGTTCATCAGAGGACAATGCTATTTTTAATAAAAATACTGGTGTTGTTAGCTTTTCTGAGGATATAAAAACAGTTACTAACAAAGATAAACTTCAAGTTGTTGTTTCAAGGAATGCGCTATGCATAGTTGAAGACAGCCAAGGAAGAATTGTTGAGCAATATAAACTTCCTTACGGAGCTACTTTAGAAGTTTCTAATAAAGCTAATCTTGAACAAGGCACTAAAGTCGCATCATGGGACCCTTATACAAGACCTATTATTTCAGAAACATCAGGTAAAATTAAATTCTCTGATATTGAAGATGGAGTAACAGTTAGATTGCAAACTGATGAGCTAACTGGGCTAAGCAGCGTTGAGGTTATCGAAACTTCAGAAAGACCATCTGCTGGTAAAGAATTAGTACCTTCAATTTCTATAGTAGATTCAAAAGGTAAAACAGTGCTTGTTGGCGATTATAAAGCTCCTGCAACATACACCATGCCTGCTAATGCACTTGTAAATCTTAAAGATGGACAGAAGCTTACAGCTGGTGAAGTATTGGCAAGAATACCTTTGGTTGCTTCCAAAACAAAAGATATTACCGGTGGGTTACCAAGAGTAGCTGATTTATTTGAAGCAAGAAAACCAAAAGATGCAGCTATTCTGTCTGAAGAAACTGGAATTATATCTTTCGGTAAAGAAACTAAAGGAAAAGTAAGACTTGTTATTACTCCTGAAGGTTCTACTAAAAAAGCACACAATGTAGAAATGCTTATACCTAAGCATAGAACTTTGTCTGTTTTTGAGGGAGAAAGAATTACTAAAGGTGACGTTATTTCTGATGGACCATTTAGTCCTCATGATATTTTGAGACTAAAAGGAATACCTGAGTTAACAAACTTTATAGTTAATGAAATCCAAGATGTTTATAGACTTCAAGGGGTTTCAATTAATGATAAGCATATAGAGACTATTCTAAGACAGATGTTAAGAAAAGCTCTTATTGTTGATGGCGAAGACACTAAATTTATTCAGGGCGATCAGGTTGATTATGCTGAGTTAAAAGAAGAAAACCAAAGAGTTGCTGCTTCTGGTAAAACACCAGCACAGTTTGAGAGAGTTTTGCTTGGAATTACAAAAGCATCACTAGCAACAAATTCATTTATTTCAGCAGCTTCGTTCCAAGAAACTACAAGAGTTCTTACAGAAGCCGCAGTGACTGGTAAAAAAGACCATCTTCGCGGTTTAAAAGAAAACGTTGTTGTTGGTAGGCTTATTCCTGCAGGAACAGGTATGGAATTCCATGACAAACTTAGAAACAAAAAGCAATATGATCTTGATGAGCAAACGCTATCGGCTGATGACATAGAAGAGGCATTAAGACAGGAACTACAAGAAAATGAGGAATAGTGTTGACCGCGGCGATTCTGCTCTATAAAATCGCGGCCTAAACTAAAAAATATATATTATGGCAACAGTTAATCAGTTAGTTAAAAAATCTAGAAAACCAAAGGTTAGGAAAACAGATGTGCCGGCCCTTAAAGCCTGTCCTCAAAGAAGAGGTGTATGCACTCGTGTTTACACAACTACTCCTAAAAAACCTAACTCAGCTTTAAGGAAAGTATGTAGAGTTAGATTAACAAGCGGTTTTGAGGTAACTTCATACATAGGTGGAGAGGGGCACAACCTTCAAGAACATTCACTTGTTCTTATAAGAGGAGGAAGAGTTAAAGATCTTCCAGGTGTTAGATATCATACTGTAAGAGGAACACTAGATACTTCTGGTGTTGCTGGAAGAAAACAAAGACGATCAAAATATGGAGCCAAAAAAGGTAAATAATTATGCCAAGAAGAAGAAGTCCCGAGAAGAGAAAAGTATTACCAGATCCTAAATATAAAGACGTGGTTTTGGCTAAATTCATGAATAATCTCATGAAAGATGGTAAAAAATCTACAGCAGAAAAAATTGTTTATGGAGCATTTGATCAAATAACTAAAACTAGTAAAGAAGATCCTCTTGAAATTTTCTCAAAGGCACTTTCTGAAGTTAGTCCTGTAGTAGAGGTTAAATCGAGGAGAGTAGGTGGTGCTAACTACCAGGTTCCAATTGAAATAAGACCTTCAAGAAGACAAGCCCTAGCTATGAGATGGATTGTTGATGCTGCAAGAAAAAGAAGTGAAAAATCTATGCACTTAAGATTGGCTGGCGAACTACAAGATGCTTCACAAAAGAAAGGTTCTGCGGTTCGTAAAAAAGAAGAAGTTCACAAAATGGCTGAGGCTAATAAAGCATTCTCTCATTTCAGATTCTAATTAAATAAAAAATTATAAAATACTATGGCTAGACAAATTGTTTTAAATAAATATCGTAATGTTGGTATCTGTGCTCACGTTGATGCTGGAAAAACAACTACAACTGAGAGGGTTCTCTTTTATACAGGTCTATCACATAAGATTGGTGAGGTTCATGATGGAGCAGCCACAATGGATTGGATGGAGCAAGAACAAGAGAGAGGTATTACTATTACATCCGCAGCTACTACTTGTTTTTGGAGTGGCATGGAGCAACAGTTTCCTCAACATAGAATAAATATTATCGATACACCAGGTCACGTTGACTTTACTATTGAGGTTGAGAGGTCACTAAGAGTTTTAGATGGAGCCGTTGTAGTATTTTGCGGTACCTCAGGTGTTGAGCCACAATCCGAAACAGTTTGGAGACAAGCTAACAGATATGAAGTTCCAAGAGTTGTTTTTGTCAATAAAATGGATAGAGCTGGTGCAAATTTTGATAGAGTTGTTCAGCAAATTAAAGATAGACTTCAAGCTAACATTGTACCAATTCAATATAATATTGGCGCTGAAGAGGACTTCAAAGGTGTTGTTGATCTTATTAATATGCGTGCAATTTACTGGAACGAAGAAGACCAAGGCCTAACATTTGATTCAAGAGATATACCGGAAGATCTTTTAGAAAGATGTAATGAGCTTAGAGAAGAAATGCTAGAAGCTGCTGCAGAAGCAAACGAAGAATTAATGGATACTTATCTTGAGTCAGGCGATTTATCTGTTGCACAAATCAAGGAAGGTTTAAGAATTAGATCATTGGATAACGAACTTATTGTTGGTTTATGTGGTTCAGCTTTTAAAAATAAAGGTGTTCAAGCTATGCTTGATGCTGTTGTTGAATTTTTACCTGCCCCTGACGAAGTAAAGGCTATTACCGGAGTCATTCCAAATAATTCCCAAGAAGATGAGAAAGAAGATACAAGAAAATCATCTGATGATGAACCTTTCTCTGCGCTAGCATTTAAAATTGCAACTGATCCATTTGTGGGAACGCTTACATTTATTCGTGTATATTCAGGTGTTCTTTCTGTAGGAGATGCTGTAATAAACTCAACAAAATCGAAGAAAGAAAGAGTTGGAAGAATGGTTCAAATGCATTCCAATAATAGAGAAGAGATCAAAGAAGTGCGAGCCGGAGACATAGCTGCGTGTATAGGCTTAAAAGATATTACCACGGGTGATACTTTATCTGATGCTTCAAAACCAATTGTTCTTGAGAGAATGGATTTCCCAGAGCCTGTAATATCTGTAGCAGTTGAGCCTAAATCAAAACCAGATCAAGAAAAAATGTCATTGGCACTAGGAAAGCTTGCTCAGGAAGACCCTTCATTTAGAGTTACAAGTGATGAGGAATCTGGACAGACTATAATATCTGGAATGGGTGAACTTCATTTAGATGTGCTAGTAGATAGAATGAGAAGAGAGTTCTCGGTTGAAGCAAATATCGGTAAGCCACAAGTAGCATACAGAGAAACGATCAAAGAAACTGTTGAAGTCGAAGGCAAGTTTGTTCGTCAAAGTGGTGGTAAAGGTCAATATGGTCATGTTTGGCTTAAGCTTGAACCTTTGGGGCTTGATGATGAGTATGAGTTTGTAGACAAGATTGTTGGTGGAGTAATTCCAAAAGAGTACATACCTGCTGTTAATAAAGGTATTCAAGAGCAAATGCAGAATGGTGTAATTGCTGGATATCCATTACTAGCCTTAAGAGCAACTTTATATGACGGTTCTTTTCATGATGTAGATTCAAATGAAATGGCATTTAAAATTGCTGGATCTTATGCGTTAAAAGAAGGTGCAAATAAGGCAAAGCCTGCTTTACTTGAGCCAGTTATGAAGGTGGTAGTAGTTACGCCTGAAGAGCATATGGGTGATGTTGTTGGTGACCTTAATAGAAGACGAGGAATAATATTAGGAATGGATGATATTACTTCTGGAAAGGAAGTCTCATCTGAAGTTCCACTAGCGGAAATGTTTGGTTATGCAACAGATTTAAGATCAGCTACACAAGGTAGAGCAACTTTTACAATGGAATTCACTAAGTATGGCGAAGTTCCAAAAAATATTGCTGAGCAACTTAAAACTTCATAGAAAAAATTAAGAATAAAACTGCATCATTTATGTTGACAGTTGGGTTGTTAGAAGCTTAGAATACGCCACATTTTGCAATTAGCTAAATGTGTAAGAACAAATTTAATAGGTAGAAAAATAGGAATAAAATGGAGAATCAATCAATAAGAATAAGGCTAAAAGCTTTCGATTATAGACTGATCGATGCTTCAGCTAAATTAATAGTGGAAACAGTTAAAAAAACTGGTGCTGTGATTAATGGACCGATACCTTTACCTGTCAAAAAAGAAAAGACAACAATTCTTAAGTCACCGCACAAAGATAAAGATGCAAGGGACCAATATGAGATTGTTACTTACAAAAGACTTATGGATATAGTTGAACCGACTGATAAAACAGTAGATGCTTTAATGAAACTAGATCTATCCTCAGGGGTAGACGTTCAGATAAGCTTAAGCTAGTCCATTTTTTAACGCGAATGCGGCCATAGAGGGTTACAAGCCCCGTATATAGGAGATTAAATTGAGCATAGGCTTAATAGGAAATAAATCTGGAATGACACGTCTTTTTCTTGAAGACGGTGAGTCTGTTCCTGTAACTGCAGTATCCGTCTGCGGTAATTTTGTTGCAGATATTAAAACAGCAAGTAACGATGGTTATACGTCTCTTGTTGTATCTAAAACAAAAAAATCTAATAACATTAATAAATCTAAAAGTGAATTTTACAAAAAGGTTAATCTAAATCCTGGCATATTAGCTGAATTCAGGTGCAGTCAAGAACAGACTGACAACTTTGCTGTTGGCAATCACTTAAAAGCTGATATTTTTGAAGTAGGGCAGTATGTTGATATTACAGGCACCTCTAAAGGTAAAGGATATGCCGGTGTTATAAAAAGACATAACTTTGCAATGCAAGACGCTACTCATGGTAACTCTTTGTCCCACAGAGCTCATGGCTCAATAGGACAATGCCAAACACCAGGCCGTGTTTGGAAAGGAAAGAAAATGTCTGGACACATGGGTAATGTTCAAAAAACAGTACAAAATCTTAAAATTGTAGAACTAGATGTGGAAAACAGCATTATCTATATTAAAGGAGCAGTTCCTGGGTTTAACGGTTCAGATTTAAAAATTAAACCAGCGCTAAAAAGATCATGAAAATAGACTTATTATCAAAAACAAAAAAAGAGAATATCGATATATCTGATTCAGCTTTTGGAAGAGATTTTAACGAATCACTTGTTCATCAAGCTGTAGTTAGTTTTATGGCTGGTTCAAGACAGGGCTCATCTCAACAAAAAACAAGATCTGATGTTAGAGGTGGCGGTAAGAAGCCATATAAACAAAAAGGTACAGGCCGAGCTAGAGCAGGTACTATACGAAGTCCTCTATGGAGAGGTGGTGGTGTTGCATTTGCTGCTAGACCTAGAGATTACAGTAAAAAAATAAATAAAAAAATGTATAGAGCTGCTATTAGATCTATATTCTCTGAGCTATTAAGACAAGAAAGGTTGGTGGCTATTGAAAATCCTGTACTAGAGAAACCTAAGACTAAAGACATAGCTAAATTTCTAAATGATTTTTCATTAAGTAAAGTTTTGATCATCACAGATGAAATAGATGTAAATTTCTTTCTTTCAATAAGAAACATACCGAACGTTGATGTTATTACTGTTAGAGAGATCAATCCAGTCGTCTTACTTAAATCTCATAAAGTAGCAGTTACAGCTGAAGCCTTTAAACAAATTGAGGAGTGGATAGATGCATAACGAGAAACTATTTACACTTATTAAAGCCCCAATAGTAACTGAGAAGTCAGCCAGAGTTGGAGAGGAGCTTAAGCAGTTTGTATTCAAAGTCGATTTATCTGCAAACAAAAGAGAGATCAAGCAAGCTGTTGAAAAATTATTTAAAGTTGAAGTTCTAAAAGTTACCACTTCTATTGTAAAAGGTAAAAGGAAAAGAAACAGGACTGGTTTATATAAAAGATCTAATTACAAAAAAGCATTTATTACTCTTGGAAAAGATTCTGAGATTCAACTTGAGGGTATTAACTAATCATGGCAATTATTAAAGCTAAACCTACTAGTCCAGGTCGTCGGGGTGTTATTTCGGTTAAAACTGATCTTTATAAAGGAAAACCCTTAAAGTCTCTTACCCAACCAAAATCTAAGAATGGCGGAAGAAATAATAATGGTAGGATTACTGTTAGACACCAAGGTGGTGGCCATAAGCAACATTACAGAATTATCGATTTTAAAAGAAATAAGTTAGATATCCCTGCTGTTGTTGAAAGACTAGAATATGATCCAAATAGGTCTGCTCATATTGCTCTTCTAAAATATAAAGATGGCGAGAGAAAATATATTATTGCTCCAAGCAAATTAAATGTTGGTGATGAGATTATTTCTGCTGAAAAATGTGAAATTAAAGTAGGAAATTCAATGAAGCTCAAGGACATCCCATTGGGAACAAATGTTCATTGCGTAGAACTTAAGCCACTAAAAGGAGCGCAATTGGCAAGAAGTGCGGGCACATCAGCAAGATTAATTGCTAAAGAAGGCATTTACGCAACTTTAAGACTTCAATCTGGTGAGACAAGAAAAGTATTATGGGAATGTAGGGCTACTCTAGGAGTGGTTTCTAACCAAGAAAATAATTTAAAATCACTCGGTAAGGCAGGGGCTAAAAGATGGAGAGGTGTTAGGCCTACTGTTCGTGGTGTTGCTATGAACCCGGTTGATCATCCACATGGTGGTGGTGAGGGTAGAACATCAGGTGGAAGACATCCATCAACTCCTTGGGGAATACCTACAAAAGGATATAAAACCCGTAAAAATCAGCGTACTGACGATTTAATAATTAGAAGAAGAGGAAGCAGGAAGTAATATGCCAAGATCACTTAAAAAAGGACCTTTCATAGATTTATCACTTGAAAAAAAAGTAGATGCAGCACTTGCGTCTAATGATAAAAGACCAATTAAAACATGGTCAAGAAGATCAATGATTAATCCATCAATGGTTGGTTTGACTATTGCCGTTCACAATGGGAGACAACATATTCCAGTGTATGTAAATGAAGATATGGTTGGCCATAAGCTTGGTGAATTCTCATTAACAAGAACATTTAAAATGCATTCAGGCGACAGGAAGGCTAAATAATGGATACAAGAGCTTACTTAAAAGGAACTAGATTATCACCCCAAAAAGCCGGGTTAGTAGCTAATGCAATAAGAGGAAAATCTGTGCAAGATGCTATGGATTTTTTAGGTTTCAATAAACAAAAAGGAGCAGCAGTTATCAAGAAATTATTGGAATCTGCTATTGCCAACGCTGAAAATAATAATAAGGCAGATGTAGATTTGCTATCTGTTAAATCAATAATAGTTAATCAAGGGATGAGACTAAAGCGAATGAAACCAAGAGCAAGAGGAAGAGCGGACAGAATAATCAAGCCTACATGCCACATCGAGATTATTTTATCTGAGGGGAGTAAATAATGGGACAAAAAGTAAATCCAATTGGTTTCAGACTAGGAACAAGCAAAAAACAAAATGCTAACTGGTATGCAAAAGGCAAAGCTTTCTCTGAAAATCTTATTCAAGACCTCAAAGTCAGAGAGTATTTTAAAGTTAAACTAAAAAATTCTTCTATAAGTAAAATAGAACTAGAAAGATCATCTGAGAATTTTGTAGTTTCTATATATACATCTAGACCTGGAATAATTATTGGAAAACGTGGTGAAGAGATAGATAATCTCAAAAAAGCAGTTGAAAAGATTGTAAAAAAATCAACCCAAATAAATATTAAAGAAGTCAAAAAACCAGATTTAGATGCAACTATTCTTGCTGAAGGCATCGCTCAACAGCTTGAAAGAAGAGTTATGTTTAGGCGTGCAATGAAAAGAACTGTCCAGAGTGCTTTAAGACAAAGTGCAAAAGGAGTGAGAGTTGAGGTTTCAGGAAGGTTAAATGGTGCTGAAATAGCTAGAACTGAATGGTATCGAGAAGGAAGAGTTCCTCTACATACTATAAGAGCTGATATTGATTATGGAACTGCTGAAGCTTTAACCACTTATGGAATTATAGGTGTAAAAGTTTGGGTCTTTAAAGGTGAAACTACTGAAGATCCATACAAGGTCGATCAAGGAAGTTAATTATTATGTTACAACCAAAACAAACAAAATTTAGAAAAATGCATAAAGGCCGTAATAGAGGTCTTGCGCAAAATGGTAATACTGTTGCATTTGGAAGGTTTGGGCTTGTTGCTTCTGATAGAGGAAGAATAACAGCAAGGCAAATTGAGGCTGCTCGAAGAGCTATGACTAGGCATATCAAAAGAGGCGGTAACATTTGGATCAGAATCTTTCCAGACAAACCAATAACAAAGAAGCCGCTTGAAGTTCGTATGGGTAAAGGTAAGGGTAATGTCGAGTATTGGGTAGCATTAGTTCAGCCAGGTAAAATAATGTTTGAAATGGCTGGGGTTACAGAAGAATTAGCTAGAGAAGCCTTTAAGCTAGCCTCCGCTAAATTACCAGTCAAAACCCACTTTATTAGTAAGGACGTATAAATGAGTAAAGAGTTTGTTGATTTAAGTAAGAAAAATAGTAAAGAACTCGGTGCAGAACTTATTGCTGCAAGAGAGTCTCAATTTACTTTAAGGATTAAACATAAAACTGGTCAGTTAAATGAAACAAACCAGCTTGGAAATATTAAAAAGAAAATTGCTAGGATTAAAACTTTAATCAACGCAAATAAACTAAAGGATGAAAAATAATGGAAAATTCCAACCCAAGAGTTTTAACGGGTGTTGTAACTAGCGACAAGGCCGACAAAACCATTACAGTCCAAATTGAAAGAAAAGTAAAACATCCTTTGTATGGAAAGATTATTAAAAGATCGACTAAAGTCCATGCACATGATGAGGGTAATACTGCAACAATTGGTGATGTAGTTACTGTTCAAGAGTGCAGGCCTTTATCTAAAAGTAAAACTTGGATGCTGGTAGAAACAGCTAATAAAGTGGCAACTGCTGAAGCTAAAGAGAATGTAGCAGAGGAGAGTGAATAATGATTCAAATGCAATCACTGTTAAAAATCGCTGATAACAGCGGTGCTAGAAGCGTAATGTGTATAAAAGTTCTAGGTGGATCTAAAAGGCGCTATGCAAATATTGGTGACGTTATTAAAGTAGCTGTTAGAGAAGCTATTCCAACTGGCAAGGTTAAAAAAGGCCAAGTGGTTGACGCACTTATTGTTAGAACTAAAAAAGGGGTTAGAAGAAAGGATGGCTCACTAATTAAATTTGATGAAAATGCCGCCGTATTAATAAATAACCAGAAAGCTCCAATTGGCACCAGGGTATTTGGCCCTGTGACGAGAGAGCTAAGGGATGGAAGTCATATGAAGATTTTATCGTTAGCGCCTGAGGTACTATAAATGGGAAATATTACAACAAAACTTAGAGCAGGTGATGAGGTTGTGGTCCTAGCAGGTAGAGATGTAGGCAAAACCGGAACTCTTAGAAAGATTTTTAAATCAAAAAATAAAGCAATAGTTACCGGTGTGAATATGGTTAAAAAACACACAAAGCCAAATCCTGAAATGGGGGTGACTGGAGGTATAGTCGAACAAGAATCATCAATAGATCTATCCAATCTAGCCATATGGAACACAAGCACCAAAGCTAAAGATAAGATTTCATACTCTAAAGATAAAGATGGCAAAAAAGTTAGATTATTCAAATCAAGTAAAAAAGAGATTAAATAATGTCAAATTTAAAAGAAACTTATAAAAAAGAACTTATACCTGTTTTACAAGAAAAGTTAGGCATGAAAAATGTAATGGCAGTTCCTAAGCTTACAAAAGTAGTAATTAACATGGGTGTTGGAGAGGCTGCAAATGATAAAAAACATTTAGAATCAGCTTTTCAGAATCTCACAGCCATAGCAGGACAAAAACCAGTTATAACCAAAGCAAGAAAATCTGTAGCAAGCTTTAAGATAAGAGAGGGCTGGCCACTGGGCTGCAAAGTTACCTTGAGAGGTAACAAAATGTATGAGTTTATGGAAAGACTTATAAACATTGCAATTCCTAGAGAAAGAGATTTTAGGGGCTTAAATCCAAAATCATTTGATGGGCAAGGTAATTATAATTTTGGAATTAAAGAACAGATAATATTTCCAGAAATTAACTACGACAATATAGATAACATTAGAGGTATGGATATATGTATAAATACTTCTGCTACAAACAAGGAAGATGCCAAAGCTTTACTAGAAGTTTTGGAATTCCCATTTAAAAAATAGGTATAAATTTATGGCTAAAAAATCAATGATCGCAAGAGAAACTAAGAGAATTAAAACAGTTGCAAGGTATGCTGAAAAAAGAGCATCACTAAAAGCGATATTCTCAGACCTTAGTTTGCCTAGTGAAGAAAGATATGATGCATATAAGAAGTTTCAGCAACTTCCAAGAAATGCAAGTCCTTCAAGAGTAGTAAGAAGATGTCAGGTAACTGGAAGACCTCATGCTGTGTATAGAAAATTTGGGCTAAGTAGAATTAAGCTCAGAGAAGCAGCTATGAGAGGCGACATTCCAGGTTTAGTAAAATCAAGTTGGTAATAATATGAGTTTTCAAGATCCCATTTCAGATTGTTTAACAAGAATACGTAACGGACTTATGCGTGGCAAGGCCCATGTTGATGCTCCTTACTCAAAACTAAAACATCAGTTAGTTAATGTGTTAGTTAATGAAGGTTATTTAAAAAGCTGCGAAAAAACAGATAATGAAGGCAAGCCAATGATTAAAATTGCTTTAAAATATCATAACGAAAAGCCTGTTATTAAAAATATTTCAAGAGTTAGTAAGCCGAGTTTAAGAAAGTACTCCGCATCCTCAGACCTTAAGCAAGTCAAAAATGGCCTAGGATCTTTCATAATATCTACCAATCAAGGTCTGATGACAGACAAAGATGCTAAGTCAAAAAATATTGGCGGCGAAATTCTATGCGAGGTATTTTAAATGTCTAGAGTTGCAAAAAATCCAATTTCCATTCCTGAAGGCGTAACACTTTCAGTCGACTCAAACATGGTTAGTGTAAAGGGTAAGCTTGGTGAGATGGCTTTAGAATTAACTAAATCTATCTCATTAGAAATAAACGAGACTACTGCAAATGTTAAGTATGATGAAAATTCACAACAATCCACAGCGCTAGGCGGGACAACAAGAGCATTAATTAATAATATGGTTATAGGTGTATCAGTTGGTTTTGAAAAGAAACTAGAGTTGAAAGGCGTTGGATATAGAGCTAAGGCATCTGGTAAATTGCTAGAGTTAACGCTTGGATTTTCCCACCCTGTTAAATATCAACTACCTGAAGAGGTAAGTGTAGAGACCCCATCTCAAACAGAAGTTGTTCTCAAAAGCTATAACAAGCAAGCCTTGGGTCAGGCTGCTGCAGAAATTAGAGCATTTAGACCTCCAGAGCCTTACAAAGGGAAAGGTGTTAAATATGCTGATGAAATTATTAGAAGAAAAGAAGCTAAGAAAGCTGCAGGAGGTTCGTAATGAGCATTAAAAATCTATCAAGACTTAGAAGAGCAAAGAAAACAAGAATGAAAATCAGACATCAATCTTCACCTAGGCTATCAGTTTTTAGGTCATCTCAACATTTTTATGCCCAAGTATTTGACAGCCTTGGAGCTACTGTTATCGCCTCAGCATCAACTGTTGAAAAAGATATCGATGAAAAATCAAATAACGTTAAAGCTGCTGAGGCTGTAGGAAAAAAGGTTGCAGAAAGAGCTTTAGAAAATGGTGTAACAAAGGTTGTATTCGATAGATCTGGTTACAAATATCATGGACGCATAAAAGCGCTTGCAGATTCAGCAAGAAATGCCGGATTGGAGTTTTAATAAAAAATATTATGAAAGACAATAGAAACAACACAAATAATCAACAGCAAGACGCTTTAGAAGAAAAGTTAGTTCAAGTTAATAGAGTAGCTAAGGTTGTAAAAGGTGGAAGAATTTTTGGTTTCACTGCTTTAACAGTAGTTGGTGATGGCAATGGTAGAGTGGGTTTTGGAAGAGGTAAGGCAAAAGAAGTGCCTATTGCTATTCAAAAAGCTATGGAAAATGCAAGAAGAAGCATGGTTGATGTTGAGTTGAATAACACAACCATATGGTATCCAATAAAAGCCAAACATGGTTCTGCTAATGTATATATGCAACCAGCATCTGAAGGTACTGGTATTATCGCTGGTGGTGCTATGAGAGCTGTTCTTGAATTAGCTGGTGTGCAAAATGTATTGGCTAAATGCTATGGTTCTACAAATCCAGTTAACGTTGTAAGAGCTACCATTAATGCTCTAAGTGCAATGGAGTCTCCCGAAACAATAGCCAGCAGAAGAGGTATCAAAGTAGAGAAAATATCATGAGTAAAGATAAAACAATAAATATTAAGCTCGTAAAGAGTGGTATTGGAAGAATGAAAAAGCATAAGTTATGCATAAAAGGCTTAGGTTTTAAAAAATTAAATCAGACAGTAACTGTAATTGATACACCTAGTAATAGAGGATTGATTAACAAAATATCAGACATGATAGAAATTCAGGAATAAAAAGATGAGCGAAACTGAAAACAAAACTTTAGCCCTTAATACTATTTCAGACGACAGTACGTCTAAAAATAGAAAAAGAGTTGGAAGGGGAATTGGATCTGGAACTGGCAAAACAGCTGGAAGAGGTCATAAAGGTCAGAAGTCTAGATCTGGAGGAAATGTAAGACCAGGTTTTGAGGGTGGGCAAATGCCATTGCAGCAAAGACTTCCTAAGTTTGGCTTTTCATCAAGAAAAAATAATAATTTAAAAGAAGTTAATTTGAGAACAATAGATGGAATGGAAACTGTAAACATCAATACTCTTAAAGATAGCAAGGTTATTGGTAAGGCAGTAAAGAAAGTAAAAATTTTTGGTGACTTTGAAGTAACTACAAAAATGAATATTGAAGGTATAAAGGTCACTAAAGGAGCTAAGGCTTCAATAGAGAAAGCAGGGGGATCTGTTAAGAGTTAATTATGGCAGATCAAGGAACAGGTATGAGCGATCTTTGGAAAAGACTTAGGTTTGTCTTTATGGCTATTATTGTCTACAGAATTGGTACACATATACCAATTCCTGGCATTGATCCAGATAGATTAGCTCAGCTATTTGAACAGAATCAAGGAACAATTCTTGAAATGTTTAATATGTTCTCAGGTGGGGCTCTTGAAAGAATGAGTGTTTTTGCACTAAACGTAGTCCCGTATATTTCTGCTGCAATTATCATGCAGTTATTCTCTAACTCAATCCCGTTCTTAATAGAACTTAAGAAAGACGGTCAGGCAGGGCGAAATAAAATTACTCAATACACAAGATATGGAACAGTATTGCTTGCATTCATTCAAGCATCTGCACTTGCAGTAACATTGTCTGCTAGTGGTCTAGCTTTTACTCCAGGTACTTCATTCTTTGTTTCAGCAGTATTTTCTGTTGTAGCAGGAACGGTCTTCCTTATGTGGCTTGGGGAACAAGTTTCAGAAAGAGGTATTGGAAATGGCATATCAATTATTATCGCAACAAGCATTTTAACAGGTATCCCAGGCGCAATTGGTCAAGCGCTTGAGCAATCAAGACAAGGGGATCTTAATATATTGTTATTAATTGGCATTGGTTTATTAGCAATGGTTGTTATTGCTATTGTTGTCTTTATTGAAAGAGGTCAAAGAAGAATTACTGTCAACTATGCTCAAAGACAACAAGGCAGAAGAATGATGCAGGCTCAGACAAGCCATCTTCCTTTTAAAGTAAACATGGCAGGAGTTATTCCAGCAATTTTTGCTAGTACGTTCCTTTTATTTCCAGCCTCATTATCAACTTGGTTTGGGCAAAGCGAATCATTAGGGTTTTTGCAAAGTATTTCACTGGCATTAAATCCTGGGCAACCTCTGTATATTCTTGTTTTTGCAACACTTATTATTTCATTTTGTTTTATTTGGCTAGCATTAACATTTAATACCAAAGAGGTGTCTGATAACCTCAAAAGATCCGGTGCCTATATTGCAGGCATCAGACCAGGTGAGCAAACTGCAAACTATATCGATGCTGTGCTAGCAAGACTAACAGTTTTTGGAGCTATCTATTTAACTCTAATATGTTTATTGCCATTAGCACTGATAAATTTCGCAGGCGTGTCATTCTATTTTGGAGGCACATCAGTTCTAATTATTGTTGTTGTCCTCATGGACTTTATGGCACAAGTACAATCTCATTTAATGTCAGGGCAATATGCATCATTAATGAAAAAAGCAAACCTCAAAAACTATAAAAGATAATATGAAAGTTAAAGCATCAGTAAAAAAAATATGCAGAAATTGCAAAATAGTCAGACGAAATGGCGTTCTATTTGTGATCTGTAAAACAGACAAAAAACATAAACAAAGGCAAGGTTAAGTTATGGCAAGGATAGCAGGCGTAAATATTCCAGAAAATAAACATGTGGAGATTTCTCTTACACACATATTCGGTATTGGCAGAATTTCTGCACAAGCAATATGTAAAGATTTGAAAATAGACTTTACTCGAAAGGTTTCAGATCTAACTGAGGATGAAGTTGAGCTAATTAGAGGCTCTATAGCTAAAATAATAGTTGAGGGTGATTTAAGAAGAGAAATAAGCACAAATATTAAGAGATTAATGGACTTAAAGTCTTACAGAGGTGTCAGACATAGAAGGAAACTTCCTACAAGAGGACAAAGAACCAAAACTAACGCTAGAACTAGAAAAGGCGCTAAAAAACCAATGAGAGGTTAATAAAATGGCAGTTAAAGGTAAAAAATCTAAAAAAATTGTAACGGATGGTGTTGCACACATACATTCATCTTTTAACAATACAATAGTAACTATTACAGATAAGCAGGGTAATACAATATGTTGGGCTACTTCTGGTGGCTCAGGATTTAAAGGTTCTAGAAAGAGTACTCCATTTGCAGCACAGATAGCAGCAGATAAGGCTGGAACAGCTGCAAAAGAGTTTGGAATGATAAATTTAGATGTAAAAGTTAAAGGTCCTGGTGGCGGAAGAGAATCTGCAATTAGATCTTTAAATGCATGTGGTTTAAAAATTAAAAGCATCACGGATGTAACACCATTACCTCATAATGGCTGCAGACCATCTAAAAAAAGAAGAGTTTAAGGGAGAAGTAAATGGCTAGATATAGAGGACCATCATTAAGACTATCAAGAAGAGAGGGAACAGATCTATTCTTGAAAAGTGGAGTAAGAGCAATTGAATCTAAATGTAATATGGATTCGCCTCCTGGCACAGCACAGGGTGCTAGGCGTGGCAGGCTATCAGACTATGGATTGCAATTAAGAGAAAAGCAAAAAGTTAGAAGAATGTATGGCGTTTTAGAAAAACAATTTAGAAACTACTATAAAAAAGCTGCTTCTCAAAAAGGCAATACCGGTGAAAATTTATTATCTCTTCTCGAAACTAGACTTGATAATGTAATTTACAGAATGGGTTTTGGATGCACAAGAGCCGAAGCAAGACAAATGGTTTCTCACAAAGCTTTTAAGGTAAACGGACAGGTTGTAAATATACCCTCATATCAAGTTCAAGATGGTGATGAGATTGAAGTCAGAGAGGGTAAGAAAGCCCATCTAAGAATAGCATCGGCTCTTAAGATTGCGGCAACTAGAGAAGAGTGTGATTGGGTTGAGGTTGATGACAAGAATTTAAAAGGAGTATTTAAATCAGCTCCCGACAGAGCAGATTTAGGAACAGAAATTAACGAAAACCTTATTATTGAGCTTTACTCAAAATAAGTAATTAAGGCGGATAAAATTATGCAAACATCAGTAATCGATTTACTAGTCCCAACAGAGATTCAAGTTGATGATACTTCATCTACTTTGTCTAAAGTTACATTAGAGCCACTTGAAAGAGGCTTTGGCCACACTCTTGGTAATGCGCTAAGAAGAATACTACTTTCATCTATGCCAGGCGCTGCCGTAACAGATGTTGTCATAGACGGCATTACTCATGAATACAGCACAATAGAAGGTGTTAGAGAGGATGTGATTGATATTTTACTAAATATTAAAGAGATGCCTGTAAAGGTTATTGAGGGCGATACTGCTGAGATAGTTTTAGATGTAACTGGTCCATGTGATGTTTTGGCTTCCTCTTTTGAAGTTCCAGGTAATGTTGAATTGGTTGATCAAGACTTTCATGTTGCATCAATTATTGACAAAGTTAATCTAAAAATGACATTAACTGTTAAAACAGGAAGAGGTTACGAGCCTGCTGATTTAAGAGATGATGAAGAAAGGATTGTAGGCGGCCTAAGAGTCGACGCATCCTTCAGCCCAGTTAAGAGAGTTTCTTATACTGTAGACAATGCAAGATTTGAAAAAAGAACCGACCTAGATAAGCTATTGATAGAACTTGAAACAGATGGAACTGTTGATCCAAAAATGGCTATAGAACATGCAGCAACTATTTTTCAACAACAGCTTAGCTCTTTCGTTAATTTAGATGCCATAGCTGAACAGGAAGCGAAGAAAGATCAAAATGATTTTGATCCTCTTTTGCTAAGATCTATTGAAGAACTTGAATTAACAGTAAGATCTACAAACTGTCTAAAGGCTGAAAGCATTTTCTTAATAGGTGATCTTATTCATAGATCAGAATTTGATTTGTTAAAAACACCAAATCTTGGTAAAAAATCACTTAATGAGATTAAAGATGTCTTGGCATCTAAGAATCTTTCATTAGGTATGACTGTAGAGAATTGGCCACCATTAGGATAAAAAATGAGACATAGAAAAGCAGGAAGAAAACTTAATAGAAATTCATCTCACAGAAAGGCTTTGTTAAAAAATCTTTCTATTGCCCTCATAGAGCAAGATATTATTAGAACCACTTTGCCTAAGGCGAAAGAGCTGAGAAAATTTGTTGAGCCTCTTATAACCATGGGAAAAGCTGATACTGTTGCAAATAGAAGGCACGTATTTAGCAAGCTTCGCTCAGATGCAGCTGTTGCAAAATTGTTCACTGTCATTTCTGTTAATGCTAAAGATAGGAAAGGTGGGTACACTCGAATAATTAAAGCTGGATTTAGACCAGGTGATAAAGCTGATATGGCATATATTGAACTTGTAGACCGCAATAGTGATTCAGTTGAAGAAAGTGCTAATGATGTAAAAGAAGGATCAGCAGCTTAATTTCTTAAAATATCTTTTAAAAAGGCTCCGGTATAGGAGCCTTTTTTGTTTGCAACATCCTCTGGAGTGCCTTCTGCAACAATCGTTCCGCCTTCGCTTCCCCCTTCTGGGCCCAAATCGATTATCCAATCAGCAGTTTTTATTACATCTAGGTTATGTTCAATGACAACAATTGTATTGCCTTGTTCTTTAAGTCTATTTAATACATTCATTAATAACTCAATATCTGCAAAATGGAGCCCAGTTGTTGGCTCATCTAAAATAAATAAAGTTTTACCAGTGCTTCGTTTAGATAATTCTTTCGCAAGCTTAATTCTTTGAGCCTCGCCCCCAGAAAGCGTTATTGCAGATTGCCCCAAGGTGATATATCCAAGACCGACATCGTTGAGGGTTACTAATTTTTTCTTTATAGCTGGATGGGCATCAAAAAAATCAAGAGCCTCTTCTACTGTCATATTTAAAATATTGCTTATATTTTTTTCTTTAAATTTAACTTCTAATGTCTGTTCATTATATCTATCTCCCTTACATACATCACACATCACATAAACATCTGCAAGAAAGTGCATCTCAACCTTTGTCATACCATCGCCTTGGCAAGCCTCACACCTTCCACCTTTAACATTAAAACTAAATCGACCAGGCTTGTAACCTCTTGAGCGAGCCTCAACTGTTTGTGAAAGCAAATCTCTAATATGAGAAAACAACCCAGTGTATGTGGCCGGATTTGATCTTGGCGTTCTTCCAATCGGTGACTGGTCTATGCTTATAACTTTATCAAGATGCTCAAGCCCCTCAATTTTCTCACACTTTATTTCCTTGGTTAGCTTTGATTTATTTAGCATAAAAGAACTAAGAGGAAGTAGGGTTTGATTAATAAGAGATGATTTACCAGATCCAGATACACCGGTTATACATGTAAATAGACCCACTGGAATAGATGCAGAAATATTTTGGAGATTGTTCTCTTCAGAATTTATTATATTTATATGTTTTTCTGAACATAATTTTCTTTTCTTTGGGATGGTTATTTGTTTCTCACCTGAAAGGTATTTTGCAGTTATGGAGTTTGGATTATTCAGTATGTCTTCAAGTGTGCCTTCCGCGCATATTTCGCCACCATGCTTTCCTGCTCCTGGCCCAATATCAATTATATGATCTGCACATCTTATAGCCTCTTCGTCATGTTCTACAACTATAACCGTATTACCCAAATCCTTTAGATTATTCAATGTTTTGATAAGTTTTTCATTATCTCGTTGATGAAGCCCAATTGAAGGTTCATCTAAAACATATGTAACACCTACTAGTCCTGAACCAATTTGACTTGCTAGCCTAATTCTTTGAGCTTCACCTCCAGACAAGCTTTCAGCACTTCTTTCCAGAGTTAGGTAACTTAGTCCAACATCCTCAAGGAATGTTAGTCTGTCAGAAATTTCTTTTAGAATTTTCTCAGCAATTTTTAGTTCAGCACCTTTCAAATTCATATTTTGAATAAATTTAGAAGCATCATTTATTCTTAAAGATGTAATCGAACCGATGGGGGTTTTATTTATGAAAACATTTCGTGAGATTCTATTGAGCCTAGAACCATTACAGATATTACATGAGCTCTTAGACATAAGTTTTGATAGCTCTTCTCTAATATACTCTGAGTCAGTTTCTTTAAATCTTCTTTCAGTACTTGGAATAATTCCTTCAAATCTATGCTTTCTAACTATCTTACTTCCACTTCTAAACCTATGAGAAAAATCTATTTTCTCTTCAGAACCCCAAAGTACTATTTTTTTAATTTCTTCTGGATAGTTCTTCCATGCTGTGGTCAGGCTGAAATCAAAATGGCTACTTAAACATTTTAGCTGGTAGAAATAGAATCTATTTCTTCTTGTCCACCCTTTTATCGCGCCATTGCTAATAGATACATCTTCATCTTGTATCAATCTTTTTTCATTAAAATATTGTATGACCCCTAAGCCATCACATTTTTCACAAGCACCATAAGGATTATTGAATGAAAACATTCTTGGTTCCAGTTCCGGAATGCTATAACCACACTTAGAGCAAGAGAAATTAGATGAAAATAGTTGTATATTTTTCTCACCCTCCATTTGCTCAATTTCAACCAAACCATCAGATAAAAACAATGATGTTTCTATTGATTCCGAAAGCCTAGACCTACCTTCTTCTGTTTTTTTTAATACTATTCTGTCTACAACTGCTGATATATCATGCTTTTTATTTTTTTCAAGCTCAGGAAACTCTTCAATAGGATAAACAACACCGTTCACCTTAACTCTTACATAGCCTGCTTTTCTTAGATCTTCATATACAGAATTATGCTCTCCTTTTTTTCCTCTTACGAGTGGCGCCAAAATCATAAGCTTTGAACCATCTCCCATCTTAAAAACGTCATTACAAATTTCACTAACTGTTTTTGCTTTTAATTCTTCGTTATGATCTGGGCATATGGGTGTTCCAACTCTTGCATACAAAAGACGTAAATAATCATAAATTTCAGTCACCGTTCCAACAGTCGATCTCGGGTTGTGTGATGTTGCTTTTTGTTCTATTGAAATAGCAGGGGACAAACCTTCAATTTGATCAACATCTGGCTTTTCCATCATTGATAAAAATTGTCTAGCATAAGTTGATAGCGACTCCACGTACCTTCTCTGCCCCTCAGCATAGAGCGTATCAAAAGCTAGCGAAGATTTCCCTGAACCAGATAGCCCAGTAATAACTACAATTTTATTTCGAGGTATTTCTAGACTTATATTTTTTAAGTTATGAGTTCTTGCGCCTTTGATATAAATATTGTCCATAAGAAGAAATAATCCGTGATGAAAAAATTAATTTGAGTTAAACTTCATAGAATATTATAAGAGGTTATTATGAGTAGAGGCGTAAATAAAGTTATTTTAGTTGGAAATTTAGGTCAAAAACCTGAAATGAGATATACAGCAACACAGTCAGCTGTTGCAAATCTATCAATAGCGACTACTGAGTCATGGAAAGATAAAGAAAGTGGTGAGATGCGTGACAAGACAGAGTGGCACAGAGTTGTTTTTTTTGGAAAGTTAGCGGAAATAGTAGAAAAATATTTAGATAAAGGCTCAAGTATATATATTGAAGGTAAGTTACAAACAAGAAAGTGGCAAGATAAATCTGGTGCAGATAGATGGACAACTGAGATAGTTGGAAGTGAGCTAACAATGCTTGGTTCAAGGAATGCTCCCTCAGCAGCAGCCCCAATGAATAATACTCAATCAGAATCACCATTTCCTTCTGAAGGCGACACAGGATCAGGTTTAACTGACGACGACATTCCTTTCTAGGAAATTAATAATTGAATCTATCAACTCTTCTTTTTGAGATCATTGATTCAGTTGCGGTTATTACTTTAAATAGACCAAAAAAACTTAATGCTTTTAATCAAGCCATGCTCCATGACTTTATTGATGCCTTAGACCATTGTGATGCGGATGATCATATAAGAGCGATTGTTATTACAGGAGCAGGTAGAGCCTTTTGTTCTGGAGCCGACCTTTCTGGTGGTGAGAACACTTTTAAAAATGAGTTTGATAATAGTAAA
This sequence comes from uncultured Gammaproteobacteria bacterium, assembly GCA_964523375.1. GTDB lineage: Bacteria > Pseudomonadota > Gammaproteobacteria > Magnimaribacterales > D2472 > CAJQGY01. The sequence continues at coordinate 72,767 of CAZFYG010000001.1, read as the reverse complement.
TCTTATTCAGAAGATTTTAATAGGGATTCTGGGGGCATATTAACTTTAAGAATGTACAACTGTCTTAAACCTATACTTGTTGCCTGCAATGGTCCTGCTGTTGGGGTCGGGGCAACCCTTCAACTCGCTGCTGATATAAGAATAGCTTCAACTGATGCAAGCTACAGCTTTCCATTTGCTAGAAGAGGTATTGCTCCAGATGCATGTTCAAGCTGGTTTCTTCCTAAAATAGTTGGAATATCAAAAGCGCTTGAATGGTCGTATTCTGGAGATAAAGTCTCACCAGATGAGGCACAAAATGCGAATTTAATTTCCTATTTAACTTCACCCGAGGACTTGATTACAGAAACGCTTAGCATTGCAGATAAGATAACTAATAATTCTTCACCTGTTTCTATTGCTACAACTCGTCAAATGATGTGGTCGCTTTCATCATATTCCTCACCTGAAGAGGCGCATATAATAGATAGCAAGGTTATTCAATCTAGAGGGTCATCCGATGATGCTGTTGAGGGAGTTATGTCATTTTTAGAAAAGCGCAAAGCAACTTTCCGCAATAAAGTCTCATCAGATATGCCAAGTGCCTATCCGTGGATAAAATCAAAATTTCAACAGGAAGATTAAAATGATTTTTGATAAATATACCCTTAAAAAGACTCAGCTAAGGAACCGCATTGTGATGGCCCCAATGACTAGAAACATGTCTCCTGGAGGAGTGCCCACCCAGGACGTTATTAATTACTATGAGAGAAGGGCGAGAGCTAACGTCGGGTTAATCATTACAGAGGGAATAGAGATCAGTCATGATGCATCAAGTGCATATCCTAATGTCCCAAGGCTTGATAGTGATGCTTCGATAGATGCATGGAAAACACTGGTTAATGGAATTAAGATCAACGACGGGGCTGTCATAGGGCAACTATGGCATTGTGGCGGCTTCAGAAAGCCAGGAATGGGGCCTAACCCAGAAGTACCTGGTCATACAGCATCTGGTCTTACCAGGCCAGGTAAAAATGTTGCACACGCAATGTCAATTAACGATATAAATGAAACTATAGATGCATATGCTGAAGATGCACGAATATGCGAAAAAATTGGGTTTGATGGCATTGAAATTCATGGAGCTCATGGGTACCTAATTGATAATTTTTTATGGGAAGGAACAAACCAAAGAGAAGATGCATATGGAGGAAGTATCGAAAAAAGAGCAAAGTTTGCATCTGAGATCATCAAAGCTGTAAGAGCAAAGGTTAGTAAGGATTTTATTGTTGGATTTAGGTTTTCACAATGGAAACAACAAGATTACACAGCAAGATTGGCTCAAGATGTTGAAGAGTTAACCAGTATGCTTAAAGAACCAATTGATTCAGGCCTTGATTATTTACATTCAAGCATGAGGAGATATTGGGAGAGTGAGTTTAAAGAAAATAATAATAATTTAGCTTATTGGACTCAAAAAATATCAAAGCTCCCAACAATAAGTGTAGGAAGTGTTGGGCTAGATTCAGATTTTACCGATATGACTGCTCCTGCTGAAGTATCAGGAATTGAAAAAGTAATTGAAGATATATCTAGCAGTAAATATGACCTTGTCGCAGTGGGAAGAGCGCTACTAGCTGACCATGAGTGGGCATTAAAAATGGAAGAGGGCAGACTGAGCGAAATCAAACCCTATACCTCAAATACGCTCAAAGAATTTTATTAACTAATACCTTGAAAGTATAAGTGTTGCATTAGTTCCGCCAAAACCAAATGAATTACTCATAACACTATTGAGTTTTTGTTCACGAGTTTCCTGATTAATTTCAAGCCCTGCAGCCTCATCCACCAAGTCATCAATATTAATTGATGGAGCAATAAAGCCTTCATTGATCATCATTATAGAATATATTGCCTCCTGGGCGCCTGTTGCTCCCAAGGAATGGCCGGTCATAGATTTTGTTGAGCTAATAATGGGTGCATTCGCTCCAAATACACGTTGAATTGCCCCAAGTTCAGCCAAATCTCCAACTGGCGTACTAGTTCCATGAGCATTAATATAATCTACAGAACCTCCTGAGGATTTTAGTGCGCCTTGCATACATCTTTCTGCGCCTTCACCAGAAGGTGCAACCATGTCATAACCATCAGAATTAGCAAAGTAACCTGACAAAGTTGCCAAAATATTTGCTCCTCTTTTTTTAGCATGCTCTTCTTCCTCGAGAACTAGCATTCCAGCTCCCCCAGATATAACAAAACCATCTCTATTTTTATCAAAAGCTCTAGATGCAAGCTTTGGAGTTTCATTGTAATTAGAAGATAGTGCTCCCATGGCATCAAAAAGGCTTGATGAGCTCCAATGCTCATCCTCACCTCCACCAACTATTACAATATCTTGTTGTCCTGATTTAATTAAATCAGATCCATGGCCAATACAATGAGCGCTTGTAGAGCATGCAGATGATATAGAATAGTTAACGCCTTGTAATTTAAATGCAGTACCTAGGATCGCAGCTACAGTACTACCCATTGTTTTTGTTACAGCATATGGGCCAATTCTTTTAGGTCCTTTTTCTCTTGTAATATCTGCTGTAATTGTTTGTGTTCTTGTCGAAGCCCCACCAGAACCTGCAACAATCCCAACTCTTGGGTTTGATAAAACATCACTAGAAATACCAGACATTTCTATTGCATCTAATGCTGCCAGGTAAGAATATGCAGCTGTTTCTCCCATAAACCTTAAAAGTTTTCTATCTATTAAATCTTTCAATTCAATATTCATACTTCCTGAAACACAGCTTCTAAAACCCATTTCTTGGTATGTATTATTAGCAATAATGCCTGATTTACCATTTTGTAGACTATCTAAAACATCTGCATAGGTATTACCAATGCAAGATTTAATACCCACTCCTGTTATAACTACATTTTTCATTAAAAATTACTCGTGTCTTTAAATAAGCCTACTTTAAGGTTTTCAGCTGAATATACTTCTCTACCATCAACAAACATTTTACCATTTGCTAAGCCTAATACAGCGCCTCTATTAATGACTCTTTTTACATCTAACTCGTATTTTACTTTTTTTGCTGTTGGGAGGACTTGACCAAAAAATTTTATTTTTTCAGCGCCCAGAGCTCTTCCAACCCCTGGCAGACCAGACCATAGCAAAAAGAAGCCAAGAAGCTGCCACATTGCATCTAAACCAAGACAGCCAGGCATAACTGGATCACCTTTGAAATGGCAATCAAAAAACCATAAGTCTGGATTTATATCTAGTTCTGCAATAATTTTACCTTTACCGAATTCTCCACCATCACTATTAATTAGAGATATTAAATCAAACATAAGCATATTGTCTGAAGGGAGCTTTCCATCATCTTTATTAAATAAATTACCATTGGCACACTTAATAATAGATTCTTTTGAGTAATAATTTTCAGGTACAAAGGTCATTTTTTTCTATTTAGAGATTTATGTAGCAAGTTTAACATCTCATCTTTAACAATTTTATTTTTTATTGAATATGCAGAGATTTCTGCTTTATGCAAAAAACTTATAGCTAAATTCTCTGTTTTTTCTAACCCACCCAATTTTGAAACTAGCTCATAAAGTTTTTCATTATTTATAGATTCACAATCTAGAAAATCCTTTAAATCTCTCCTCTCTTTTGAGCTCGCATTCGTATATGCGAAATAAAAAGGATATGTTATTTTCTTTTCCTTAATATCTTGAAAGTTTGGCTTGCCAGAGTGACTATCGATTTGATAATCCAATAAATCATCTTTTATTTGAAACAAAACCCCCAAGTTTTTAGAAAAATTAGTTGAATGCTTGATATAGTCGCGCTCACCACCAGCCAATATTGCTCCTGATTTTGCAGCTGCCTCAAACAACCTTCCTGTTTTAAAATAACTAATTTTTAATAAGTAAGACAAATCAACTTTTATATTATTTATTGAATCTAATTGAATAAGTTCTCCCTTTGAAATGTCATTTGTAGCATCCGAAAGCTCTTTAAGGATTTTCATATCGTTAAGAGCAACCATAAGCATGAATGCTTTTGAATAGATGTAATCCCCTATAAGCACGCTATGAGAATTTGTCCAAATGCTATTAACAGAAGCATTACCTCTTCTAATTGAAGATGAGTCCACAACATCATCATGAACTAAAGTAGCTGTATGAAGCAGCTCAATGATTGCAGCTAACCTCAACCTTTTCTCACCTTTTCTTTTATCAATCGAAGAGGTTAAAAGCGATAAACGAGCCCTTATTTGTTTTCCACTAGATTTAAATATGTAGTTATAAAGATCAGAGATAATTTCCTCTTCTATGATCTCATTTTTAAGAAGTTTTCTTACAAGTAGTAATTCTTTATTTAAATTATTAATCTTCAATACCCTGTATAAAATTAATTAAAGCAAAATTATACATAAGTATTGATAAATTCTTCATTAAAGCGTATATTTTGCCACCTTTAGAGATATTAATATGTATGCAGTAATAGAAACAGGCGGAAAACAACACAAAATCGAGAAAGGCATGAAATTGCCTGTCGACTTATTGAAGGATGAGCCTGGCTCAAAAGTAACTTTTGACAATGTTTTGCTATACGTCGATGGCGAAAATGTTGAAATTGGTCAGCCTTACTTGGCTAACGTTAAAGTAACTGCAGAAGTTGTTGATATTGTTAAATCTGAAAAAATATCAGTTCTTAGATTTCGAAGAAGAAAACATAGTATGAGAAAAATTGGCCATAGAGCCAGGCATTCTCAAGTCGAAATTAAAGATATTAAAATAGAGAGTAAATAATGGCACATAAAAAAGCAGGTGGTTCCAGTAAGAACGGAAGAGATTCCAACGCCAAAAGGCTTGGCGTTAAAAGATTTGGTGGACAAACAGTAAAAGCTGGTGAAATTCTTATCCGTCAAAGAGGAACTAATACACATCCTGGTATTAATGTAGGCATAGGCAAAGACGATACTTTATTTGCTAAAGCTGAAGGCGTCGTTCAATTTACTTATAAAGGTCCTAAAAGTAGAAAAACTGCCAACGTTATACCTGCATAACATTTTCTTCAAAATCTCATGAATTTTATAGACGAGGCCTTTCTCGAAGTTAGGGCTGGAAATGGTGGTGCCGGTGCATCAAGCTTCAGAAGAGAAAAATATATACCTTTTGGCGGCCCTGATGGCGGAGATGGTGGGAAGGGCGCAAATATCGTATTCAAAGTTAATAAAAACAAAAACACATTAATCGATTTTCAAAATAAAAGAGTATTTATTGCTAAAAATGGTAGGCCAGGTTCTGGTAAAAATAAATCTGGAGCTGCAGCTGAAGATTTAATTATTGATATTCCCAAAGGAACAGTTATATATGATGATTTTTCAAATGAAGAATTAATTGACTGTTGTGATTCTGATATTTCTTATACGGTAGCTATTGGAGGAGATGGTGGTCAGGGTAATGCTAGGTTTAAATCAAGCACAAATCAATCACCTAGAAAATTCACACTTGGGTTTGAGGGCGAAGTAAGAAATATAAGGCTTGAATTAAAATCTCTAGCTGATGTTGGACTTGTAGGATTTCCCAATGCAGGCAAATCAACATTCTTAAATAAAGTTTCATCTGCAAAACCCAAAATTGGAAGCTATCCCTTTACAACTCTACGACCCCATCTGGGAACCATTCAAGGGTCTGATTCTAGCTATGTCATAGCAGATATTCCTGGGTTAATTGAAGGTGCATCTGATGGCGCTGGGTTAGGTATAAAATTTCTTCAACATATTTCAAGAACTGGATTGTTACTTATTTTTGTTGATTTATTTGCAACAGACCAAAACGACCCTGTAAAGCAAATTGAATTACTTAAAAATGAGTTAAGCAAATATAAGGAAGATTTAACTCAGAAAGTTTCTTGGATAGTTTGTAATAAAATTGATTTATTGCAGGAAAATGAAATAGAGGATGCAGCACAAAGCATTAAAGAAAAATTAGGAATTGACAGAAAGGATATATTTTTTATTTCAGCAGCTACTGGAGAAGGTACAAAAGAAATACTTCAATCACTTGAAGAAATAATTGCAAAAGAAAGAGAGGAATTAACCTAAGTTTTTTACAGCTTTTGATAGCCTGCTTTTAGTTCTGGCAGCAGCATTTTTATGTATAACTTTTTTTGAAGCAGAAGAATCTAAAACTTTTTCAGCCTTAACAAGGTTCTCTTTGGCTTTAACAGCATCATTTTCTTCGATACTCGCACGAACCGCTTTTACAGCTGTTCTCACTATTGATCTTTGCGCATGTCTTAGCTTGTATGTCTGTGCATTCTGTTTCGCTCTTTTGCTTGCTTGTTTAGAGTTAGCCATATTTAAGTTTTATTTAAAAAGAGTCGTAGTTTAATGATCTAAGATAGATATGTCTAGAAAATTGTAAATAATTTATTCGAGAAGTTTTCTAGCTCTATTTATACAATCAGCAGCTGGATTCCAAAACCACCCCTTAGGGTCCCAGGCTCTCCCATGAGCAAGATACATACATTTAGAGTAAGTATTTTTAGCCAGATCGATATTGCCTATTTCCTCCAATGATCTTGCTTTAGCCCATAAAGCCATTGATACATCATTAACAGCATAGTTTTTATGTATTTTTTCTTTCTCATTTCTAGTAACCCTTCCAATAGGTGGGTATTTTACTTTATTTGCATCAAGCTCTTTCTGCATAATTACTGCTTCAGTTGCAAAAATATCAAAGCATGCATCTACAATATTAATTGCTTCCTCAAATTTATTTTGGGCAAAGGATTCAATAGCTTCACCAGCCCAAAATGCGGAATCACCCATTTCAGGATCACTTGAATAGCATTGGAAGCCACCGTGATTACCATCAGCAGTAATATTTAGAGAAAATAGAACCACTATTAATGACATATATAAATTATTAATTTTCATAATTATTTTTGAATTAATTTCGATCTAAAGATATATTATTGAAAGAATCTTTGCAACTTAGAAGCTTTAGCAATAATTTTTTGAACATAAACTTCAAAACCAAGCCAATCGTCGTCTGTTTGACCAAGGTTGGGAGTGGATGGTGGAGGCGGCGGGAATTGAACCCGCGTCCGCTAATCCTTCAGCCTAACTTCTACATGCATAGCTCACCCAATTAGCTTTTTAACTTTTGTGACCCGAGGAGCAGGGTACTAAAGCGAGCTTGATTAATTTTAACCAAACTGTGTCCAAGCAACACAACTTGGCTAGACTATGTAATTTGCCGATGCTTCAAACCATAGTCAATTTTGGCATCGGTTAGCATTAAGCTGCTAAAGCGTAGTTGTCGTTATTTGCAACTAAATTTTTTGTAGTATGTTTTACAAGAATTACCACAATCTTGGCATGCGCTTCGGAGTCCAGTAGAAACGTCGAACCCTGTTCGCCCCCATAGGGACATTGAATTATACAGTATTACTTAAAATTTTTAGAAGTATGGTTATTGTTTTTTAGCATTTTTGAGAATTCTGCCCTGATCACGTTCCCAATCTCTTTTTTTAATATCCTGTCTTTGGTCGCGGATTTTCTTTCCTTTACCAGTAGCAATATCGCACTTTATATAATTTTCTTTCCAATACATAGACGTCATTATGACTGTAAGGTTTTTTTCATTTTTAAGTTTTTGTAGCTCTGCAATCTCTTTCTTTTTTAAAAGCAGCTTTCTTGTTCTGAGGGGGTCTACATTAAAATCTTTTAATGATGCAGGTGGGTCTATTTTAATGCCGAATAGCCAAGCCTCATCTTTCCTAAAAGTTACATAGCTATTTTGCACATCAATTTTTCCATTCCTTAGAGATTTAACTTCCCACCCTTCTAAAACAATTCCAGCTTGATAGGCCTGACCTAGTGTATAGTTTCTTGATGCAGTTTTATTCTTTACAATTAATGCAGGTTTATCTTTAGACATGCCTTTATTATGTCCGTAGATATGTCTTGTGCAAGAAAAATATATAATAAAAATTGAATATCAATAAAATTAAATCAACTTTCGGGTATGTAGGATTTCTACCCTTTGCATTATTTGCAGTTTGCCCTTGGGTTTTCGGAGGTAATATTGGAATTACTTCTATATATTTTCAATTAGCTTATGGCTCAATTATATTATCGTTTTTAGGTGGCATGGCATGGGGTTGGCGTGATGACCAACCTAACCAAGCATATAACTTATCTATTGGAATAATATACAGTCTTGTAGGCTGCTTAGCTCTAATATTGATATTTATTGATCAAGTGCTAGCTTCATTATTAATGCTGATGATTGCTTTTCAGTCTTACTATTATTTTGAGAGATCTACTGCAGATTTCAAAAAAAGAGATGATGAATATAAAGATTTTAGAAAAATGCTCTCCCTTCTAGTTTCGATCAGTTTTTTGTTATCATCTGCATATTGGATAAATCCTTACAGCAACCTTTTAATTAATTAATATTATGGAAATAGAAAAACAACTCAAATCTCATGGCGCCTGGATTGGTAAATGGACTTTTATATTGGCTGCTAGTGGCTCAGCGGTAGGGTTGGGAAATATATGGGGATTTCCATATAAGGCAGGAACTAATGGGGGAGGAGCATTTGTATTAATATACCTTGGATGTATATTAGTTATTGGATTGCCCATAATGATAAGTGAAATCATTATAGGAAGAAGATCTGGCAATAGTCCGGTTAATGCGATGAGAAGGGTTGCGATAGATTCTAATCAAAGTACTGTATGGCGTTTCGTTGGCTGGAGCGGAATATTTGCTGGGATACTAATACTATCTTTTTATAGTGTCATAGCTGGAATCTGTTTGAACTATATTTTTATTGCAGCATCTTCATCTGGAGTTATTAGCTCGCCTGACCAATTCTCCTCTGTTATTTCTTCGCCATTAAATTTAATGTTTTGGCATACCATCTTTATGACACTTACAGCATTAATTGTATCTGCTGGAATCAAAGATGGCATCGGAAGAATGGTTAAAATTTTAATGCCAATGCTTGGTGTGTTAATGATATTTATGGTTATTTATGCAGTTGTAAATGGAGATTTTACCAAGGCTATGTCATTTTTATTCGCGCCTGACTTTTCCAATGTTACTTCGGATACTCTCCTTCAAGCAATGGGACAGGCATTTTTTAGTTTAGGTCTTGGAATGGGGTCAATCATGGCTTATGGAGCTTATATGCCCAAGGATCAAAATATTGTAACTAACTCCTTTACTGTGGCTTCTCTTGATACCTTGGTAGCTATATTGGCAGGTATTGCCATCTTTCCAATTATATTTGCTTTTAGTCTTGAACCTAATAGCGGACCAGGGCTTGTATTTGTTTCAATGCTTTCAGCATTTAATCAAATGCAATTTGGTCAGATTATAGGCCCTTTATTTTTTATTTTACTATCAGTAGCCGCTTTAAGCTCATCAATTTCACTTCTTGAGCCAGGCGTGGCTTATATGTCAGAAGAGGGCATTCTATCAAGAAAAAAATCAGCTCAAATCATTTCATTTTTAGCATGGGTTCTTGGCATAGGTTCAGCTTTAAGTTTTAATATTTGGTCTGATCATCAGCTGATAGCTGAAAGAAATTTTCTTGATTCAATTGAATTTATAACAAATCAAATACTGCTTCCGCTTGGAGGTATGTTTATAGCTATTTTTGTTGGCTGGTTTATGAAAAAATCACTTATTAAGGAAGAGATGGGTTCTATTAATCCAATATTATTTTTCTTATGGAGATTCTTTGTAAAGTTTGTCGCCCCATTAGCAGTTGCATATATTTTCTATAAACAGTTTTTTTAAAATTACAAAAATTAGTGCGAAAGATAAACTTTAGTAAATCGCTTGATGTAAGCAGTATTAATGCTTTAAATGTAGTTTTAGATTTTAATGAGTATAAAAACTTTGTTCCGGGATGCTCCGGGGCGTCATTAATTAAAAGAAATCACCCTATTGAAATTGGTAAATTAGAGTTCAATATTCTAGGTAAAGAATATTTCATAACTTCAGAAAATACTCTAACTGATGATTCAATTACTATTGACCAACTGGATGGACCATTTGATTACTTTAAAGGCAAGTGGCAGGTAAAAGAAACCAGCATTCATGCATGCAAAATAAGCTTTGAGGCTGAATTTAAGTTACCCTTTTTACTCAATGCAATTACTCCTCAAAGTTTGATTGATTCAATTTCATCAAACATAATTGATTCATTTATAAAGCAAGTTAAATGAAGGTTTTTTTTGCATATCAAGGAAAGCAAGACAAGCATTTTTTAGAATTTAATGTCTCTTCAAGCCTAACTGTATCTGAGTTTATTGATTTTAAAAGTATAAGAAATATTATATCCAGTGTTGAGCATGAAATTATTCTAGCTGTTAACAGCGAAATTCTAGATGGAATATTTAAACCTTACCCACATAAATATAGACTTAAAGAAGGGGAGAGAGTCGAATTATTGAGGCCTCTTACTCAAGACCCAAAAGAAAGAAGGATTAGTAAAACTTAATTATCAGAGAGTTTTTCAAGCACCCAACTATCGACAACCCCATCATCATTGAAAAAAATAGATAATTTTCGCTCTGTTATAGCTTCTTCACCAACGGTTATAGAGTTAAAGTAATCCCAGCGATTATTGTGAAAAGGATCCATAATCACAGCTCTGCCAAATATAAAATCTACTTGCGCTTTTGTCATACCTTTTTCTAATTTAGAAACATCTTTATCTTCAATAATATTCCCTTGCATTACAGGAACTTTATACGGCTGAAGGTAGGAACAAGAAGAGGCAAAAATTGAAAGGATTGCCAGTGGCAGTAAATTTTTATTGATAAGTTGTTTCATATTCAAGATGGATTATACTTTGTAAAACCTTTTAAGTCTGTGTCTATTAATTAATAGACAAAGTTAATACATAAAAATGCAAAGAAAAAATAAAGAATTACAAAAAGCTGGATTGAAAGCAACTCTTCCTAGGATAAAAATTCTAGAAGTATTGGATGCTAAAGGGCATCTTAGCGCAGAGGATATTTATAAAGAACTTATTCTAATGGATGAAGATGTAGGTCTTGCAACAATATATAGGGTTCTCACCCAATTTGAGGCAGCTGGCATTGTAATTAAACATAATTTTGAAGAAGCGCATGCCGTTTATGAGATAGTTTCTGATGAACATCATGATCATATGGTATGCATAGAATCAGGTAAAATTATAGAGTTTCATGATGAAGTTATCGAGCAGAGACAGGCTGAGATTGCAAGTCAACATGGGTATGAAATCGTAGACCATAATATGGTCTTGTACGTAAAAAAAATTAAATCTTAAATTAATTAAAACTCTTGAACTAATTATTTGAATCCTTATATACAACGTATGAGGATAAATTATGTCAAATGATATTGAAGAAAAAGCATCAGAATTAGACCAAGAACCTGATACATCTAGTGATGAGAGCTTTGAGACTGATAGTTATGAAGAGCTTCTTGAAAAAAATGATAATTTAGAAAAGCAGCTTTTAAGAGCAACTGCTGATCTTGATAACACTATAAAAAGAACAGCATCTGAAGTAGAGAAAGCCCATAAATATGGCGTTGAAAAACTTTTAAGCGAGCTATTACCAGTTGTTGATAATATCGAACATGCATTAAATAAATTATCCGAAGATGCATCTACTGAAGACAGAGAAGGGATTGAGTTAACTTTAAAGTCTTTTGAATCTGCTCTTGATAAATTCGGAATGAGTCCCATCTATCCAGATAATGAGAAGTTTGATCCTGAAAAGCATGAAGCTGTTTCAGTAATTCCTCACAAAGATAAAGAAGATGGAATGGTGGGGGATGTTTTTCAAAGGGGCTGGGAGCTCCATAACAGAATCTTAAGACCGGCAAGAGTGACGGTCATAAAGAATTAGAAATAGAGGTAAATTATGTCAAAAATTATAGGAATTGATTTAGGAACAACTAACAGCTGTGTTGCTGTTATTGAGGGTCAACAACAAAAGGTTATAGAGAATGCCGAAGGCGGAAGAACAACTCCATCGGTTATTGCTTATACTGACAAAGATGAAGTTCTTGTTGGAATGCCAGCTAAAAGACAATCTGTAACAAACCCAGAAAATACGCTCTATGCTATTAAAAGACTAATAGGTAGAACATTTGACGATAAAGTTGTGAAAAAAGATGCAGATATGGTCCCTTATAAAATTGTGAAAGCTGACAATGGTGATGCTTGGGTTGAGGCTGCTAACAAGAAGCTTGCGCCGCCACAAGTAGCAGCAGAAGTTCTTAAGAAAATGAAAAAAACTGCTGAAGATTATCTTGGGCACGAAGTCAAAGAGGCTGTAATTACAGTTCCTGCGTATTTCAATGATGCACAAAGACAAGCTACAAAAGATGCAGGAAAAATAGCAGGACTCGATGTTAAAAGGATTATAAACGAACCAACAGCCGCTGCATTGGCTTATGGTTTAGACAAACACAAAGGTGATTCAACTGTTGCTGTATATGATCTAGGCGGAGGAACATTTGATATATCAATTATTGAAATATCAGATGTTGATGGTGAGCATCAGTTTGAAGTTTTGTCTACAAATGGTGATACATTTTTGGGAGGAGAAGATTTTGATTTAAGGCTAATTGATTATTTTGTTGATCAGTTTAAACAAGAGTCTGGGTTTGACCTAAAAAGCGACCCTCTTGCTTTACAGAGGTTAAAGGAAGCAGCTGAAAAAGCAAAAATCGAACTTTCATCTGCAGATCAAACAGAAGTTAATCTTCCATATATTACAGCTGACAGCTCTGGGCCAAAACATTTCGTACATAAAGTAACTAGAGCGAAACTAGAATCTTTGGTTGAAGATTTAGTTGATAGAAGTTTAGAGCCATTAAAGGTGGCACTAACTGATGCTAAGCTTTCTAAATCAGAAATTTCAGAGATCTTACTTGTTGGTGGCCAAACAAGAATGCCATTGGTTCAGAAGAAAGTTGCTGAATTTTTTGGTAAAGAGGCAAGAAAAGATTTGAATCCAGATGAGGCTGTAGCAGTCGGTGCAGCTATACAAGGTTCTGTTCTTTCTGGGGATACTACAGATGTATTATTGTTAGATGTCACCCCTCTAACTCTTGGTATCGAAACACTAGGGGGCGTATCAACTCCTCTTATTGAAAAAAATACAACAATACCAACTCAAAAATCACAAACTTTTTCAACAGCTGAAGATAATCAGACTGCAGTTACAGTTCATGTTATACAAGGGGAGAGAACTCAAGCTTCTCAGAATAAATCTCTTGGCCAATTTAACTTAGCAGATATTCCTCCAGCACAGAGAGGAACGCCTCAAATAGAAGTATCTTTTGATCTAGATGCCAATGGAATTCTAAATGTATCTGCCAAAGATAAAAATACTGGAAAAGAGCAATCAATTGTTATCAAAGCATCAAGTGGACTATCAGATGAAGATATAGAAAAAATGGTGCAAGACGCTGAAGCAAATGCTGAAGATGATAAAAAGTTCGAAGAACTTGTTAAAACCAAAAACAATGCTGACATGTTAGTGCATGCAACTCGTAAAACAATTGCTGATTCAGGTGACAAGCTTTCTGATGAAGAAAAAGAGCAAGTTGAAACATCTGTAGTTGCTCTTGAAGAGGCTATAGCTAGTGATTCGGTTGACGCTATAGAGTCTGCAACAAAAAATTTGAATGATGTTTTGACCCCTTTAACACAGAAACTTTACTCTCAAGAGGATGCAAATCAAGCTAATCAAGATGCTGAGCCAGCTTCTGATGAATCGTCTGACAACACTGTTGATGCTGAGTTTGAAGAAGTTAAAGAAGAAGAAAAGTAATACATGTCGAAAAGAGACTACTATGAAGTATTAGGTGTCTCTAAAGGGACGCCGAAGCCTGAGCTTAAGAAAGCTTTTAAGAAGAAGGCAATGAAGTATCACCCGGATAGAAATCCAGATAATCCCGAGGCGGCTGAAAAGTTTAAAGAGGCTGCAGAGGCTTATGATGTTTTATCTGATCCTCAAAAACAATCAGCTTATGATCAATTTGGGCATTCAGGTGTTGATGGTATGGGAGCTGGAGGACCGAACTTTAATGATGTGAATGTTGGCGATATTTTCGGCGATATTTTCGGAGATGTATTTGGTACAAGATCATCTTCTAGGAGATCGCAAAGAGGTCAAGATCTTCAATATAATATTGAGTTATCTCTTAAAGAAGCTGTCTTAGGTGCACAAAAAAAAATAAAAATTCCTTCTCACAAAGAGTGTGGTGAGTGTTCAGGCTCTGGTGCTGAAAAAGGCAGCTCACCTTCTAACTGTAACAATTGTGGTGGCTCCGGTCAGGTTAGGATGCAACAAGGATTCTTTTCAGTTCAGCAAACTTGCTCATCATGTAATGGCGCAGGAAAAATTATAAAAAACCCTTGCAGGCCTTGTTCAGGCAATGGTGCAATCAAAGAAAATAAAACTCTCTCAGTTAATATACCTTCGGGAGTTGATAACGGAGATAAAGTTAGGCTGACTGGTGAAGGGGAATGGAAAACAGGTGGTCAGTCAGGTGATTTATATGTAGCCATTAGAGTTGCTGATAACCCAATTTTTGAGAGAGAGGGTAGAGACTTGTATATTGAAGTCCCCATTTCATTTGAAACATCAATAATAGGCGGCTCTATTAAAATTCCTACATTAGAAAATTTCATCTCTCTAAAAATTCCAGAACAAACTCAAACAGGAAAAGTATTTAGAATAAGAAATAAAGGAGCATCAATAGTAAGAGATAGCAGAAGAGGTGATATTCTTTGTAGAGTAATTGTCGAAACCCCTTCTGGGCTTAATAAGAAACAACTAAAACTTTTAAATCAATTTACATCCAGCCTTCAAGATTCATCAAATTATCCAGGAGCTGATTCTTTTAAAAAGATTTCTTCTAGTTTGCATGAATAAACTTTTTCTTAATGGCTCCTCAGGAAAGATGGGAGAGGCTATTAAGATTTTGCTAAAAAAAAATACTTATTTTAAAGTGCTAAATGAAGATATCTCAAACGCACATGACTGCATCATAGACTTCTCAAGACCCGAAGCCACAATAAAACTATTAGAAAATTGTAAAAATAAAAATTTAAGCCTTCCTATTGTTATAGGCACAACAGGCTTTTCCGATGAACAATTAAAATTAATTAAAAATTACTCTGAATTATTTCCTATCTTGCTCTCTTTTAATCTTAGCGATGGTATTTATAGTATGAAGCAGGGCATTAAGAGCATAGTGCAAGATTTAAAAGTCCCGGTGAACTGTATTATCGAAGACATTCATCATATTAACAAAGTAGATTCTCCATCAGGAACTGCTATAGACATTAAAAATTACATAGCAAATCTTAGTAATAATTTTATAAGTTCAATAAACATAATTTCAAAAAGAGAGCGTGATTTTTTTGGAATTCATCACGTTAGATTCGAGAGCGATGAAATGAATATAAGTATTAGCCACAAAGCACTTTCAAGAAACATTTTTGCTCAAGGCGCGATAAACGCAGCTATGTCTTTGATTGGTAAAAAACCTGGCTTTTATGATCTAGATGCAATTAAAAATTAAGTAAAAATACCCTTTTAAATAACTGCTAATTTCTATAGAATACACACACTTTAATCACGAAGACCTTATTAATGATTATTGCTGGGGTGCTCTTTTGAGTCAGCAATACAGAGGTTGGAGAATAACCCCTAGGAGAAATATATGAGCGTTGTTTCAATAAAAGACCTACTTCATGCAGGCGTCCATTTTGGCCATCAAAAACGGTTTTGGAATCCAAAGATGGATCAATACATTTTCGATACAAGAAAAAAAATTAGCATAATTGATCTTGAGTTAACACAAGAACACCTAAGCGCAGCTGCTTCTAAAGTAGAAGATATATGCTCAAAGGGTAATAAAGTTCTTTTTGTTGGAACTAAAAGGTCTGCTAGCAAAACTATCAAGGAAGAGGCTTCAAGGCTAGATTTACCATATGTGGATAAAAGATGGCTTGGAGGAACACTAACTAATTGGAAGACTATAAGAGGCTCAATTAGAAGACTTCAAGATATTGAAGAGATGGTAGCATCAGGAAGAATAGAAAAGCTTATAAAAAAGGAAGCTGTGGAGATTCAAAAAGAATTTGTTAAGCTTCAAGCTAGTGTTGGCGGCATTAAGGATATGAAAGGCCTGCCAGATGCTATTTTTGTTATTGATGTTAAATATGAAAAAATAGCAGTGTTAGAGGCTAAAAAAATGGGCATCCCTGTTATTGCTCTAGTTGACACAAATTCTGATCCAGATGGTATTGAAACTGTAATCCCAGGAAACGATGATGCAATCAGATCAATTAGACTAATTACCAAAATCATAGCTGAGGCTTGTGAACGTGGCCTTGAATCTTCAAGAGGTTTTGTAGCGAAAGCTGAAGCAACTACTCCTATAATTCAAAAAGTTAAAAAAGAAGAAGTGGTGGTATCAGAATCTACGGTCGAAGTTAATTCAGAAGACGAGGTGGCTGCTGCTCCTGAGCAAAGCGAACCTTCAGAAAATATTACTAAAGAAGATATTAGTAGCTCAAATGATGAAGAGCCTAAAGTAGAGGAAAAATAACAATGGATATTACAGCGGCTATGGTAAAGCAACTCAGAGATATGTCTGGAGTAGCTATGATGGATTGCAAGAAAGCTTTAGTAGAATGCGAAGGAAATATAGATAACGCTCTTGACTTACTTAGATCAAATAGTGCATTAAAGGCAGAAAAGAAGGCATCAAGAATTGCAGCAGATGGTGTTTTAAAGGCTTATGTTGGCGAAGAATATGCAACTATTGTAGAAATTAATTCAGAAACTGATTTTGCAGCTAAAGATTCTCAGTTCATTAATTTTACTAATGAAGTAGAAGCCTTTGTTAAAAGCAATAAAATAGTAGATATCAATATATTGCATGAATCCGATATTGAGACTAAAAGAAAAACACTAGTACAATCTATTGGAGAAAATATTCAAGTAAGAAGGTTAGAAACTTTAAGCTACGAAAGCCAAATGAATAGCGGACTCTATATTCATTCAGATTCAAAATTAGCCACAGTTGTTGTCTTGAATGGCGGTGACGAATCTCTAGCCAAAGATATTGCCATGCATATTGCAGCCACAAACCCAATTTGCTTATCAAGAGACGAAATTGATCACGATGTTCTTGAAAGAGAGAAAGCAATATATCTCACGCAAGCAAAAGAATCTGGAAAGCCTCAAGAAATAATGGATAAAATGGTTGAGGGAAAGCTTAATAGATTTTTATCTGAAGTATCTCTTATTTCACAACCATTTGTTAAAGATCCAGATGTAACAATTGAGAAACTACTAAATTCTCATAGCGCCTCTATTGAATCTTATGCAAGATTAAAGGTTGGAGAAGGTATTGAAGTTGAAACTAAAAACTTTGCTGATGAGGTTGCTGAGCAGCTTAAATAAATGCAAAAACTGATCCACAAAAGAATCCTTGTTAAGTTTAGTGGGGAATCTGTTGCTGGAAACGATGATCATGGTATTGACCCCCAAGTTCTGAATGAAATGGCTGCTTCAGTTAAAGAATGTAAAGAAATTGGAGCACAAATCGGTGTTGTAATTGGTGGAGGCAACCTTTTTAGAGGAGAGAAACTCAACCAAGCAGGAATGGATAGGGTTGCTGGCGATCATATGGGAATGCTTGCAACTGTAATGAATGGCATAGCTTTTAGAGACGCTCTTGAAAGAGCTGGTATAAAAACTAGAGTCATGTCAGCAATAGCTATGCCAGGTGTTGTAGAGCATTATGATAGAAGGCTCGCCATACAATTATTAAATGATGGTTTTGTAGTAATTTTTACAGCCGGAACAGGCAATCCATTTTTCACAACTGATACCGCTGGATGTCTTCGAGCAATCGAAACGCAGTCTGAACTCATGCTTAAAGCTACAAGAGTTGATGGAGTCTATGATTCTGATCCTGAAAAAAATCCTGATGCAGTATTTTATGAAAAATTATCATTTAATGACGCAATAACTAAAAATTTAAAAGTAATGGATGCAACTGCTTTAACTCTTGCAAGAGATCATGGTTTGCCAATGAAAGTATTTAATGTAAATAGAAAAAATGCGTTAAAAGAAATAATTTGCGGTGAAAATATAGGTACGTTAATATCATAATATGGAACAATTAATTAAAAATACTTCAGATAGAATGGAAAAATCTATCGGCTCACTATCTATTGCATTCAATAAAATAAGAACAGGAAGAGCAAACCCATCATTACTCGATGATGTAAAGATAGATTATTATGGGAATCTAACACCTTTAAATCAAGCAGCTAATATCTCAGTTGAAGAAGGAAGATCTCTCGTTATATCTCCATGGGATAAAACCTTAATACCTGAAGTAGAAAAGGCTATTTTGAACGCAAATCTAGGTCTTAATCCTAGCACTTCTGGAGATTTAATTAGAGTTACAATGCCAGTATTAACAGAAGAAACAAGACAAAACTATATCAAGCAAGCTAGATCTGAGGCAGAAAACACCAGGGTTTCTATAAGAAATGTTAGAAGAGATTCTAATAATTCTGCAAAGGAAGATGAGAGTAATGGAAACATTTCTGAGGATGAGCTGAGAAGAATTGAAGACTTAGTTCAGAAGCAGACTGATAAGCACATTGCATTAGTTGATCAAGAGTTAAAAGCAAAAGAAGCAGACCTGCTAGAAATCTAAAAGCCCTATGGCTAAACCTTTAAAAAATTTAGTCCAAAACCATCTTGAAAATGTAGCCATAATAATGGATGGAAATGGTAGATGGGCAAAAAAAAATACATTAAAAATTAGCAAAGGGCATGAAAAAGGAGTGTCTATCGTTAAAGAAATAGTTGAGGAATCAATCAATCAAAAAATAAAATCTTTAACTTTATACGCTTTTAGTTCAGAAAATTGGGGGAGGCCAGCTCAAGAAATTAATGCAATTAAAAATTTGATCATAAACGCTATTAACGATCAAGTCCCTGAGCTAATAGAGCAGAGTGTTGAGCTTAATTTCTTTGGAGACATTGCCATGTTTGGTAAAGATATTATTAGTAAAATCAAATATGCTGAATCTGCTACTAAATTTAAAAATCCATCATTAAAGCTCAATATTGCTCTGGGTTATGGCGGTCAACAAGATATACTTTCAGTAGTTAGAAATGTTAGTAAAGATGTCCTTGAAGGCAAAGTTAGCCTTGAAGAAATAGATAGCACATTAATTAATAAATATTCATGTGTTCCTGAGTCATCCATTGATCTTCTAATAAGAACTGGTGGAGACAAGAGGGTAAGCAACTTTCTTTTATATCAAATTGCTTATTCAGAAATATGTTTTTTAGATAATTATTGGCCTGATTTTTCGAGGTTGGAATATGTAGATTGCATAAAACAATATAAAAAAGTGAGTAGACGTTTTGGCAAAAGAGTTTAAATCTAGTTTTTTAACAAGAAGCATTACTGCTTCTATTTTGACTGTGCCTATACTAGCAATAGTGTTGATTGGGAATGAATTATTATTTTTATCAGCTATTCTAGCTACTTTATTTTTTGCTTCTCATGAATGGGTAAAAAACTCAATTTCAAGATCATTTTTCTTCAATCATATTGCGTTACTAATTCTTTTTATTTTGATGTTTTTGGCGCCTAACAAATTGCAAGAGTTAACAATATTTATATCAGCAATATTTTGGATGCTATTTAGTTTATTTTTAATATCAAATTCTACATCAAAGCTCCACTTTATAGATTTCAACAATGTCTATATTAGATTTTTAGTAATAGGATCATTTTTCTTATGCTCACATTATATTTTAGAGACAAATACTATATTTTCATTCTCAAATTATTTTTTATTTTTAGTATTTATATTAAACGCAGCAATATCAGATAGTGCAGCATATCTATCAGGTACATATTTTGGTAAAACTCGATTATTTTCAGAGATTAGCCCAAATAAAACGTTTGAAGGTTTTGTAGGGGGGCTTTTGTTTAGTGCTTTATTTGGGGTTTTAATATTTATAATTTCCGACTCTACTCCATTAATAATTGTCCTAATGATAATTGGTTCATTCTACGCATTTGTTGGGGATTATTTTTTTAGCTTTCTTAAAAGAAAATCTGGAATAAAAGATACTGGTAATCTTCTGCCTGGTCATGGAGGAATTTTAGATAGGATAGATTCACACTTATCTTCAATACCAATACTTACATCTATATTGATCTTAGTTTCTTAATGAGAAATATACTTTTACTAGGAGGCACTGGAAGCGTTGGAAGCAGCTCTCTTCAGGTTATCCATGAAAATAAAAATAAATTCTGTCTATATGGAATTTCTTTTGATAAAAATGTTGATAGAGCTTTTCAAATCATTAAAGACTTCTCTCCTAATTATGCTCACACAAATAATGAAGAGGCAGCAAAGAAATTAAATGAAAAGTGTAAGCATCTTAATACTCAGATTCTCTTTGGAAAGAGTGAGCTACAAAATTTAATAATTAATGATGATGTTGACATAATTATTTCAGCAATTTCTGGGTTTGCGGGCCTTGAGACAACTATGTCAGCAGCAAAGACTGGTAAAACAATTCTTCTTGCTAATAAAGAGAGCATTGTTGTTGCTGGAGACATATTGATGCCATTAGCTAATAGTTTCAATACTTCAATAATTCCTGTGGATAGTGAGCATAATGCCATTCACCAATGCCTAGCTTCTTGCCGCGATAATAAAGATATTTCAAAAGTTATTATCACTGCTTCCGGCGGCCCTTTTTTGGGGAAATCAATTAATGATTTAGATTCGGTCACATTAGGTCAGGCTTTAAATCACCCTAACTGGAAAATGGGATCAAAAATATCTATTGATTCCGCAACGCTAGTGAATAAGTGTCTGGAGTTAATTGAAGCTAAATATTTATTTAATCTGCAGGAAAGCTTCTTTGATTTGGTAGTTCATCCTCAAAGCATAATTCATTCAGTTGTAACTTATACTGATGGCTCAAGCATAGCTCACATGAGCAACCCAAATATGTCAGTTCCTATTGCAAATGCATTATCAAATAATAGAAAAATACCAATTCAATTTAACCAAATAGATTTTAGCGATCTAAATCTTTCATTTGAATCATTTCCAAAAGATCGTCTTTTTTTAGAAAGTATGGCGCGTGATGTTTGCAATGAAGGAGGGTTAACAGGCACTATGTTTAATGCAGCTAATGAAGTTGCAGTAAGCGCATTTCTTAATGGAGAAATTAAATTTTCAGATATATATTCTGTATTAAAACGAACTTTTGATACCAAAGAGATGTCTAATAAAGTTGAGCTCGAATCAATATATGAAATGGATAAAGAAACACGCAAACGAGCAAAGAAGGTGATAGAATCTCTTACTTAAAATTACTTAAATTATGTCAACTTTAATATATATATCATCATTTCTTGTCTTAATAGGAATACTGGTAACGATTCATGAATATGGTCACTTTATAGTAGCTAGGCTATGCAAGGTTCACGTCCAGACATTTTCATTAGGCATGGGACCAGTAATCTATAAGAGAAAAGATAAGCAAGGAACAGAGTTTGCTTTATCAGCACTTCCCTTGGGTGGATATGTGTCAATGATAACAAATAAACTGATCGAGGTTGAACCTGATATTAAAGAGCAACTTACCGAAGAGCAGCTTAAAAATACATTTGATTCAAAGCCAAAATGGCAGCGAGCAGCCATAATGATCGCTGGACCTTTAGCGAACTTTTTTCTTTCAATTTTAGTGTTCTGCTTTATATTCATGAACACTATTGACCCAAATAATGTTGCAGTAATTAAAAATGTTGATAAATCAGCTAATATTCAATCTGCGAGCAATATTGCTGTTGATGATCAATTGCTGGGAATTAATTCGCAGATTATAACTGACCCAAAAGATTTTCCTTTAGAGCTTCTATCGTATGCTGGCTTAACTGGCAAAATAGATCTTTTGCTTAAAAATAAAGACTCGTCAGAAACTTATGTAGAGTCTATTTATGTAAAAGATTTTCTCGATAGCTCCGAGGCGCAAAAAGATCCAATGTCTGGGCTTGGGCTTTCGCTTGAATATAGAAGCCTGCCTATTATTGGGGGAGTGTCACAAGGTAGCGCTGCAGATTTGGGTGGTATCGAGATTGGCGATCAGATTTTAGAAATAGATGGCCAATTAATAAACTACATACAAGATATTAAGGGACTTATTAAAGAAAACTCAGGAAAAGAGTTAGGGTTTGTTATAGAAAGAGATGGAGAAAAAATATACAAATCAATTCTCATTGATTCCAAGTTAAATCAACAAGACATTACACAAGGCTCGCTTGGTGTTAGCTTTGGATCACAAAGAAGCTTTATCTCTTCGTTCAAGAAAGCAGTTTATGAGACATATAATCTAAGTATAAAAACACTTATGTTCATAGGGAAAATGCTTACAGGCAATATGGGTGCTGATAACCTTAGCGGCCCAATTGGGATTGCTCAAATGGCAGGGGATACTGCAAAGGCTGGAGTAATTCCATTCTTATATCTTATGGCGCTTTTGAGCATAAGTCTGGGTGTTCTAAACTTACTACCTCTTCCGGTTTTGGATGGTGGTCAGTTAGTGCTTTTAGGGATAGAAGCGGTTAGAGGCAAACCTCTCCCAGAGAAGGTTGAAAATTATGTTTTCACTATTGGGGCAATACTTGTTGGCATGTTAATGATTTTTGCTGTTTTTAATGATATCTCAAGGTATTTATAATTAAATATGAATAAGTTTAAAATCACTTTTCTAACCTTTTTTTTAGCAACTCATTTGAATGCATTCGATGAGTTCTTAATAAGTGATATACGAATTATAGGACTGCAAAGAGTTTCAACTGGAAGCATTTTTAATGTAATACCTATAAGTGTTGGCGATAGAATCGATGATGGAAAGTCTAGAGACATAGTAAAGTCACTTTTTTCAACAGAACAATTCGATGACATTCAAATTGGTAAAGAAGGAAACACTCTTGTTATTACCGTGGCTGAGAGGCCTTCAATATCTGGAATTGAAATAACAGGTAACAAAGCAATTAAGACTGAGCAACTAATGGATAGCTTAGATGGCGTTGATGTTAGAGAGGGCGAAGTATATAAAAGATCAACTTTAGAAAAAGTTAAGTCAGAGCTTGTTAGATCTTATGCTTCAAACGGAAGGTATGGCGCTAATGTAGATATACAAGAGAATATTAGACCGCGAAATACCATTGAAATATCTATAGAGGTAGATGAAGGTAAAAGCGCTACTATTCAAAAAATAGATATTATTGGTAATGAAGTTTTTGCATCTGAGGATCTTTTGGATGGTTTTGAGTTATCAGAAGGGTCATTGTTCAGCTTCTTATCAAATGATAACCAATACTCTAGAGAGAAACTTCAGGGTGATATTGAATCACTTGAATCATTTTACTTAGATAGAGGTTATTTAAAATTTTCTATTGAGTCCTCCCAAATTAGTCTATCTAGAGATAAAAAATCAATATTTATAAGCTTTAATATTTTTGAGGGTGATGAGTATAAAATTTCAACTGTTAATGTAATAGGAGATCTCCCATTTGATGAAAATGCTTATCTACCTATCACTTCATCTCAAGAAGGGCAAATATATTCTCAGGGTCAGATAACAGCTATTGAAGAATACTTTAAAAATATTTTAGGCAATCAGGGATACGCATTTGCTGAAGTTACAGGTATACCTGTAACTAATGATGATGATAAAACAGTAGAGCTTACATACAATATTCTGCCAGGAAACAGAACTTACACTAGAAAAATATTGTTTACTGGTAACGAAATAACACAAGATTATGTTTTAAGAAGAGAAATGAGACAGTTTGAAGGTGCGTGGACATCAGATGACAATATTGAGGCAGGAAGAATAAGATTAGAGAGGCTTGGTTTCTTTAAAGAAGTTGCTGTAGAAACCATTCCTGTTCCCTCAACAGATGATCAAATCGATGTCCTTTATTCCGTTGATGAAGAAAGTACTGGAAGTATTGGGGGTAATGTTGGGTATAGCGACTTCGGCCTTCAGCTTGGATTTAACTTGCAAGAGCAAAACTTCATGGGGACCGGAAATACTTTGAGCTTGGGAATAAACAAAAATATTTATAGTGAGATGTATAATTTTTCGTTTATGGATCCATATGCAACTGTTGATGGGGTGAGTGTTGGCTATAATTTATATTTCAGGGAAACGGATTATGGAGAGTACAACGTAGCAAATTATTTAACTAATTCTGCTGGCTTAGGTGTTCAATACAGTTATCCAATATCAGACACACAAAGACTTGGGCTTAACTTAACTTACGACCAAACAGATATAGATATTGGAACACTACCAGCAAGAGAGATTTATGATTTTGTGGCATCCGAAGGAAATTTATTTGATACTTTGAGTGCAAGTCTTGTGTGGTCAAGAGTAACTTTAAATAGAGGGCTTTTTCCAACTGATGGTTCATCTACAAGCGTGAGCTTGATGTCAACATTGCCATTTAGTGATTTAAATTATTACAAAGCAAGCATTCAACAGAAGACATATCAGCCATTAGGGTTTGCCAATCTTGTATTTGGTTTTAGTGGCGAGCTTGGATACATGGATGCTTACGGCGATACAAATGAAACACCATTCTTTCAAAATTTTTATGCTGGAGGTCCAAGGTCCTTAAGAGGTTTCGAGTCGAATACACTGGGGCCTAGAAGCACTCAAGCTCCATGTTATGAATTTAATTATGCAGAGGGCTCTTGCCCAAATCTTATTGATACCGATGGTGATGAAATTCTAGACACTCCATACTACAATCCTTATGCAAATAGCACTTCTCGTTATTACGATGCCCCAATTGGTGGAAATGTTAAGGTTGAAGGAAGCTTTCAACTTATATTTAGGTTACCATTTATAGAGGATCAGAGGTCAATGCGTTCTGCATTCTTCTTTGATTTTGGTAATGTCTTCTCAGATAACTGTAAAGAATATCAATATAACTGTTCTGAGCCTGATATAGACGAGTTACGATATTCATATGGCGTAGGTGTTACATGGATAACAAGTTTTGGCCCGATGAGTTTTGCAATTGCTAAACCCACGAATGCTGGGCCGCAAGAAAGAACAGAAGAATTTCAATTTACTGTAGGAAATGTTTTTTAATTGAGTATTTTTCAAGAGTTTTAATATAAAATATAGAATTCCAATAAGGGGTAGACATGATTAACAAATTTAAATTTAACTTAGTAGCACTTTCTGTGCTATTTTTGGCACTTCCAGCTATATCAGCTAATGGAGTTGCTGTTATAGATATGAGAACTGCTGTTTTATCAACACAGGCAGCTCAAGATGCATTTAAGGCTCTTGAAGAAGATGCTGATTATGCTGCTAATCTTGAAGAAGCTAGATCAATACAAGCAGAAAGACAGACGCTTGCAGAGAACCTGCAAAAAGACGCTGAAACTCTTTCCCAAGCTGAGATTGCTGAGGCCCAAAGAGATATTCAAGAGAAAACTAAAGATCTAGAATTTCTTGCAAGTAAGGTTCAGGCTGCTCAAGAAGAGACAGCTCAAAAAGTTTTCGCTGAAAGTGGCCCAGCAATGCAAAAAATCATTGGAGAACTTATAGCTGCAAAGCAAATAACAGTTTTACTTGCAAAGAATGAAACATTGCTTTTTAGCGACCCTTCATTAGATTTGACTGATGATGTTACATCTATGCTAGATGTTGCTGCAAATAAGCCCGCTTCTAGCGAGTAGTGACCAGCAGTAAAAGTTACTCATTATTAGAGCTATCAAAGCTCTTAGAAACTAAATTAATCGGCGATGGTAATGCTATCGTCGATAATTTAAAAACTTTACAAGATGCAAACGACAGATCTCTATCATTTGTATCAAACCAAAAATATTCTAAATATCTTTCATCTTCAAAAGCTTTAGCTTTTATAGTCCATCCAAATACTATTGATGGTATTGATGAAGGCAACTATTTAGTTACCGATGATCCTTATTTGGCTTTTGCCAAAGCAAGCTCGCTATTTAGTTCAAATTCAACAAAGCAAAATATAGGCAGCGTTCATCCTACAGCAACAGTATTTCCTGAAACTAATCTTGGTCAAAATGTTGTAATAGGGCCAAATGTATATATTGGGCCTAACTGTTCAATTGGAGATTTTTCATCCATTAGGGCAAACTCATCCCTTGTTTCTGATGTGCAAGTTGGCAGTAATACGCATGTGCATAATGGAACTGTCCTTGGCTCTGACGGGTTTGGATATGCACCTTCAAAAGATGGTTATATAAAGATCGAGCAACTTGGCAGTTTGATTATTGGATCAAACGTTGAAATAGGAGCAGGTTGCACTATTGACAGGGGTGCATTGGGGGATACTAATATCCATGACGGTGTAAAGCTAGATAATCAGGTCCATATTGCTCATAATGTAGAGCTTGGAAGTCACTCAGCAATTGCCGCATGTTGTGCTATTGCCGGATCAACAGTTATTGGTAAAAATTTTAGAATGGGAGGCCTCTCTGGAGTACTAGGGCATCTCAATATTGCAGATAATGTTACTGTTGGAGCACATACATTAATCACAAAAAGTATTAAAGAAAGTGGTGAATATATAGGTATAATGCCGGCACAAAAACCAAAAGATTGGGCAAAGTCCTCAATTTTTATTAAAAGAAGGAAGTAAAAATGTCGCAACCTAGTGAAGAGGTTTTAAAATATCTACCTCACAGAGAACCGTTCTTATTTGTTGATGAGATAGTTGAGGTTGATGAGGGAAATTCAATTCACGCTATTAAAAATGTTCTGCCAACCGAATATTATTTAAGAGGTCATTTTCCTGGAAATCCAATAATGCCAGGAGTTATTATCATAGAGGCTTTAGCTCAGGCATCTGGTATTTTAGGTTTCAAGACTATGGGTAAAACCCCTGAAGAGGGCTCTTTGTATGTATTTGCTGGTGTTGATAATGTAAGATTTAGAAAAAGAGTAAGACCAGGAGACACCTTGCATCTATTTAGTTCAGTTAAAAATGTTAAAAGAGGTATTTGGAAATTTGAAGTTAGAGCTGAAGTTGACAGTGAATTAGCTTGCTCTGCAACAATAATGTGTGCAGATAGACCAGCGTAATGAGTATTCACTCCACAGCTATAATTCACCCTGATTCAATTATCGATGAGAGTTCGGTTATTGGACCTTTCTGTATTATTGGCAAAGGTGTGAATATAGGTGCAAAATGCAAAGTTCATTCAAATGTTGTCATAAAAGGCCCAACATCAATAGATGAAGGTAACACTATTTATCAATTTTCTTCTATTGGAGAAGATACTCCTGATAAAAAATTTAAAGGCGAAGACACTAAGCTCATTATTGGAAAAAACAATATATTCAGAGAGGGAGTTACAGTTCACAGGGGCACAATTCAGGATAATGGAGTTACACAAATAGGTAATGATAATTTAATTATGGCATATGCTCACATTGCTCATGACTGCGTGGTTGGCGACAATAATACTTTTGCAAATAATTCTGGTTTAGCCGGCCATGTAAAGGTTGGAAATAACGTAACTCTTGGAGGTTATACTCTTATCCATCAGTTCTGCAACATAGGGGATTGTTCATTTACTGGAATGAATACAATGATCACAATGGACTTACCTGCTTATGTCAAAGCTGCTTCACATCCAGCAAGAGTTGTTGGCTTAAATACAGTGGGTTTATCAAGAAATGGCATCAGCGAGGAATCAATCTCACATCTTAAAAAAGCATACAAGCTTTTATACCGCAAATCATTAAAATTAGAGGAAGCTCTATCAAAAATTGAAGAACTTAATAATAAATATAACGATAAGTATTTATTAAGATTTATTGATTCTGTAAAAATATCTTCAAGAGGGATCACTAGATAAGTGAACCAAGAAACACCTAAATTAAAAATAGGTGTTGTTGCTGGAGAGCATTCCGGCGACATTTTAGGATATAACCTCATCAAGGAAATTGTTAAAGGCAATAATTTTGAATTATTTGGGGTTGGCGGTCCCAAGATAGAATCATTAGGGCTGAGTTCGCTTTTTGATTTCAAAGAACTTCAGTTAATGGGTATCATAGATCCCATATTAAATTTAAAGAAACTTATGACAAATAGGAATAATTTAATTTCTTTATTTAATGATAAAGAAATAGATTTTTTCATTGGTATTGATTCCCCAGATTTTAATATAGGTATTCATAAGGCTCTTAAGCCAATAAAAACTTGCAAAAACATTCAGCTAGTAAGTCCATCAGTGTGGGGTTGGAGACAAGGCAGAATAAAAAAAATTGAAAAGTTTATAGATCATACTGTTTGCCTGTTTAATTTTGAACATGATTTTTACAGAGACAGAGGTTTAAGTAGCTCCCATCTGGGACACCCTTTTTCTGAGATTGTTATAGGAAACAAAGAGGATATTATAAAAAAATATTCACTAGATGCAGATAGAACTTTTATATCAGTGCTCCCAGGCAGTAGAAATTCAGAAATTTTAAATATGATGCCTACTTACAAAGACTTTATGGAGTTGCATTACAAAGCCAATAATAATGTATTTTTTTTAATCCCAACCGCTGATGAATTAAGCATGCTTGATATTAAAAAACACCTTAAAAATACCAAGGCTCCATTCTTGATTTGCCAAGGAGCTACACAGGACTTCTTATCAATTTCAGATAAATCAATTATCACATCTGGAACGGCATCACTTGAAGCCGCAGTCCTAGATGCATCACCAATTATTTGTTATAAAACTAATTTTATCAATTACGCAATTATTTCTAGAATGCTTAAAGTCGATTGCATAGGTCTTCCTAATCTTTTGCTGAGCAAACCTGCATATCCTGAATTAATTCAGAGTAAATGTACCGCAAAAGAGATAAATTATCACATGATGGAAAGTCATAATAAAGTCTCATTTTCAAATGAAATTAAAGCTACTCTCAAAGGTGATGGTTTTGATTCTGTAGCTCAAGAAATTTTAAGCTTGTCTTGAAAGAGCTTATAGCTGGTGTTGACGAAGTTGGAAGAGGTTGCTTGGCTGGACCCGTTATTGCTGCTGCTGTAATTTTAAAAACTCCAATTGATGACTTAAATGACTCTAAAAAAATATCAAAAAATAAAAGAGAGTTTCTAAGTTCATTAATTATGCAGAACTCTTTTTTTGCATTTGGATCGGTCTCACACAAAGAAATTGATGAGATTAATATTCATAATGCATCTTTATTGGCAATGAAAAGAGCTATACTAAATTTAAATATAAAACCGAATAAAGTCTTGGTTGATGGGCTCTATCTTCCAGATGTAGAATTTAAAAAAGAGGCTATTGTAGGTGGAGATGCAATAATAAGCGAAATAAGCGCCGCCTCTATTATTGCTAAAGTTTATAGAGACAATTTGATGCTTGATTTCGATAAAAAATATCCTATTTATGAGTTTGATAGACATAAAGGCTATCCAACTAAATTACACAAAGAAATGCTAAAAATTCATGGATCATGCTTTATTCATAGAAAATCTTTTAAAGGTGTGAGATAGGAAATGAATAAAACTTTTTCGCATCTGCGAGTTTCGTCAGAATTTAGTATAACTCAAGGACTTTTAACTATAGATCAAATAGTAGATCAGGCTAAGAAATATTCAATTCCATCTGTTGCACTTACAGATAATTTAAACATGTTTGGCTTGGTAAAATTTTTTAATAAATGTGAGTCAGCAGGCATAAAACCAATATCAGGAGTATCTCTGAGAGTAATTTTTGATGGAGATGAAATGCCCCATGAGCTCCTCTGTTTAGCAAAGACAAATAAGGGCCATATCAGCTTAATGAAAATTATTTCTCAAGCTCATAATAATTATAACTTTTCATCTCCGATCATAACGTTCAATGAATTATGTGAGATAAAAGAGGATTTAATAGTTATTTCTGGTGGAAAATCCAGTCACTTATTTGAGCTAATGACCCTTGGTAGAGTGGACGAAGTTGAAGATAGAGTAGATAAGTTTTTAAATTTTTTTAAAGATGATTTTGTTATCGAGATTCAAAATACTAAAAGACAGAATGAAATTGAGTATATTAAGAATATTCTTCCAATAGCTTCCAAAAAAGGCATCCCAGTTATAGCTACAAATGATGTGCTTTTTGCAAATAAAGAAGATTATGATATTCATGAAACTAAAGTTTGTATCAATACCGGAAGGACTCTTAATGATCCAAATAGAAAAAAAGTATTCTCATCGGAGCAGTATTTTAAGTCACCTGATGAAATGTATGAACTATTTGATAATATTAGCGAGGTTGTAACTAATACAAATGAGATAGCAAAGCGCTGTAATGTATCTATCGATACAAAAGAATACTTTCTTCCAGAATATCCTGTACCAAAAGAACATAATTTTGATTCTTTTCTCAATGAATTGGCATTCAAAAGCCTTAATGTGTTCATTAAAGATTTTAAAGAAGATAAAAAAGACAATTATATTAAGAGACTTGAATACGAGCTTGAACAAATCAAAGTAATGGGTTTCTCAAGTTACTTTTTAATCGTTTATGACTTTATTGAATGGTCAAAAAATAATGAAGTTCCTGTAGGCCCTGGAAGAGGGTCCGGAGCAGGCTCGCTAGTAGCATTTGCAATTGGCATTACGGCTCTTGATCCAATTGAGCATGGCCTTTTATTTGAACGATTTTTAAATCCTGAAAGACTTTCAATGCCAGATTTTGATATCGATTTTTGTATGGAAAAAAGAGATAAGGTTATTGATTATGTTGGTAAAAAGTATGGAGCAGGAGCTGTTGCACAAATAGCTACATTTGGGACTATGGCAGCAAGAGCAGTTGTAAGAGATGTTGCTAGAGCTCTTGGTAGACCATATGCTCTCGGAGATAGAATATCAAAAATGATACCTTTTGCCCCTGGTATGACCCTAGACAGAGCAAGGAAAGAGCAACCTATATTCGATCAAAGCATCAAAGATGATCCGGAAGTGAAAGAGGTTGTAGACCTAGCATACAAACTTGAAGGTATAGCAAGAAATGTTGGGAAGCATGCAGGTGGTGTTGTAATTGCTCCTGGAAGTATTTCTGATTTCTGTCCAATCTATAATGATCGACAGTCTCAATCTGTTATGACTCAATTTGATAAGGATGATGTAGAAAAAATTGGTCTAGTAAAGTTTGATTTCTTAGGATTAAGAACTTTGACTGTCATTGATAGGGCCTTAAAGTCTATCAATATTGATGGTAAGTCCAAGGTAGATCTTGAAAAGATTCCCTTAAATGACCCAAAGGTTTTTGATCTATTGAGTTCTGGTAAGACAATGGCAGTCTTTCAATTAGAGTCATCAGGCATGAGAGATCTCATTAAAAGATTAAAACCAACTAGATTTGAAGAAATTGTTGCACTTTTAGCTCTTTATAGGCCTGGGCCTTTAGATTCTGGCATGCATGATCAATTTGTAGATAGAAAGCATGGCAAATCTCCAGTTACCTACCCCCATGAGTTACTTGAACCAGTGCTGTCTGAAACATATGGCGTTATTTTATATCAAGAGCAGGTAATGGAAGCTGCAAGAGTTCTAGCAGATTTCTCTCTTGGTGAAGCTGATATTTTAAGAAGAGCCATGGGTAAGAAAAAAGTTGAAGAAATGGAGCAACAGCGAAAATACTTTAAACAAGGCTGTGAAAAAAATGATATAAAAGCCTCTGTTGCTGAAAAAATATTTGATTTAATAGAGAAGTTCGCAGGCTATGGTTTTAACAAATCACATTCAGCTGCCTACGCACTTATTTCATATCAGACTGCATATTTAAAAACTTATTATCCAGAACATTTCATGGCAGCAGTTTTATCAACAGAACTTGGTAATACTGATAAGATTTATTCACTGATTCAAGAGTGCAAAAGAATGGACATTGGTGTCTTGAACCCTGATATTTTATCTAGCAATAAAAGATTTGTTGTTAATAGTGATATGAATATTGAATATGGCTTGGGAGCTATAAAGGGAGTTGCAGATTCTTTTATCAAACATGTTTGTGCAAAAAGAGAATCAACTAGCTTTAAAGATTTATGGGATTTTTCTAAGAAAGTTGACATTAAGCTTGGAGGCAAAAAGTCACTAGAAGCATTATCTCAATCTGGAGCATTTGATAAAATTGCTCCATCCAGGAGTATTGCAATAAGAAGTGTTGTTGATATGTTAAAAGATGGCTCCAAGAACCCTACAGGTAATACGATGCAATCTGGAGATCTTTTTGCAAATACAAATCATAAATTTGATCCTTATGAAAAATATTCAAAAATTGAAGAGTTTGGTCTAAGCGAACTACTTTCACTTGAAAAAAAATCACTAGGCTATTATTTATCTGGCCATCCTGTAGATGCAATAAATAACCAAGTAAGTATTTTGCGGTCCTCTCAAATTGGTGGATTGGATATTGATTCTAAGAAAGGCGCTTTAGTGGCATTAATTAATTCTTCAAGACAGATTAGAGACAGATCAGGCAAGCCACTTACTTTTATAAATTTTGATGATGGCACCGGAACTATGGATGGAGTAGTTTCTAGTGATGTCCTAGAAAATTGCCATAATATTCTTAAAGAAGGCGAAATTCTTGTAATTAAAGGCTCAATTGAGCTAGATGACTATAGATCAAAAGAGATGGGGGTTTCATCTTTTAGAATGCGAGTGAAAGAGGTAAAGGGTATAGATAGCGAGCTACAAAATAAATTAAAAACTTTAACTATTGATCTAACAAAGTCTAAAATCAACAGTCTAGAAAATCTATCAAAATCCATTTATGACATTGATTCAGATTTCTGGGAAGAAGCTTCGGGGTGTAAAATTAACATTAAAGTAATAAGTAACAATTCAGAAGCTATAATAGAATTAGGTAACAGCTTTAATTTTCTTCCCGATTTGCAGAAAGTAAATAAGATAATTGATATATTTGGTGCTGATGCTATTAGTTTGAGTAAACAAAAATGAGTAATATTAAACAAGAAAATCTAAACAAATATGAACAAACTTTTCACGAGAGAGACCAAAAATTTCTTGAGTTTGAAAAGCCTATTCAAGAAGTATCAGAAAAAATTAGCGCACTAAAGCTTGCTGATATTGGAAACCCAGCAATTAAGTCTCAAATTGAATCTCTTGAAAAGGATAGAGAGCAGCTAATTAAAAAGATATATTCTAAACTTACAACATGGGAAACAGTTCAAGTAGCAAGACATCCTCAAAGACCACACACATTGGACTTTATTAAAAGAATCTTTAAAGATTTCGATGAGCTTCACGGAGATAGGCAATTTGCCGATGACGCCTCAATTGTTGGTGGGCTGGCTTACTTGAATGATACGCCCGTAATGATTATAGGTCATGAGAAAGGGAGAGATACTGAAGAAAAAGTTCGAAGAAATTTTGGAATGCCGCAACCAGAAGGCTACAGAAAAGCTAAGAGACTTATGAGGTTGGCTGAGCAATTTTCTATGCCTATAATAACTTTTATAGATACTGCAGGAGCATATCCTGGGATAGAGGGTGAGGAGAGAGGCCAGAGTGAAGCAATTGCAAGAAACTTAGCAGTCATGTCTGAATTGAAAACTCCAATTTTAGTTGTTGTAACAGGTGAGGGCGGTTCCGGTGGGGCGCTTGCAATAAGCGTGGGCGATCATTTATCTATGCTGGAATATGCAACTTATTCAGTTGCATCTCCAGAAGCATGTGCATCTATTATTTGGAGATCTGCTGACGAGGCTGAGAAAGCAGCGGAGTCTATGAAAGTATCAGCTAGTGAGCTTAAAAAAATTAATATTATTGATGAGATTATCCAAGAGCCGCTTGGTGGGGCACACAGAAACTACGATCTCACATCAGAGATTATAAAAAAATCATTAATTAAAAACTTATCTAGTTTACAAAAGCTCTCAAATGAAAAGCTTATCGAAAGAAGGTATCAAAGGCTGTTAAAAATTGGTAAATAGAAATGCAGGATATTTCATCTTTACTAAATAAAATAAATTTAAAGAAAAAGGTCTTTATTGCTTATAGCGGAGGAGTCGATTCCACAGTTCTTCTTCATGCTTTTCATGAACTATCAAAAGATAATGAAATTAGCTTAGAAGCAATTCATGTTAATCATAATTTGAATGAACAAAGTAAATCATGGGAAGATCATTGCAAAAATTTTTGCAATAAAAAAGCCATCAAGCTCCACATTGCATCAGTAGAAATAACTAGTAAAGGAAGCGGCTTGGAGTCTGCTGCTAGAAATGAAAGATATAAAATATTTCAAAATATAATTTCTAATGAAGGTCAGGTATTGACTGCCCATCACCAAGATGATGTTGCTGAAACAATCTTATTAAGGTTATTTAGAGGTACTGGTATTGATGGAATAAGAGGCCTTCAGGAAAAAAGAACACTAGGAAAAGGGTTCTTAATAAGACCACTTCTTTCATTTAGCAAAAGAGAACTAGAAGACTACGCAATGTTAAATAATTTAGAGTATGTAGAAGACCTTTCAAATCATACAAACGAACAAGATAGAAACTTTACAAGAAATGAACTATTGCCACTCATAGATAGTCGCTGGACAAAAGTTGCCAATAGAATTAATGCTACTGCCAGTTCAATTAATGCAAAGCTAGATATTTTCAATGATTTATTTAATACAACCTATGGAAGTCTTATTTCTGATTCCATACCTATAGATGATCTCAGAGCAGTTGAAAGAGAAGTAGCTGTAGAGATTCTTCGAGCCTCTATCAAGAAAAATGATATAGCTATGCCCAGCAGAAAGGTCATTGAAGAAATACTAAAAACTTTTTTACTATCAAGACCAGGTCCAAAATCAATTGTTAGCTGGAGCAGGTCTGACAAGGATCAGCCAGGCGGCTATATTACTTATAAAAATAAAACTATTCATATCCACAAGAGTTAAACTAGAATCAACTAAAATGGGAATTAAAGATGAACTTTGAAACATTAGAACTTATAAAATTAAATAATATTGCGACCATAAAATTAAATAGACCCAATGTATTAAATGCTTTTAATGAACAATTAATGTGGGATTTACAGGCAGCTACCTCGCAAGTTGGCGCAGATAAAGAGATTAGAGTCTTAATTATTACAGGAAATGGCAAAGGTTTTTCAGCTGGAGCAGATCTTGGAGAAAGATCAGCCAGCTGGAGCAGCTCAAAGGATGCGCTTGAAAGAGGCTACAAACCAATATTCCAAAATATTATTCATATGGAAAAACCAGTTATTGCTTCTATAAATGGTCCAGCTGCAGGAATAGGGGCTGCCTTGGCTCTTGCATGTGATTTAAGGGTAATGTCTAAAAATGCATATATTATGTCAGTCTTTAGTAATATAGCCCTTGTTCCAGATGGAGGTCTTTCATGGACTCTTCCTAAATTCATGGGTTACGGCAAAGCCTACGAATATGCTATTGAAGCAAAGAAAATTTTCTCTGATGAATGCTTGCAGTTTGGTATAGCTAATAAGGTTGTTTTAGAGGATGAACTGGAAGAATATACGGAAAAATGGGCAATTAATCTGGCAAAAAGATCGCCTCAATCATTAATGCATACAAAAAAATTAATGAGAGAATCACTGAACAATAGTTACTGGGATACTTATGGCTTAGAGGGCGATATTCAAACAACATTAACTGGTAGTTCAGAAAATCGTGAAGCCGTAAAAGCTTTCTTTGAGAAAAGAGAGCCTAATTTTGATTAAGAATTTTACTTAAACCTACAGTTATGGCTTCAAAAGATGCTCTTGTTGTATTTGAGTTTATTCCTACACCCCAGCTAGTCTTGCCATTGCTCTCTAGTTCAATATATGCGGCTGCTTTTGCATCTGAGCCTGAAGATATAGCAGATTGATTATAGTCTGAGACCTTAAGTTTTATATTTTGGCTTCTCAAAGCATCTATAAATGAATCAATAGGACCATTTCCCACTCCTTCCATTTCAATTTCTTTATCATTTAAAAGCATCTTGATCGATAAGTTATGAGTACTCCCAGTGGTAGAAGATCTATGGTCTAAATAAGCATATCCTTTCTTTGGACGCATAAACTCCTGATCAAAAATATCCCAAATTTCTGAAGTCATAATTTCTTTTCCAGATTCATCTGCCAATCTTTGAATTTTTTGACTCATGCTAATTTGAAGTCTTCTAGGAAGTGAAACCCCATGATCTTTCTCCAGTAGAAATGCAACTCCACCTTTTCCAGATTGAGAGTTAATTCTAACAACCGCCTCATAGCTCCTTCCTAGATCTGCAGGATCAATAGGTAGATATGGCACTTCCCAGTTATATTGATTGGATTCTTTCATGGCCTTAAACCCTTTCTTAATAGCATCTTGATGAGAACCGGAAAATGCCGTGAAAACTAGATCGCCTGCATAAGGGTGTCTTGGATGAACAGGAAGCTGATTGCAGTATTCAGCCTCTCTCATTACAGAATTTATATTAGAAAAGTCTAATCTAGGGTCTATGCCTTGGGTAAGCATATTAAGAGCCAGTGTTACTATGTCTACATTGCCAGTCCTTTCACCATTCCCAAAAAGCGTACCCTCTACTCTATCAGCTCCAGCCATTAAACCAAATTCAGCCGCTGCAACAGCAGTTCCTCTATCATTATGTGGATGTAAGCTTAGGCAAATATGCTCTCTATTTTTAAGGTTTTTACTCATCCACTCTATCTGATCGCCATATATGTTGGCAGAAGACATCTCAACAGTAGCAGGAAGATTGATAATAATTTTATTACCATTAACACCCTTAAGAATCTCAACAACCTCATCACAAACTTCAACTGCGTAATCTAGCTCAGTGCCAGTAAAGCTTTCAGGGGAATATTCAAAACTCCAGTCTGTATCTGAATTTTTTAAAGCAAGTTCTTTTATTTGTTTTGCTCCATTTAGGGCTATCTGTTTAATACCTTCCTTGTCTTGGTTAAATACAACTCTTCTTTGGAGGGTTGAGGTTGAGTTATAAAAATGTACAACAGCTTTTGATGCTCCCTTTAAAGATTCAAATGTTTTTTCGATAAGTTCACTTCTGGATTGGGTTAAAACCTGAATATTTACATCGCTAGGTATTTTTTTACTTTCGATAAGACTCCTTACAAAGTTAAAATCTGTATCTGAAGCAGATGGGAAGCCTACCTCTATTTCTTTAAATCCTATTTTACATAAAAGTTCAAACATCCTATTCTTTCTTTCTGGTCCCATGGGCTCAATAAGAGCCTGATTGCCATCTCTAAGATCTACCGAGCACCATAAAGGAGCGGATTCAATAGTTTTTGATGGCCACTCTCTATTATCAATTTTGATAGAACTAAAAGGCTTATATTTCTTGTGTGGATTGTCCATTTTTTATTAGTAAATGTTAATATTTATGTATCTATGATAACTGCATCTGTAAAAACTAACCTTATATTAAAAGAGCTTGGTATTACAAGATTTTCTTCAAGATCTGCAGTAAAAAAATCTAACCTCAACCCAATATATATATATAAAATTCAAAATGTGACTGTTTTACTGAATAAGCTTTTTGAAGAATATGAAAATGTTCAGAAAAAATTAATTGTGGCGATAATGAGCTCAACAACTCTTACAAATGGAGAATTTTCTGGTCAGTCTAGCTCAATTGATGAAGTAAAACTCCTAGACGACATAATTGATATGAATTCTAAATTAATTATCAATTTTACAAGCAATAAAATTAAGATAGCTTCAAAAATTCAAGTCATAAACTCAGATAGTATCGATGAATTAACTGCTGACCCTCAAAAAAAGAAACAGTTATGGGCTTCAATTAAAAAAATGCTCAATCTTTGAATGTTCAAAGTTACAAGTCTTAAAAAAGAGGATCTAAAAGAGTCATATGAAATTGAAAAGCTAACAAATCCAACACCTTGGACTTACACAAATTTTAAATCCTCTTTTGAGGTTGGTCACTTTGGCTTAGTTTGCACACATAAAAATGATATTGCAGGATTTGCAATCTACTCTCCAATTAAACCCGAAGCACATCTTTTAAATATAGCTGTTTCACAAAAATTTCAAAAAAAGGGTGCTGGATCTATATTACTAACCACAATTATTAATCAATGCAAGGCAATGGATATCAAGAATATATATCTTGAAGTGAGAATAACTAATACTAAAGCTATTCTATTTTATGAAAAGTTTGGCTTTACTAAAGATGCAATTAGAGAGAATTATTACAGTGGAGTGCAAAAAGAAGACGCTCTTTTGATGTCAAAAATTCTACCCTAGCAGTTTGCTAATTTTCTTTTCGATCTTGTTAGGTTTGGTAGAGGCTAAAAATCTTTTTACAACTTCACCATCTCCGTTTACTAGAAATTTTGCAAAATTCCATTCAATTGGCTTATAGCCTAAGAATCCACGCTTAGAATCTTTTAAAAAAGTATATAAAGGATCTTCATTTGGACCATTTACATCAATTTTATTAAAAAGAGGGAAGGTTACATTATATTTTTCAGTGCAGAAAAATTTGATCTCATCATTGGTTCCAGGCTCTTGTGCCTTAAATTGGTTGCAGGGGAAAGCGAGAATTTCAAAATTATCACCTTTAAATTTATCATATAAATTTTGAAGACCTTCATATTGATATGTCAACCCACAATAACTAGCTACATTAACTATTAATAGAGTTTTACCTTTATATTTTTTTAAATTGACTGCATTAAGTTCTGCATCTTTTACCGTTATGTCATATATATTTTTCATGGTAGTTGTTGTGTTTATAAAATTGATTCAATATCCTCAATAAGATCAGATGGCTCTACTCTTGGATCATATCTTTTAAATAATTCAGAGTTTTTCTTAAAAAGGAATTTTGTGAAATTCCATTCAATATCTTTCACATCAGACTCTACGGAGCTGACATTTTTTAAAAAAGTATATAAAGGATCTTCATTTGGACCATTTACATCAATTTTATTAAAAAGAGGGAAGGTTACATTATATTTTTCAGTGCAGAAAAATTTGATCTCATCATTGGTTCCAGGCTCTTGTGCACCAAATTGGTTGCATGGAAAAGCTAAAATTTCTAAACCTTTAGAACTAAATTTATTATAAAGTTCCTGCAAGCCCTCGTAATGGTATGTGAGACCACATTCACTGGCCACATTGACCACAAGAATGACTTTCCCATCATATACAGATAGATCCACTTCATCTAGATTATTGTCATTTACAACAAAGTCAGTTATTTTTTTCATAGGTTGCCTTTCTAAGATCGTTGATTTTAAGTTATTAAAGATAATTTCTCCACTTATTACTTTAAATATATGATTGTTAATAAATCCTTTAGTTAAAAAAGATGCAAGATGTATGAGTTAGTTTAAGATATTCAAATATGACAGATACAAAAGATATTAAATTTATTTGGAAGACATATAAGGACTTATCTAATGATGAGTTATATGCAATATTGCATTTACGTCAAAAAGTATTTGTTTTAGAGCAGGATTGTCCATATATAGATGCTGATTACTCAGATCAACACGCAATTCATCTGTTAGCCCTTAAGGATGATGAATTAATTGGATATCTCAGAGCCTTTAAGCCTGGAATAAAGTATGGAGGCTCTTCACTTGGAAGAATAGTTACCGACATAAATTCTAGAGGCCTAGGAGTTGGTAAAAAAATAACCGTTGAGGGAGTTAACTTTTTAAAAAAAGAATACCCAGATAACGAAATTGTGATCTCTGCACAACATCGACTAGAGCATTTTTATTTTGATTTAGGATTTGCCTCAAGAGGTGAAGTTTATCTAGAGGATGATATTGATCATATCCAGATGTACTTTCCTTTAAATTAGAATCAATTCTTTAAACTTTCAATTTAGTTGAAGTTTTTAGTTTTTGATTACCTTTTTCAAAGAAAAAAACAACTGAGTAGTCTTTTTCCTCAAGGCAAGTTTCTAAATTTTTATAAGCACTTAATTCAGATACAGCATCTGCAGAAGCATAGGTTACCCAACCTGCCGCAGTAATTACAACCATGCCTGGTATCAAAAGCGAAGAAAGAGCACCTCCGGTTGTTGCCAGGTCAATTAAAGCTACTACTCCTGCAACTCCATAAATACCACCAACAACCTTCATTGGTGTTTTTATACTTCTAGCCTTGCCCTCAACTTCTGCTAAGCAGATATATATGTGATCATTGAGAAGCTCTATGGATTTATCAGGGTCTATTAACACATATGCTGGAGTGCCATCAATATGAACAAACCTATTTTTTTCTGGAGCAGAGCTTGCCGTATTAACAGCACAAGAAGAGATCAATAATGATGTCATTATCATGATTATTATGGAATTTTTTTTAATGAAACTCATTTTTCCCTCACTCAATAGTTGCTGGTGGTTTGCATGGTGTAACAGGAAGCAATTTGCTTGCAGTTTTATTATTCAATTATTGGGTTATTGAATAATAAACTATGTATTTCTTCAGTAATAAAAGGAGCAAAAGGATGCATCATAACTAGAATTTCTTTTAGAAGAGGCCTAAGGTTTTTCGTTTCTCCACTTTTTTTACAATCTTCAATATAGACATCACAGAATTTGCCCCAGAAAAATTCATATATCTCATTTATAGCGTAATCGAGCCTGTAATCTGCAATATTTTGAGCAATTTTAAGCTTTGTTTTTTCAAATTCTTCTAAAATCTGAGTATCAATATCATTCTTGGCCTCAAAGACATCATTACTTTCTGGATAACCATTAATAAATCTAGCAGCATTCCAAATTTTTGTGCAAAAATTTCTATAGCCTTTTAATCTACCTAGCTCAAAACTTATATCTTTAGTGTGAGTAGCTAAAGAATAAAAAGTCATTCTTAGTGCATCTGATCCATAGGAATCAATGCCTTTGGGAAATTGATTTCTTGTCTTTTTAGCAATCTTTTCAGCTGTGCTTTCTTGCATGAGATTGCTAGTTCTTTTTTTAACAAGATCTTCTTGAGAAATTCCATAGATTAAATCCAATGGGTCAATAACATTTCCCTTAGATTTAGACATCTTTTGTCCATTTTCATCTCTGATCAACCCAGTCACGTATACATCTTTAAAAGGTATTTGATCGGTAAATTCTAGGCTCATCATCATCATTCTGGCTACCCAGAAAAAAATAATATCAAAACCAGTTACAAGCAAAGAAGTTGGAAAGTGCTTTTTAAAATCATCGGTATTCTCTGGCCACCCTAAAGAGG
Organism: uncultured Gammaproteobacteria bacterium; assembly: GCA_964523375.1. GTDB lineage: Bacteria > Pseudomonadota > Gammaproteobacteria > Magnimaribacterales > D2472 > CAJQGY01. The sequence continues at coordinate 31,366 of CAZFYG010000001.1, read as the reverse complement.
CAAAAGGCCATAGACTTGATGAAAACCAAGTATCTAAAACATCTTCATCTTGATTTAGCTCAACACTCCCAAGGTTATAATGATCTCTCACACTACCTTCATCTTCCCCAACATATATATTTCCTTCAGCATCGTACCAAGCTGGTATTCTGTGCCCCCACCAAATTTGCCTACTAATGCACCAATCTTCAATATTATTCATCCAATTAAAATAGGTTTTATCCCAGTTGCTTGGATGAAATTTTATATCTCCATTATTAACAGCTTCATTTGCTCTCGCAGCCATTTCAGATGTTTTCACATACCATTGATAGCTGAGTTTAGGCTCTATAACTATATTAGACCTTTCTCCTCTTGGAACGCTAATGTCATGAGGCTCTTCTTTAACCAATAAACCAATATTTTGAAGTTCTTGAATAACAAGCTTTCTTACTTTAAATCTATCAAGATTATTGAATGGTTCTGGAACATTATCATTACTCCAAGCGTCATCATTAAATATACTTATAGGAGAAAAATCTTCTTGTTTATCTGAGGTATGAACTTTTCCGTCAAGTTCATAAAGCGAGTATTTCTTTCCAATCTCATAATCATTAAAATCATGGCCCGGAGTAATTTTAAGACATCCAGTTCCAAATTCTACATCTACATACTCATCCGCAATAATAGGTATTTTTCTGCCCACAAATGGTAGTTTTACATATTTACCAACAATCGATTTATATCTATCATCATTTGGATTAACTGCGATAGCCATATCTCCAAACATAGTCTCTGGTCTTGTGGTGGCAATTTCAACAAACCCATCTGTTCCCTCAATAGGGTATTTTATATGCCACAGCAAACCTTTCTTCTCTTGCCTGACAACCTCTAAATCAGATACAGCAGTTTTTAGCGAAGGATCCCAATTTACTAGCCTGTATCCTCTATAAATTTTATTTTTTCTATGCAGATCAACAAAAGCCTTTATTACTGCTTTATTAAATCCATCATCTAAGGTAAATCGATATTTATCCCAATCTACTGAACAGCCAAGCCTTTTTATTTGAGAGGTTATTTTTTCTTCAGAAAATTCTTTCCATTTCCAGGTCTCATCAAGAAATTTATCTCTTCCAAGATCTTTTCTTGAAATATCTTTCCTAGCTAAATTATTTTCAACAACCATTTGAGTGGCTATACCAGCGTGATCAGCGCCAACTTGCCAGTATGAATCTTTGCCTAACATATGATTGTATCTTGAATAGAAATCCATGATGGCATATTGAAAGCTATGCCCCATATGCAATGTTCCAGTAACATTAGGAGGCGGTATTACCTGAGCAAAGGATTCAGTTGCATTAGTATTATTAATGCTTCTTTCAGACCAAATCTTTGCCCACTTTTCCTCTATTTCAATGGGGTAATACTTTTTATCCATAATGCCGTTTTATTAAGGTTTTTTTATAGTTTATTGCTTAATAAAAGCTCACTTATCAATGGAACTGGTCTCCCAGTTCCTTCCTTCACAGGCGAGCTATGTGATGCTGTCGCAGCAATATCTATATGTGCCCATTTATAATCAGTAGTAAATTTAGATAAGAATGCTGCAGCGTGAATAGTTCCAGCCTCACGTCCTCCACCAATATTTGCAAGGTCTGCATAGCTTGTTTTAGTGCATGATTGATGTTCATCCCACAGAGGCAGTTGCCAAGCTCTATCTCCTGACTCTTCTCCAGAGGCAATTATCATATCTGCTAAATGTTGATCATTTGCCATTACTCCACTTGCATGTCTCCCAAGAGCAACAACAACAGCGCCGGTCAAGGTCGCCATATCAATTACATATTTTGGTTTGTATTTTCCAACGTAAGTCAAAGCATCACATAAAACTAATCTACCTTCTGCATCTGTATTGAGCACCTCAATAGTTTGACCTGACATAGAGGTAACTACATCCCCTGGTTTGGTTGCTTTTGCAGAACACATATTTTCTGCACAAGCCATAATCCCTACAACATTAACCTTTGCATTAAGCCTTGCTAGTGTGGACATTACCCCGAAAACAGTTGCAGCTCCACACATATCCCACTTCATCTCGTCCATTCCTTGAGGTGGTTTTAAGGATACGCCCCCAGTATCAAAAGTAATACCTTTTCCAACAAGAGCAATTGGCTTCTCTGAAGCTTTTCCACCCTTGTATTCTATGACCATCATTCTTGGCGGCTCATCGCTTCCCTTAGAGACACTCAAATAAGATCCCATTCCCAATTTTGCTAAATCCTTTTCATTGAATGACTTTATTTTTAAGCTTGGAAAGTCTTTAGTCATAGCTTTTACTTTCTTTTCAATAATTTTTGGAGTGGCATGATTTGCAGGAAGGTCACCAAGGTATTTTGCAGTATTAACCCCCTCACCAATTGCGAAGCCTTTCTTAGCTGATTCCTTTGCTTTCTTGAGGTCTGAGCCAGTTAGATCATTTCCATATATAACAAGTTTTTTTAAGGTTGGATTCTTTACAGTCTTATTTTTTGTCTCTGTAAAGATATAAGCATTAGATTCAATAGTCTTGGCAGTATTTTCTATCACCCAGAAAATGTCTTTACCTTGAGGCAACGAGGAGCTTAAAAGCAATGAAATGTCTTTTGCTTTTATTTTGTTTGCTTGTTTGGTTATAGATTTTAATGAACCTAACCATTTATGTAATGGAGCATCAGCTTCTAAGGCCTTAACCATCAAAATGCTTTCAGCCTCAACACCATTTACCCTAGGAAGAAGAAGTGAAGACCCTTCTTCTTTTAGATGAGAGGATATTGAATTTTTTAGAAAACCTTTAGATGCTTTATCTATAGCCTTAAAAGCAGCATCCTTTAGAGTATCCTTATTAACTGTGATAACAAGAAGCGAAGTTTTGACTGAAGTTAAATCAACTGTTGAAGTGTCTTTAACTGCTACGTTAGTTAAGATTTTATATGGCATTTAAGCTCTCCTATTTATAGTATTTACTGATAAGATATTTATTGTAATGCATCATAGTTCTCAAGGCATGTTTAAAAATAATATTCTTTCAAAAAGTTTTAATTTGGAAGTTTTTAAATCTACCACATCTATATTAATAATATTATTTTTATTAGTAATTGGGTCAAGGTTTGTATCATATTTTGAGCAAGCCTCAGAAGGGCTCATCGATCCATCTGTAATTTTGTATGCAGTATTTTTAAGGGTTCCTGATTTTATATCTCTACTTCTACCACTTTCATTTTTTATTGGTATATTAATTACCGTGAGCAGGCTTTATGCCGACAGAGAAATATATGCTTACTTTTCTACTGGCATCTCACCAATTACACTAATAAAATTTATTTTTCCTCAGGCCATTATTTATATGGTTGTTACGCTCATCTTAAGTCTCTACATAGCCCCAGTAAGCAAGGAAATATCAAATGAGCTGTTAAAGGTAAATACCTTCGAAGAGCAAATAGCATCTCTTGCTCCAGGAGAGATTTATGACATAAAAGGATCAAAAAGTTTTATAACAGTTGGCGAAAATAACGAGACCAACTTAAAAAATGTAATCTTTTTTAATGATGTTGGAAAAGATTCTATTCTAATATCTGCTGATGTATTGAGCATCTCAAGCCCTAAGCCAGATTATGAGTTATTGTTTGAAAATGGATCATTAACTGCAGGTATTTTTTCAAATGATGCAAAAATGACCTCAAGTTTTAAAAAGTTTGAATTCCCAATGGCAAATAAACAAACCGACACCAGAGCAAACTTTGAAAATATTTTTAGTTCAATAAATATCGATGACTCATTAGGGTTTCAATGGAGCATTTCATTATCTATTACCATCTTAGTACTAATGGTCATTGCTATATACATTGGAAAAGTAGAACCAAGACAAGGCAGACTGTCTGTAATCTTACCTGGGATGCTAATCTATATATTTTACTTAAGTCTTTTGCTGCTTGGCAGAGACTATGTCGCTCAGAACGATCAAACTCAATTCAATTTAATCTTCATTCATTTAATTTTCATACTTTTTGCAATATTGTTGTATTTAAAAGATAAATTTTTTATTTCAATTATTAGCAATAAGAGCTCTTTATATAAAACGACTCTAGCAACTATTTCGATTTTATTTATTTTGTGGACATTACTTTAAAATGAGTATTTATATTACTTACCTTATCAAGAGATCGCTGGTAATAACTTGTTTTGTATTTGGGTTATTTATATTAGTTGATTTCTTATTCAATCTTATTGGGGAGCTTGAAGATTTATCCTTAACCTACACATTCATAAAGGCCTTTAATTTTTCTATGTTATCTATTCCTGATAGAGCTTATGCTTTTATAGAGGGCTCATGCCTTCTTGGTTTCATGATTGCAATGGGATTATCTCAAGAAGAAGGCAATTTAAATGTTTTGAGATCTAGTGGAATTTCTCCATTAAAAATAGTGATTCTAAGTTCTATTGGGCCTTTAAGCATAGCTTTCTTTTTTTTACTTGGCAGTGAATTTATATTTAAAGAAATTGGAAACAAGGCAGAGATTAATAAAACGATAATAACCTCAAGCACCAATAACACTAAAGAAAAATCAGTTTGGTTAATTGACGGTAATAAGTTTCTTAATTTTGAAAGAAAAATAGGAGATCAAATTTTTGGGATCCAATATTTTGAGCTAAAAAATAATAAAATAATGTTAGCTCAAACAGCGCTATCGGCTGAAATAAAAAATTCTGAAATAAAATTTGATGATTCGCTATATACAACTATAGATAAGAATCTGTCGCAAAAACTCAATGAAAAGATGCTTAATAAAAGTTTTAATTTCCCAAAAATTATTTCAAAAAATCTTCGTGATATAGACAGTCTTACAATAAGAGAAAGTTATAGTCTAAACCAGATATTGTCTGGAGATATTGGAAAGCAAGATAGAATTTTTAAAGCACATGTTGAAAAAAAGATTTATAAATTCTTTTTTGTTCCAATTTCTATAACTATACTAATCTTGTTTTTTGGTTATTTTATATTTGGGTCTTTGAGGGATTCATCATCCGGATCTAAAATTGTGTTATCAGTTCTTGGGGCTTTTGTGTATCAAATTATGCAAGACCTAACTATAAGTATTGTTATCTCATTTAATATATTTTTATTTATAGGCATATGCCTTCCTGCGCTTATCTTGCTGCTTTGCAGCTTTGTCATGTACAGAAGGCTAAATTAACCTTAAGCCCGTCTTAGAGATTTTGTCATTTATAGCCAATCTATCTTTTGAGAAATATATTTGGAGTAGGGGTGCCCCAATAAGAATAACAATCAATAAGTTGGTATAAAAACGGAGTGTTGCTTGTATAAAGTTAATATTTTTACCATTAAGAGAATATATTTCGATATTCCAGGCAGCCATACCAAGGGTTTTCCCACCTTTCATCCAAAAGAAAGAATAAAATAACCATGCACTTACTATTACAATGCTTAGACCAACACCAGGATGAAGTATCTCGAAGTCATTTAACCACAGAGCTATAGAGCCAACACCAAACCAAACTCCTAAAAGTAAAAAAACATCATAAATAGTTGCAGCCAATCTTTTAACAGGAGATATAAACTGTGTTTTTAAATTCATTTTGCTATAGTACTTAAAACTTTGTTAATAATAAATAATTTATGAATACATCATTATCATCATCAGAATTTTTAGGACACCCGAAAGGCCTTTTTGTTTGTTTTGCTACAGAAATGTGGGAGCGCTTTTCTTACTATGGGATGCGTGCGCTATTAATACTTTATCTTACTAAGCATTGGAATTTCTCAGATGCACAAAGTTATATTATTTATGGAGCTTATACATCTTTGGTATATATCATGCCTGTTTTTGGCGGCATGTTAGCTGACAGAATTCTAGGTTCTAGAAAAGCAGTTACTTTTGGGGCCATTCTTCTTGTCTTAGGCCATACCGGCATGGCATTTGAAAGCAGCATACAAATATTTTACCTATCTCTAGCATTAATTATTTCTGGAGTAGGTTTTTTAAAACCTAATATTTCAACAATGGTAGGTGCTTTGTATAAAGAAGGAGACCCTAGGCGTGACCCTGGGTTTACCATTTTTTACATGGGTATAAACATAGGTGCATTCACCGCTTCTTTGTTATGTGGTTATCTAGGAGAAACATATGGTTGGTCTTATGGTTTTGGTGCTGCAGGCATAGGGATGCTTATAGGTTTATTTATATTTTTATGGGGGCAAGACTATTTAGAAGGACATGCAGAGCCTACGAGCAACTTTTACAAGGAAACAAAGTTTAATATATCTTACGAATATTGGGCATACATCAGCGGCATAGCTATGGTAATTTTTTCGTATTTATTAATTCAAAATCAAGAGGTTGTCGGAAATCTTCTTGGTGGATTTGGTGCAATATGCGTAGCATTTTGGTTGTTCTATGCTTTATTTAAATGTTCTGCAGAAGAAAGAGATAGGCTGTTAGTTGTAGGTGTTCTTATTTTATTCTCATTGATTTTTTGGGCTTTATTTGAACAAGCTGGTTCATCTTTAAACATTCTTACTGATAGGGGTGTTGACAGAACAATATTTGGATGGGCTGTACCTGCATCAATGTTTCAGTCATTGAATGCATTTTTTATATTTACTCTTGCTCCAATTTTTGCATTTATGTGGCTTGCGCTATCTAAAAGAAATATAGAGCCCTCTACGCCACTCAAATTTGCTATTGGCATTATGTTTGTTGGTCTTGGTTTCTTAGTTCTTGTGTATGGCATGAATAATAGCACTGGACTTCAAACTGGGGTTATCTGGATAATGCTTATCTATCTTCTTCATACAATAGGTGAACTATGCTTGTCCCCGGTAGGACTATCTTCAGTCACAAAGCTTTCACCGCAAAGAATAGTTGGCATGATGATGGGAATGTGGTTCTGCGCTTCTGCAGCTGGCAACTATGTTGCTGGCTTGATTGCAAGAGCTACAGCAAGCGAGGAGATGGCAGGTGAAGAGGTTATATTTTCACTAAATCAAAAAGCTGCTTTTATTGATGTTTATACAAGCGTTGGATTGATAGCACTTACTGTAGGGTTTATTTTAGCTATGCTTTCACCTTTACTTAAAAAGGGAATGCACGGTATAAATTGATTGATATATAAAAGGAAGATCAGTTTAGCTCTCGAAGAACTTCAAGGTATATTGCCTTTAGAGTTTCAATGTCTTTGACGCTGACACATTCGTCAATTTGATGAATTGTTTTGTTTAGAGGCCCAAGCTCTATAATTTCAGTATTCATTTTTGCAATAAACCTACCATCAGATGTGCCACCTTTTGCGTTTTTATCAGCATCAATTCCAGTTTCTTTTTTTATTGATTTAACAACAATATCTTTCAAAGTGCTGTCTGTTGTAAGGTATGGAAGTCCACTCAGATACCAATCAATATCATAATCAAGATTTAATTCGTGAAGTATCGATTCAAACTCATCTCTTAAAGAGCTTTCTGTAGATTCAGTTGAAAATCTAAAGTTGAAGACCATATCTAAATGGCCAGGAACTACATTTTTAGCACCTGTGCCAGATGCAATATTAGAAATTTGGAAGCTTGTAGGTTGAAAAATTGCATTTCCATTGTCCCAAACTTTATTTTTTAATTGAACAATCAGATCGCTTGATAGAAATATTGGATTCTTAACATTTTCTGGGTAGGCAATATGTCCTTGCTTACCTTTTACTCTGAGCTCACCGCTTAGCGAACCTCTTCTTCCAACTCTTATACTATCACCAAGTCTTTCATTAGAAGTTGGCTCACCGACAAGACAATAGTCAATCTCATCTGCTTTCTCAATCATATCGTCAACAATTCTATCTATAAAACCATCGCAAGCATTACCTTCCTCATTGCTTGTAAGAAGGATAGAAATTCTATAATTAGGCTCTTTATTTTCATCAAGAAACTCTTCAACACTATCAAGAAAAGCTGCAATAGAGCCCTTCATGTCAGCAGTACCTCTTCCATACATCATCCCATTCTCTATATGGGCTGAAAAGGGCGGATATGTCCAGTTTTCAACCGGCCCTGTTGGCACAACGTCTGTGTGACCTAAAAAACAAAAAAGCTTACCTTTATCACCAAATGTCGCATACAGGTTTTCAACATTTAGATAGTTAATCCTTTCACAATTAAAGTTGAGTTTATTTAGGCGCTCCTCTATTAAATCGAAACAACCCATATCTTTAGGAGATATTGATTCAATCTGTATAAGTTTTTGTAAAAAATTAATCATTTTTATGTAGGCTGTTGTTTAGCTCTATGCTTTTTTTATTTGGCTTTGCTATTATTTTTCCATCAATAGAATGTCTTAAAAAAAGTATATTGTTTGCATTTGATAGATCAGAACCTTTAACTATATCTAATTTATCACCTTCTTCATTCTGTAATTCAATTTTTGATCCAGATGTAATGTATAAACCAGCTTCTATAGTACAGTTGTCGCCTAATGGTATACCTAGTCCAGAATTAGCACCTAGCAAGCAGTTCTCACCTATAGATATTTTTATATTATTACCTCCAGAAAGGGTTCCCATAGTGCTGCATCCTCCTCCTAGATCTGAATTATTTCCAACCACTACCCCAGCTGAAATTCTTCCTTCAATCATCGCACTTCCGAGAGTTCCTGCATTGAAGTTTACAAACCCCTCATGCATTACAGTTGTTCCTTCAGACAAATAGGCACCAAGCCTAACTCTACTGGTATCAGCTATTCTTACGTTTTTAGGAACAATATAATTAGTTAATTGAGGGAATTTATCCAATGAAACTAGGTGCAAGGGCTTACCCTCTAGCTTAGATTTTAATAGCTTATTATTAATTTCATCTGCCGCAATTGGGCCTTTATTTGTCCATGCAACATTAGGTAAATGCTCAAACAAACCATCAAGGTTAAGAGAGTTTGGCTTAAATAATTTATGTGATATTAAATGGAGTTTTAAATATGCCTCTTCGACAGAGCTAATTGGGCTATCTAAATCAGCAGAGGTTAAATAGAGATCTATTTTTTTTACTATTGATAATTCATCCACTTTAAATTCAATATCAAAATTTTTAGATTTGATAGCATAAAAATGAACATCAAGGATCTTTCCAGCACTCGATGTAGAAGCAAAGCCTTTAGCATTAATTTCCATGAACATATTATAAGTTGAACAACTAATTATTTATATAATCTTTTCTAATACTGATGTAATTTTATTAATTTTTTTCTGCGATACGCTTGATAAAGTAAAATCTTCAACCTCAAAGGTATCCTCTACTTTTTCACCAAGAGTATTTATTCGCGCAGACTGTATTGAAATTCCATGCTCATTAAATGTTTTTGCAATTTTTATAAGAAGTCCGGTTGAGTTGAGAGCCTCGATAGTAAGTAGGTTTTTTTTTCTATCAATATCCTCAATATTACTTATTCTGGACATATTTTTAAAAGCACTCTGTTTCACTTTTATTCTTGAAGTATTGGTTGAAGAGATAAATTTATCAAAATTCATTATTATTTTTTTTGTTATTGTGTCTATTTCGCTTTTTAATAAAGGGTTGTCATGCGAGTGGAATTTAGTGATAAAAGTATTGAGTGCTATTTTCTTGTCAATACTCGTACTTATATTTGCATCAATAACTTCCAATCCAACATTATCAAGCACCTCTACAAGTTTAAGAAATAAACCATCTGCATTATCAATATGTATAAATATTTCAAGATAATTGTCGTAACATTTTCTACAAGAAACTTTAATATCATTTTTAGATGAGGATAGAACAAGCTTACTTTGCCATAAAAGAGTTTCGGAGGAATGCTTGTTAAAAAAAACATCATCAAAATTTGACCAGATTGATTGCAAAGACCTTTGATCATCTTTTTTCATTAATTTATATACAAAATTTTGTCTATCCTTAGATATTTCTTTGGATGTTTTTATTGGCTCTTTATTTAAAAATGATCTTGTTGCTAGAAATAGATCCTTGAGCAAACCATGCTTCCAAGCATTCCATAATTTTGGATTTGTAGATCTAATATCGTTAACTGTGAGGAGATATAAATAGTCTAATCTTTCAGTATTAAGAACAATATCTGCAAACTCAGATATGGTTTTTGTGTCACTAATATCTTGACGCTGAGAAATAGATGACATTTTTAAATGATGGAGAACAAGCCATGAAATTAAATCTGAATCAGCTAGTGATAAGCCCAATCTTTTTGCAAAATCTCTACTGATTTTTGCTCCAATTTCTGAGTGATTGCCTCCCTTGCCTTTTCCAAGATCATGAAACAAGCCAGCAATGTAAAGTATTTCTATCTTTGGTATTTTTTTTATAAGCTCATTCTCAAGCCTAAACTCATCTGAGTAATTAATTTTCATCTGACGCATATTCCTCACTACTTTGAAGGTATGCTCATCAACTGTGAATATATGAAATAAATCAAACTGCATCTGACCAACTATTTCGGCAAAATCTGGAATGTATGATTGTAAGACACCTACATTCTTCATCGTTCTTAGGATTGACGATAGGTTTTGTTCAGACTTAAGGATTTGAATAAATTTTTTAGATATTAGCCTATCTTTTTTAAATGAATTATTTATTAACTTATTAGATCTCTTTAGGGTAGAGATTGATTGTGAATTGATCTCATTTATCTTTTTACTTTTGCCAAGCTCAATAAATATATCGAATATCAGCCCTCTATTATCAGTATTTAAATCAAGGTCTAAAAAACCAATTTGGTTATTTTTAATAAAAAAAGATCCTTTTTTTCTTTTAATACCTATTGAGCTTTGTTCTGTAAATATTTGTGAAACCATTTCATTAAAACTTAAAATATTTTGGACATGAGAATAGAAACTCTTCATTACTAACTCTACCTTATCTTTGTAGTTTAAGTTTTTCGTTATTGCCCGTTTTGCTATATCTATCTGCGATTCAAAGTTAAGTCTATTTTTATTTTTTGTACATATATTCGTCGCATATCTTAAAGTTTTTATAAATTCATAAGAAATCAGAGCTGAATCAAAATCTTCTTTAAAATCATCAGATAATCTAATTTCATCAAAGCTACCTAAATCAAAACAATATTTAAGAATCCATTCAGAATTATGAAAATCTCGCATAGCTCCTGGAGACTCTTTTAGATCTGGCTCTAGGCTAAGCGCAGAGGAGTCAAATGATATATGCCTATTTAGTTTTTCTTCAGACTTGGCTTTAAAATATTTTTTCTTTGTCCAGGCTTGATTAATAATTTTTTGAATTTTTTTATACTCCTCTATATCTGAGATTAAGGGCCTTATCGTTAAATAAGTTGTAAGTTCTTTAGCATCCTCTCTTATTATTTTCTTCAGTTCATTCATTGACCTTACAGAGCAACCAATCTTGTAACCTGAGTCCCACATTGATGCTATAAAGGCTTCAAGTTGTGACACCTTACTTACATCTTTATTTTTTTTAATGATCGAAATATCTATATCAGAAGATGGAAACATTTCTTTTTTGCCAAATCCACCTATTGCATAAAGAGAGTAATTATCATGCAAGCCTGCTAATTTAAAATCTCTTTTAATTTTATCTTCAACAGAAGAACAGGCTCTATGTAGGTAATTATTTGTTTGTATTGGATCTGAATATATTGATGAGAAATTGTCCCAAAATTCTTTATTTATATGGGCAATTTCTTCTGTCATATCAACTCTTCTGCTCTTTTTGTAAGAACCTCAACACCGTTATTTGTAACAGCAAGAGTATGCTCCCACTGAGCAGAGTTTCGTCCATCCTTGGTTTCAACAGTCCAACCATCACTTAACGATTTAGTATATTTAGAGCCTTGGTTAATCATAGGCTCTATAGTGAAACACATGCCTTCTTTAAGCTGAATCCCAGTATTGGGAATCCCATAGTGTAAAACTTGTGGCTCCTCATGATAAATAGTCCCAATGCCGTGCCCACAATAATCCTCAACTACGGAGTAGTAATTTGATTCAGCATGTTTCTGAATAATATGGCCTATATCGCCAAGGTAGGCCCCAGGTTTAACTAGCTTTATTGCTTTGTAAAGACATTCTTGAGTGACCTTTACCAATCTTTCATTATGCGGCTGGCATTTTCCCACTAAAAACATTTTTGATGTATCACCATGCCAGCCATCTTTAATAACTGTTACATCGATATTTAAAATATCACCATTTTTTAAAATTTTATTCTTATCTGGTATGCCGTGACATATAACTTGATTTACACTCGAACAAATTGTTTTCTCATAACCTCTATAGCCAACATTAGCGGGAATAGACTTCTGTACTTCTGTAATATATTTGAAGCAAATATCATCCAGCTCCCCAGTTGAAACTCCAGGAACAACATATGGAGTAATCATTTCAAGAACTTCTGAAGCCAATTTGCCAGCAATTCTCATTTTATTAATTTCTTCTTTATTTTTGATTGTTATTTTCATTTTTTTCTCAGAAAAACATAGACATAAAGCTACTAAGTCTATAAAGTACAATTTTAATGCTAGCTTATAATTTTAGCCCATTAAAATCCGAAATATCTTCTTTAAAAGTACCCATTTCTATTTTATCTAAACCTCTTAAGGGATCATTATAATGCCATTTAATTCTATATTGGCACTAGAAGATGGAACTATTTTTTATGGAGAGGGTTTTGGGAGCCAGATTGTTGATGTTGGAGAAATTGTCTTCAACACTTCGATGTCAGGCTATCAAGAAATAATCACAGACCCTTCTTATAAAAAACAAATTATTACATTTACCCATCCGCATATTGGAAACACTGGTATAAATATTGAAGACTATGAATCAGAAAAAATTCATGCATGTGGAATAATTGTTAAGGATTTCTGTTCAAGGCCATCAAATTGGAGAAGCTCTCAATCATTAGAAGATTTTCTTATTAAGAATCATTCTATGGCGATCTCTGGAATTGACACAAGGAATCTAACTGCCCTTATTAGAGAAAAAGGGTCTATGGGTTGTTGCATAGGATCCCTTAATAAAATAACAAAAGAAGAAGCCATAAATAAAGCACAAAATTTTTCTGGTCTATCTGGTTTGGATCTTGCAAAAGAGGTTTCTTCAAAAGATGCATATGGGTGGGTTGAAGGCACTTGGCCTGATTATCTTGAAAGCGACAAAGATTTAAATGTTGTTGCTTATGACTTTGGTATCAAGAAAAATATCTTAAGGTTATTGGCTGATTCAGTTGGGAAGGTTGATGTAGTAAATGCCAAAACATCCTATGAAGATGTAATGAAAAAATCTCCAAATGGGATTTTTCTTTCAAATGGTCCTGGTGATCCAGAGCCATGTACATATGCAATCGACAATATTAAGTTATTCTTAAAAGCTGGAATACCAATATTTGGGATTTGCTTAGGCCATCAACTTTTATCGATTGCAGCTGGAGCTTCTACCTATAAAATGAAGTTTGGACATCATGGGGCAAACCATCCTGTTCAAGATCTATCAACCAATGATGTTTTTATAACTAGCCAAAACCATGGTTTTGCTGTGAATGACAAAACACTGCCAGGCAATATCACTAAAACTCACATTTCATTATTCGATAACTCTCTTCAAGGCATAGAATTTAAAGATAGGCCTGCATTTAGTTTTCAAGGGCATCCAGAAGCAAGTCCTGGGCCTCAAGAAATACAAGTACTTTTCAAAAAATTTAAATTACTGGTGGAACAGCATGCCAAAGCGTAAGGATATATCCTCAATCTTAATAATTGGAGCTGGTCCAATAATTATTGGGCAGGCATGTGAGTTTGATTATTCTGGAGCTCAGGCTTGCAAGGCACTTAAAGAAGAAGGCTTTAGAGTGATCCTTGTTAACTCTAACCCAGCAACCATTATGACTGATCCATTATTGGCAGATGCAACATACGTTGAGCCTATTCATTGGAAATCAGTTGAAAAAATTATTGAGAAGGAAAAACCTGATGCAATATTACCAACAATGGGCGGGCAAACAGCTCTAAATACAGCTCTGTCTCTTGCAAAAGAGGGAGTTCTTAAAAAGCATAATGTAATACTTATTGGAGCAAATAAAGAAGCTATTGATAAGGCTGAAGACAGAGAACTTTTTGATAAAACCATGAAATCAATAAATATTGATACACCAAATTCTGGAATTGCTCATTCAATGGAGGACGCTTTAAGTGTCCAAGAAAGAATAGGTTTTCCTTGCATAATAAGACCCTCATTTACCATGGGAGGCACGGGAGGTGGAATTGCTTACAACATAAATGAGTTTAAGAAAATATGCGAAAAAGGTCTAGAATTATCTCCAACAACAGAATTACTAATAGATGAATCTCTAATTGGTTGGAAAGAATATGAAATGGAGGTTGTGCGAGATAAAAATGACAATTGCATCATAATTTGCTCCATTGAAAACCTTGATCCAATGGGAGTTCATACTGGCGATTCAATTACAATCGCACCTGCTCAAACTTTGACTGACAAAGAGTATCAAATAATGCGTAATGCTTCATTCAAAATTCTCAGGGAAATCGGTGTTGAGACTGGAGGTTCCAATGTTCAGTTTGCTGTGAATCCAGAAAATGGAAAAATGGTAGTAATTGAAATGAACCCGCGTGTGAGCAGATCTTCTGCTCTTGCATCAAAGGCAACCGGATTCCCGATTGCTAAAGTAGCTGCTTTATTATCAGTAGGATTTACACTTGATGAACTTAAGAATGATATTACAGGAGGCCTTACCCCAGCTTCATTTGAGCCAAGCATAGATTACATAGTTACTAAAATACCTAAATTTGCTTTTGAAAAATTCCCACAAGCCAATTCCAGACTTACAACACAAATGAAATCAGTTGGTGAAGTTATGGCAATTGGAGGTAATTTTCAGGAATCTTTGCAAAAAGCAATATGCAGTATGGAAGAGGATCTTGATGGTTTTAACTCAGTCATCGATACTGAAAATCCTGATTCAGAAAATGAGCTAAAATATCAGCTCTCATTTCCCGGCCCCAATAGAATATTTTATGTTACCGATGCCATGCGAAAAGGGTGGAGTAATGAAAAAATTTACAGTCTTACCAAAATAGATTATTGGTTCTTAGATCAAATTGCTGAACTTATAAAAATAGAAAAATCGCTTATAAATAAAAAAATAGAAAATTTTGAAAAAAACGATTTACTTTCTCTAAAGAAAAAAGGCTTCTCTGACTCTAGGCTAGCCTACTTAACTAATTCAAGTGAAAAAGATGTAAGAGAGCAAAGAAGGTTGATGAATGTTCTTCCTATATTTAAAAGAGTGGATACTTGTGCAGCTGAGTTCTCAACTTCAACATGTTACATGTATTCTTCATATGGTGATCAATGTGAAAGTAACCCAACTAAAAATAAGAAAATTATGGTTTTGGGAAGCGGTCCTAATAGAATTGGTCAGGGCATTGAGTTTGATTATTGTTGTGTTCATGCCTCGCTTGCAATGCAAGAAGAAGGCATAGAATCAATAATGGTAAATTGTAATCCTGAAACTGTTTCTACAGACTTTGATATTTCAGATAGGCTTTATTTTGAACCAATTACCTCTGAAAAAATTCTAGATATCATAGATGTCGAATCACCTGATGGTGTAATAATTCAATTTGGTGGTCAAACGCCTCTAAAGCTCGCAGATACACTCGCCGAAAAAGGAATAAAAATACTTGGAACCAATGTTGATGCCATTGATAGATCTGAAGATAGAGAAAGGTTTCAAGAACTTATCGAAAAGCTTGATTTAAATCAGCCAAATAATGCAACTGTTAAAAATAAAGAAGAGGCTTTAAAGGCATCAGAAAAAATTGGATTTCCTATTGTTGTAAGGCCATCTTATGTTCTTGGAGGAAGGGCCATGCAGCTTGTTCATAATACAAATGAACTGGACTCTTATTTAACTAATGCAGTTGAAGTTTCCAATAGTAAGCCTGTTTTACTAGATAGGTATTTAACAGACGCTATAGAAGTAGATGTTGATATTGTCTCTGATGGCAAAAACATACAAGTTGGAGGAATACTTCAGCATATAGAGCAAGCAGGAATACATTCAGGAGACTCAGCATGCTCTTTGCCTCCTTACAGCCTGTCATCTGACATTCAGAAACATATTGGAGACCAGGCAATTAAAATTGCAAATGAATTGAGTATTGTTGGACTGATGAACATCCAGTTTGCAGTGAAGGACAATGAAATATTTATTATTGAAGTAAATCCAAGAGCCTCAAGAACAGTCCCTTTTATTTCTAAAGCTATTGGGCATTCTCTTGTAAAAGCCGCATCAAAGGCAATGATCGGACATACTCTAGTTGACCAAAAATTTTCTGCAAAACTCCCAGATGATTTATTTTTTGTAAAAGAGGCTGTACTTCCATTTGATAAATTCCCCTTGGTAGATCCAATACTTGGTCCCGAAATGAAGTCTACAGGTGAAGTTATGGGAATAGGACGAAACTTTGGTGAAGCTTATGCTAAGGCGCAAAAAGGAGCAGGTAAAAATATTCCACTGGGCGGTGACGTATTTATAAGTGTTAAGGATGCAGATAAAAAATATTTAGATGAACTAATACCATTAATTGTTAAAAATAATTTCAACCTAGTTGCCACAGGCGGAACAGCTGAGTACATTTTAAATTTGGGTTTTGAAGTCAAAAAAATTAATAAAGTGAATGAAGGAAGACCGCATACAGTTGATAGCTTATTAAATAATGAAATAGATTTAGTAATAAATACAACCGAAGGAAAACAATCAATAGAAGACTCTTCATCTATAAGGCAGTCCGCATTAAGAAGTAAGACTTTTTGTACAACAACTATGTTTGGAGCATTTGCTGTAATGGAGGCTTTAAAAACTGATGAGGATGATTGGATTTATACTCCTTTACAAGAAATAAATTAGTTTCAAATATCTTGCTATAATATCTAAATGAATTCAGTTCCAATTACTAAAGATGGCGAAAAAGTTATTAAAGAGAAATTATCTCAGCTTAAATTTATTGAAAGGCCAAAAATTTCTGAAGCTATTGCTGAAGCTAGAGCTCACGGTGATTTAAAAGAAAACGCAGAATACCACGCTGCAAAAGAACTTCAAGGCCTTGTTGAGGCTAAAATAAATGAGATGGAAAGCGCTTTGTCTAATGCACAGGTAATTGATGTAAAAGATATTCCTGAAACGGGAAGGGTTGTTTTTGGTTCGACTGTAACTCTTTATGATATTGATGAGGATAAAGAAATTTCGTATAAAATTGTTGGTAATCTGGAGTCAGACCCAGATGCAGGAAAAATCTCAATAGATACACCGATAGCAAAAGGGCTAATTGGGAAGCATGTAGATGATGAGGTCGTAATTATTACGCCGTCTAGAAAGCTGAATTATGAAGTGATAGATGTAAAGCATCTATAATGCATGCAGACAAGTGGGCCATCAAGGCAAAACAAGCAGGTTACAAAACGCGAGCTGTTTATAAGCTTGAAGAGATTCTGCAAAAAACAAATACCTCTCAACACACAGACAAAATATTAGATATAGGTTCTGCTCCTGGAGGTTGGTCACACTTCTTAAGACTAAAAATGCCTAAATCAGAAATTTTTGCAATTGATATTTTAGATATGGAAGACATCATCGGCGTTAAATTTTTTCAAAAAAGTATAGAGTCAATAGATGAAATTCCAGAAATAAGATGCTTAAAGGGCAGATTCAATCTTGTAATTTCTGATATAGCCCCAAACATTACTGGTATCAACAGTGTTGATATAGAAAATATTTATGAGTTGAATATTCTCACTTTAAAAGCAGCTCATAGATATATAGATAAAAATAATGGTAAATTTATAATCAAAACCTTTCAAAACAGTATGTTTAAAAGGCTTAGGAAGGAAATGGATACGTTGTTTAAAACTGTTCAAACTTTCAAACCTGCCGCATCTAAAAAACAATCGGCAGAAATTTATTTGCATGGAGCTCAAAAACGATGATGAATAGTATATTTAGAAATTTATTTGTATGGATGATTTTAGGATCTTTCTTAATTTTTGTTTTCAATAATATTGAAAATTCAAATACAAGAGAGCAAATTAGTTACAGCCAATTTAAAGAAGAAATTTTATCAGATAGTATTGCTAAGGTTGTTTACAAAGGCGATCAAATGACAATTGTTGGTGATAGGCTTGATGGATCTAAATTCGAAACAACACATCCAATCTTCAAAAAAGATGAGGCAGTAGACGCCGCAATCGAGGATAATGGTGTTATTGCTGTATTTGAAAAAATTGAGCAACCCTCAATACTATCTCAGCTATTGGTTGGGGCGTTTCCTATTATTTTACTTTTAGGAATATTTTTCTTTTTTATGAGGCAGATGCAAGGTGGAATGTCTGGAAAAGGTGGGCCGATGTCTTTTGGCAAAAGCAAAGCTAAGCTCATGGAGGGGGGAAAAGTTAAGACAAACTTTAACGATGTTGCAGGTTGTGAAGAGGCAAAACAGGATGTACAAGAACTTGTAGACTTTCTCAGAGATCCAGCAAAATTTCAAAAGCTAGGGGGTAAAATACCTAGAGGTGTTCTAATGGTTGGCCCTCCAGGAACAGGTAAAACACTTCTTGCTAGAGCTGTTGCAGGCGAAGCTAAAGTTCCTTTCTTCACTATCTCAGGGTCTGATTTTGTAGAAATGTTTGTAGGTGTTGGAGCATCTAGAGTAAGAGATATGTTTGAGCAGGCAAAAAAACAATCACCATGCATCGTATTTATAGACGAAATTGATGCAGTTGGGCGCCATAGAGGTGCAGGTCTTGGTGGCGGCCATGATGAAAGAGAACAAACCCTTAATCAGCTTCTTGTTGAAATGGATGGCTTTGAGGGTAACGATGGAGTAATTGTAATTGCTGCGACCAACAGACCAGATGTACTAGATCCTGCGTTATTAAGACCTGGTAGATTTGATAGACAAGTTGTTGTTGATTTACCAGACATTAGAGGAAGAGAAGCAATTCTAAAAGTTCATATGAGAAAAGTTCCAATCAGTGCTGATGTTGATCCATCAGTAATTGCAAGAGGAACACCTGGTTTCTCTGGTGCAGACTTAGCAAATTTAATTAACGAAGCAGCCCTATTCGCTGCAAGATATTCAGATAAAAAAATTGACCAAAACCACCTTGATTTAGCAAAAGATAAAATCATGATGGGAGCTGAAAGAAAGTCGATGATTTTAAGTGAAGAGCAAAAACGAATTACAGCATATCATGAAGCAGGCCATGCGATTGTTGGCCGCCTCTCTCCAAAACATGATCCAGTTTACAAAGTAACCATAATTCCAAGAGGCAGGGCGCTTGGTGTAACCATGTTCCTTCCCGAGGAAGATACCTACATGCAAAGTAAAGAATATTTACTTAGTAGAATATGTGCATTGTTTGGCGGCAGGATTGCTGAAAATATTATTAATGGTGATAACGGCATCACAACTGGAGCGTCTAATGATATTGAGGTTGCAACTAATATAGCAACAAATATGGTTACTAAGTGGGGTTTATCAGACAAATTAGGCCCATTAAAATATGGAGAAGATGAAGGCAGCCCATTTTTGGGAAGAACAGCATCATCACCATCACAGACAATAAGCGAAGATACTTCTAAGCTAATCGATCAAGAAATTAAATCTATTATAAAATCTTGCTATAGCAGAGCTGATGAGATGCTTAAAAGTAATCTTGATAAGCTGAATGTTATGGCTGATGCACTATTGAAATATGAAACCATTGATGCAAATCAGATCGACGATATTATGGCTGGAGCTGAACCCAGAGAACCCAAGGGATGGTCTGATGATGAACCTACTAAAAAAGTAAATAAAAAAACATCAATCAAAGGTACTGCTGAAGAGTTATAATTCATAATATGAATTTAAAATTTGGAACTGATGGCATAAGGGGCCCTGTAGAAACTCTTATTACCCCTGAGGCTTGTCTAAGAATTGGCCATGCTACTGGCACTGTTGCAAAAGAATTGGGCTGGAAGACTGTTATGATTGGCAAGGATACAAGAGTATCTGGGTATATGCTTGAATCAGCGCTTCAGGCTGGCTTTATATCAGCAGGAGTCGATGTAAAACTTTTGGGACCAATCCCAACCCCGGGTGTTGCGTATCTCACTAGATCAGTTAGAGATGCTTTTGGGCTTGTCATAAGCGCTTCACACAATGATTTTTTAGATAATGGAATAAAGATATTTATGCCTAATGGCGAAAAGTTATCAAAAGATATTGAGAAGCGAATAGAAAAAATTATAGCTGGAGAGATGAATATCGTCGATAGCTCCTCTATTGGCAAAGCTGAAAGATTTGATGAATCTGGGGCTAGATATATTGAGTTTTGTAAATCAACAGTCCCTGCTTATTTAAATTTTTCGTCATTAAGAATAGTTTTAGATTGCGCTCATGGCGCCTGTTATAAAGTTAGTCCGTCAATATTTAAAGAGCTTGGGGCCGAGGTTATTTTGATTGGAAATAACCCTGACGGTTTTAATATAAATCAGGGCTGTGGCTCAACTCATCCCGAACTTCTTCAGGAGGAGGTTGTAAAGCACAGAGCAGATTACGGTGTGGCCCTTGATGGAGATGGTGATAGGGTGATTTTAGTTGATAGTAATGGGAACATCCTGGATGGAGATGATCTTCTTTATATTATGGCTTTTGCAAACCCGAATAGAGTTGGGGCTTGGGCTGGAGTAGTTGGCACCAAGATGAGTAATTTTGGGTTAGAAGACGGCTTAAATAAATTAGGATATAAATTTGTAAGAGCTGATGTTGGAGATAAGTATGTAAGCCAGAAGCTTTCTGAAAAGGGGTGGCTGCTTGGAGGTGAAACATCTGGACATATAATTAGTAAAGATTTAGTAAGTACTGGTGATGGCACAATCGCTGCTTTAAAAGTTATTTCTTCATTGATGATTTTAGAAAAAACACCTAGTGAAGTTCTTTCAAACTACAATAAAAGACCACAAATTAATATCGCCGTTTCTGTCAAAAATAAAGATGTGATTAACGACTCATCCATACAATCTGCAATTTCTGAAGCTCAATCTGATATTACAGTTGACAGAGTATTAGTAAGGCCATCTGGAACAGAGAGCAAGATAAGAGTAATGGTTGAAGCAAGCGACGAAAATACTGCTAAGAAATATGCCAAAGACCTATCTCAGCTTATTGAATCAAAGCTGTAAAAAATGATCATAGCTAATTTTAAGTCAAATGGTTCTGAGCAAATGATCGTTCGCTGGGCTCAAGATTTCATATCTAATATTGATAATAACCATACAGCTATAGGCATAGCCCCGCCATATACCTACATAGAAAAATTAGGAAGGTTATTATGCGATTCAAATCAAAATAATCTTAAAGTTGGAGCTCAAGATGTGGGTGTTGGTTCGGGAGCCAAGACCGGTTCAGTCTCTTCATCTATGTTGGCTGATCTTAATTGTAACTTTGCTATTGTTGGTCATTCTGAAAGAAGAACGATATTTAATGAAAGCAATGAACTCATCAGAGAAAAGGTAAAAAATTTAATTTCTGCAAAATTAACTCCAGTATTATGTGTTGGTGAATCCTATTCAGATTTTGAAAATAAAAAAACATTAATAACAATAAAAGAACAACTTAACGAATGCCTATCAGATATTCATATATCTCAAGATATTATCATTGCTTATGAACCCTTATGGGCTATTGGTTCTGGAAAAACACCGAACCCATATGATGTAAATGAAATTAACGAATATATAAAAGATGTTGTACAATCTGCAACTTCAAACAACTACCTCCCTTCAGTTTGTTACGGTGGAAGTGTTGATGTTGAAAATGCTGGATCATTTTTTGATTGCAGTAACATAGATGGTGCTCTTGTAGGAGGAGCATCTCTAGATGGTAAGAAATTTGCTTTAATAGCAAATGAATTTAATAGGAATAATTAGGATGATTACTTTAATACAAATTTTATGCGTGATTTTAGCCATTGCTATAATTGTGCTCGTTCTTCTTCAGCAAGGAAAAGGCTCTGACTTGGGGTCGGCTTTTGGTGGAGGTTCTTCTAATTCAATGTTTGGAGCATTAGGTCCATCTAATTTCTTAGGCAAACTTACATCTTTTCTTGCAGCTCTTTGGCTTGTCTTAACTTTATTCTTAGCTTACTTATACAAAACTGATAATACAGATCAAATTTTTGATATTCCACTTATAGAAGAGGCGCTTGAGGAGAGTAATTCAGATTCAATCCCTGAGGAATAATTAAATAATATTAAGTTATTCTTTATTTTTATTAGAAGCTGGTGCCGAGAGCGGGACTTGAACCCGCACGAGTTTTCACTCACTAACCCCTCAAGCTAGCGTGTCTACCAATTCCACCACCTCGGCTGAGCAGGAATTATACCAACATATTTTTTAAATATTAATAAATATATAACTTGACCAATGGTAGTACCTTTATTTACACTTCACGTTCGGTGCGATGCGGGGTGGAGCAGCCTGGTAGCTCGTCGGGCTCATAACCCGAAGGTCGTTGGTTCAAATCCAGCCCCCGCTACCACATACATATATTAATTTTTGTGGGGCATTTGCCCTTTTTTTATATAAGAGAATGAATAAGGACGATATAGAGAACATTGTAAACCCTGTAATTGGCAGGCATGAGTGCTATCTATGGGGTATTGAGATATTAAGAGGCAAAAGAAGACCCACTTTAAGAATATATATCGAATCTCATGAGGGTGCTGGCATTGAAGATTGTGAGAATGTTTCAAGAGATTTAAATTACGAGGTTGAGTTAGAATCAATCCTTGGTGAAGATTTTGTTTTAGAGGTTTCAACACCAGGTATTGAAAGAAGATTCTTTAACTTTGGTCAATTAAATGACTATATTGGAGAAAGCTTTAAAATAAAATTAAGAGAGCCATTGAATGGTATTAAGAATATCAGTGGTTGCTTAACAGAATGTAAAGATCAGTTAATTACAATAGAGACATCTGATCTTGAATATAAACTAGAGTTTGGGGATATGGATTTCTGTAAATTAGAACCAAATTTTGAAAAAATTATGAAGGAAAGTGAACATGCAAAGTAATGAAATATTATTGGTAGTTGATTCAGTATCAAACGAGAAAGGTCTTACAAAAGAAGTTATATTTAATGCTGTTGAGGTGGCATTGGCATCAGCTTCACAAAGGCATTTTCATGAAGATGCAGAGCTTAGCGTTAGCATTGATAGAGATACTGGTGAATATCAAACTCATAGAAGCTGGATAGTTGCTGATCCTGACGATATATATTTCCACAAAGAGACGCATATATCACCTGAAGAAACAAAATTAGAACTTAGTGATATTTTTACTGAGGCTGTTGAAAATATTAAATTTGGGCGAATAGAAACACAAGCTGCGAGACAAGTAATGCTTCAGAAGGTTAGAGAAGCTGAAAGAGAGAAGGTAGTAGCTCAATTTAAGTCTAAAGATAGAACATTGGTTGGAGGTTCTGTCAAAAGAGTAACTCGCGATAACATTATTGTTGATATTGCAAATGAAGCTGAGGCGATCTTACCAAGAGATAAGCTTATGCCGGGAGAGATCTATAAAATAAACGATCGAATTAGAGCTATTCTTAAAATTCAAGAAGTTGAGGGAAGGGGACCGCAATTAATGCTTGATAGAGTATGTCCAGAAATGGTAACAGAACTTTTCAGTATTGAGGTGCCTGAAATTAATGAAGATATTATTGAAATTAGAGGCGTCGCAAGAGAGCCAGGGTCACGCTCTAAAATTGCCGTTAAAACAAATGATGGGAGAATAGATCCAGTTGGAGCATGCGTTGGCATGAGAGGGTCTCGAGTTCAAGCCGTGTCATCAGAGCTTGGCAATGAAAGGATTGATATAGTTATATATGATGATAACCCAGCGCAGTTAGTAATAAATGCATTAGTGCCAGCGAAAGTTGATTCTATCGTTATGGATGAAGACTCAAGATCAATGGAAATTGCTGTAAATCAAGATAACTTGGCTCTTGCAATTGGATCAAGAGGTCAAAATATTCGTTTAGCATCCCAATTGGTTGGCTGGGAGCTTAATATTATTAGTAGTGAAGAGGCAGAAGCTAAGGTTAAAGTTGATGAAACAGAATTTATGGTGAAACTTATAGACAGCTTAAGTGTTACTGAGGAAGTTGCTGAGAAAATAATTTCTTCTGGCCTTGGAAGCTTTGATGATATTGCATATGTTGATAACTCACTACTAAAAAATATTGCTGAAGATGAGGCTGAGATCGAAAGAATAAAAAGTGCAGCTGAAGATGCTGCTCTGATGGAAGCAATGGGTGCTATTACAGAGGAAGAAGACAATCTTGATTCCTTTGAAGGTCTTGGCATTAGTGAAGATGATATTCAAAAACTTTCAAACAAAGGAATTAAAAATAAAGATGATTTTGCGGAACTATCTGTTGATGAGTTACAAGATATTATTGAGATAGCTGATGATGTTGGCTCGGCAGCAATCATGAAAGCAAGAGAAGATTGGTTTAAATAAAAATTAAAAGGAAGTTATTTTGGCTTTAACAGTAAAAGATTTTGCAAAAGTATTAAAAATTTCAGATTCTGCACTTATTGAAAGAATGCAGAATGCTGGTTTAAAACATTCAAGCAGTTCAGACGAAATAACAGCTTCTGATAAGCAGGCATTGCTTAGATCGCTCAAAGGTGGAAAAGCGCCTGTTTCAAAATCAGTTACATCTTCTGGAAACATAACCGTAACCTCAAAAAATAAAACCTCTAATGATGGCCAACCTGTGAAGAGCTATTCAGATAATATTGAGGCAAAGAGAGCAGCAGCATCAGAGCAATTAAAAGAACAACAAAGAAAAAGAGAAGAACAGCTTAAAGAGGCTGCGAGATTAAAACAAGAAGAGCAGAAAAAAAGAGAAAAATTTAAGACTGCTTCCAGAGCTCCCGAAAGGCCAGCTAAAAAAGTTAATGTAAAAGATCAATTATCAAGTGCAGTAAATGCCTACAGAAGAAGAGAGGGTGGTTTTAAGTCAGATAGCGATCATCAGTTCGAGGCACCTACTGAAGTAATAAAGAAAGAAATTCAAATACCTTCAACTATTCTAGTTGGTGATCTTGCTAAGCTTATGGCTGTTAAAGGTGGTGTGGTAGTTAAGAATTTAATGGCACTAGGTGTCCCTGCAACAATTAATGATGTAATAGATCAAGAAACAGCGGTTCTGGTTGTTGAAGAAATTGGTCATATAGGTGTTGCTCTTGACGAAAAAGATCTTGAAGAAGACTTTGCAAGCCTTATTGAATATAAGGATGAACCATCACAAAGATCACCTGTTGTGACTGTTATGGGGCATGTTGATCATGGTAAAACTACTTTATTGGATTATATAAGAGAAACAAAAGTAGTTGATGGTGAAGCTGGGGGTATTACTCAGCATATTGGAGCCTATCAAGTTGAAACATCCAAGGGAAGGATCACATTCATTGACACTCCTGGTCATGCTGCTTTTTCATCTATGAGAGCAAGGGGAGCTAATACTACAGATATAGTAATTTTAGTTGTTGCTGCAAACGACGGTATAAAACCTCAAACTGAAGAAGCTATAAACCATGCAAAAGCTGCTAATGTTTCTATTGTTGTTGCCATTAACAAAATGGACTTAGCGGGAGCAGATGCTGAAAAAGTTAAAGGTGAGCTTGCTGCTAAAGATTTAGTTCCTGAAGACTGGGGAGGTAATATACAGATGATTCCAGTTTCAGCCTTAAAAGGTGATGGCGTTGATAAATTATTAGATTCAGTATCATTAGAGGCTGAACTGTTAGAGCTAAAAGCCTCATATGACGGACCAGCTCAAGGTGTTGTTGTTGAGTCTGAATTAGATAAATTCAAAGGCTCAGTCGCTACACTGCTTATTCAAAATGGTACATTGAAAACAGGTGATATTATTGCCGCTGGTAACTCCATAGGAAAAATAAAAAGCATTACAACAAGTGATGGCAAGAAAGAGAAATCTGCAGGTCCTTCAGCTGCAATAGAAGTTCTTGGGTTAAATAGCGTTCCAAATGCTGGTGATGTATTCCAAGTTGTAAAGAATGACAAACAAGCAAGAGAAATTGTTGAACATAGAGTCGATAGAGAAAAAGAAAGAAAGCTTCTTAAGCAAAAAGATGATTCAGCAGGTAACCTTTTTGAATCATTTGGGCAAGATGCTAAAAAAGTATTGAATATAATTGTAAAAACTGATGTTGGTGGAACATGTGAAGCAATATTGGCAGCATTACATGAACTGGGTAATGATTTAGCTAAAGTTAAAATTGTCTCAAGTGGCGTTGGAGGAATATCTGAATCAGATGCAAATCTTGCCCTTGCTACAGATGCAATTATCCTAGGTTTTAATGTAAGAGCTGATAATGCTGCTAAAAAAATTGCTGAAGAAGAATCTATTCCACTTAACTATCACAGCATCATATACGAGCTTCTTGACGATGTTAAAGCGCGTATGAGCGGATTGCTTGATCCTATTATTAGAGAAGAAATTATAGGTACAGCAGAAGTACTAGAAGTATTCAATTCACCTAAATTTGGTCAGGTTGCAGGTTGTATGGTTGTTGAAGGCGTAGTGAATAGAAATAAACCTGTTAGAGTTTTAAGAGATGACATAGTTATTTTTGAAGGCGAGCTCAATTCTTTAAGAAGATTCAAAGATGATGTTTCAGAAGTAAAAAATGGAAGTGAATGTGGGATGGGTATTAAAAACTATAAAGACATCAGACCAAAAGATAAAATCGAAGTCTTTGATAGAAAAGAGGAAGCTCAAACTATTTCTTAATTTTCATGGCATCACTTAGATCAGATAAAATTGCAGATGAACTAAAAAAAGAAATATCCTTAATAATTAATCGCAAAACCAAAGACCCAAGACTGCAAAATATTAATGTAACTGCTGTAAAGGTCTCTGATGATATTGGCATTGCAACTGTTTATTATTCTGTAATAGGACAATCAATAAATAAGTCGGAAAGTAGCCTAGAAAATAAAGTTCTTAAAAAATTTTCAGGAATGGTTCGATCTCAATTATCAAGAACAATGAAGATAAGAAGAGTGCCTATAATTAATTTTCGATTCGATGAAAGTATTGAATATTCTGAGAATATTGAAAAGTTACTTCAAGACTTATAGATGCATGGTTTTGTAAACTTTATAAAGCCAAAGGGTGTTAGTTCTAACTCTGCTCTTCAAGCTGCAAAAAAAAAACTAAATATTAAAAAAGCAGGTCATTTGGGTACCCTTGATCCCATGGCAGAAGGTGTTTTAGTTTTAGGTATAAACAGGGGAACAAAATTTTCATCTTTTTTTCTTGATGGAGATAAGACTTATAGAGCGGGAATAACACTTGGGTCATCTACTGATACCGATGATGCTATGGGAGAGATTATCCAAACATCAGGTATCAAAAAAAATAAGGATGAGGTTGAGGCTGAACTTATTCAATTTATAGGCAAGTCAATGCAGAATCCACCTTATTACTCTGCTTTAAAACATAAAGGTAAGCCTTTATATAAATATGCTAGAGAAGGAGTGCTTATCTCAAAGCCTCCTAGAGATATAAATATTTACTCAATCAAAAATATCAATATCCATAATAATTTATGTGTTTGTGATATTCATTGCTCTAAAGGTACTTATATTAGATCTATTGCTCGAGATCTTGGAGAGAGGCTGGGAACAGGAGCTCACTTATCATCTTTAACAAGACTTAGCCAAGGGGTTTTTAATTTAGATGATGCTTTTAGTCTAGATGAGTTGAATCATGAGTCAATAATTAGTATTGAAAGTGCTTTTCTTAATTTTGATAAATTATCACTAACACAAGATGAAACTAGATTGTTTTTAAATGGGGTGAGGTTTAGTTTTGAGGGCCAAGAAAATACTTTATTTAGAATCTACGATAATGATAAAAAATTTCTCGGTCTTGGTGAAGTTTGGGATTCTAAGCTCCAACTTAAACGACTTGTTTAATAGGTTAATTAGGTTTAAAGTACGCTCGCATGCTTTAGTTGCGTGAGGCTGCAAACTTTAATTACACGCATCGAGGAATTATATAATGGCATTAATAGCTAAAGAAAAAGAACTGATAGTCGAAAAATTTAAGAAAAGCGATAATGACACTGGATCACCAGAGGTTCAAATTGCATTACTATCAGAAAATATCAACAAACTTCAAAGTCACTTTAAAGAACACAAGAAAGACCATCACTCAAGAACAGGGTTAATCAGAATGGTAAATCTTAGAAGAAAATTATTGGCTTATTTAAAAAGAAAGAACCCAGAAAGTTACTCTAATATTATTAAAGAGTTAAAACTAAGAGGTTAATTAAAAAGGAAAATCGTGGAAAATAATAAATTAGAATCTACAAAAGTGGAATTTCAGTACGGAAATAAATTAGTAAAGTTAGAAACAAATAAAGTTGCTAGGCAAGCTACAGCAGCAGTGGTTGTAACCATTGATGATTTGGTTGTATTAACAACTGTTGTAGCAAAAAAAGAAGCAGATCCAAAAAAGGATTTCTTCCCATTAGCAGTGTTTTATCAAGAAAAATTTTATGCAACAGGGACTATACCTGGAGGTTTCTTTAAAAGAGAAGCAAGACCAACAGAAAGAGAAACATTAACTTCAAGGCTTATTGATAGGCCTATAAGACCTTTATTCCCAGAAGGCTTTAAAAATGAAGTGCAAATTTTTTGTACCGTATTGTCTTCAGGAAAAGATCAAAACCCAGATATAGCAGCTATGATAGGTGCATCTGCAGCATTATGTGTTGCTGGAGTACCTTTTGATGGTCCTATGGGAGCAGCAAGAGTTGGCTTTGTTGATGGTAATTATGTTCTTAATCCTTCTTATGAAGAGTTAGAAGATTCATACCTAGACATGGTAGTGGCTGGAACAGAAGAAGCTGTTTTAATGGTTGAGTCTGAAGCTAAAGAGCTTAATGAAGATCTAATGCTTGGTGCCGTTTTATTTGCTCATCAAGAAATGCAAGCTGTTGTAAAAGCCTGTTCTGAACTTAAAGAAAAAGCTGGTAAAGAGGATTGGGTTGTTACTATTGATGAAGAATCTCCTGTATACGCCGCAGAGCTATCTGAGAAGTTTACTGATCAAATTACAAAAGCTTTCACAATTAAAGATAAGTCAGAAAGAACAGCAGCTATTGGAGTCATAAAAGATGCAATTGTTGATTCTTATCCAGATGCTGATGAAATCCAACTTGGAAAAGTTCTTGGAGCATTTAAAAATCTTGAAAAAGATATAGTAAGAAAAAATATTTTAAGTAAGCAGCCTAGAATTGATGGAAGAGATACAGATACTGTTAGACCTATATTTGTTGAGACAGATGTTCTTCCTAGTACTCACGGATCTTCATTGTTCACAAGAGGTGAGACTCAGGCAATTGTTGTTGCAACTTTAGGCTCATCAAGAGATGCTCAAAGAATTGAGTCTATTGAAGGCCAAAGTACTGACAATTTCATGCTTCATTACAACTTTCCAGCATATAGTGTTGGAGAAATCGGTATGCCAATGGGTCCAAAAAGAAGAGAAATTGGACACGGCAATTTAGCAAAAAGAGCTATCAAGGCAGTATTGCCTGATCTAGAAGATTTTGGTTATACAATGAGAGTTGTCTCTGAGATAACAGAATCAAATGGATCAAGCTCAATGGCATCAGTATGTGGTACATCTTTATCACTTATGGATGCAGGGGTTCCAATTTCAAGTCCAGTTGCCGGAATAGCAATGGGGTTAATCAAAGAAGGTGATGATTTTGCTGTCCTAACTGATATCTTGGGTGATGAAGATCATTTAGGTGATATGGACTTTAAAGTAGCTGGAACTGAGAATGGTATTACAGCATTACAAATGGATATTAAAATCCAGGGTATAAATGAAGCCATTATGGAAACAGCTCTAACTAAGGCCAAGGTTGCTATCACTCATATTCTTGGAATTATGAATGAGGCTATTTCGACTCCTAAAGAGCTCTCTGAGAACGCTCCTGCTATGAAAACATTCATGGTTGAAAAAGATAAGATTAAAGAAATTATTGGAAAGGGCGGAGCTGTTATTAAAGGCATGCAAGAAAAAACAGGTGCAACTGTTGATGTTAGTGATGATGGAACTGTTTCTGTTTTTGGTCAAAATCAAACATCAATGCAAGAATGTCTAGAAATCATCGAGGGTATTTTAGAAGAGCCTGAGCTTAATAAAGTTTATAACGGTAAAGTTGTAAAAATTGTTGATTTTGGAGCTTTCGTAAATATTCTTCCAGGTAAAGATGGTCTATTGCACATCTCTGAAATTTCACATGAAAGAACTGAAAGCGTATCTGCAGTTTATTCAGAAGGCGATGAAATAGAAGTTAAACTTATTGGCTTTGATAGAGGTAAGATGAAACTATCAGCTAAAGCACTTCAGGAGAAGAAAGTCGAAGAAGCTTCTGATGAAGCAGAAGAAGCATCAGATTCTGAAGAATAATACTCATATAAGATAAATTCTCAAAAGTCAAACTTTGAGAATTTATCATTTCATATAATTTGCCCTATTTATACTTATATGGTCTTATATTCATGCAAAACATATAAAACCTATAGGGGGGAAATATTATGGATAATGCATGGAGAATGATAGGCGACCTAGTTAGTAATTTAACTAGCGTTATAACTGGCATTTTAGGACTTGGAATCGTTGGGGCATTAGCTTTTGGCGACGTTCTTGGTCTTGATGTAATAGGAAACATAACAACATTAGTTGAGCAATTAGCTACTAGTGGCGTTGTTGGTCTTCTTGTTTTAGCTGTTCTAATGAGCCTAGTTAAGTAATATACTTAATATGTTAAGAAGAGTGGAGTACACTCTTCTTAACTCTTATAGAAACACATATGAATTTTAAAGTTACATTAACAAGCCTTACAACCTTTCTAAATAAAGTTACTAAACTTCTTATTCCGCTTGTAATTGTATCTCTTCTTCTTGGTATTATTTTTGGGCCACAAACTCCCTTTGTCGGAGATGTTTATAATAATGTATCAAATATATTAAATATGCTTGGAGAAGATGCTCTTCTTGCACTTATATCTCTTGTAATAATACTAAGCTATCTAAAGAAAGATTAAACCAATTATTAGATTGTCATAGTTATGACAACCTCTCTTATATTTAACTAATGGTCATTGGTGGCTATGGGTGGAATTGAACCACCGACCCCAGCGTTATGAGTGCTGTGCT